>CAYVPB010000066.1:0-15799 GCA_964453565.1 uncultured Halomonas sp.
CAGTATGCGCGGCCAGGAACGCCCACTGGTCGGCGTACAGGTCGATCAGCATCTGCACCGGCGTGCCGGCGCCGTGACCGGCACGGGTCTCGATCCGGATCAGCGCCGGCGCGTCGCCGGTCTCGGCGGCCTGCAGCGCTGCGGCATACTTGAACGAGTGACCGGGGACCACGCGATCATCGGTATCGGCCGTGGTCACCAACACGGCCGGATATTCACGTCCATTGGTGATGTTGTGATACGGCGAGTACGCTCCGAGGGCCGCGAACTCATCCGGATTCGACGATGAGCCGTAATCGTCGACCCAGAAGCGCCCGGCGGTGAAGCGGTCGAAGCGCAGCATGTCCATCACGCCGACCGCCGGCAGGGCGGCGGCGAACAGCTCGGGCCGCTGATTGGTCACCGCGCCGACCAGCAAGCCGCCGTTGGATCCGCCGTGGATCCCCAACTGCTCAGGGGTCGTGATTCCTTCGTCGATCAGATATTCGGCCGCGGCAATGAAGTCGTCGAATACATTCTGCTTGTTGGTTTTGGTGCCGGCCTGGTGCCACTCACGCCCATACTCGCCGCCGCCCCGGAGGTTGGCAACCGCGTACACGCCACCGGCATCCATCCAGGCCAGATTGGACACCGAGAACGACGGCGTGATCGAGATATTGAAGCCGCCGTAGCCGTACAGAAGGGTCGGTGCGCCGCCGTCGAACGAGACATCGGCCCGATGGACGATGAACATCGGCACCCGGGTGCCGTCGCCGGATGCGTAGAACACCTGGCGCACGCGATAGGCCTCCGGGTCGAAATCGACCTCGGCCTGGCGCCAGATTTCGCTTTCGCCCGAATCGACCCGGTAACGATACAGCGTCGGCGGGCGATTGAAGCTCGAAAAACTGTAGAACGTCTCGCGCTCGGATGGCGAGCCGTTGAAGCCACCAGCAGATCCGATTCCAGGCAGATCGACCTGACGCACCAGCTTGCCTTCCAGGTCAAACACTCGCACCGCGCTCCTGGCGTCTTCCAGGTAACTGGCGATAAAGTGCCCGCCGACCAGGCTGAGGCCGCGCATCACATGTTCGCGCTCGGCGACCAGTTCGGTACGTGCCTCCGGGGTGTCCAGGTCGATCGCGACAATCCGGTATTTCGGCGCGCCATCGTTGGTGTAGAAGAAGAACCGGTCGCCGTCATTGCCGACAAAGCTGTAGTCGTGCGCGAACTCGTCAATCAGCATGACTACTTCGGAATCGTCTTCGTCCAGACGTTTGTACGCCACGCGGTAGCGGTTGTCGGTGCCGTGGAAGATGGTGATGACCAGGTAATCCCCATCTTCGGTCACGGCCGTGGAAAAACCCCACTCCGGCTCGTCCGGGCGCTCAAAGACCAGCCGGTCGTCGGCCTGGTCATCGCCCAGGCGGTGATAAAACACTTTCTGGTTCAGGTTCAGCGACTGGAACTCGGCACCGGCTTGCGGCGCCGGATAGCGGCTGTAGAAGAAGCCCTCACCGTCGGCGTCCCAGGCGACCGAGGTGAACTTCAGCCATTCGAGCTCGTCTTCCAGCAACTCGCCGGAATCCACGTCCAGCACCCGCCAGGTGCGCCAGTCCGAACCACCGTCCTGAATGCCGTAGGCGATATAGCGCCCTTCCGGCCCCGGCACCCATTGCGCCAGGCTGACCGTGCCGTCGTCGGACCAGCCATTGGGGTCGATCAACTCGCGCGCCTCAGCTTCCGGCCCCTCCTGCACGAACAGCACCGACTGATTCTGCAGGCCGTCATTGCGGGTAAAGAAATAACGCTCGCCGCGCTTGACCGGCACCCCGAAACGCTCGTAATTCCACAGCGTCTTCAGCCGCGCGGCGAACTGCGCGCGCATCGGCAATCCTTGCAGATAGGCCTGCGTCACCTCGTTCTGCGCCGCCACCCAGGCCGCCACCTCGGCCGACTCGCGCACATCGTCTTCCAGCCAGCGATACGGATCGGCCACCTCCGTGCCGTGGTAGTTATCGACCACCTCGACCGTGGCGGTTTCGGGGTATTCCAGAACAGTGGTTTCGGCTGCGGGCGCTTCATCCGGCTGCTCGGAACAGGCGCAAACGAGCAAACCGGCAATCAGCCCGGCGGGAAGCAGAAAGAATCGGCAGGGGCGCGGCATCATCGGACTCCGGATCGGATCAAAGGCCGAAGTCTACCTGTAGCGGCGCCCTGGCGCCACGGGAAAATACGCACTATACCCAGACATGTAGACTCATTCAGCCTTGCTCTATCGACTCGGGTGCTTTCTACAATGCCGCGGAATCTATGACGCGGTACACTAAAATATGGCGAACGAGATTTAAGGAGCAGCCAAAGGTGCGACGGAGAATTGTGCTTCAAGCCATGGCTTTGGGACTCCCGGCGGCCCTGCTTCTGCCGGTCGGCTGCAATCGCCGGACCGCCTCCGATTATGGCTGGTCAGTTCTTGCCGCAAGGATTTCCGGACTTCCGTCGGAACAAATTTACGCCATCGGTGAACGGGCGCTGGACACACGCTCAAAAGTGGAGTGGATTGCATCGCTCCCTGAACTCCCTGACCTTTACTGGCAAGATGAAGGCGCAGTCACCACGCTCGACCTCGAAGCAGTCGGTAGCCGCCTGCGGGAGATGACGCGGCGCCAGTTCGACGCCGGCCAAAGCCTGGAACTGAACGGCTGGCTGCTGTCGGAATTGGAATGCGCACTGTGCGCACTTTCCGTGAGGGGCTGAATCGATGTTGCTGGATGCCCGTAACCCCGAAACCAGGCTGGACCGGGAAGCCGATTTCGCGATTGTGGGCGGTGGGATCGCCGGCATCGTGCTGGCGCGCCTTCTGGGACAACACCATTCGGTGATTGTTATCGAATCAGGCGGGCTGGAACTCGACGTCGCCACACAGGCACTGTACGACGGTGAAGTAACCGGGATTCGCTACTCGTTGACCGGATCGCGACTGCGTTTTTTCGGCGGGTCAAGCAACCATTGGGGCGGTTGGTGTTCCACAATGGACAGCGAAGATTTCGAGCAGCAGGAATGGGTAGAGCATAGCGGCTGGCCAATCGAGTACTCGCAGGTAAAGCGCTACTACCCGCGTGCCGCTGAAATTCTGGATCTGGGTGGAAGCTCATTTGAGCCGCAGAACTTTCTCAACGCGGAGGATGGCGCCAAGAACATCGAAGGCTCTGTTTTCCGCCAACGTTTGTACCGATTCAGCAGACCTGTGACCCGTTTGGGCGAAAAATTTCGCGATGAATTGCAACAATCGCCACAGATCATGGTATTGCTAAACGCAAACGTGACCGACCTTGTGCCGGACAACCATTATTCCCGCATCCACGCCGCCCGGATTAGCACACTGAATGGCCGAGGCGGAAAGATTCGGGCACGGCATTTCATTCTCGCCTGCGGCGGTATCGAAAATGCGCGAATTCTTCTCTTCGCCAATCGCAAGCACGATAACCGGATCGGGAATGCGGCCGGTCGGGTCGGACGATTCTTCATGGAGCATCCACACGTCAACCTGATTGATTTTGTACCCCACGACTATTCCTGGTGCAATGGACAGCGAGCGCTTCGCAAGGATGGCGACCACTGGGTTGGACTGGCCGTAACAATGACTCGTCGAGCCTTGGCAACCTATCGTTGCCTGAACTTCAGTGGGCATTTCTTCAACGCGCAGTGCGGTGACGAAGAGCTCATGACGCTGCAGGCAATGATGGCCCAGGCGCCGAACCCCGAAAGCCGCGTCCTGCTTTCGGACGAAACCGATGCTCTTGGCATACCCCGAACGCGGCTGGACTGGAAGCTGCGCGAAATTGACTGGCAGGGCATGGTCACGGTGGCGAATGCGCTGGGACGACACTTCGGCCGCCTTGGACTTGGCCGCGTGCGCATTCCAGCATGGCTGCGCGAACGGAATCCCTCGAGGATCGGCTATGGTTCACATCATATGGGTACAACCCGAATGTCGGAAAGCCCGGAAAACGGCATCGTCAACACCGACTGCCAAGTCCATGGCGTCGAAAATCTTTATGTCGCCGGCAGCAGCATTTTCACCACTGCGGGTGCTGTTAACCCAACCCTGACGCTGACCGCGCTGGCACTGCGTCTGGGCGAACACCTGGATCAGGTCGCAAAGGGCTGATTGAAAGAGTCCGCCCCCTTTCCGGCTCTACCGCGGTGCCAGCAACTGGAGCCAGCTCCTTGATTATGCACCCAAGCTCTCGCTCGTCTCCCGGGACACGGTGAGTCTGGCTGCTGATCAAGCGCACCATTACAGGCTTATATAATGGCTCGCCAGTCAGATCGAAACGATACTCTGCGCCGGATTGACAAGGCACTCGCGCTTCGAGGCGTCCATTGATCCAAACCTCGATGTCCGGCTGCACCGGCCACTGTTCCGGAATGAAGGTCTGGAGAAGCAACTCGTTCTCTCCCACGGCGATTTCAAAGGCAATCCGGGCTTCCGCGCCCATCCATTGATCAGGCCATAATGGCTGCAGATTCATCTGCTGTTGCTTCAGGGACTCATTCAGCATGCGATATGCAGCGGCAACTGGTTTAGCTTTCTTATCGATGTCACGCATGCCACTTCTCTGCACGAAACCGATACTTGTAACCCGCTCTATCAGAATGTCATCTACAGCCTTCAGGTGAACATCCATAGTGTCTTGAACTTCAACAATGAGACATTGTTTGCGAGAGGGCCCGTCGAATCGTAAAGTTCCCAACCGGATGTCAGCCAATGCATCCCGAACCTGCAGAACTGCGCTGGAGTTTTCTCTCGGCGAGGCTGTAACACAGATCTCAGACTTGTCCGGCCCACCGGGAGCATGGTATTCATGACGTGAAACGCGTTGCCGAATCCAGCTTTCGGGCGCCAGGCCAATACCATTATCCAGCAAGGTCACCCCGGGAGCATGTTGCCACGAATGCAATCCATTAAAAAACTGCGGTGATGCGATAACGTCGTGACCGTAGTCCGACCATGCCCACAAGCCATAGCCATGGGTTCTGCTGGCCAACACTTCACTGGCAAGTGAAAGAAACTCCGGCACCTGGTCACGGGCGATTCTCCCATTCCTCTCATACCCCGGAGTGAAGTCTTCTGCGAGAAACTGCCCGATGAAGATTTTTTTGCCGCCGGTATGTTCTTCAACCTGTCGCATCCACCAGTCCAGACGCTCGGCAGCCGACTCCGGGCTCAGGATTTCGCCGATGTTCTGACCACCCATGGAGGGAGTCCAGTACAAAGTCACCCATTCAGCGTCGGGCAGTTTCCACGCTGAGTGGTGTCCATACCATTCAACAAGGGTTTCGCCATCATAGATGCCATCGCTGTCGATCCTGATTTCCATCGACAATCGCGGAAAGCGCTGCTTTGCCGGAACAAAGAAACGGTGGATCCAGGAATAGTCCACGAACTCCAGCAACAACTGAAACGCGGGTTCATCACGTTGTGGAAGCGGCACTTCGGACCAGTTCGAGAAGGGTTGGCGATAGTGTTCCGTCACTTCGGTAATGGCATAGCTGGTTGATAACCAACTCTGGAAGCCCGAGTCTCGGGCGGCTTTCAATCGAGTCCCGAAGTCTGCGTCGGCAAAGCTGAATATCGCCCAAAGATCTTCCCAGGAAAAGAAGGCAAATTGGAAATTTGGCTCATTTTCAACCAGATGCCAGAGTGATTCCAGATGCTCCAGCCAGCCGTGCAAATATTCGTCGTTCAGCCACAAACCCCTCAGTCGCCGACCTGCTTCGTGGTCGGTTGCATCCCATGCATAGGACACCCTCAATACGATTTTTAATCCAAGTTCACGAGCAGTGCGCATCAAAGTCAGCAAACGTTCCTTTCGAGCTTCGCTGAGCTGACCCGATTCCGGGTTCGGCGCGAATCCTGGCCAGGGAATTACAAGCACTACAGTATTGAAACCGTCTTCGGCGATCTGTCGAAAATCTTTTTCCGCCCGAGACTCGAGATCCGTATTCCAGAAATTGATCGGCCATGCATCTCCAAACCAATGAACGGCTCGCAGGTATTGTGTCGGCGCGTAAGCCCGTTCCTCGCCCGGCGACCGGCCCTCGCTTTCGGGCTGCAGGCGCCAAAAACCGAGAAGGACAAGAACCGCCAAAACGAGCGCAATGCCGAATATTGCTGAAAACTTAAGCAATCTCTTCATTTGATTCTCACGCATTCCAATGATTTACCACGTCGCCCGGCAGACCTGCCGAAGTTGAACCTGAAACCAATTGAGCTACCGCACATCGTGCACGCCCTCCGTCATGACCGTGCGTGCATCGTCCAAAGATTCGTGAACAGTCCCTGTGCCGGCTGCCATGGCAAACACCATTGTGCCGTTTCAAAGCCCGCCTCGCGGGCTGCATCGAGCAAATCCCAGGCGAAGGTGTGATAGGCCAGCACGCCGTGCGGCGATACCGGGTCGCCGTGGTATTCGGGTTCGACATGGTGAATCGTGTTGCCCTCATCGTCGATCTCGGCACGCAGGATGGACTCTGGCTGCGAGTCGATGAACGGCACGGTCAATATCAGATTGCCCCCGGGCCTGAGCACGCGGGCGAATTCGCCCAGTGCCCTGCGGTAATCGGGAATGTGTTCGAGCACGTCGCTGGAAAGCAACGCATCGAACTCGCCATCATCGAAACTCAGCGCGGTGGCATCCTCATAATTCAATGCCGTGGGCGCGTCGAACAAGGAATTCAGATAAGCCTGAAGGCGCGAAGCGCTTTGATCGTCAAAGTACTCGCTGCCAACGGCATTCGGGTAGCTTTGCGTCAACCAGCGGAAGGCCGGCGAGGCCTGCTCGGTGGCATAGACGCGCGCATCGGATCCGGGCAGGCACTCGCGCAGCAGTGCCAGTGCCGCGCGATTGCGGGCATTGAGGCAGCAATGCCGGCAATGCAGGTCTTCGCGGAGATTTACGGGTTCGTCGGGGCCGCCGCCATATTCGAATCGGGCCGGCTTCCCGCACAGCCCGCACCAGCCCTCATAGAAGCCACTGTTACCGGTCGTCTGTCGCAACCGCTGGCCCCAGAGCCAGCGTGCCTCGAACAAGCCCGGTTCGGAATCAAACAGGCCTTTGTAGTCGGCATACGAAGAAAAACACAGCATTACCGGTTTTCCAGATTCCAGGCCGTAAGCCACTCGGTGCCGACGTGCCGGAATCCGAAATCACGTTCCAGCCGGCGTGCGAAGTCCGGCATGTGGCCGGCGCCGTAGAAGATCGCGAAGTTGGTGTAGCCCGCTTCCAGTTCGCGCGCGAGCACCTCCAGCGCGCGCGTGTTGCGCCCCTCGATCAGGGTTGTTCCGTCATCGCCCGAAATGCTGTCGAACAGACTGGACTGATCGACCAGTTGCCGTGCCAGCATGCGGCGCAATGCAAGCTGCCGATTGCTGGCAAACAGCACCTTGAACAGTTCTGCATCGGCGCTTGCGGTCGCGCCAGGATCGGCCAGGCCCAGCGCCCAGGCACGCACCAGCAGGCCGACCAGAGATTCGTCGCGCTGTTGCATGATGCTGGAAAACTCGCGCGGCGTCAGGTCGGCGTGTACGAAGGTAGGGCTGGCGTAGTCGATCTCGTCGAGCTGAAATGCCAGCCCCAGCGCATTTTTCATGCCGCCCTGCATCAGCCCGATCACCGACATCGAGGGGGCGACCGGAGCCGGGGCGCCTTCGGGATCGGCGACCATTTCGTACAGCACCCGATGGTAGTCCGAAAGACGGTTTTCGATGGCCTGGAAATACTCACGATCGGCCACGTGTACCGCGGAGACCAGATCAACTGTGATCCCGTCACCGTTGCGATAGCGGGCTACGGCCACCTGCAGTGCCGAGGCCTTTCCCTGCTCGTCAAGCTGGACGCGCAGGAACTCCTCCTGCTCGGCCAAAGCCAATGACGACAACACCAAAGCACACAGCGCCATGACAACCGTCGCTGCTATCATCGCGCAATCATTGCGGCGGACTCTGGAAATATTCATGTGTGGAATTGTAGCGGCTGCAGCAGATCGGAACGTGGTTCCGATTCTGCTCGATGGACTCAGGCGTCTGGAGTATCGGGGGTATGATTCCGCCGGCATCGCCATTATGGATGACCATCGACGACTAGTGCGACAGCGCGCAGCCGGCAAGATTTCTGCCCTGACCAAGTCACTGCCGCCGGGACTGGCCGGGCATACCGGCATTGCCCATACCCGCTGGGCCACGCACGGACGGCCTAGCGAAATCAATGCCCACCCGCACACCTCGCAGCCGCGGGTCGCCGTGGTTCATAACGGCATCATCGAGAATTTCCAGGTCCTCAAGTCCGAACTGGAACAGGCTGGCTTCGAATTCACCTCCGAGACCGACACCGAGGTAATTGCGCACCTGATTGCCCGGGCGCTGGAACAGACCGAAGACATGTACTCGGCACTCGCACAGATACTGCCACGTCTGGAAGGCAGCTACGCCCTGGCCGTTCTCGATGCCCGACAGCCGGACCAGGTCTGGGGCGTGCGCCAGGGAAGTCCGCTGGTGATCGGCGTCGGCATAGGCGAACATTTCCTGGCCTCGGATGCCGCTGCCCTGGTCCCGTTGACCCAGCAGATGGTCTATCTGGAAGACGGAGACATCGCCGAGATCAGTCGCGACGGAATCCGCGTGACAGACCGCGAGGCAAACCCGGTGCAGCGGCCATCCCGAATCTCGTCGATCCCGGCCGATAGTGCCGATCGAGGCCCGTTTCGCCACTTCATGCTCAAGGAAATCCACGAGCAGCCCGGGGCGATCGCGGCAACACTGGATGGCTACCTGGAAGGCCGCAAGATCCTGCCGGGCCTGGATTCGGAGCTGCTGGCCCGGACCCGGGCGATCCACATCCTGGCCTGCGGCACCAGCTACCACGCCGGCATGGTGGCACGCTACTGGATCGAAGCCATGGCCGGGATCCCGGTCATGGTCGAGATCGCCAGCGAATACCGCTATCGCGAGCCGGCCGTGCCCGAGGGCACATTGATGATCGCAATTTCGCAGTCAGGTGAGACTGCCGACACTCTGGCCGCACTGGAGATGGCCGGGCAAAGGGGCTATCTGGCCCGGCTCGGCATCTGTAACGTGCCCGAAAGCGCACTGACGCGGGTGTGCGACCACACCTTGATGACTCGGGCTGGACTGGAAATCGGCGTGGCCTCGACCAAGGCTTTCACGACCCAGTTGACCCTGCTGCTGTTGCTGGGGGTCGCACTGGGCCGCGGACACGGTCTCGACCGGAAAAGCCAGGATTCGGTTGTCGAGGCTCTCGGCCAGGTGGCGCAGCAGGCGCGCGAGATCCTGTCGCTGGATGATCGGATCGAGGAACTGGCCGCCGACATTGCCGACAAGCAGCATGCCCTGTTTTTGGGCCGGGGGCCGGAATTCCCGATTGCACTGGAAGGCGCGCTCAAGCTCAAGGAAGTTTCCTACATCCATGCCGAGGGTTATGCGGCCGGCGAACTCAAGCACGGCCCGCTGGCCCTGGTCGACGAGGATTTACCTGTCATCGTTTCAGCCTCAAGCAACCGCTTGCTGGAAAAACTGAAGTCCAATCTGCACGAAGTTCGCGCGCGGGGCGGGCAGGTTGTGGTGTTTGCCGACCAGAACGTCACCCTGACCAGCGGCGGCGGGATCGAGGTCGTGAAACTGCCAATTGCACACACCACGGCCTCGCCCATCCTGCAGGTCATTCCACTGCAGTTGCTGGCCTATCATGTCGGCGTGCTGCGCGGGACGGATGTGGATCAGCCCAGAAATCTGGCCAAGTCGGTGACGGTGGAATAGCGAAAGGCCGAGCCTTGCTTGCAATACCGGCGATGCGGAAAAAAGCGCACTCGCCGCGAAAGCGAGTGCGCCGGCTTTCCCTGAACCCGGACCTTGCGATCCGGGCCGGCGGCCGGGCCCCCTTCAGACCCGTCTCGCCGCCAGGGGGGTTCCCCTTCCCCGGGAATTTCAGTGGTTGGACTGGTGGCCGGACTGACAGTCCGAATTTTCCGCTGGCCCCTGATCGGCCAGCTCGTAGCCCAAGTCGTCGGTTTCGAGACCGATCAGCCAGTTGATCACCGCTTCTTCGGCAATCATGGCGTCAAAGTTTGCCGTTTCGATGCTGTTGAGTTCCATGTCGTGTCCTTCGCAGTTGAGTTCGCTGATCTCGAACATTTGAATGTCCTGACTAAATGAATCGCACCATGACTAATGCAAGCACCGTGCCGTTTTTAGAATAAGGGGCTGAAAAGCCCGTGACTCGGGCACAAAGCAATTGCATCGACGCATAGACCGACGCATGGCAAGTGACAATATTGGTCAGCTATTGAACCCGGATCGTCACCTTTCGGCCACCCGGTAAGCGCAAGATGTGTCTTCAACGGCGGTGATTCAGGCATCCTCCGTCATCCGGACCGATCCGGTCAGCAAGGAATTTTGCTCATGCCCGTTCCCCATATCACCGCCCTGTTGCTGACCTGCCTGATCTGGGCCGGCAACTTCATCGCCTCGGCGATCGCGGTGGACGACTTGCCGCCGATTACAGTCACCGCGCTCCGATTCGGGCTGGTTCTTGGGCTGCTGTTTCCGTTTCTTCGCCTTCCCCGGCCGGGGCAATGGTTCAACCTGCTGGCTGCCTGCTGGTGCATGGGCGCACTGCATTTCGGACTGGTCTTCACAGCCCTGGCGCGTTCGGCGGATATCTCCTCGATCGCCATCCTGATGCAAGTCTACGTGCCATTTTCCACCCTGCTGGCGGTGCTGGTGCTGGGGGAAAAAATCGGCTGGCGAACCGCAAGCGGAATTGGGCTGGCATTCTGCGGCGTGCTCGTGGTCGGCCTGGACCCGATCGTGCTGGCGCAACTGGACGTGCTGCTGCTGGTAATGTGCTCAGCCTTCTTTCTGGCCCTGGGAACGATTTTCATGCGCCGCATCAGCGGCGTCGGGCTGTTCAGTTTCCAGGCCTGGAATGCGCTTCTGTCACTATTGCCGCTGGCGCTGCTGGCGGTATGGATCGAGCAGCCTCTACCGGCCCTGTCCGCGGCAGGATGGGGCTCACCGGCCCTGCCAGCCATCGTCTATTCGGCAATCGGCGCCTCGATCATCGGCCACGGGACTTTTTACTGGCTGGTTCAACGCCACGAGATCAATACCGTCACGCCGTGGCTTTTGCTGGTCCCGGTGCTGGCCGTGGTCTTGGGCGTGATGCTGCGCGGTGACGAGCCCGGACCGCGGCTGCTGGCCGGCGGAACGCTGGTCATCGCCGGGGTGCTGTGGGTCACGCTACGGGCGCGCTATCGCCGGCGACCGGCCGCGACCACCGAGATTCCCGCAACGACTCCCGCGACGACAACCACATCCAGTTCGGCTTCCTGAACGGCCCAACTTCCTGAATCATGGCTGAAGCCGGGATTCAGACCGGATTCAGCAGCCCCGGCGCAGACTGTCCCTGCAACACGTTGTCCCCAACACGTATAAGGAGACTGTCACATGAGAACCCAGACCCTGATCCTAAGCCTCGCCGTCGCTTTTGCGCTTTTTGCCGGCAACGCCGATGCCCAGCCTTCGCGCGCGACAGTGCTGACCGGACATGCTTCAATACATGTCGAAAGCCCACAGTACCGGCACGCCCGAGGCGTCGAGCATCGCCGCTACAATCACGGCCGCGGCCAGCGCCATTCTTACTCGCGCATCGCTCAAGTCAAGCACGACAAGGCACATTATTACGCCCAGACCGCCGTGCAGCAGGCCCGGGAAGCACGTCAGCTTGGCTATCGTTCGGGTCACCCGCGCTGGTCAACCCATTACCGGGAGCACTATTACTGGGCACTGGACCGCCATCCGGACCGGCTCCATCGCGAAAGCCGCGAGCGCGCCGCCGAGCTCAGGCAACTGCGGCACTACGCCTACGACAAGCCCTACGGGTACGGACATTGATCGAGCCGCCGGGCGGAGTCATCCGCCCGGCGCTGCCGGGCGTGCGATTAACCAGGTATCCAGCACCTGCTCCAGCGCATCGCCGCCCAGGCCAGTAGTGGCCGAAAAGGACTGCACGCTGGCCGCACCGCCGACTGCCGCCTGCACCGCGCGCAATGCCTCGACCCTCTTGCCATGTCCCAGCTTGTCGGCCTTGGTCAGTACCAAGTGCAGCGCCAGCCCCCGGCACAGCGCGAAATCGGCCAGTTGCCGGTCCATGTCCTTGATCGGGTGGCGGATGTCCATTACGATCACCAGCCCGGCCAGCGCCTTGCGCCGTTCCAGATAACCATGGATCAGAACCTGCCAGTGCCGTTTGAGATCACCACCCACGGCAGCATAGCCGTAGCCGGGAAGATCGACCAGATGCCGGGATTCATCGAGCCGGAAGAACACCAGTTGCCGGGTCCTGCCGGGCGTGCGACTGGTCCGCGCCAGCGCGCGGCGACCGCACACGCGGTTGATCAGGCTGGACTTGCCGGCGTTGGATCTGCCCGCAATCGCGACCTCGACGCCGGTGTCCGGCGGCAACTGCGAAGGGTTGTGGACACTGTCCAGATATTGCGCCGATCGCAGCAACTGTCGGATATCGCTCATGAGCTCTCACGTAATGTCCCGGTTCGAGCGATAATATCCGATTGAATGGAACAACCTCTTGCAACTCTGGCAGCGGAGCAAAATCCATGCTTCAACAACTTTTTCCGATTCTGATCAAGATTCAGATCCTGATTCTGATGCCGGCCGTGGCGCTGGCGCAGACCGGAGACCCCGAAGCCGGGCGCGACAAAGCCGGGGTCTGCGCGGCCTGTCACGGCATGGACGGCAACAGCCAGGTCGCGGCCTGGCCAAAGATCGCCGGGCAGCATCAGGATTATCTGGCCCGCCAGACCCGTATGGTGCGCGACCGGCAGCGTGATGTGCCGGAGATGTATCCAATCGTGATGAATCTTTCGGACGAAGACATCATCGATATCTCGGCCTGGTACGCCGGCCAGACCATTGAGCCCGGGGTCGCCGACGCCGATCTGGTCGACACCGGCCGCAAACTCTATCACGGCGGCAATGCCGGGTCGGGCGTGCCCGCCTGCATGGCATGTCACGGGCCGACGGGCAACGGCATTCCCGGCAGCGGGTTTCCAGTGCTGCGCGGTCAGCATGCAGACCACAGCGCCGATCGACTGCGACGCTATCGTGATGGCGAGACCAACAGCAACAATGATCCTTACAGCCGGATCATGGTGGCTGTGGCCGAAGCGCTCACGGATGCTGAAATCGAAGCGGTTTCATCCTATATCGAAGGTCTGCACGCCGGCAAATGAATGCCTGGTGAACCGTCAGGGTGCTTCCAGGTCTCATTACTGACAAGCCTTTGGCCGCACCGCGCGGCTGTTCATTTCACTTACTCAGAATCCCTTTAGCCATGATTCAAATCTCATTTCGCAAGCTCCTCATGATTGCCGGCCTGTCGCTGGCGGCCGCATTGCTTTCGCTCCCCGCGGTACTGCAGGCGCAACAGTGGCAGGAAGGCGTCCACTTCGAGCGCATCACCGGCCCGGAATCGAACAGTTCCGATGGTGTCGAAGTCGTGGAAGTGTTCAGCTACCTGTGCCCTGCGTGTTACATGTTCCAGCCGTTCGTCAGTAGCTGGGAAGAACAACTGCCCGAGCAGGTCACCTTCCGCCGAGCGCCGGTGGCTTGGCGAAACTGGGAACCCATGGCACGCGCCTATTACACCGCCGAAGTGCTGGACATCGTCGAAGACTCTCATGAAGCACTGTTTTCGGCCCTGCATGACCGCAATCAGCAATTCCGGAACATGCGCGACCTGGGCGAGTTCTACAGCCAGTTCGGAATCGGGGCCGAACGCTTCGAGTCCACAGCGCGCTCTTTCCCGGTTGAATCGAAAATGCGCATGGGCAATGCGACCATCGGCAAGTGGCAGGTCCGCTCAACCCCGAGCCTGGTCATCAACGGGAAGTACCGCGTGAGCCCGCGCCGAGGCAGCACCTACGAGGAAATGCTGCGCGTGGCCGATCATCTGATCGACCAAGAGCTCAATGGCGCGACCAGCGCCAGTACCGAAAGCGAGTGATTGCCGGGCGAGTCGGGAACGAGGCCCGACTCTGACCGCTGAATTCGTCATGAGCCCTCCTGTCCCGATGGAATTGAAGCTGCTGAGCTTCAATATTCAGGCCGGTACGACGACTTCCAACTATCGCGAGTACCTGACGCGGAGCTGGCGCCAGGTCCTGCCCAACAACCAGCGGGTCGCCAATCTCGATTCCATATCGGAACTGGTGCGTGATTTCGACATCGTCGGTCTGCAGGAAGTCGACTGCGGCAGTCTTCGATCCGGCTTCGTCAATCAGACCCGTTATCTTGCCAACCATGCCGGCTTTCCGTGGTGGAGCCATCAGCCGAATCGAAAAGTCGGCGTCATCGCCCACGCCGGCAATGGCATCCTCTGCCGCCTGAATCCGAGCCGGATCGACGAGCACCGGCTGCCGGGGGCCATCCCCGGCCGGGGTGCACTGATGGTCCGGTTCGGCGAGGGCGATCAGGCGCTCCGGATTGTAGTTCTGCATCTGGCGCTGGGCCGGCGCGCGCGTCTCCAGCAGTTGCGCTACGTGGCACATCTGATTGCCGGAGAGTCGAACGTGATCGTCATGGGTGATCTCAACACCGGCCCAGAGAGCAATGAAATCCGGGAATTCTGCAACCGCTGCGGATTGGTGATTCCATCGGCCAGACCGGCGACCTTCCCCAGCTGGCAGCCACGCCGAGCAATCGACCACATGATGGTTTCATCCAACCTCGAGGTTACCCACTACGACACGCTGGAATCACGACTTTCCGATCACCTGCCGCTGGCGATCACGATCCGCCTCAGGGCCGACGCCTCAATACAACGCCATTCGAACGGCCAGCAGCAGCAGAAAACCTCCGAACAGGCGCGTCAGGCCGGTTGAGCCGATTCGGTGGGCCAGTTGCACTCCGAGTGGCGCGGCCAGGCTTCCAAACACGCCGATCACGACAACTCCAGGCCAATACCAGTATCCCAGGCTACCCGATACCGAGCCGGTCGGTGCCTCTGTTGCCAGAATGAATGCCACACTGCCCGCCATGGCAATCGGCCAGCCGCAGGCAGCCGCGATACCGACCGCGCGCAAGGTGGAAAATCCGTTCCAGGTCAGCCACGGCACATTGAAACTGCCGCCGCCGATACCAATCATTGCCGATGCCGCACCGATCAGCGGACCAGCGAACCACCACCCCCTGGGCCGCGCCGAAACCGGCCGAGTGCCAATGGCGGCAGCGAAAATCATGCGCAGGGCAATCACTGTGGTCAGCAGCGAGAAAATCCGCGCCAGCGCGGCGCCGCTGATCACCATCGCCAGCCAGGCCCCGAACAGGGCGCCAAAAGATACCGCCGGACCCAGCCGAAGCACAACCGCCCAGTCCACGTTGCCACGACGGGCATGCGACCAGGCGCTTGCCCCCGAAGTCAGCAGCATGCTGCCCAGTGCCGTGGCCACTCCCATGGTCACGGCCAGCCCGACCGAAACTCCCTGGTAAACAAGGAGCGCGGTGAGCGTCGGCACGATCACCAGGCCGCCGCCAATTCCGAACAGCCCCGCAAGCACTCCGGCGCTGATTCCAATCAAGATCAGTGCAACAATTTCCAGCACGCGCGGTCCCTGTTCAAATAGTCCTGATCAGGTAGATGGCTCAGTCACAGCAGGATAAAAACCTTCCTGATTACGTATGTATGTCAGCCATTTGAAAAAGCAACCGCAGATTACGCAG
>CAYVPB010000067.1:0-15022 GCA_964453565.1 uncultured Halomonas sp.
ATCTGTGGTTGCTTTTTCAAATGGCTGACATACATACGTAATCAGGAATCCTTTTAACTGCAAACTAAAACCGCAGATGAACGCAGATAATCGATTCTGATGGATATATCTTATAACCCACTCATAGGTGGAAAAGAAATCAGGGCATTTTTTCAATTCTTGTTTCGAAATCGGGAATGAGATGGCTTCACCGCACAGGCAGGACGACAACGCCCGGACAAATCGAAAAAAGATTCAATTCAATGATCTGTCTTTACCCATCAGTTGCATAAATTTCCGAGTGCGAGAGCCCGGAGAGTAGTGTTTCCGGGGCGTGCGCGGATATTTTCCAACCGGAACATAGCTCACTCTATGTGAGGATTGGAAAATTGAGCACGCGCCCCGGAAACGCTGCTATACCGGGCAGTGCAACGGTCTCTCGCCGCAAATTTATGCAACAGATGGGATTATCTGCGTCCATCTGCGTTCATCTGCGGTTCCAACTTATTTTTTCGGCTCTGTATTGATTGCGCGAAATATCTCATCAGGGATAGAAGAGAGTGAACCACGAAACTGACGAACGGGCGCGCCTGAAGACAGCAATGCATACACCAGCCGGGTTTCTGGCGCTGGGACTGGGATCGGGCCTGAGCCCGAAGGCGCCGGGGACGGCCGGGACGCTGGCTGGCATGCTGCTGGCCCTGCCGCTGGGCGGGATGCCTGGATGGGCCGGGTCGCTGGTGGTGCTGATTGCCTTTATCGCCGGAATCCGGATCTGCACGGTGGTTTCGAATCAGCTCGGCCGGCACGATCACGGCGCGATCGTCTGGGACGAATTCGTCGGCATCTGGCTGGTACTGGCGCTGGTGCCGTTCGAATGGATCTGGTGGATCGCGGCCTTCGTGCTGTTCCGCGTCTTCGACATTGCCAAGCCCTGGCCGATCGGCTGGCTGGACCGGCGCATCGGCGGCGGGCTGGGCATCATGCTGGACGACCTGGTTGCGGCGCTGTATGCGCTGCTGATCCTGATCGCCACCGCACAATTCGTCCAGCCTCCGTAGGGATCACCCGGTGCTTTCCGCGCGCTGCTCATGAAAAAGATGCGCGTCCGGCGGGTCGGAAAACAGCTCTTGAATGCGGCAGACCTCGTCGATATGCACCAGAAAAGCATTCAGCACCTCCGGATCGAAGTGCCTGCCGCGGCCCTCCTCCATTTGCTCGATTGCCTCGTCCACGCTCCAGGCCGACTTGTAGGGGCGCTCTGAAGTCAGCGCATCGAACACATCGGCCACCGCAACAATACGCGCCGACAATGGAATCGCATCTCCGACCAGCCCGTGCGGATAACCACTGCCATCGAATTTCTCATGGTGATACAGCGCGATATCCATCGCGTGGGCGAACATGCGCTCGCCCGCCAGACCCAGCCGCCCACCGGCGGCCATCAGCACTTCGGCACCAATCCGCGGATGGCGCCGGATTTCGCTGATTTCCGAACGAGACAGCGGCCCCGGCTTGAGCAGAATGGTGTCTGAAATCCCGACCTTGCCAATGTCGTGCAACGGGGCAAAGATTTCGACCTGCTCGGCAAACCGCGGCGACGTTCGCACATCGACCCGCCCGCTCTGCACCAGCTCGCGGGCAATGATGCCGGCATAGCGCTGCATGCGCTCCAAATGCCGTCCGGTAGTCGGGTCACGCTTCTCGGCCAGCTCGGCAAGCCCGCGCACCATGGAGATGCCCAGATGCTCGACATGCAAGCTGCGATAAAGCGCATGCGCGATCAGATGACCGACATTTTCCAGCCAGCGCTGACGCCAGCCGGAATAGGCATCTGGGTGATTGCTGGCCAGCAGCACACCGGCCTCGATGCGATTGGTGTCCATGACCGGCAGCAGCGCTACCGACACGATCTCACTACCGCGCAACTGGCGCAACAGCGGATCGGTGCTGCCGAGATCACCATCGTTGTTGCGAAGGGTGGCAGATACCGTCTTCCCCGACTCACGCGCACTTTCCAGCAGAGTCCCTTTCAACGGCCAACCCTGACCCGGCTGCTCGATGCCGACGATCTCGCTCCCGGGATGACTCAGGCGCAGACGCATTCGGCCATCGCGAACTTCGACCAGCCCCATCCATACCAGGCTGAACTGGCGCCGCATCCGCGTCGGCAAACGCTCGATGGCTTCCTGCAGCGACTCGGCACCATTGAGCGTATCGAGCAGATCGATCAATTCCTGGGTGCGGCGCGCCATCTGGCCAACGTCAGCCTCGAGCCGGCCCAGTTCGTCGTCGGCACGCCTGCGCCGAATTCCGTCGTACTGTCCGTCGGCCATGCGCCTGACCGCCGCGGCCGTCTGGTCGATGCGCTTGAGTACTCGTTCACGAAACAGCCACGCCACAGCGACGGCCAGCCCCAGCGTCGCCAGGGCGAGTACGATACTCGACACCCACATCATCTGCCTTGAGGCATCGGCTGATTGAATCAGATTCCGCTGTGTTTGCGCCAGAGCCGACAGCAACGCGGCCGATTCGGAGGCGATGAAATCAGCCGCCCATTCCAGACGCGGCCGTTCGGGCTCGTCGCCGATCTGCTGTTCCAGCCCATTGTGGAAATCATTCCAGAGATCGACATCCAGCCCCGGCGCGTGCCCGTATAGATCGGCAATCATGTGGTCCATCACGTCGATGTCTTCGCGCAGGCTGGCGTAATACAGACGCACGTCACGGAAGAAATCAGTCCAGTCGCGCGGCGCGATGGTCTGATAGTGCTCGGCTCGTTCCACCATGCGCTCGAAATGCTGCGAAGTACGTGCGGCAATTTCCACCGCCTGCTGGTTGGTATGCAAGAGGTGGATGGTGCGTAGCGAATGAGCCGCACTGGCAATGATCAGAAACACAAACAGCGCCAGCGCGATTTTGAGGCTGCGACGAAGTCGAAAGGATGACGGCTGTGAGTTCGAACGCAGACGCTTTTCGCCGGCGCTGACCAGCGGGCTTTCCCAGTATTTCCTGATCACGGCAATCTCCGGGGTTGGGTCTCATGCCCCGGAGATGACCGCACAAATCGGAATTTTCGTTCAGGTATGGTTCAGCCGGACCTGGTCCGGGTCATGATTAATCCAGGATCAGATCAGTTTTTCGAGCTCGGGTAGGATTTCGAAAAGATCGCCGACCAGGCCGTAATCGGAAATTTCGAAGATAGGTGCTTCGGGATCCTTGTTGATGGCCACGATGGTCCCGGCATCCTTGATCCCGGTCAGATGCTGAATGGCGCCTGAAATACCGATCGCAAAATACAGTTCAGGAGCGATGATCTTGCCGGTCTGACCGACCTGCATTTCGTTGGGCACGTAGCCGGCATCGACCGCGGCGCGCGTTGCGCCGACCGCGGCGCCCAGTTTCCCGGCAAATCCGTAAATCAGCTCGAAGTTTTCGGCCGAGCCCAGCGCGCGCCCGCCCGCCACCACCCGTCCGGCAGTCTGAAGGTCCGGCCCCTCGCCACCGCCGGTTTCCAAACCGATATAGCGGGTATGTCCGGGATCCCCGGCGCTGGCCGAACGCGATTCGATCTCGGCCGAAGCATCACCGCTGGTCGCGGCCGAGAAAGAAGCGGAGCGAATGCTGGCAACCACGATCTGACCCTCGGGCGCATGAACCTTGACGATTGCATTTCCGGCATAAATCGGGCGCTTGAACGTATAGGCGTCGATGACTTCCTGAATGTCGGAAACCTGATTGACCCCCAGCAGTGCCGCGACGCGCGGCAGCACATCCTTGCCAAAGGTAGTCGACGGGCCGAAAATATGGCTGTAGTCGGCCTCGGAATCCGATGCCAGTGCCACGATCTCCGGCGCCAACCGGGCCGCGGTGAGATTGTCGAAGTCCTCGCCGGCGATAGACAGCACGCGCGTCACGCCGTCAAGTCTTGCGGCCTCGGCGGCAATATCGTCCGGTTGCGCGGCAAACACTGCCACATCGATTTGATCGACACCGAGACCCTGCGCACCCTTGAGGGTCTTGGCCGTTGCCGGGCTGAGCGTGCCGTCGTCGTGCTGGGCGATGATCAGTATGCGTGCCATGTCAGAGCAATCCCTTGTTTTTCAGTTCGTCTACGAGTTCCTGTGCCGATTCCAGCATCCGACCGCCACCCCGCCTGGGCGGAGGCTCGAACGCGGATACCTCCAGCGCAGGGCCGGGATCCACATCCAGATCTTCCAGCGCAATCTCTTCCAGCGGCTTGCGCTTGGCTTTCATGATCTCGGGAAGTTTGACAAATCTCGGTTCGTTGAGCCGCAAATCGCAGGTCAGTATCGCCGGAAGATCGATTTCCAGGGTTTCCAGGCCGGCGTCCACTTCACGCACGGCCCTGATGCTTCCATCGGTCAGCTCGACTTTAGATACCGATGTGGCCTGCGGCCGATCCCACAGCGCAGCCAGCATCTGGCCGGTCTGATTGTTGTCGCCGTCGATCGCCTGTTTGCCCAGAAACACCATCGTCGGCTGTTCCCTGTCGACCAGTTTCTTCAGTGTCCGTGCCACCGCCAACGGCTGCAGCATCTCGTCGGTCACGACATGAATCGCTCGGTCGGCGCCCATCGCAAGCCCGGTGCGCAATTGCTGCTGGCAGTCCTTGCCGCCGATGGAACAGACCACGACTTCCTCGGCCTGCCTGGCTTCGCGCATGCGCAAGGCTTCTTCCAGCGCGATTTCATCGAACGGGTTGATCGACATCTTGACCCCTTCGGTCTCGACGTCGGAACCATCGGACTTGACGCGCACGCGCACGTTGTAGTCGACCACACGCTTGATCGTAACCAGAATTTTCATTATTCAGTGATGTTTTGGGAAAGAACTTATTGTAACGGTTTCAATGACCGGGCCCGAACGCAAACTCACCGGAAACGCCTTCGCCGACACGATAATCGAGCAGTTCGCCGAGCATGGCAGTCGCATAACAACCAGAATGCAAATCGAATGACAATTCAAGCTCGTCGCCAGCGCCGAAGCGCCATTGCAGATTCCGCACCCGCATTCGCAGGGCCCGGCGCTCCTGGGCGAGACGAAATTTCGCCAGGCCATCGGCAAGCTCCTGTTCGGCCTGGACCGCTTCACCCTCGATCACCGCCGCCTGGCCAGTGACCGGCAACTCGCCGGCCCCGACCAGTGGGCCGGTGGGATGCAAATCCAGTTCGGCCACGCGGCGGCGCATCTCGGGGTCGGCCGGATCGGCGGGAAAATGAGAACGCGATCCGTCGAGCATCAGCAGGTCGCCTTCGATCGCCCGATTCCAGTTGCCCAGACGAATACGTTGCTCCAGCACGCGATTGAACAGCAGGCTGCGCGCCGCGGAGAGATAAAAGCCGCGTTTGGCCCTGCCGGGCTTGCGCCGGAGCTCACCCCGAAACAGCCGGTGAGCGCGCGCGATATTATTGCCGCCAAAGCGCTGCTCGCCGAAGCGGTTGGGAACACCTTGTGCGTCAATCTGCATCAAACGAGCCTCTATCTCGCGCTTATCTCCCTCCAAATCCGTGATGACAAGATCAAACCGGTTGCCTGACAGCCGTCCCCGTTTGATCTTTCGACGGTGACGGGTGACCGTCAGAATCCGCACGCCTTCGATGTCCCAGTCCTGCCAGTCCGGTTCGGGGCGGCCGGGCAGATGTATCGTGAATGGCTGGCGCGTGAGCGCATTGCGGTCCTTGAGCCCGGCAAAGCCGACCTCCCGAGTCGGCACACCGGCCCGCCGTGCCAGCTCCGCGGCAACATCAACGGTATTGCGACCGCGCTTTTCGATCTCCAGCCACAAGTGGTCGCCATCTCCGGCCGGCGTGTAACCGGTGACTTCCTCGACCTTGAAGTGCTCGGACCGGGCGCGAATCACCCCTCGCGCAGACGGCATGCCGAAAGCGAATTCAACCATTCCCTTCCACAACGCCCGAATCATCCGGATCAGACCCGGGATCCGGCCTGTCGCTGTCCGACACCCGTCGCAAACGATTGTCTTCACGCATTCGGCGCAAGACTTCGAGATCCCCGGGACTCAGGTCGTCTGGATCGACGACCAGATAGAATTGCTCGCCTTCCCGGATCAGACCGAGTTCGGCGCGCGCGCGTTCCTCCACAGCCGCCAGACCGGACCTGAGATCATCGACTTCGGCCGCCAGGGCCTGGTTGCGTGCGGCAAGCTCCTGGTTGGCATGACGCTGCTCGTCGACCCGCCGCTCCAGCTCGGCAACCATGCCGTAGTGCTTCCAGACTTCCAGTTGCAGAAATACCAGCAGTACTGCAAGAATCAGAATCACGATACGCAAGCTAGCTGCTCCAGGCGATGGGTCCGGCACGATTGATCAGTGTAACGCCGGATGAATGAGATACCAAAGGCATCAGAACTGCCTGCCGGGATTCACCATGCTCGGGATTGCCGGCAGATCAGAAATCGCCAGTTTGCAGAATCCGCCCCATCACCTCAAGATAAAGGCCCGGCAGCTCGTCAAGTTCGCTCAGCGCAATACATTCGTCGATTCTGTGGATGCTACGGTTGACCGGGCCAAGTTCAACCGTCTCGATCCCCATTGGGCCGAAGAATCGGCCATCCGAGGTCCCACCGCCGGTGTCGGCACGGGTCTCGATCCCCAGGCGGCGCCATATGGTCTCGGTTACCGCCTGCCGCAACTTCCCCTGGGCGGGCCCGAACGGAGTTCCGGATATTCTCCACTCCAGGCGGCACTTCCCCGGATCGTGTTCGGCAATCAATGCCCGGATGCGGGCTTCCAGATCCTCGGCGCTACTGTTGGGGTTGTGGCGCAGGTTGAACCAGACCTCGACTTCACCGGGCGTGACGTTGTCGGCACCGGTGCCGGCACGCAGATTCGAGACTTGCAGGGTGGTTGCAGGGAACGCCGCGTCACCATCGTCGAATTCAATCGCGGTCAGGGCGGCAAGCAGCGGCGAGAGCCGATGGACCGGGTTTTCCGCGGGCTGTCCATAGGCCGTATGCCCCTGCTCGCCGAACACCCGCAGGCGTGCCTGAATGCTGCCACGACGTCCGATACGGATCACATCACCCAGGCGATCGCGGGACGAAGGCTCGCCGACCAGGACGTGGTCAGGCAGCACGCCGCGCTCACGCAACACCGGTACGACACGGCGCACGCCGTCGCTCGCCGTGCCTTCCTCGTCCGAGGTCAAGAGCAAAGAAATCCGGCCGGGATGATCAGGCGAGGCGGCGACGAATTGTTCCAGCGCAACCACAAACGCGGCGACCGAGGATTTCATGTCGGCCGCGCCACGCGCAATCAGCATGCCGTTGCGCTCGGTTGCAACAAACGGGGGACTTGACCATGCCGATTCAGGCCCGGGCGGCACGACATCCGTGTGGCCCAGCAACAGCAGATACGGTTGCCCGCGGCCATGGCTGGCAAACAGGTTTTCGGTGTCGCCGAAACGCAGGCTCTCGACATCAAATCCGGCGCCAGACAGCCTGGACCGGATCAGCGCCTGACAGCCGGCATCCTCGGGCGTGATCGAGCGCCGCTCCAGCAATTCCCGCACCAGTTCGAGCAGGCCCGCGTGCGTCAATTCGGGATCAGCCATTGTTTCGTTTTTTCATCAAACCCGGCGCGACACTCGCGACCCAGCTCGAATAGCGGGCGCTTGATCAGGGTCGGGTATTCGATCAGCACTTCGACCAGATCGGGATCATCCAGCGCCGGACGCTGCTTTTCGGGCAACAGTCGCCAGGTGGCCGAGCGGCGGTTGACCAGCATTTCGGCGCCCGCCGAGTTCAGCCAGCGCTCCACCATTGCAGCTTCGGGCTTGTGCCGGCGCAGATCGATCCATTCAAAATCCAGGCCCTGTTTCGCCAGCCAGGCGCGCGCCTTGCGGCAACTGTCGCAGGAGGCGATTCCACAGACCCTGAGCCTGGGCGTTGCGGTTTCGGGATTCATGTTGGTTATGGTAACGCCGCCTGTTGATGATCCGGTCATCGCCGGCCCGCATCAGGCAGGGGTCTCGACCGTCCGGAGTTCGCGCACGCGGCTGGCTTCGAAGATACAACAGAATTCACTGCCTTGACCGGGTTCGGAGCGAATCTCCAGCGATGCATCATGGCGCTGCAGCACATGCTTGACGATCGCGAGCCCAAGGCCGGTGCCGCCCTGCAACCGACTGCGGGAGGCATCCACACGATAGAAACGCTGGGTGATGAACGGCAGGTGATTGGCGTCGATACCGATGCCGTCATCAATCACGCAGAAGTGCGCGCTACCGTCGGCCTGCCGATGCCATCGAATATCAATCCTGCCATTTTCATTGGTGTAATGAACCGCATTGAACACCAGATTGGAAAATGCGCTGTAGAGTTCGTTTTCGATCCCCGCCAGACCAAGCGACTGATCCACATCAGTCTCGATGATGCGCGGCCCTGCCGAATGGGCCAGCGCTTCCTGGCGCATCCGCCGCGCCAGCTCGGCGACATTGATCGGGCGCGCATCCGGCTCTCCGGGCGCGTCGGTTTCAAGCCTGGACAACTCCAGCAGATCATTGACCAAGGTCGTCATCCGGCGGCATTGCGACTGCATCTCTCCGAGCGGCGCACGCCACAATTGCGGAATCTCCTGATCTTCGACCATATTTTCGAGATAGCCGCCAAGTACGGTCAGCGGAGATCGCAATTCATGCGAAGCATTGGCGACAAAGTCCCGTCGCATGTTCTCCAGCCGACGCAGCCGGGTCACGTCGCGGATCAGCATCAGAAATTGCCCGCGCCCATAAGGAACAATCCGGATCGAAAGACTACGGTCAGTGCGACCGGGTGCATCGATTTCCACCGCTTGGCTGAAATCTCCTGTGTCCATGAAACGCTTGAACTCCGGCGCACGCAACAGGCTGGTAATCGGTTGGCCCACATCGGTATTGCCGGCAAGTTCGATCATGCCCTTTGCCGCCGAGTTGAACCAGGTGATCCGATGATCGGGATCCAGCACGACCGTCCCGTCAGGCATGGCCGCGGTCGAGTCGCGAAATTCCCGAATTACCTTGGCCAACCGTTTCTTGCGCTTGTTATAGCGCCGCTGCAGCTGGTAATAGTGATCAAAGACCTTGCCCCACACGCCCCAGGACTGGGGCGGCTGGGCCTTGCGTCCGTTACGCAACCAGGACTCCAGGCGATGCATCTGGATGACATGCCGCAATCCCGAGGCAACCAGCGCCACGGCGATCCACCACCCCAGAGTGCCGCCGAAGACCAGCCAGAGGAATCCTGCCAGGACAAGCCACCCGGCCGCCAGCATGAATTCAGTCAGCCAGGAAAACTGGATCAACCGCCACTCTCCGGAGAAAACCGATAGCCCGCGCCGCGCACGGTCTGAATGTACTTGTCACAGTCAAACGGCGTCAATGCCTTGCGCAAGCGCAGCACATGCACATCCACGGTGCGTTCCTCAACGTACACGCCGCCTCCCCAGACATGATCGAGCAACTGGGCGCGACTGTAGACCCGATCCTGATGGGTCATGAAAAACTTGAGCATCCGGTATTCGGTCGGGCCCAGTTCCACGGCCCGCTCGCCGGCCGAGACCCGATGCGAAGCCAGATTCAGATGCAGATCACCAGCGCGGACTTCATCCTCGTTCCCTTCCGGCGCCACGCGTCGCAGAACCGCCCGGATCCGCGCCATCAGTTCGCGGGCCGAGAATGGTTTGGTGATGTAGTCGTCGACGCCGGTATCCAGGCCGCGCACCTTGTCGTCCTCGGTCGAGCGCGCGGTCAGCATGATGACAGGCAGTTCGCGCGTCATCGGATCGCGTGCCAGACTTCGGGCAAACTCGATCCCGCTGATATCGGGCAGCATCCAGTCCAGCAGCACCAGATCCGGCCGAAAATCGGCCACCTGAATGCGCGCGGAGCGGCAATCGCCGGCTTGCAGCACTTCAAACCCGCCCCGTTTCAGATTGAAACTGATCATGTCGCGGATTGCGGCGTCATCCTCGACCACCAACACTGTCTTTAGCGCGGGCTTGCTCATGGAAACAACCTTGCCTGGACGGATGGAATTGCGTATTTCCCGCCTGAGACCGTCATTTCATCAACTGCGCATGACACAATCATGACAGCTCTCCCGCGCCGTATGCACAACGCATGCGTTCCAGTTCATTGCAGATGCGTTGACGCAGAAACTCCGGCTCCAGGACTTCGGCATCCGCTCCATAACGCAGGACATCCATCATCAACTCGCGACTGGAACCGAAAGGCAGGCTGAGTTCCAGCGCCCCATCCCGATCAAATTCAAGCTTCTGATCCGGGTGCCATTGCTCGTCGGCGGCCCAGCGCGCGGCCTCGGAATTGAACCGGATTCGCGCGCGATGCCTGGCCGGACCGGAAAAGATGCCGAAGGCTCGATCGAAGTGCTCGCGTAACTGTTCGGCCGGGATTCGGCGGCATTCCCGATCGAGTTCATTGAGTTCGACAATCCTCTCGACCGCGAAGCTGCGCAAGCCTTCGGCGGTATGGCACCAGGCATCCAGATACCAGCGGTCTCGATACGAGGTCAGACGTTGCGGCGAGACCTCGCGCTGACTGATCTCGTCGCGCCTTCGGCCATGATATCGAATCGCCAGTCTGCGATCGCTGAACAGTGCCCGAAGCAGTGATTCGAACAATCGGGCCGGAACCGGCCGACCGGCGTCGTGACGGATTCGGATGCGCTCGGGATGGGCCGAATAGTCGATCCCCTCGGCATCGATCAACTGCATCATGCGCTGCTGCAACTGATCCAGTTCATCCTGCAGCAGACCGGGCTGGACATTGCCGAGAATCTGGCGCGCGAACAGCAGCGCCTGCAATTCCTCGGGGCTGATCCACAGACCGGGCAATTCAAAATTACCGGCCAAGGACCGGTCGTAGTAGTAATGGCGGGTTTCGGAGTCCTGCTCCAGCGGCGCGCCAAGCACGTCACGAAGTTCGGCGATCAGCCTGTATAACGTGGCCTGGCTGCAACCCAGTTCGTCGATCAGGGCCTGGCGCGAGATCGGCGTTCGCCGCTGGCGCAGAAGGTCGTGCAGATGGTAGAGCTTCTCGCGCCGCGACATGATGCTACTTCACTGTCAGGCTGAACATAAACAGCTATTCCGACTCGTTCTGCCGGCATTCGCCGCATTCACCATAGATTTCAAGTACCTGGCGATGCGGCACGAATCCCTGTTCGCGGGCCGCTCCCAGAAGCGCTTCCGACACGCCCTCGCCGCCCATCTCGGTCACCGCGCCGCAGTGCTCGCAGATCAGAAACTGGCCGTGATGCTGATGGCGCGGTTGAAAACAACTGACGAACGCATTCAGGCTTTCAAGGCGGTGAATGAAATGATGCTCAAGCAGAAACTCCAGCGCCCGGTAAACCGTCGGCGGCGCCGCGTTGGGCTGCTCAACCTTGAGCCGGTCGAGCAGATCGTAGGCCTTGACCGGGCCATCGGCTTCCAGCACCAGTTCCAGAACCCGCCGGCGAGTCGCCGTCAACCGAAGCTGATCGCGTGCACAGCGCTGTTCGACCTCACGAATGACTTGTTCGGACTTCATACCCGCATTCTACCCCGCCGAGTCTATTGTGGCATTCAGCCGGGCCAAAGTGGCTTTCCACAGCACTTCCGGGGACCCGCCGGAAGACATCCGGGGTCAGGCTCCTGGCCGAAGGTCACACGCTTCGGCCAACCATCAGGACGCCGCGGCGCGTTGCTCGATGAACGCCAGCGCCCGGTCAAGGCGGGCCAGTGAACGCTCACGACCCACCAGCCACAGGGTCTGGTCAATCGAAGGCGATGATCCCTGGCCGGTCAGGGCCACCCGCAGCGGCTGGCCGATCTTGCCCATCCCGACACCCAGGGATTCGGCGGTATCGGTGACCACGGAGCCCAGCACTTCGGGCCGCCATTGGCAATCGGCCAGCGCCGCGCGCACGGCGCGCAACGGTTCACCGGCCACCGGGCGCAGGTGTTTCTTTGCCGCTGTCGGCTCGAACGAATCGAAATCGGAATAAAACGGCCGGCTTTGTTCGGCGATCTGTACCAACGTTTCGCAACGCTCGGCCTGAACCGTCAGCAGATCGCCCGCCGGTGGGCCGGCCGCCGGGTCCAGCCCCAGCCGCTGGAGATGCCAGACCAGCTCGGGCTCCACGCGCTCGGGCGGCAGGTTGCGCAAATAATGCTGGTTGAGCCAGTTCAGCTTCTCGGTGTCGAATCGAGAAGCCTTGCGATTGACGTCCTCGATCCGAAACAGCTCGATCAGTTCGGCACGGCTGAACTGTTCCCGATCGCCATGCGACCAGCCCAATCGCGCCAGGTAATTGACCAGCGCATCCGGCAGATAACCCAGTTCCCGCCAAGTCATGACGCCGACAGCACCATGGCGCTTGGACAGCCGTGCGCCGTCATCGCCGAGAATCATCGGCACATGCGCAAATGCCGGTGGTTGCGCATCCAGGGCGTGATACAGATTGACCTGACGAGGGGTGTTGTTAATATGGTCGTCGCCGCGGATGACCAGGTTGATCTTCATGTCCAGATCGTCGACCACGACGGCGAAATTGTAGGTCGGCGTTCCATCGGCGCGCTGGATCACCAGGTCGTCAAGTTCGCTGTTGTCGAATTCAATCGGACCGCGAACTCTGTCCCTGAACGCGACCGTTCCATGATCGGGATTGCGAAAGCGGATCACCGGCTCGACATCGTCGGGCGCGCGGTCCAGATGCCGGCAATGACCGTCGTAGCGCGGCTTTTCCCCTCGCTCCATGGCCTGCGCACGCAATTTTTCCAGACGCTCGCGCGAGCAGTAGCATCGGTACGCCTTGCCATCGGCCAGCAGACGCTCGACCGCTTCACGATATAACCCCATGCGTTCGGATTGGTAGAACGGGCCCTCGTCCGGTTCCAGCTCCAGCCAGGCCATGCCATCCAGGATCGCCTGAGTGGATTCGGCTGTGGAGCGCTCGCGATCGGTATCCTCGATGCGCAGGATGAACTGCCCGCCGCTATTGCGCGCGGCCAGCCAGCAGAACAGCGCGGTGCGAGCGCCGCCAATGTGAAGAAAACCGGTCGGGCTGGGCGCGAATCGGGTTCGGATCGGTTCTGAATGGGTCATACCTGCAAGTCTCTCAAGAAGAAACGAGCTTTGCGCGATCGATGAGGCGTGGCGATTTCTGGCGCGGCCACCGGGCTCAGGGGAATCATGCGTTGACCAGGCAATTTTCGGCAAAGCTCGGGAAGTCTAGCAGAATGTCAGCGACCTTCCACCTGCGTTACATAAGGTATAAAGCAGCAAAACCTGAAAGGCAGTATCGCCGTCCACATGGACCTGCATCGACCGGATCAACACGACTGGAGCGCGACTCAGCGTGAACAGGCGCCGAAACAGTTGCGCGGCCGCCCGCCGCTGCGGGCGCTGCTGGCGGCGCTGGTTGTGCTGCTCGCCACTTCGGGCGAGCACCGCCTGAGTGAACTGGAGCAGATTCACGAGCGTGGCCGGCTGGTCATGCTGACCATTTACGGCGCCACAACCTATTATCTCGGCCCCAATGGCGAAGCCGGTTACGAGTTCGACCTGGCAAGGCGATTCGCGGATTTTGTCGGACTGCCGCTGGAAGTCATCGCCCTGCCCTCGGTCGATGCATTGCTGCCGAGGCTGGAGCAGCAAAAGGGCGACTTCGTCGCGGCCAATCTTTCGCGCATCCCCGAGCGCCAGCGCATGATCCGGTTTGGTCCGGTCTATCAGGAAGTCAAGCCGGTTGTGGTCTACCGTCGTGGATCCCGCCGACCGCGCAACCTGAGACAATTGACTAACGGCAGGCTGGCGATCATAGGCGGCACCAGTTATGAGTCCTTTTTGAGGCCTTTGCGGCAGCAGATCCAGCTCGACTGGGAAGTGCGGGAAAACGCCAGCATCGAGGATCTGCTCGAGGCGGTCAGCAACGAAGAGATCGACTACACCATCATCGACTCCAACATCCTGGATCTCAACCGGCGCTACTTTCCGGCCGTCAACCCGGCTTTCCGGGTTGATGATCCACAGCCGCTCGCCTGGGCCACCCGGCTTTCCGACGACGACAGCCTGGCCCAGAAAATGCGCGAGTTCTTCGGCTTGCCCGAAACCCGGCTTGCGATGGAGCAGTTGCGCGAGCGCTACTTCAGCCATGTCGAGAATTACCAGCCGGTCGGTACGTTCACCTTCATGCAGCAGATGCGCGAACGACTGCCCCGATTCAGGCAACTGTTTGAACAGACTGCCGAACGTTACGACCTGGACTGGCGGCTGCTGGCCGCGGTCAGCTACCAGGAATCCCACTGGAACCCGCGGGCCGTCTCACGCACCGGTGTGCGCGGACTGATGATGCTGACCATTCCGACCGCGCGCCAGCTTGGCGTGGACAACCGCAGCGACCCGGAACAGAGTATCGACGGCGGCGCACGCTATCTCAAATCAATGATCGAGCGCCTACCCGAGCGAATCGAACATCCGGACCGGCTGTGGCTGGCACTTGCCGCCTACAACATCGGCCTGGGCCATCTCGAAGATGCCCGCATTCTGACCGAACGCCAGGGCGGCGACCCCGACCGCTGGGTCGACGTACGCGAACGCCTGCCGCTGCTGACCCAGCGTCAGTACTTCAGTCAGTCCCGATTCGGCTACGCGCGCGGCTACGAGGCCGCCGGTTACGTCGAGAATATCCGCACCTTCTACGAAATCCTGGTCTGGATGGACGGCCGCGACCATCCACTGCTCGCCCAGACCGTCCCCACCGAAACCGACAGCGACCTGCTCACCAACCCTGATTAGGTAACTTCCTGAGTCGAAGTTATTGAAAAACCCTTTATCCACGATGAATACAGATGGACGCATATGAATCTAAATGTTTGATTTTGAATTTCATTTCCTTGAGCTGTTTCCTGCGACGCTTTCAGTAAGGATGCCGTCACCGGACCACGAATGCCTGTGGGATTATCTCCTTGACCACATACCGACTCGAGGTACGAATGAAATTTCTTTATCTGTGTGCATC
>CAYVPB010000068.1:0-14781 GCA_964453565.1 uncultured Halomonas sp.
AAATTTATGCAACAGATGGGTGTAATCTGCGGTTCCAGGGTTTTCTGTCTTGGCACGGCTGAGTCAACTACGTAATCAGGTATATTTTTCCCTTCGGGCTCTTCGTGGTTCAAGGCTTTTCAAGCGTCTTTCAAATCTGCGCTATCTGTGTTAATCCATGTTTATCTGTGGACCGCTTGTCCTGCAGCGCCAGTGCGGCGCCGAGCAGGCCTGGTTCGGGGTGCATCACCAGGGCCACGCGCACGCGCTCCATCCATGCAGCAAATCGCCCCTTGTCCAGAAAGCGTTCAACAAACGCGCTGGCGCGCAGAAAACCGGCAAAGCGCGGTGTCATGCCACCGGCAATCGCGACCGTGCGGGCGCCGTGGATCAGTGCGCAATCTCCGGCAAAGCTGCCGAACATGGCACAGAAGCGAGCCAGTGCCCGGCGCGCCACGACATCGTCTCCAGCCAGCGCCAGACGGACGATTTCGGCCGGTGGAGTCAGCGCCTGGTGGGGGGTGCGAGTGGGCGAGGGATCCAGCCCGGCCAGCGCTGCATGAATGCGCGACAGACCATTGCCCGACAGCACGCGCTCCACCGATACCCGACTGTGGCGCGCCCGGACCCATTCGAAGATCAACGTTTCCTCGTGCCCGACTGGCGCGAAAGTGACATGCCCGCCCTCGGTTTCGATCACGTGCCAGTCATTCCGTTCAAGCCTGGTAATCAGTGCTACACCCATGCCGGTGCCGGGCCCGATCACACTGATCGGTGGCAGTGGCCGGTCTACATCACCTTGGTGGATGAGCAGTTTTTCCTCGGACATGAGTGCAGGTATGGAACGTGCCGCGGCACCGAAATCGTTTATGACCTCAAGCTGTTCCAGCCCCAGTTCGTGTTGCAGTTCCTCGCGGCTGAACGACCAGGCGCGGTTGGTCAATCTGATCTCATTGCCGGTCACGGGGCTGGCCACAGCGATTGCGGCGCGACGCACCGAAGTGCCTTGGTCAATTTCGGCCAGGTAATGGCGGATTGCATGTTGCAGACTGGCGAACCGGTCCGCCGAGAGTTTCTTTTCGTTATGCAGTATCGGGCGATGATCGCCGCCCTGATCGGCAAGGGCAAAGCGCGCATTGGTGCCGCCGATATCGGCGACCAGCACGCGCTCCTCGTGCTGCTCCGGCAGGTTCATTCGGCCGCGAACAGGTTGGTGGCGCCGGATTCGGCGTCATTGGCGCCGGCCCGCATGGCGCCGAACAGTTCACGACCCAGGCCTTCGCGATTGGTCGAAAGGTCGGCCGGTCCGCAGTCACGGGCAGCCAGCGTCTGGTAGTCGACCTTGCACTCCAGCGTCCCGCCCTCTGCATCCACGCTAACGAGATCTCCGTCGGCCAGTTTTCCGATCATGCCATTGGCAGCGGCTTCCGGCACCACGTGAATGGCAGCCAGCACACTGCCCGAGGCACCCGACATCCGACCATCGGTGAGCAGCGCGACGCGCTGACCCCGGTCCTGAAGCACCTGCAGTGTTGGCGTGAGCTTGTGCAGCTCGGGCATGCCGTTGGCCTTCGGGCCCTGGCCCCGGATGACGGCAACGAAATCGCCTTCCAGTGCTCCGACCTTGAAAGCTTCAAGCAAATCTTCCTGGGAATCGAAAATTCGCGCCGGCGCCCTGATCTTGCGGTGCCGGGGCTCGACCGCCGAAACCTTGACAATGGCCCTGCCTATGTTGCCCTTGAGCAGCCGGATGCCGCCGTCGCTCGCGAATGGCTTGTTGCAGCCGCGCAGGATGTCGGTGTCGGCGGATTGTTCGGGCGGCGCCTTCCAGGCCAGTCGCTCGCCGTCCAGATACGGCTCTTGTGCCTGTGCGTAGAGGTCGCCGCCGTGGACGGTATGGATATTGGGATGCAGCAGCCCGGCGTCCAGCAATTCGCGAATGAACACCCCGATGCCGCCGGCGGCATGAAAATGATTGACATCGGCCTGGCCGTTGGGGTAGACGCGCATCAGCAGCGGTGTCGCACGCGATATTTCGTCGAGGTCGTTCCAATCGATGATGATGCCGGCCGCGCGCGCTATGGCGACCAGATGGATGGCGTGGTTGGTCGAGCCGCCCGAAGCACAAAGCCCGACCATGGCGTTGACGATGGCTTTTTCGTCCACGCTGCGGCCGATCGGTGTGTATTCATCGCCGAGGGCGGTGATTTCGCAGGCGCGCTCGGCAGCGGCCAGCGTGAGTTGTTCGCGCAGCGGCGTGTTTGGGTTGACGAAGGCGCTGCCGGGCAGGTGCAGGCCCATGACCTCCATCAGCATCTGGTTGGAATTGGCCGTGCCGTAGAAGGTGCATGTGCCCGGCGCATGGTAAGACTGTGATTCAGCCTCGAGCAGTTCCTCACGGCTGGCCTTGCCATCCGCATACGCCTTGCGCACACGCGCCTTTTCCCTGTTTGGCAGGCCCGAGGGCATGGGGCCTCCGGGTACCAGGATGACGGGGATGTGTCCGAACGACAATGCTCCGATGACCAGTCCGGGCACGATCTTGTCGCAAACCCCCAGCAACAGGGCCGCATCGAACACGTTGTGCGACAGGCTGATCGCGGTGGCCTGGGCGATCACGTCGCGCGAGAACAGGCTCAGTTCCATGCCCGGCTGGCCTTGGGTGACGCCGTCGCACATGGCCGGCACGCCGCCGGCGACCTGGGCGGTGCAGCCCCTGCCGCGCGCGGCCAGCTTGATCAGGGCAGGAAAGCGCTCCAGTGGCTGATGCGCCGAAAGCATGTCGTTGTAAGCGGTCACGATCCCGAGATTGGGTTGTTGCAGTGCCTGGAGCGCCGGCTTGTCGTCTTCCGATGCGGCGATTGCATGGGCCAGGTTGCCGCAGCTTACGCGCCCGCGCGCCGCATTCGGATCACTCCAGCGATCGATTCGCTCCAGATAGGCGCGCCGTCTTTCGCGGCTGTTGTCGCGGATGCGGTTGGTGACTCTGTCTATCGTTGAATGCATTAAGGGCTCCAGTGAATTTCCAACCGGTCACCGGCGTGTTCCAGCAGGGCGCAGATCGGAAAGCGCCGTTGATCTCCGGATGTCTGTGCCTGTTCCAGCGTGGCGATCTTGGTTCGGCCGCGGATCGCAAGAATCAGCACCGGTGCCGACAGGATTGCCGACAATGTAAGCGAGATTCGCGCAAAAGGGGCCTCCGGCGGCAGCGGGTCGGGGTGGATCATGGCCAGCGGTTCGGCCTGTCCGGGGTCAAGCGCCGATTCGAGCTCGTTTGCTCCAGGAAACAGCGAGGCGAAGTGGCCGTCGCCGCCCATGCCCAGCAGACAGGCATCGAAACGACCGTCCATGGCGGCCAGCGATTCGCGGGCGGTGGACAGGTCAGGTACCGGTCCTGGGCGGGCCGGTGTCAGGGGGCGAAAATCGGCCGCACGGGTGCCGAATGCCGCGCGCATTGCGCTGAAGTTGCAGGCTTCATGGTCGTGGGCCACCCAGCGTTCATCGCCGGGCAGCATCGAGACGCGCAGCCAGTCCAGAGGCGCCTTCGCCAGCCGCGCATAGATCGGAACGGGTGTGGAACCGCCGGCTAGTGCCAGTCGGGCGCGGCCGCTGCGCTTGATAGCGCGCCCGATGGATTCGACCAGGGCCGCTGCAACTACTTCTTCCAGCGCGTATGCGTCCGGGTGGCGGGTCAAATGCATGGTCACTCCCGCCAACTGTGGCCCTGGCGTTCCGGCAACATGACTGCGGCAGAAGGGCCCCAGGTGCCGGCCTGGTAGGTCTTCGGCGTCATCCTTCTTTCCCGCCAGCCTTCTAGAATTCCGTCCACCCAGGACCAGGCTGACTCGACTTCATCGCGCCGGACAAACAGTGTGCCGTTGCCCTCAATGGCATCGAGATAAAGTCGCTCATAGGCCGTGCGCCTGCGCGTGTCCTCGAATGCGCTTTTCCGGTCCAGATCCAGCGCAACCTGGGTCAGCCGAACGCCTTCCCGATCCAGGCCGGGTTCCTTATTCATCAGGCACAGCGAGATGTGCTCTTCGGGCTGCAACTGGATGACCAGTGAGTTCTGCTTGATTGACCGGCTGTCGAAGATCGAATGCGGGATCGGCCGGAAGCGAATGTAGATCTCGCTTGAGCGACTTGGCAGTCGCTTGCCGGTACGCAGATAGAACGGCACCCCGGACCAGCGCCAGTTGTCGATGTTGGCACGCAACGCAATAAATGTTTCGGTATCACTGTTTCTGCCCAGTTCCCCGGTGTATCCGGGCACTGCCTTGCCGTCCACGGCGCCGGAGGAGTACTGTCCGGCCACGGTCGATGTCTCCAGCGCGTCGCCGGAAATCGGCCGTAGCGAATCGAGCACCTTGAGCTTTTCATTGCGCACCGCGGTAGGTTCGAAATGCGATGGTGGCTCCATGGCCGTCAGGCACAGAAGCTGCAGCAGGTGGTTTTGCACCATGTCGCGCATCGCGCCGTAATCATCATAGTAGCCGGCGCGTTCCTCCAGGCCGATGGATTCGGCCACGGTGATCTGCACCTGCTCGATATGCCGCGCGTTCCACAGAGGCTCGAACATCGCGTTGGAGAAGCGCAGTGCGAGCAGATTCTGCACCCCTTCCTTGCCCAGGTAGTGATCGACCCGGAAGATTTGTCGTTCGCGGAAATGCGCGCCCACGCAATCGTTGATCTTTTGCGAACTGGCCAGGTCGTGGCCGATCGGCTTTTCCAGCATGACCCGGCAACAATCGTCATTCAGGCCGGCTTGCGCCAGCCCGTCGCAGATGACGGCGTACCAGCTTGGAGCGGTAGAGAGATGAAACAGGACATTGCCATCACCACGGTGCTCTTTCAGATTGTCCGTCAACGCCGCCAGTGAAGGAGTTTCGGAGAGATCTACACGGATGTAATCCAGGCGTTCGATCAGGCGTGCCAGTGCGGCGCGCGACTCCTTGCTGTCTTGCTCGATATGCCCGTTCAGCAGCTTTTCGGTCTGCTGGCGAAATCCCCCGCCGTCCAGTTCGGTACGGGCGGCACCAATGATTGCAAGATCCTCCGGAAGCAGGCCATCGCGCTCCAACCCAAGCAGTGATGGCAGCAGCATGCGCTGGGCCAGGTCGCCGGTGGCGCCAAAGATCACCATCATTGATGCGGGTCTTCGTGATTGCATTTTCAATCGGGTTCCTCGTGTTGGGTCAAGCCTAAACCGTCAGTCCGCCGCATTCATGAAACGGCGCGGCTGAATACGTTTTCAACCGCGTGGGCAGGCCGGATTCATTCCAAAGATACAGGTATTGTTGATGGAGTATCAGGCTTCTTGTCCCGCGGCAGCGGCTTCCGCGCGATGCAGCCTGGCCAGAATAACGAAGGTGATTGCCGCGGCCAGGGTCAGCGAGAGTGGAAACAGTAATACATAGCGACCGGCAGTCGGCTGAGAGCTTTCCAGAACCTGATAAAGGCCGACGCCAATCAGGGGTGCAAACAGGCCCCGGATGCCGGTCAGGGTGACGTGTATGGCCATGTACAGGGTCGAGCGGCCGTCGGAGGCAAAATCGTTGTGGCCGAGATTCCAGCCCAGTTTGCCGCCGGCAAATGCCGACCCCAGTACCAGGGCGCCAAGCCAGAAAAGCCAGACCTGGCCGAAAATTGCGCCCGGTACGAAGCAGGCCATGGCCAGCACGAACATCCACGAATGCACGGCACGATATTCCAGCACGTGCATCCGGTCCAGGCGCCGGGCCCAGAATGGTGTCACTACTGAGACCGCAATCAGTGGTACCGTGGTCGTGATCAATACCTGTTGGAAGCGCGCCATCCCGAATTGCTCGGTCAGGATCACCACCAGCAGTGCGATGACCATCAGGTTGCCGGAGCCAAACAGGAACATGGTGGCCATGTAGCGGCGATACCAGCGATCCCGGCGCAGCACCTCGATGGCGTCCCGAATCCGGGTCTTGCCACCGGTGCCGGCAGCCGCTTCCTCGCGCAACAGCCGGCCATGGCCGCGGATGGTAAAGCGTCGGTAGCGCCAGGCGGCCAGCATGCCCAACAGCGCGGTGAGCGGAAACAGCCAGCGCCAGGCCAGCGGGCCGAATTCCATCGCCAGCCCGATCGCCGCCGCGGTCAGCGCCATCAGCACCGAGTAGGTCACCGCAATGCGCCCGGTGATCGTGGCCCGAACATGGCGCGGGAAATTGGCCCGCCAGATTGCCGCGCGCAGCGTGATCACGCCGCACCAGCTTAAGCGGGCGAAAACCATCCACAGCGTCAGCCAGACCAGGCCGCCCGGACTGACCGGCGCCAGCGCGATCATCATTGCTCCGAGTGCTGTCAAGGCCATCAAGGCAGAGACCCAGCGGGTCTTGTCGTGCCCGTGGGCAAGGTTGGCAAAAGTGAGACTGGCAACGTTGGCCAGCGCCGGAGCGCCGGTGACCAGTGCCACAGCCAGATTGACCAGCGAGGTTGGTGCCACATGATCGAAACCGGTCTTGACAATGACGCCCAGCAGGCCGCCCTCCAGCGCACCGAGAGCGATCGCCATCAGCGCGTTGACCTGGACTTCCCGCGGCATCAGGGTGCGCGCGATGAATGGAATGTCGTCTTGACGGGCCGTCATTCGCGTTCCGGAATACTGAGATCAGGGTTGAATTGATGGTTGTTTGCGTCCAGTATTATCAATGATCGTGCCGGACTGGACCGGCATGCAGTGACTCAACAGGAGCGACAAATGTACAAGTTCATCATCATGGCACTGGCGGCAATCAGCCTGGTTGCCTGTCAGTCCGAGCAGGATGCCGAAAGCGAGATCGAGAAAGCCGGCGAGTCGATCGAACAGGCCGCCGAAGATAGCGCCGGGGCCGGCGAACAGGTGTTCGATGATGCAATGGAGTCGGCAGACGAAGCCGCGGACTCGACCGCGGATCGAGCTCGATCGGCAATGGATGAAACGACTGCCAAGGCCCGGGATGCCTGGCAGGAGGCGGTCAGTGCGGCCGGCGATGCGCGGCAGAAGCTCAATGAGCTTGCCGATTCGAGTCTGGAACGTGGTTCGGAAGCCTGGGATCAGGCGCTCGACGAGGCTCGTCAGGCCCGCAAACGGGCCGAGCAGGCGCTCGATGAGGCCGCCGAATACTCCGACAGGACCTGGAGCACCATGCGTGGGCGCACTCAGGCGACCATGGATGAGGTTCAGCAGCGCTGGAACGAATTCGTCGAAGGCGACGATAATGATGGCTGATCCCGCTGTCCAGAGCGCGACCGCGCGATAATGCCAGGCATTGACCGATAAGAGCGACATCTCGCTCGTATCCAGTTACCATTTGCCGATCCCAAGATTGCAAACCGCGCACCGTGACCGATCCCTATAACCCGGCCGCCATCGAGCCCGAAGCACGCAAACGCTGGCAGGCCGAGGACGCATTCCGCGCCCCCGATCTTCCGGGCGATGAGTCGTTTTACTGCCTGAGCATGTTTCCCTATCCTTCGGGGCACCTGCACATGGGTCACATGCGCAACTACACCATCGCCGATGTGATCACTCGCTTCCATCGTGCCAACGGTCGTCCGGTGCTGCAGCCGATGGGCTGGGATGGCTTCGGGTTGCCGGCCGAAAATGCTGCCATTGCCCGGGGCGAGCCGCCGGCGAAATGGACTCGCGACAACATTGACCACATGCGCCGGCAGCTTCAGGAGCTGGGTTTTGCGATCGACTGGAAGCGCGAGCTGGCGACCTGCGATCCGGACTACTATCGCTGGAATCAGTGGCTGTTTTTGAAAATGCTGGATCAGGGAATTGCCTACAAGAAGACCGGCACGGTCAACTGGGATCCGGTCGATCAGACCGTGCTGGCCAACGAGCAGGTCATCGATGGCCGAGGCTGGCGCACCGGCGCGCTGGTCGAGAAACGCGAAATCCCGATGTATTACCTGGCCATCACGCGCTATGCCGACCAGTTGCTGGAGTCGCTCGACGGCCTGGACGAGTGGCCCGAGCGGGTGCGCGCGATGCAGGCCAACTGGATCGGCAAGAGTACTGGCGCGGAGATCTCCTTTCCTCATGCCGACGGCGAGTTGAGGGTATTTACAACCCGTCCGGACACCCTGATGGGAGCCACTTATATGGCCGTAGCCCCGGAACACCCGCTGGCGCGCAAGGCTGCTGAATCACGGCCTGATGTGGCGGAATTTATCCGTACCTGCGCCACCGGCGGGGTCAGCGAGGCCGATATCGCGACCCAGGAAAAGCGCGGCATCGACACCGGGCTGACCGCTGAGCATCCGCTGACCGGGCAAGCCTTGCCGGTATGGATCGCCAACTATGTCCTGATGGGTTATGGCGAGGGTGCGGTCATGGCGGTGCCGGCGCACGATGAGCGCGATTTTGAATTCGCCAACAAGTATGACCTTGCGATCCGCCAGGTCATTCAGCCCGAATCCGTAGAGCATGCCTATGATGACCGGCAATGGCAGGACTGGTATACGGCGAAAGAAAACGTATGCCTGGTCAATTCCGGGGACTTTGACGGCCTTGATTGCCAGGCAGGCTTCGACGCCATCGTCGATGCGCTGGAGCAAAAAGGCCTGGGTCGACGCCGGGTGCAGTTCCGGCTGCGCGACTGGGGCATCAGCCGCCAACGCTACTGGGGCTGCCCCATTCCCATCATCCATTGCCCGGACTGCGGCGCTGTACCGGTGCCCGAGGCCGATCTACCGGTGGTGCTGCCCGAGGACCTGATCCCGGACGGTTCCGGAAGCCCGCTGAAAAAATGCGAGGAATTCCTGAATTGTCCGTGCCCGCGCTGCGGCAAGCCGGCCAAGCGCGAAACCGACACCATGGACACCTTCGTCGATTCGTCCTGGTACTTCATGCGTTATCCGTGCGTCGACAACCAGGCCGCGATGGTTGATGGGCGGACCAATGCGTGGATGCCGGTGGACCAGTACATCGGCGGGATTGAACATGCCATCCTGCACCTGCTGTATGCGAGATTCTGGACCCGGGTCATGCGCGATCTGGGGCTGGTCGGGGTGGACGAGCCGTTCAAGCGGCTGCTGACCCAGGGGATGGTGCTGGCCGAGACCTGGTGCCGGGAGGACGCCCAGGGTCGCAGGACCTGGTACAACCCGGCCGATGTCGAAGTCGAGCGCGACAGCAAGGGGCGCATTGATTCGGCGGTGTTGGCCGCCGATGGCGGTCCGGTGCATTTCGGCGGGATCGAAAAGATGGCCAAATCGAAGAACAACGGAGTGGATCCGGCCTCCATGGTCAATCATTACGGGGCCGACACGGTGCGCCTGTTCTCGATGTTCGCCGCGCCGCCGGAGCAGAGTCTGGAATGGTCCGAGGCCGGGGTGGAGGGTGCCTGGCGTTTCCTCAAGCGCCTGTGGACGCAGGTGCATGAGCATCTTGAGTCCGGCCCGGTTGCCGATCTGGACCCGGGGGCGTTGTCCGGTGAAGCACTGGAAGTGCGACGCAAGGTGCATGAAACTATTGTCAAGGTCGGTGACGATTTTGGCCGGCGCTACACCTTTAATACCGCGATCGCCGCGGTCATGGAGTGCGCCAATGCACTGGGTCGCTTCAAGCCGGATGGCGGGAACGAGCTTGCGGTGGCGCACGAAGGATTCGAGGCGCTGGTGCGGTTGATCGCGCCGGTCACCCCGCACATCGGCCAGGCGCTGTGGCAGAGCCTGGGCCACGAAGATTCGATCCTCGATGCCGGCTGGCCGACGGTCGATGAGTCGGCGCTGGTGCAACAGCAGGTCACGATCGTGGTGCAGGTCAACGGCAAGGTGCGAGCGCGCATTCAGGTTCCACCCGGTACGGACCGGGTACAGTTGCAGCGCGAGGCCCTGGCCGAGGAGAATGTTCATCGATTCATCGAAGGCAGGCAATTGCGCAAAGTGATCGTGGTGCCGGATAAACTGGTCAACATCGTGATCGCCTCATGAAAACGCTCATGCCGCGTGTGCACCTGCCGTTGCTGGCATTGGCCTTGCTGCTGTTGTCGGCATGTGGTTTTCAGTTGCGTGGCGCGGCCAGCCTGCCGGAGGAAATGAGCGCCACTTGGCTACGCGCGCCCGACCGCACCAGCGCTTTCATCCGCGAGCTCGAGCTGCTGCTGCGGGCCAACGGTGTACGGCTTGTCGACAGCGGCGAGGAAAAGGCCGCGGAGCTGCGCATTCTCGATGAGCGCATCACCCGGCGCGCGTTGTCGATTACCGGCGATGCGCGCGTGCGCGAATTCGAGCTGGTGTTTGAACTGCGCTACAGTCTGAACGGGCCGGATGGCTCTGCATTGCTCGCGGACGAATCACTGCGCATGGCGCGTGATTTTCAGTTCGATGAGCAGGAAATTCTCGGAGCTTCAACCGAAGAGGAACTGATCCGCGAAAGCCTGAGGCGTGAAATGGCCGCTGCATTGATCCGTCGGCTGGAAGCCTTCGGCCGCTCGTGAAGCTGTTTCCCGAGCGATTGCCCGAGCAGCTCCAGCGGGGGCTGGTTCCGGTCTACCTGTTCGCCGGGCCGGAACGGCTGATCGTCGAAGAAGCCGCTGATCAGGTGCGCCGCGCATGTCGCGAAAATGAAGTGGCCGAGCGAATCCAGCTGACCGCGGAGGCTCGCTTCGACTGGGATGAGCTCAACCGCGCAACGGAAACCGGGTCCTTGTTTGCAACCCGACGGCTGGTGGAATTGCGTCTTCCCTCAGGTAAGCCCGGCAACGAGGGCGGCAAGGTGATCCGGGCCTGGATCGACGACCAGCGCGATGATGTATTGCTGATCCTGTGTGACCAGTGGGAATTGGCCCAGGAAAAATCGGCCTGGGTCAAGGCGGTCGACAAGGCCGGCATTTATCTGCCGGCCTGGAACGTCAGGCCGGCGCAATTGCCGCGCTGGATTGCGGCGCGGCTGAAATCCCGCGGGCTTTCGGGTGAACAGTCGATTTGTGCATTTCTGGCCGAGCGTCTGGAAGGCAACCTGCTGGCCGCGGCCCAGGAAGTGGATCGCATGGCATTGCTTTATCCCAATCAGCATCTGAGCATGGAACAGGTCCGCGAAGCAGTGGCCGATAGTGCCCGCTTCGATGCCTTCCGCCTGGTCGAGTTGACGTTCATCGGCCGCCCGGGCGCGGCACTTCGCTGCATCCGTGGTTTGAAGGAGGGTGAAACGCCGCCACCGGCGGTGCTGTGGGCGCTGGGTCGTGAACTGGAAGTCGCCTGGAAGGTCGCTGGCAGCCAGCGCCCGGCGCGACAGATCTATTCCGAGATGCGCGTGTGGCAGGCTCGGCAGGGGCCGATCGACGCATTGGTCATGCGCAACGGGCAGGCGCGCATCGAAAAAGCGCTCTCCATGCTGAGTCGTCTGGATCTGCTGTCCAAGGGGCAGGCCGCGGGTGACTTCTGGATCGAGCTGGAGCGCTTCTGCTCGGCGCTGGCGGCACCGGCGGATTGGCAGACGGGCTGGCAGGCGGCATGAGCAAGCGCGCGACCGCAATCTTCGGTGGCACCTTCGACCCGGTCCATTACGGTCATCTCAGGGCCGCGGCCGAAGTTGCCGAGGAACTTGAAGTCGACGACTTCCGCCTGCTGCCGGCCGGCCAGCCGCCGCATCGCGACAGCACCTGGGCCGAGGCCAGACACCGCATGGCCATGCTCGAACTGGCGCTGGCCCCGCATGCCGATCTTTCAGTGGACGAACGTGAAGTCAGGCGCCAGGGACCGTCGTACATGAGCGAAACCCTGGACAGCATGCGCGAAGAATCCGGTTCGACGCCCATTTTGTTATGCCTGGGTCAGGATGCCGCCAATAATCTGGACCGCTGGCACAACTGGAAACGCCTGCTGGAGTTTGCCCATCTCGTGGTCATGACCCGGCCCAACAGCACGCCGGAGTACTCGGATGAGCTTGCCGCGCATCTGAAGGGGCGTTTCGTTCAGACCCCCGGACAACTGATGAGTAAACCGGCCGGTCAGGTCTGCAATGTCGATGTCACCCACCTGGCAATCTCTTCCACCGACATTCGTGACCAGATCGCAAACGGTCGCAACCCGCGCTTTCTGCTGCCCTCGACCGTGCTGGCCTACATCGTCAAGCATGGGTTGTATCGCGGAAGGTTTGAAATCTGATGCCTGCCAGAAGTTGGCGTCAAACTTTTCATTTTCAGTTTTGACCCTGTATCGAGGATCCAGGGCGCCACCGATTCACAAGGGAGTCCGATCTCGCGTCGGATGGGATGGCTTGGTCTACTCGGGCCCGAGCGGGGATGACGTGGCGAAACGGATGCAGTTCCTGCCTGCTGCCTTGGCCTGGTAGACTGCATCGTCGGCTTCCTTGATCATTTCTTCGAACGCTCGGCTGCTCGGTATCTGTGAGGCGACCCCGATGCTGATGCTACCGGTCCAGGTCTCGTTTCCGACCGGAACCCGCAGGTCAGCGACATGCTTGCCGAGTTGCTCGGCGACCGTCAACGCCCCTTTACGATCGGTGCGGGGGCAAAGGACCAGGAATTCGTCGCCGCCCAGCCGGAATACAAGATCATCCGTTCTCACGAAGTGCTTCAGGACTCGGGCCAGTTCGATCAGGACGGTATCTCCGGCATCGTGGCCATGTGTGTCATTGACCGCCTTGAAATTGTCGGCATCGATCATGAGGGCTGCCAGTGGAGTGCCCTGTTGGAAGGATTCCGTCCACAATGTTTCGAGCAGCATCATTGCGTGACGCCGGTTCGAGAGCCCGGTCAAGGAATCTTCCAGAGAGAGCACCTTCAAACGTTCATTGGCTTCCGACAAAGCGCGCGTTCGCTCGGCCACGCGCTGCTCCAGCGAACGGTTGAGTTCCAGTAGTTCTCGATTGCGCGAGGAAAGCTGCGCCAGCAAACCGTTCAACGCCTCGATCAGGGCTTCGATCGCGGCATCCTGTTCCCTCTCTTCTGCCTCGAATGCGGCGGCAGCATCCATGCCTGAATGCACTGCCTCGATCTGTCGGGCCATGTTCTGGTCCTGGCCGAGGATATGATAGGTCAGCCAGTGCACCAGGTAATCGAGCATGCGCGAGGCAATGTCTCTGACCTGTGTTCCACCGTTGGTTTTAAGCAGCTCTATGTCGTGAAGAAATCTCCGATGCGCTTTGGTATGGCCCTCGATATGGCGCGAATCGATGCCGATCCGGCGCATCAGGGCCTCTTCTTCCGAAAAGTGATAGTCGGCATAGTCGACCAGCTCCCGGAACACCTTGTCCAGCTCCTGAGCATTGACCTCATCGCGGCTCAGGTGGTCGCCAAGCGTGTTGATCAGGTCAACCAGGTGGCGGTGTTGTTCGTCTACTGCAGGCAGATTCGTGACGAAGTTGCTGTTCCATCGAAATGCGACCATGCGAAACTCCGGAGTGATTTCTGAACTGGCCCGGCTGACGATTATTTGCAGGCCTCGGATCCTTGAGGCGACAAGCAACCCTGGCCACGATTATTCTCGTTGGTTGCCTCAGGCTTGGATTTGATCCAGGACAATTGAGATGCCGGGCTCGACCCTGCTGGGAACCGCGTCGATTCCCGGTGCCGACCAGGAACTGAAATGCCACCCGCACAGGGGATCCGGACGCCCACCTGGCCTCTAATCGGGTTGTTGGAAGCAGACCTCGTTCGGTTCCGGACCAGGCAGTCTTGACGCGCACTTGCTGTGTGGGCTATACGACTAGCATTACTGGTTTAGAAAGGCCTGGAGAAAAGCAATGAATCTCGACTCGCTGCGTGGCGGATACGCTGTTTCTGTCCCGATCATGCTGATTGGGCTCACATCGGCCGGACTTGCCGAGTCACAAGGAGGAAGTTCCTCGTTGATTGGCTACGAATATCAACGCTGGAACCAGGCGGGCATGGAAACCAGTTATCCGGAGGATGGCCCGTATGTCGAAGTCAGCGCTGGCAATCTGGAGTACGATCGGCTACTTGATCTGCATACCGACACCCAGGTATTGGTTTACGGATACGCATTGTGCAACCGGGGCGCGAGCCGTCGCCGGCTTTCTGCCGGTGCCGGTTCGGGCCCGAGATACCGCGGCAGCGATCTGCGTGGCCAGTGGCCGTGGGCGCTTTCTGTTCCGCGCGCCGACTTTACTGCATTCGATCCGGTTCAACAATGCAATGATTCGGCCCGTGATTTCAGTCGCCGGTCCGGCAAGTCCCTGGACCAGGTAATTCGAGAGGGCTTTGCGGTCAGGATTCCGCGTGCTTTGAGAGCATCTTCAAGCCACCAGTGCGCAGGCAAGGGACTGCGCAGGGGAACGCTTGAAAGCAGTTCAGTGGATCTGGATGCATGGATTCACTGCTTGCCCAATCCCGACGCGCGCGGCGCTCGCTCGGGGACGCCGACCACCCGGCCAGCTCGCAGGGATGGTCAGGACGGTTCCGTTAGCGTCACATCCAGCTTTGCCGGAGCTGAGGTCCGCATCAGCCATGCACGGCAGGCCACACAATGCCCGGCAAAAGTGCAACTGGAAGCGGATCTGGAGTTTGCCGCTGCCGGCCCGGTGGTGGCCCAGTGGCACGCAAGTGGCGGTTATCGAAGCCCGGCGCAGACATTCGATGTCAAGGGGCCGGGCCGCACATCGATTCAGCACACCCTGCTGGTCGAGTCGCCAAAAGGCTCCGCCACCGACCTGGCAGCCACCGGCGTCGACAGCACCGTCAACGGCTGGGCCAGATTGGTCATCACCCATGAAGTCCGTTCCGAGCAACCCGGGCGTCCAGCAACCAGAGCCAATAGAACCTGGCACAGCGACCGGATGGACTACGAAATCAACTGTGT
>CAYVPB010000069.1:0-14678 GCA_964453565.1 uncultured Halomonas sp.
GCCAGCTTACGGGAGGACTTGCACCTCCAGGAGTGCGCCCGTGCCGGGCGCACAAAAAAAGCCTCTCCTCATTTCTGAGGAGAGGCAGCGTGTCGGAGTGATGTACCTCAAATCGCGCCCTGATTACCTTGATCGCCGCACTGGAAATTCAAGGTCGTGGTAACTCTACCACAGTTTTAGCTGGATTCCAAGCCTGATTTGGATTTCAACCACAATCTTGTCGCGAAAGCGCAACATTGTCGATCAGACGGGCCTGGCCCAGACGGGCCGCGGCGAATAACCGGTCGGACTGACCGGTGGCCGGGCCAAGTGTTTCCTGATCGCGCACTTCGAAATACTCCGGCTCGAATCCAGCCCTTTGCAGACGCTTCAATGCAGACCGCCTAACCGAATCAAAAGTTCCCGTCGCATCAGCCGTCCGGATCCACCAGGCGGCCTCGAGCAGAGCCCGGTGCAACTCGGGGGCCCGGGCGCGCTCATCGGCGTTCAGGTAGCGATTGCGCGAACTCATGGCCAGGCCGTCCGCTTCACGCACCGTGGGAATCGATTCCACCATTATCGGAACCGAAAAAGCCCGTGCCAACGCACGAATGATCACCAGCTGCTGCCAGTCCTTCTCGCCAAAAACGGCGCGGTCGGGACAGACCTGCCAGAACAGCCGCATCACCACATTGGCCACGCCGTCAAAATGGCCCGCACGATGCACGCCGCACAGACAACCGGCCAGGCGACCCGGCACTTGCACACCGAACCCGTCCGCCGGATCGTCCGGATACATCGTTTCCGCGGCCGGCACCCAGATCGCGTCGCAGCCGGCTGCGGTCAGGCCTTCGCGATCGGCTTGCGGCGTGCGCGGATAGCGCCCGAAATCCTCGTTGGGACCGAACTGGGTCGGATTGACGAAAATACTGGCAATCACTCTTGCGCCATGCGAGCGGGCATGTTCGATCAAGCTCAGGTGACCGGCGTGCAGGTTGCCCATGGTCGGCACCAGCGTTACCGGCGCCCGGGCCATTTCGCGCCAGCAACGCAACTGCTCCGGGGTTTCGATGATCTCCATGGCCTTGTTCAGTCCTGCCAGGACTCTTCCAGCGCCGGAAATTTGCCCGTGCGCACGGCGTTGACGTAATTGGTCACGGCCCCGAACACCGAATCGGCCGATGCCAGAAAGTCGCGCACGAAGCGGGCCGGTCGCGGATTCAGGCCCAGCGCATCATGCAGTACCAGAACCTGGCCGTCGACATCGATGCCGGCGCCGATGCCGATCACCGGCACAGAGACCGCACACGCGACCTCGGCGGCGAGCCCGGCCGGGATGCATTCGACAACCAGAAGCCCGCAACCGGCCTCCTCCAGCGCCCGCGCATCGGCCAACAAACGCTCCCGCGCGCCCGGTCCACGCCCCTGAACACGATGCCCTGATAACTGGTGAACCGACTGTGGCGTCAGTCCCACATGACCGCATACCGGCACACCAAGCTCGACCAGCCGGGCAGCGATTGCGGCGACCGGCTCGCCACCTTCGAGCTTGACCATTTCAGCACCGGCCTGCATCAGTCGTCGCGATGAATCCACTGCCTGAATCTCATCGCTGTAGCTCAGAAACGGCAGATCAGCCAGCAACAATGCATGCTCGACACCCCGGCGCACGCATGTTAGATGATAAACCATGTGCTCCAGCGTGACCGGCACCGTGGTCTGACGACCCTGCACAACATTGCCAAGCGAATCGCCGACCAGAATGCAGTCGACTCCGGCCCGGTCCAGCACGCCGCCCAGGGTTGCGTCGTAGGCGGTCAGCATGGTGATCTTCTCACCGGCCTGTTTCATGGCCGCCAGCGCAGCCATGGTGATCTTTTTCGGACGAGTCATGGCTGATGTTCTCCAATACCGGTTTCCGGTGGTCTGACGCGGGCCACAATACCCGAGCAGTCGGCATTTGCAAGGATCTCACCGACACGGCCGTATCCAGGCACAAGCAATGCGGGCGCCAGATCAGCCAGCGGCTTGAGCACGAACGCGCGCAGCGCCAGACGCGGATGAGGCACGTTCAGGCGACTATGGTGAATGATCTCATGACCGAACAGGAGCAGATCAAGATCCAGAGTGCGCGGCCCCCAGCGACGGGCCGGATCATGCCGCCGGCCCTGTTCACGTTCAATCCGCTGGAGTTCGTCGAGCAGTTCCAACGCGGTCAGTCCGGTCTCGATCTCGACCACCGCATTGAGAAAATCGGCTTGATTGGCATCCCCCACGGGCCGTGTCCGATACCATGCCGACTGCGCCGCAAGCAGCGTGCGCGGCACCTCGGCCAGCGCCCGCAGCGCCTGCTCTAATTGCCGTTCCGGCCCGCCCTGGTTGCTGCCCAGACCGACAAAAGCGCGCGTCATGACGCCGGCCGCGTGTTCGGTTCCGGTTTACCCTGCTCGCCAAAGATCAACAGATTGCGCTGCTCGGCGTCTACCGACTGGACATGAGTCCACCATTGAGCCAGCTCGGCGGCCTGCTCGTTTTCTTCCGAGCGCAACAGCAAAAAGTCGTAGGCGGCCCGAAACCGGCGTTCGTTGAACAGGCGCATGGCGCGCTTGCCGCGACGCTTCTCGAAGCGCGGCTGAAACATCCAGATTTCGCGTGCCATGGTCGAAAAACGCCGGTGAATGGCCACGCGCCTGGAATAGAGCGCGAAAGCTGCATCGCCGGCAGCGGCCAATGCCTCAACCGGAGGCATGCCCTCCGCCACATGTCGCCGCGCATCCACCGAAACGCGCGGCCAGAACAGGGCGGCAAACAGAAAGCCCGGCGTCACCGGTTTGCCTTTGGCCACCCTTTGATCGGTATTGCAAAAAGCCTGCTCGACCAGCCGAGGCGGGTGTTCTGGATCTTCGAGAAGACCGGGGAAAAGCTCCGACCACAAACCGAATCGGACCAGCGCCCGAAATCCGTCCAGGGCCGAGCCGCCGAGCAGCATCTTGAGCAGCTCATCGAGCAGGCGCGCCGGCGGAATACCGGCCAGTAGCGGAGCCAGCGGGCGAATCGTTGCCTCGGTAGGCGGATCCAGGTGCAGATCAAGCTTGGACATGAACCGCATGGCGCGCAACATCCGCACGGGATCTTCGCGGAAACGCGTCTCGGGGTCTCCGATCAAACGCAGCCGGCGCTTTTTCAGATCCTCGAACCCTTCGGTGTAATCGCGCAGCACTTCGCGACTGGGGTCGTACATCAATGCATTGATCGTGAAATCGCGCCGAACCGCGTCCTCGGCCTCGCTGCCGAACACGTTGTCGCGCAACACCCGGCCGGAATCCTCCACGCTGCGATCCCCCTGATCACTGCTGCCGCGGAAGGTTGCGACCTCGATCACCTCGCGTCCGAAGCGCACATGCGCGAGGCGAAAACGGCGCCCGATCAACCGCGCCCGGTGAAACAGATCACGCACCTCCTCGGGCGTCGCGCTGGTGCCGACATCGAAATCCTTGGGAGCGCGGCCGAGCACAAGATCGCGCGGTGCCCCGCCGACAATATAGGCCTTGAAACCGGCCTGCTGCAGGCGATCAGTCACTTCCAGAGCGGCACGACTGATACCGCTGCGACGAATGTTGTGCTCGCCGCCCGGGATTTCCTTGTAAGAAGTGTTCAAGAGGTTTGCGGTGAGGTCTTATATAATCCTGGGCCTGGTGGTTGCTGCATGCGCAACGCATGCGTTCACGCACCATCGATACGCTAGTTTACCATCGGCTGAGGCAGTCGCCACGGCTGCAGGATCTTGACACGGGACTCTAAATTTCTAATGACCTTCGTTGTTATTGAAAATTGCATCAAGTGCAAATACACCGACTGCGTGGAAGTCTGCCCGGTCGACTGTTTCCATGAAGGACCTAATTTTCTGGTCATCGACCCGGAAGAGTGCATCGACTGCACCCTCTGCGAACCCGAATGCCCGGTGGAAGCCATCTATCCCGAGGATGATCTGCCGGCAGACCAGCAGGATTTTCTCCAGCTCAATGCCGAACTTTCGCTCGAATGGCCGGTGATCAACGAACGCAAGGATCCGCCGCCAGACGCAGCGGAGTGGGAAGACAAACCGGACAAGCGCAAGCTGCTGGAGCGCTGAGTGACGGGGTACACTAGTGTGTTGTCTGGTATTAATTGGTGATATGAGCGAGTCGCCAAGCGGTCAGCTGCCAGGCGCGCTCTCGCCGGAAGGGTGATCCCCTTTCAAGAGAGCGCAACGCCGCAGATGGCCGCTTCGCGGCTCGCCCGAATCGAGCCCCGCAAAGAGCCCGCAACAGCGTTCCAAGCCTTGAACACAGAATAACTGTGTCCTGCGGCTTGCGCCTTGTTGCGGACTCTTTGCGGGGCTCTCATATCACCAATTAATACCAGACAGCACGCTAGCCCAGCCGCTGCTGCAGGCGGATCAGAACGTACTCCGCCTGCTCCATCGGCAGAATCGAACCCTCCCGATCGAAGATCGTAATTCGGGTGGTCTGCGCGGTTTCGCGCTGGACTTCCAGTTGATAGACACCACTGTAATCGATCACCTCCGGCGAGCGCCAGAACAGAAACATGCGGCTGAAGAACCCCCGCTGCGAGGCCTGTACCGGTTCGTGCGTGAATCGGGTCAGGAATCGCCGGTCATCGAACAGCACCTCTTCGATCGACATGCCACCCCGATTCAGCGCAAAAGTCAGACGACGCCAGACGCTGGCCGCTTCATCCTCGATTTCCAGGTACAGACCGGTAGGCCCGAAGCGCACGCTGGAACGCGCCTGCTCGGCCTCGCTGGACGGAAGTACCTGGGGCGGGCGGGACTGGTCTCCCCTGGCCGCAAGCTCCGGCAGCGAGAAACCGGGGATTTCGAACGTCGACTGCCGATCCGGCTGGGTCAGCCCTTCAGGCACCCGGATCGGAGACACTTCTTCGCTGGAAACATAAACCGGGTTGCGCGAGCCGAAGCAACCGGCCAGCAGGACCGGCAGCAGGACTGGCAGCATCACTTTCGCTGTGAATGAGCGGGAATTGTTCAGAGCGGACCCCTTCATGAATTCACTTCAGTGTTGAGTTCGGATATCGATTCGATCATGCTATTGCCGAGATCGTGGTAATCCTGGTCAAGTTCAACCAGCGGCAGCCGCAATAAAGGCGAACAGCGTCCAAGCCTTGCCAGCAGCCACTTGACCGGAACCGGGTTGCTCTCCAGCGACACAAACCGGTACAGCGCCTGGAGCGACTGATCGATCGCCGCGGCCCGCTCGTGGCGGCCGGCACCGGCCAGCCGGCACATTCGGGCAAAGCTTCCCGGGACCACGTTTGCGACCACCGAAATTACCCCGACGGCACCATTTTGCATCGCCCGCAGGGCACTTGGATCATCTCCACTGGCCACGGCCACTCCGGCTTCGGCATACCGGCCAACCCGATCCATGTCGGCCACCGCTTCCTTGATCCCGGCAATATTGGGATGCTCGGCCAGCGCCAGCATGGTCTCCGGTTCCAGATCACATGCAGTTCTGCCGGGCACGTTGTAGACCACGACCGGAACCGGGCATTGGTCGGCAATGGTCCGGTAATGTGCCAGCAGACCGCGCTGTGGCGGCCGATTATAGTACGGCGTGACCACCAGCACGGCATCCGCACCCAGCGCCGCCGCCCGCCGGCTGTGGTTCAGCGCCAGGGAAGTCGAGGCCGAGCCGGTGCCGGCGATCACTTTCATGCGTGAATCCGCCACCTCCACAGCCCGCTGCAGCAGCCGATCACGCTCTCTGGCTCGCAACGTGGCTGATTCTCCAGTGGTTCCGGCAACCACGACTCCGGCCGTGCCCGAACGGGCGTGCCACTCCAGCAGGGCGGTCCAGGCCGCATCATCCGGCAGTAGCGAATCCGGGTTGAACGGTGTGACCAGCGCGGCGATGGCGCCGGCAAGCAAGCTGTCATTCATTTTTTCCATGGGCGGGGCATACTACTAGCAGTGTGAGTTGCTGACAAGCAAGCTGAGCTTGAATTCGGTTGGGCCGATTCGCTATTGAAGTATACCAACAGACTGAATTAACTGAATTTTTACCAAACCTGAAACAATATGAACCAAAACGCCAAGCCATTGCAAACACCCTCGCTAGCCGCCACCGGCGAGCAATCCCTGTCAATTCAGGATTTCCGCGGCCAGCCCGTGGTGATTTATTTCTATCCGCGTGATAACACGCCGGGCTGTACCCGAGAAGGCCAGGACTTTCGTGATGCCTGGGAGCAGTTCCGTAAGTTGAACTGCGCCGTGATCGGCGTGTCGCGGGATTCCCTGCGCACTCATGAAAATTTCAGCAGAAAACACGACTTCCCGTTTCCGCTGATCGCCGACACCGACGAACAACTGTGTCGGCAATTCGATGTGATCAGGGAAAAGAACATGTACGGCAAGAAAGTCCTGGGGATCGAGCGAAGTACATTCCTGCTCGACCCGGACGGGCGTATCGTGCGCGAATGGCACAAAGTCAAGGTGCCCGACCATGTCGATGAAGTCCTCAAGGCCGTGACCGAACTTGGCTGACCCGCACCACCCTTTCCCGAACCTGCCAACTGCGGAGTAAACAATGAGCGATGGCTTGCGCCTGTATCTGCTCGACACCAACGTATTGATGCACGACCCGACCGCGCTGTTCCGGTTCGAGGAGCACGACATCTACCTGCCCATGGTGGTGCTGGAAGAACTGGACGCAGCCAAGAAGGGCATGACCGAGGTGGCGCGCAATGTCCGTCAGGTCAGCCGTTTTCTCGGCCAGATGATGAACGGTGGACAGGACTTCGAGTCCGGGCTGGAATTGAAGATGCCCGACGGTCTGGATATCCGCGTCGGCTCCGGCAGGCTGTATTTTCAGACCGCAACGGCAGAAGACGACGATCATCCCGCGCCGTTGCGCGCCAAAGCTGACAACGAGATTCTGCACGCGGCGATAAAACTGCGCGAGCAGTTTCCCGAGCGCGAGGTGGTGCTGGTTTCCAAGGACATCAATCTGCGCATCAAGGCAGCGATCCACGCCATTCCGGCCGAGGACTATCACAATGACCGCGCGCTGGATGATCTGAGCCTGCTATATACCGGCCTGAACAGCCACGGCAACGATTTTTGGGAGCGTCATCCGGTTCTGGACTCGTGGAACGAGACCGGCCGGACCTTCTATCGCCTGGGACGAATCGATGGCGATGACTGGCATCCCAATCAGTGTCTGCGCCTGACCGGCAATAACGGCATGGAAGCCATGGTGCGTGAAGTCACGCTCGATCACTTCACGTTGCAGGTCGCCGATGACTATCGCCACGGACCGAAATCGGTTTGGGGCATCAATGCTCGCAACCCGGAGCAGAATTTTGCCCTCAACCTGCTGATGGACCCGAAAATCGACTTCGTCACCCTGCTCGGCACCGCCGGCACCGGCAAGACCCTGCTGACGCTGGCCGCCGGGCTGGCTCAGACACTCGACGAGCAGCTCTACCGGGAGATCATCATGACCCGCGCCACGGTTTCGGTAGGCGAGGAAATCGGCTACCTGCCCGGCACCGAAGAAGAAAAAATGACACCGTGGATGGGGGCACTGACCGACAACCTCGAGGTGCTGACCGAAACCGAAAGCCATGGCGGCGACTGGGGCCGCGCGGTCACCAACGACCTGCTGACCAGCCGGATCAAGATCCGCTCGCTGAATTTCATGCGCGGGCGGACCTTCCTCAGCCGCTACCTCATCATCGACGAGGCGCAGAACATCACGCCCAAGCAGATGAAGACACTGGTCACGCGCGCCGGTCCCGGCACCAAGATCATCTGTCTGGGCAACATCGAGCAGATCGATACGCCCTACCTGACCGAAACCACCTCCGGCCTGACATTTGCCGTCGACCGATTCAAGCACTGGGCGCACGCCGGCCATATCACCCTCCGGCGTGGAGAGCGCTCCCGCCTGGCCGACTTCGCCTCGGAGGCCTTGTAAGAGCCCGCGCAACATAATGACGGTTTGCGCATCCCATTGGCAGGCCGAGAAAGGAAAATCAAGGAAACGCAGATTATTGGATTCCCGATTACGAGTCGAACGGTAAGGCTGACATTTGCCCGGTCCGGGCACGCCGTTTCGTGACTAGCATGCGCATCGCCACTTCCCCCCGCACTTCGGCACTGCTGGTCACCGCCGGGGCGGTGATGATCAGTTTTGCCGCGGTGTTCGTGCGCCTGGCCGATGTGGCACCGACCACATCGGCTGTCTATCGCATGCTGTTCGGCTCTTTGGCGCTGCTGGCCTTGATCCTGACGCGATCGAAATGGCGCCACGGCATCAGGCGTGGCTGGGGCGGCTCGTTGTTGATCGCGGCCTTTTTCGCCGCCGATCTTTGGTTCTGGCACCGCTCCATCGTATTCATCGGACCCGGGCTGGCCACACTGCTGGCCAACTTCCAGGTCTTCCTCCTGGCCGCAATCGGCGTTGTCTGGTTGCGCGAACGGATCGGCTTGGGCTTCAGCGCGGCGATCGCACTGGCAATGACCGGGCTGTGGCTGCTGTTCGGCCAGGAGTGGAGTGAACTGCCGGGGACCTATCGGGCCGGGGTGGCTTTCGGCCTGCTGACCGCGCTGGCCTACTCGGGCTACATCCTTAGCCTGCGCGGCTACCAGTCCGCCACCACGGCCATTCCGGCCGAGGCCCGGCTGGCGCAGGTCTCGATCCTGTGCTGCATCATGCTGGCGGCAATCAACCTGGCCGAAGGCCACGATTTCACCATTCCCGATGCCGGCTCGCTGGCCGCGCTGATCGCGCTGGGCGTGATCTGCCAGGTGCTGGGCTGGTTGGCCATCTCGCGCGGCATGCCCGGCCTGCCCGCCTCGGTCGTTGGCCTGCTGCTGTTGCTGCAGCCAACCCTGTCGATGATCTGGGATATGGCGCTGTTCGATCTGCACCTGAGTGCCTGGCAATGGACCGGCGCGATGCTGGCGCTGATCGGCATCTACCTGGGCATGCGCGCGTCTACCGCACCGACAACAGCGCCGGCCAGTCCACAACAGGCCAAGGTATGAAAAAAAGGCGTGACGGTTACCCCGCCGCGCCTTCCAGTGTACCCCAGCATCCTCCCGGGGGCGAATTTTGCTGGATCAATCGCCGCCGCTTTCGTCTTCCTGCCTGGCTTCGAAATCCCCGGCAATTGCGACGCTGAGCGCGTCGGGCTTGAGCCAGTTGGCGATAGCCTGATTGACCTCGCTCAGCGTGACTTCGGCAAGGCGCGCTTCCCGCTCGGCGTTGAAGAACAGATCACGATCGAGATACAGACCAGTGGACAACAGGCTGGCCAGTCGACCATCGTCAGAACGCACCAGCCGCTGCTGCTGTAAGAATCCGGTGCGGCCCGACTCCAGTTCCTCCTCGGTAAAGCCGTCCTCAACGGCCTTGACCAACTCCTCGTCGAGCACTTCCTCCAGCCGTTCGCGGTTTTCCGGGGCGAACGCGGCGAACATGAAAAAGCCGCCGTTTTCGTCCAGCGAACCGGCGTTGAAGTTGCCGCCGACCGAGTAGCTAAGGCCTTCCTGGTTGCGAATCCGGTTGCCAAGCCGGGAACTGAGAAATCCGCCGCCCATCATGTAACCGGCCAGTTGCAGTGCCGGATACTCGGGATGGGTATCCGACAGCGGCATGGACTGCCGGGCGATCAGGATCGCGTTGGCCTTGTCATCAAGCTGCTCGACAAATCGCTCGGTCGGGATTTCCCGGTACGGGTTGGGAATCCGCTCGAACTCCACGGCCGCGGTCCACTCGCCAAAGTGCCGTTCCAGTTGCGCGCGCAGTTCATCGGCATCGAAATCACCGACGAAGGCGATGGACGTACCCGGGCCGAAGCCGTAAAAGCGCTGGTGGAAAACACCAAGCTCATCCACACTCAGCGATTCGGTGCGCTGTTTAGATTCCTCGAAAGTGGGAACATAGTTCGGATGTTCCGGCGGCCATGGGCTGCCGTGACGACTGATCCGTCGGCTGGCCACCCCGGCCGGGTCATCGGCCTGCTGCGCGATCTGGGTCAAGCTGCGATTCTTGTATTCAGCCAACTCGTTTTCCGGGAACGTCGGACGTTTTGCGATTTCAGCGATCAAATCCACGACTTCGGCCAGATTCTCGCGCCGCGTTTCGATACTGGCACTGACACTGGTCGAACCCGACAGGCTGAGGCCGGCCTGCAATTCATCAATCCGATCGGCAAGCTCCTGGCGGGTGTAGTTTTCCGTACCACGATCCAGCAGACTGGCTGTGGCACCCGGGATGCTGCCCAGACCCAACAAAGCCTCCTCGTTGCCGATGCGCATGGTGATCTGGCCACGCACGCGCTCGCCACGGGTGCCCTTGGGCAACAGGGCCACCCTGGTGCCGTTGGCCAGTTCAAAGCGCCGGACACGATTCTCGATGTTCTCGGGGGTGGCCTCGAACTCTTCACCTGCCGAGCGCTGTTCGCGACCGCTGTAATCGGCCAGCAGGTTTTCAGCCTCCGGCACTGGCGGAATTTCCGCCCGCCTGGGTTCCGAATCCGGGATGAACTGGCCCAGCGTGCGGTTGTCCCGCACCATGTAAGTCTGCGCAGCAGCCACCACATCGTCAACCTCGACCTGCTCGAGCCGATCGCGATGCAAAAGCAGCATCCGCCAATCCCCGATCGCCGCCCATTCCGACAGCGAGATTCCGACCCGGCTGGAATCATTGAGCGTGCGCTCCATCTGGCTGCTGAGGGAATTGGCCGCCCGCTGCACTTCTTCCGCAGTCGGCGGATTATCGGCAATGTCGTTCAGGGTCTCCATGGCGATCTTGCGTGCCTGCTCCAGATCGCCGTCCTCGGGCAGGTTGGCAAACACCAGCAACAGCGACGGCTCGGGCAGGCGAAACACCACCGAACCGACCTGGCTGGCAATCCCCGGCTCGACCAGCGCCTTGTACAGGCGGCCGGAAGGAGAATCGCCGAGCACGAAACTCAGCGCCTCGACCGCGGCGAAATCATCGTGCAGCGCGGAAGGGACGTGATAGGCCGCCATCAGCGTCGGCACCGAGCCGGAACGCCGCACGGTGACCTCGCGCGGTCCGTCCTGGAAGGGCTCGCGTGTGTAGGTCTCCCAGAGCTTGTTGTCCAGCGTGCGTTCCGGCTCCGGGATCGCGCCGAAATATTGCCGCACCAGCTCCAGCGCGCGATCCGTGTCGAAACTGCCGGAAATGATCACCATTGCGTTGTCGGGCTGGTAATAGCGCCGGTAGAAATTCTGCAGGCGCTCGATCGGCACATTCTCGATATCGGCACGCGCTCCAATCGTCGAGCGACCGTAACCGTGCCATTCGAATGCCGTGGCCATGACCCGTTGCAAAAGCACCCGAAACGGGTTGTTCTCGCCAATCTCGAACTCGTTGCGGACCACGGTCATTTCGCTTTCGAGATCCTCGGCGGAAATAAACGAGTTGACCATGCGGTCGGCCTCCATCCTGAGCGACCATTCGAGGTTTTCTTCCTCGGCCGGCAGGGTCTGGAAATAATTGGTGCGCTCCCACCAGGTCGTGCCGTTGGCAAATCCGCCGCGCTCGGAGATCTCCTTCTTGATGTCCTGGTGATCGGGCGTGCCCATGAACACCAGGTGCTCCAGCAGGTGCGCCATGCCGGTTTCGCCGTAGCTTTCATGCTTGGAACCGACGAAATAGGTGACATTGACGGTTGTGGTCGGCCGGCTTGAATCCGGCATCAACAGCACTTGCATACCGTTTTCAAGCCTGTACTCGCTGATGCCCTCGACCTCGGTGATCAGTTGCGGGCCGGTGTCTTCGGCCCACACTGTCACTGAGACCAGCAGCACCAGAAAAAGCGATGCAGCAGTTCGATACAGTTTGATCATGACTTGATTCCTGAATTGAGTTTCAATATGACAACGCCATCCGGAAATGACCGTTGCCAGCCCATCCGGGCGGGAATTCGGACCTGCCCGCCTTGAATGCCAGGTCGCTAGCGAGGACCGGGCTTCAAACCGGAATGCCCATCGGAATTCCGGTATGCATGCTCCCTGAGCTTTATTCTAGCGCGTGCCCGACCGTTCCGGCCCTGTCAGAAGTCATGGCGCACCCGGGTCGAAATTCTCCGCCCAGGTTCGATGGCACAGCGTCTTGCGGAGCGATGCTCTAGAATTCGGGACCTTGATGAACACCGATCTTTATTATCAGGCATGAGCGAAAGCGAACCGTTCAAGAAGTGGATGTGCGTGGTCTGCGGCTGGATCTACGACGAGGAAACCGGCGATCCCGACAGCGGGCTGGCGCCGGGAACCCGCTGGGAAGATGTTCCCGAATCCTGGGTCTGCCCGGATTGCGGGGCGGGGAAGGAAGACTTCGAGATGGTCGAATTCTAGGACTCGGCTTATGCGCGGCTTTGCCCGGTCGGTTCTCCTACGCGGCCAGGTAGCCGCTTCGAAAGTGGTTTTCTCCCAGCATGTACCAGCGCGCCATGGGAGTAGTCTCGCCCGGGGTGAATCGAGCGGTAGCCGGGTGGCTGTTGGCTGCAGTTGATGGGCAGGCAAGGCATTCAATGCCGTCAATTTTCTGCCGAAACCGCTGATGGACATGGCCAAAAGCGATGAACCGAACCTGATCCAGTCCTTGCAGCCTTCGCCACAGCGTCCCGGGACTGCGCATGCCGACCTTGTCGATCCAGTGCGCGCCCACCGGCGCTGGCTGGTGATGAACAAATACTCCGGCCGGCCGCCCGGGTTCCAGTTCTTCCAGCGACGCCAGACGCTGTTCGTTCAGTTCTCCGCCAGGATCGTCGGGCCAGCTTGAATCCAGCAGCGCAAACTGCCATGCGCCTAATTCCACCACCGGCCCGGCATCAAAACCGGCCGGCCCGAACACTGCTTCGGCCGACGCCAGTTCATCGTGATTGCCGGGAATCCAGGCGACCGGGCAACTGAGCCGAAGCGCCCAATCACGCAGCCGGACATAGCTTGCCTTGCTGCCGTCTTCGGACAAATCCCCGGTGAGCATCAGAAGATCGGGATCAAAATTGCGCACGGAAACGGTTATCCGTGCGAGGTTGTCGTCGGCATTATTGCCTCGATAACTGGCATTCGGATCCTCGAACAGGTGACAATCCGAGATCTGCAGGAGTTTTTTCGATTTCAAAGAGGATCTGACCATGGTGCCTGGATTCATTCGCCGTTTTCTTCAGCGTCGCCGTTATCCCACCCTTTTGCTGATCGCGGCAGCTCTGTTTTTGATCAACGTTTTCACCCCCGACCCTTTGCCGATGATTGATGAGTTACTGATGCTGATTGCCGTATTGATCCTCGGCAGCGTGCGCGAAAAGCGCAGAAAACATCCGCTATCAGAATCCTGAGTCATCTTGAGTCACGCCGGTTTCGGTCTCCGAGGTGATTGAAGCGACATTACCGATTCTCACCTTCTCCCCGATGCGCGCACCAAGGCGCGCCATCTCGCCCGCGTTGACCTCCAGCACGTATTGCGCCGGCGCCCTGCTGGGATAGCTGGGACAGTTTCGCGTCCTGCACGGTGGCGTATCCAGCGACCAGGCCACGATCTCAAGATCCGGGGACAGATAGATAATGTCCAGCGGAATCCGGGTATTGCGCATCCAGAATGCGCGCGGCTCCGGCCGCGGCCAGATGAACAGCATGCCCGCATTGTCCGGCATGGCCTCGCGGAACATCAACCCGCGCGCCCGGGATGCCGGATCCGCGGCAATCTCGACCCAATAACGCTTGCCGGCCACTTCCACCCATGGCTCCTCTGGAGCTTCTGCCCGAACCAGCATCACTGCAAACAGCAGAACCCCGGTCAGCAACAGTCGAGAAATGATCGAAACCAAAGTATTCAGCCCTGGAGGAAACTTGCCCGATAGTGTACCCCTGTGCAACAACCGCTCCGCGTCTTCGTGACCTCTCGCCGACCCGTTACGGACTGTTCAGTTGCGGGCCCTGCCAGACCGATTTTGACTGACACTGTCCAGACTTCCGGCCGCATCCGGCCCCGCTGAGTAGGTCCCGGCTTCAAATACCAGTCTGTGCGACAGGAGAAAGTTGAAACACATCCCCACGACACCGCCGGCCCATACAGCTCCCAGCGGCAGCAAGGTGCGCGCCAGGCCCGGCTCCAAACCCGCGCCCATTGTGACGATCAGCGAGAACACCGCATAATTCAGCAACCCGCCGACCGAATGGACGCTGAAAAACCGCAGCAGTTCGCGCCACAGCGCCAGCCGACGATCAAGATGATGAAAAGTGAAATAGCGGTTCAACAGATAGCCGCAACACATCGCCGCGGAGTACGACACCACCCGTGCCAGATAAATATTGAAACCGGGCGCATCCTTGAGCAGATACAGCACACCGACATCAATCATGGCGATGGTACCGCCCACTGTGGCAAAACGCAGAAACGTCGCCCGTTTGCTCGACGAACGAATCACTTGCCGCAAAAGGCCAATGGGGTAGTCGGGGACGATAGCCACAGGACTCCGGATCAACAACGAAGCTCGGACTGCGCGAGCACCGCGCAAGTGTACCCGCCCACTGCAACAATTTCCGGCTGCAAGCCAGTAATCGACCTGACCTAAAGCTGTAGTAAATTCCTTCCTGATTACGTATGTATGTCAGCCATTTGAAAAAGCGACCGCAGATTACG
>CAYVPB010000070.1:0-14438 GCA_964453565.1 uncultured Halomonas sp.
TGCGTAATCTGTGGTTGCTTTTTCAAATGGCTGACATACATACGTAATCAGGAATAGATAAGATTACGCAGATGTTTCAGCCACTGGCCCCGCGATCAAGATTTGCAATCACCGATTGCGTGTCCAGCCCAGTTTTTCCAGCCGATAGAAAGCTTCGAGTCCGGTGATGCCGGCGGCCCGAAGCCGCCGCCCCCCGCTGCGCCAATGTTCGGGTCTGGTTGCGGGCGAGTCCCGAGCGTTGCACCAAACTTTCAGCGGGGCGTGGCATTGCCTGATGGCGAGCCGGGGGGCACGGAACACAAGACGATCATGCAGCGTCCATCCGCGTCACTTTGCTTTCACGAAGCCATGCGGGCTCGGATGCCCTCAAATCAACTTCAGTGGCACCCGGACTCCCTTGAAACCTGCCGCTCCCGCAAAGCCGATCGATCCACGACTCGCCGGCAGGCAACGCCACGCATCGCCTGCCCCGGCAGCCGGCCGATCTGGTCGATAACCATGGGGACACTCCTGATCAGGTAGAAAAAGCCCGGCACAAGGCCGGGCTTTCCTGAACCTCCGGCATTGAACCGGAAATCTATTCCACGGCTTCGGCCAGCGGCGCTTCAGGGCGGTCCACCAGCTCCACATAGGCCATCGGGGCTTTGTCACCGGGGCGGAACCCGCATTTGAGAATGCGCACGTAACCGCCCGGGCGTTCCCGATAACGCGGGCCCAGCTCCACAAACAGCTTTCCAACAGCTTCCTTGTCCCGCAGTCGGGCAAAGGCCATCCGACGCTTGGCAACGGTATCCTCACCGGCCATCGTGATCAGCGGTTCTGCCACGCGCCGAAGTTCCTTGGCCTTGGGCAAGGTGGTGCGGATAAGCTCGTGCTTGAACAGGCTGGAAGCCATGTTCTTGAACATCGCCTGGCGGTGGGACGACGTACGATTGAGCTTGCGGCCCGCTTTGCGATGACGCATGTTGATTCTCCTTAACTTGTGATGCTTCTCACAGGGATTCGCGCGTGAGATTCGACGGCGGCCAGCTTTCCAGCCTCGTCCCCAGTGCCAGATCATGAGCGGCCAGCACGGTCTTGATTTCAGTCAGTGACTTCTTGCCCAGATTAGGCGTCTTGAGCAACTCGGTTTCACTACGCTGAACCAGGTCACCCACATACTGGATGTGTTCGGCCTTGAGACAGTTGGCCGAACGCACGGTGAGCTCCAGGTCATCGATCGGACGCATTAGTACGGGATCAAAATTCTCTTCGTCGCGCTTTTCTTCCTCGCGATCACGGGCGACGAAATCGACGAACACGGACATCTGATCGACCAGTACACCGGCGGCAAGCTTGACCGCATCCTCACATGACAAAGTGCCGTCGGTTTCGATATCCAGAACCAGCTTGTCGAGATCGGTACGCTGGGCAACACGCGCGCTTTCCACGCTGTAGGAAACCCGGTGAACCGGGCAATAGGATGCATCCAGGCACAAGCGACCAATAGTACGCGACTCGTCCTCGTTGAACCGCAGGGTCGCAGCTGGTTGGTAACCGACACCCCGGGTAATCTTGAGCTGCATGCGCAGTTTCTGATTCTTGGTCAGGGTGCAGATGACGTGCTCGGGGTTGACGATTTCCACGCCGTGGTCGGTCTGGATATCGCCGGCAGTGACCGGGCCTGCCTTTTCGGCCGAAAGGGTCAGAGTGGCTTCTTCCCGACTGTGCAGGCGCACCGCCACTTCCTTGAGGTTGAGCAACACCTCGACAATGTCTTCCTGCAGACCTTCGACAGAGGTGTATTCGTGCAGCACCCCCTCGATGTCCGCTTCGGTAATGGCGGCGCCCGGGATGGACGAAAGCAGCACCCGCCGCAGGGCATTGCCAAGCGTGTGGCCGAACCCCCGCTCCAGCGGCTCCAGAGTTACCCGGGCACGTCGATCCGAAAGTTCATCGACGATCAGCCCCTTGGGCTTGAGCATATTTTCAATCAGTGAAGTCGCACTCGACATGCATGCCTCTCATGGTTCATCTTGCAATCTGGAAACCGGATCAATCCGGACTTACTTGGAATACAGCTCGACGATCAGATTCTCGTTGATATCCGGCGGCAGATCATCGCGCTCGGGCAGGCTCTTGACTACCCCCTCAAACTTGTCGGCATCGACTTCCAGCCATGGCGCAACAAGATCGAGATCGCGTGCAATCTCGGCTGCCTCCTTGATCCGCAAATGATTGCGGGCCTTTTCGCGCACCGAAATACGATCACCGGGTGAAACCTGCGCCGACGGCACGTTGAGCACCTGACCATTGACTTTGATCAGCCGATGACTGACCATCTGCCGAGCCTGGGCGCGGGTAATGGCAAGCCCCATCCGGTAAACGATGTTGTCCAGTCGCCCCTCGAGCAGCAGCAGCAGATTTTCACCGGTAGCGCCCTTCTTCTGGGCCGCCTTTTTGTAGTAGTTGCGAAACTGGCGTTCCAGTACCCCATACATGCGGCGCACTTTCTGCTTTTCGCGAAGCTGCAGGGCATAATCCGATAGCCGCTGTCTGCGTGAGGCACCGTGCTGCCCGGGCGGCTGCTCGAGCTTGCATTTTGAATCAAGGCTGCGCGCCGGACTCTTGAGCCCGAGGTCGGTGCCTTCGCGCCGCGAAAGCTTGCAGGTCGGTCCGATATATCTAGCCATGTCTATTCCGTTTCCTAAAATGCCGCCGCAGCGATCAAACCCGGCGCTTTTTCGGTGGACGACAGCCGTTGTGCGGAATCGGCGTGACGTCAATGATATTGGTGATCTTGTAGCCCAGCGCATTCAGGGAACGCACCGAGGATTCACGCCCCGGCCCGGGGCCGTTAACGCGCACTTCCAGATTCTTGACGCCAAAATCCTGCGCAGTACGTCCAGCATTTTCGGCCGCGACCTGTGCGGCAAACGGCGTCGACTTGCGCGAACCGCGAAAGCCCGAACCACCGGAAGTCGCCCAGGACAGCGCGTTGCCCTGACGATCGGTAATCGTGATGATCGTGTTATTGAAAGACGCATGTACGTGAGCGATCCCGTCTGCCACGACCTTCTTGACTTTCTTCTTGCCCTTGGCGGTTTGCTTGGCCATCGTGCATTAATCCTTTAACGAATCGGGCGCCGCGGGCCCTTGCGGGTACGCGCATTGGTGCGGGTGCGCTGGCCGCGCACCGGCAGGCCGCGGCGATGCCGCAGGCCGCGGTAGCAGCCAAGATCCATCAGCCGCTTGATATTCATGCCGACCTCGCGACGCAGGTCGCCCTCGACGGTCAGATTCGCGATCGCGTTCCGCAGCTTTTCCTCCTGCGCTTCGGTCAGGTCGCGAACCCGGGTTTCGGGTGCGATCGGGCCGTTAGCGCAGATCTTCAGGGCGCTGGTGCGGCCGATACCGTAAATCGACGTAAGCGCAATCCAGACATGCTTGTTGGGCTGCAGATTGACGCCTGCAATTCGAGCCATGTTCAGTTCTCCACAAGATATTTTCCGGTCACGTCAAAAGTGACCGGGGAAACCGAAAATTGTAGCAGTTTTTCGACTGCATTCCAAGACCGAGAGCACTTTGCGCGAATTATTCATGGGCGAGCCGTCACACCAGTCTGGGCGTTGAATAACACGGGCCAATCAGCCCTGGCGCTGCTTGTGCTTGGGATCGGTGCAGATCACGAAAACCACACCCCGCCGCCGCACGATCTTGCAGTTACGACAAATCTTCTTGACCGATGCCTGTACTTTCATCCTTGCTTCCTCCTGGTAGAGCGCCTGATCGGGCACGCCCTGATTCTTGTTCAGATCCGGTCAGCCCGCTAGCGGCGAACCACGCCGGAGCGGCCATAACCCTTCAGATTCGCCTTCTTCAACAGGCTGTCGTATTGATGGGACATCAGGTGCGCCTGCACCTGGGAAATGAAATCCATGGTCACGACCACGATGATTAGCAGCGACGTGCCACCCAGATAGAACGGCACATTCCAGCGCATGCGCAGAAATTCCGGCATCAGGCAAACGCCGACCAGGTACACCGCACCAACCGCGGTCAAACGCGTCAGCACGTAGTCGATATATTCAGCCGTTTGGCGGCCAGGTCGAATCCCGGGAATGAATGCCCCCGATTTCTTCAGATTATCCGCCGTTTCACGCGAATTGAACACGATCGCGGTGTAGAAAAAGCAGAAAAAGGCGATCAGGCCACCAAACAAAAGCAGATAGATCGGCGAGCCGGGCGTCAATTGCTGGGCGATATTCTGCAGCCAGCTCGCCTGCCCGGCCTGGCCGAACCAGGTCGACATGGTGGCCGGAAACAGCACCAGGGAGGACGCGAAGATCGCCGGAATTACCCCAGACATGTTGACCTTCAGCGGCAAATGGGTCGACTGGTTCTGATACGCGCGCCGCCCCTGTCGCTGGGCATAGTTGACCGTAATCCGGCGCTGACCGCGCTCGACGAATACCACGAAAGCAGTCACGGCAATCGCCAGCAACAGCAAAAACAGCACGGAAATCTCGCTCAGCTCGCCGGTCCGGGCCAACTCAAGCGTCGAACCGATCGCCGCTGGCAAACCGGCCACGATCCCGGCAAAGATAATGATGGAGATTCCGTTGCCGATACCGCGTTCCGTCACCTGCTCCCCCAGCCACATCAGGAACACGGTACCCGCGGTCAGGGTCACCACCGCACTGAACAGAAAGCCCGGGCCGGTGATGACCACCACCGGCAATCCCGCACCCGCACTTTGGCTTTGCAACGCAGCGGCCACGCCGAACGACTGGAACAGTGCCAGAACCACGGTGAAATAGCGGGTGTACTGGGTAATTTTCCGCCGCCCGGCCTCGCCTTCCTTGCGCAACTGCTGCAGTTGCGGCACGGCATGGCTCATCAACTGCATGATGATGGCTGCCGAAATGTAGGGCATGATCCCCAGCGCGAAAATTGAAAATCGACCCAGCGCACCGCCGGAAAACATGTTGAACATGTCCACGATGGTGCCGCGTTGCTGATCCATGAGCTGCATCAGCGCATCGGGATTGATGCCCGGCACCGGAATGAAGGTACCAAAACGAAACACCGCCAGGGCGGCGAGCACGAACAGCAAACGATTGCGCAACTCGGTCATGCGACCCATGCTGCCCAGCATTCCCGCCATTTGCGACTGGCTGGTGGCCATTATTCGACCTTGCCTCCGGCCGCCTCGATCGCGCTGACAGCGCCTGCCGAAACGTGCAGGCCCCGGATCGTTATGGCGCGCTCGAGCCTGCCGGTATTGATGACGCGCACCTTGCGCGTAGTGGGCGGTACGATGCGCGCGCGCTTGAGCGCTTCAAGATCAATGACCTCGGCATCGGTACTATTGAGTTGGTACAGGCGAACCTCGCGAGTATCACGGTTGACCGCCGACCGGAAACCCACTTTGGGCAAACGGCGCTGCAGGGGCATCTGGCCGCCCTCGAATCCGCTCTTGCTGAATCCGCCGGAACGTGATTTCTGGCCCTTGTGGCCTCGTCCGCCGGTCTTGCCCAGACCGGAACCGATCCCGCGACCGACCCGCTTGCGCGCAGTCTTTGAACCTTGTGCCGGCTTGATGCTATTGAGTTTCATGATTGGATTTCCGTATTTCGCCTGTTCGAGTCAACCGGGGACTCAGAGTTTCTCGACCCGGACCAGGTAATCGACCTTCCTGACCATGCCGCGGATCTCGGGCGTATCGGTCAGCTCCACAGTCTGGTGCATGCGCCGGAGACCCAGGCCCCTGATCGTGGCACGGTGCTTGCCGATCTTGCCGGTCGGGCTGCGCACGAGTGTGACCCGAATGCGACCAGTCCTGCCGGTGTCCGGTTTTTCGGTCGTCTTTGCCGGCACCGCGACCTGATCCGAGCCTGTCTTCCTTGCAACCGCCTTTTTTGAAGCAGTCTTTTTCGAGGCAGTCTTTTTCGGGGCAGTCTTATTCGAGCCCGTTTTCTTCGACGCCGCGGCCTTGCTGGTCTTTTTCTTCTCAGCCATGATTTTCAAGAATCTCCTCGACACTCTTGCCGCGCTTGGCCGCGACCGATTCCGGCGAGGCCATGGCCTGCAGGCCCTTGACGGTTGCACGCACCAGGTTGATCGGGTTGTTCGAGCCGACGCTCTTGGCCAGCACGTTCTGCACACCCACCGCCTCGAATACTGCGCGCATGGCGCCGCCGGCGATGACTCCGGTACCTTCCGAGGCCGGCTGCATGTAAATGCGTGAGCCGCTGTGACTGGATTTGACCGGATGCCACAGCGTGCCTTGATTGAGCGATATGTCCTTCATGTCGCGACGTGCTTTTTCCATGGCCTTCTGAATGGCGAGCGGTACTTCGCGCGCCTTGCCATAGCCGAATCCGACCTTGCCATTGCCATCACCGACCACGGTCAGCGCGGTGAAGCCGAACTGCCGGCCACCCTTGACCACCTTGGCCACTCGATTGACGGCTACCAGCTTCTCGATATAGTCGTCGGGTCTTTCGTTTTCTCTCGCCATTTTTCCAGAGTCCAGAATTCGAATCGATTAAAACTTCAGACCGGCTTCGCGCGCGGCATCGGCCAGTGACTTGACCCGACCGTGATACTTGAAACCGCCACGGTCAAATGCCACTTCACTGATACCTTCGGCAATCGCCTTTTCAGCAATTGCCTTGCCAACGGCCGCGGCGGCTTCACGATCGCTGGTGCTCTTGACTTCACCGCGAAGTGCCGGCGCCACCGTCGACGCGGCTGCAATCGTGCGGTCACCAGTCGGCGTGCTGACCTGTGCATAAATATGACGGCTGGAGCGGAACACCGACAGCCGCGGTTTTTGTCCACGAGCGATTCTTGCCCGCGCCTTGCGCGCGCGCCGCAGTCTGCTCAGATTCTTTTCGCTCATTAGCTTGTTCCTCGTAAATTCCGCGATCAGGCCTTCTTGGCCTCTTTCATCACGACGCGCTCGTCGTGATAACGCACGCCTTTACCCTTATAGGGTTCCGGCGGACGGAAGGCGCGAATCTCGGCTGCGACCTGACCGACTCGCTGCTTGTCGGCACCGCGCACAACCACTTCGGTCTGACTCGGTGTCTCGACGGTCACGCCCTCGGGCACATTGAAATCGACCGGATGACTGAATCCGAGTTGCAGGTTGAGTTTGTTACCCTGCGCCTGGGCGCGATAACCGACTCCAACCAGATTGAGTTTTTTCTCGAAGCCGTTGACAACGCCCTGGACCATATTATTGACCAGTGCGCGCATGGTCCCGGCCATCGCGGTGTTGCCATCAATCACCGAAGTGAAGGTTAATACACCGTCGTCGTTGGCAAGCTCCACACCAGGGTGCAGCTCCATCGTCAACTGGCCTTTGGCGCCCTTGGCGTACAGAGTCTGGCCCTGCTGGCTGAACTCCACACCCTTGGGCAACTCGATCGGATAACTGGCTATTCTCGACATTTCGGTCTCCTGACTCAGGCCACGGTGCAGAGCACTTCGCCGCCATGACCTTCGCGGCGCGCCCGGGCATCACTCATCACGCCGTGCGAGGTGCTGACGATCGCAATTCCCAGTCCGTCACGCACGCGCGGCAGATCCTCGGCACCGTAATAACTGCGCCGCCCTGGCCTGCTGATCCGAACCAGTTTTTCGATCACACCCTTGCCTTCGAGATACTTGAGTTCGACTTCGAGCTGCTTCAGAACGCCTTCACCGACTTCACGGAAATTGAGGATATAACCCTCATCCTTGAGCACACTGGCGATGGCCAGCTTGGTCCGTGAGGCCGGCATCACCACGGTCTTCGTCCGCACGCCTTGGGCGTTGCGGATACGTGTCAGCATGTCGGCAATTGGGTCATTCATGCTCATGTTCGGTTCCTCTTACCAACTGGCCTTGCGCAGACCGGGAATGTCGCCCGCCATGGCCGACTCACGCAGCTTGTTCCGTGCCAGGCCGAACTTGCGGTAGTAACCACGCGGCCGGCCGGTCACCCGGCAACGGTTGCGCGTGCGTGCCGGACTGGAATCACGCGGCAGCTTCGCCAATGCAAAAATCGCCGCCTGCTTTTCTTCAAACTCCACATCCGGGTCTGCAACGATGCGCTTGAGTTCGGCGCGCTTTGCGGCATATTTGCCGGCAAGCTTGGAACGCTTCTCGTCGCGCGCGATCATGGATTTCTTGGCCATACTCGTTTAACTCCTGATATTTCGATTACGCGACTTTTCAACGGGCCCGGAACGGGAAGCCGAACGCCTCAAGCAACGCCTTACCCGCTTCGTCGTCACGGGCCGAGGTCGTGATCGCGATATCCATCCCGCGAATCGCGTCGACCTGATCGTAATTGATCTCCGGAAAGATGATCTGCTCACGAACACCCAGGTTGAAATTGCCCCGACCATCGAAGGATTTCGGGCTGACGCCCCGGAAATCGCGCACGCGGGGCAGCGCGATGCTGATCAGTCGGTCAAGGAATTCATACATACGCTCGCGCCGCAGAGTCACCTTGGCCCCGATCGGATAGCCGTCGCGAATCTTGAAACTGGCCACGGACTTTCGCGCCGTAGTCACAATCGGCTTCTGACCGCTGATCTTGGCCAGATCCCCGACCGCCTTTTCAATCACCTTCTTGTCGGCGACTGCTTCGCCCAGACCCAGGTTGATTGTGATCTTCTGCAGTCTCGGCACCTGCATGACGTTGGCAAAACCGAACTTGTCCTTCAGTTGCCCAACCACGGTATCGCGATAATATTGCTGCAACCTGCTCATCTCGATTCGCCTCAAATATCCACTACTTCGCCGGTCGAACGAAATACGCGCACCTTGCGCCCGTCCTCCAGCACCTTGAATCCAACTCGATCACCGCGGTCGGTGGCCGGGTTGTACAGCATCACGTTCGACATATGAATCGGGGACTCGCGCTCGACAATCCCGCCCGGCTGCTGACGCTGCGGATCGGGTTTCATATGTCGCTTGACCATGTTGACGTTTTCGACCAGCATTCGATCATCACCGAGCATCTTCAGCACATGGCCACGCTGGCCCTTGCTGCGTCCGGCAATCACAATCACTTCGTCGCCCTTGCGTATGCGTTGCATTGACAAAACTCCTTACAGCACTTCCGGTGCGAGCGAGATGATCTTCATGAAACGCTCGCCCCTGAGCTCGCGAGTGACCGGCCCGAAGATGCGGGTTCCGATTGGCTCGAGCTTGTTGTTCAATATGACCGCGGCGTTGCCGTCGAAACGGATCAGCGACCCATCGCGTCGGCGAACTCCCTTGCGGGTACGCACGACCACGGCGTTATATACCTCTCCCTTCTTGACCTTGCCGCGCGGAATCGCATCCTTGATCGTGACCTTGATCACATCACCAATATTGGCGTAGCGACGCTTGGACCCGCCCAGCACCTTGATACACATCAGCTCGCGGGCACCGCTATTGTCCGCCGCTGACAGTCTGCTCTGCATCTGAATCATGACTTCAAGCTCCGTTGACTGGGCCGCTTACTGCGCGCGCTCGACAATTTCGACTACCTTCCAGCTCTTGGTCCTGGACATCGGACGGTCGGAAACAATTCGCACGGTATCGCCTTCATTGCAATCATTGTTCTCGTCGTGGGCGTGAACCTTGCTGGAACGGCGAATGTACTTGCCGTACAGCGGATGCTTGAGGTAACGCTCAAGACGCACGGTGACGGTCTTCTCCATCTTGTTACTGACGACCCTGCCGGTCGCACTGCGCTCAACGCGCTTGGATTCCGCGTTACTCATGAATTCTCACCCTGCGAAATGTTGATTACCGTTTTGACCCGTGCAATATCCCGGCGCACCTGGCGCAACTCCTGCGGCGAGCCTAATTGACCGGTACCCAGTTGCATCCGCAGATCGAACTGGCGCTTGCGCAGATCGACCAGCAGCTCGCCCAGTTCGGATTCCGTTTTCTGCCTGATTTCGCTCGCTTTCATTACAGAGCCCTCGCCACCATGGTCGTCTTGACACTGAGCTTGGCCGAAGCGCGACGAAACGCCTCGCGCGCAACTTCCTCGCTGACACCCTGGATTTCATAGATCACGCGACCTGGCTGGACCGGAGCAACCCAGTACTCGACATTACCCTTGCCCTTGCCCATGCGCACTTCGACCGGCTTCTTGGTAATCGGCTTGTCCGGGAACACCCGAATCCAAAGCTTGCCGCCACGCTTGACATGGCGTGTGATCGCACGACGCGCGGCTTCGATCTGGCGCGCAGTCAGAAATCCGCGCGAGGTCGCCTGCAGCGCATACTCACCAAAGCTGACCTTGTTGCCAACCAGCGCGAGTCCACGATTGCGGCCCTTCTGTTGCTTCCGGAATTTGGTGCGTTTCGGTTGCAGCATGATCAGTTCTCCCGCCCGGCGCCCTTTCGGCCCGACTTCTGTTCCTCACTCTTCTCGGCGTGCAGGTCGAACACATCTCCGGTATAGACCCAGACCTTGACACCGATGACGCCGTAGGTGGTCTTGGCCGTGGCCACGCCATAATCGACCCCGGCGCGCAGCGTGTGCAATGGCACGCGCCCTTCCCGATACCACTCCGAGCGGGCGATATCGGCGCCATTGAGGCGCCCACCGACCTGGACCTTGATACCCTGCGCCCCCAGTCGCATCGCATTGCCCACCGCGCGCTTCATGGCACGTCGGAACATGATGCGCTTTTCGAGCTGCTGGGCGATGCTTTCGGCAACCAGCTTGGCATCCAGTTCCGGCTTGCGAATTTCGGTCACGCTTACCGCGGTCGGGACACCCAGCAGATCGGTCAGCTTGCGCCGCAGCTTTTCGATATCTTCGCCTTTTTTACCGATCACGATGCCTGGTCTGGCAGTGTGAATGGTGACCTGGGCCTGCTTGGCTGGGCGTTCGATCTGGATGCGACTGACCGCGGCATGCAACAGCTGCTTTTCGATGAAGCGACGCGCGAGCAGGTCGCTATTGAGATTATCGGCAAAATCGGCGCGCTCGGCGTACCAGCGCGCACCCCAGTCCTTGGAGATGCCAAGCCGAATCCCGTTTGGATGTACCTTCTGACCCATGATCTTTCCTTATTGCTCCGCAACCGTAATCGTGATATGACTGGTGCGCTTGAGAATACGTGTATACCGGCCCTTGGCCCGAGCACGACCGCGTTTGAAGGTCGGGCCCTCGTCGACCATGATGCGGGCGACCTTCAGCTCATCGATGTCAGCACCCTGGTTGTTTTCGGCATTGGCCACGGCGCTGAGCAATACCTTGCGCATGATGTGCGCGCCTTTCTTGGTGCTGAACTCCAGTAACTGATCGGCACGTTCAACCTCCAGGCCGCGCACCTGGTCGGCCAAAAGCCGCACTTTCTGTGCCGAAATACGGGCGCCTCTGAGTTTTGCTGTCGCTTCCATCGTCGAGTCCATCGTTACTTGGTCTTGCGATCCGCCGCGTGCCCCTTGAAGGTTCGCGTCGGTGCGAATTCACCCAGCTTGTGACCCACCATGTTCTCGTTGATCAAAACCGGAATATGCTGGCGACCGTTATGCACGGCGATCGTCAGACCCACCATGTCGGGCATGATCATCGAACGACGCGACCAGGTCTTGATCGGACGCTTGCTGTTGGCTTCGAGCGCCGTCTGCACCTTGGCGTGCAGATGATGGTCGATAAACGGGCCTTTCTTGAGAGAACGTGGCATTGCTGTGTCCTGATTCCTTGCCTGTTACTTGCGTTTGCGCGAGCGCACAATGAACTTGCTGGTCCGCTTGTTGCTGCGGGTGCGCTTGCCCTTGGTTTGAACACCCCAGGGCGTGACCGGATGACGGCCACCTGAAGTACGGCCTTCACCGCCGCCGTGCGGGTGGTCGACCGGATTCATCACCACCCCGCGCACCGTCGGCCGCACACCGCGCCAGCGCGTGGCACCGGCCTTGCCCAGTTTTTCCAGGCTGTGTTCGCTGTTCGAAACCTGGCCAATGGTCGCGCGGCACTGAATGTTGACCTTGCGCATCTCGCCGGAACGAAGCAGCACCGTCGCGTAACGGCCCTCGCGGGCAACAAGCTGCACCGAGGCGCCGGCCGAACGTGCCATTTGGCCGCCCTTGCCCGGCTTCATCTCGACGTTATGCACGGTCGTGCCGACCGGAATCGAGTTCAGCTTCATCGCGTTGCCGGGCTTGATCGGCGCTTCCGGGCCGCTCAGAACCTGATCCCCGGCGCGAAGTTCGCGCGCGGCCAGAATGTAGCGGCGCTCGCCATCACTGTACTTGACCAGCGCAATATGCGCACTCCGATTGGGATCGTACTCAATCCGCTCGACAACGCCGCGAATCCCGTCCTTGTCGCGCTTGAAGTCGATCACGCGATAGCGTTGCTTGTGCCCACCGCCTTGATGACGTGTGGTAATTCGCCCGGCATTGTTGCGCCCACCGGTCGAACTTTTCGACTCGGTCAGCGGCTGATGCGGCTTGCCCTTCCACAGGTGTGCGTGCTTGACGCTCACCACTCCGCGGCGGCCCGGCGATGTTGGTTTTGCCTTGACAATTGCCATGGTCTTCAATCCCGGCTCTGATTCAATCTGCGTTCAGTTGTTCAATGACCTGTCCGGCCTGCAGCCGCACATAGGCCTTCTTCCAGCTTTTCTGGCGCCCCGGGCGCATCCGAAAGCTTTTCGACTTGCCCTTGACGTTGACCACGCGCACACCGTCGACCTTGACATCGAACAGGCCTTCGACCGCATCGCGGATTTCATTCTTGTCGGCATCGCGTGCGACCTCGAACACATACTGGTTCGAGTCGGCCTGCAATCGGGCAGTCTTCTCCGATACGTGAGGCAGGCGCACGACCTGATACATGCGTTCGCGATTCATGCCAGCCACTCCTGAATTCTGGTAATTGCCGCGGTGGTCAGAACCACCTTTTCCGACCCCACCAGGCTGACCGGATCGAGCTGATCGACGGTCACGACGAAGACACCCGGAAGATTGCGACTGGCCAGGAACAGATTGGAGTCGAGTTCGGCGTCGATGATCAAAGCCTTGTCCACACCAAGCCCGGTCAATTTTTCATTCAGCAGGCGCGTCTTCGGCTGCTCGACTTTGAATTCCTCAACCACCATCAGGCGATCCTGACGCACCAGTTCCGACAGGATGGAAGCGATCGCCGCACGGTACATCTTGCGGTTGACCTTTTGCGAATGGTCGCCAGGGGTGGCTGCGAAAGTCTTCCCACCGCCACGCCAGATCGGACTGCGAATGGTGCCGGCGCGTGCGTTGCCGGTGCCCTTCTGACGCCAGGGCTTGCGACCGCCACCCGAGACCGCCGAGCGGTTCTTCTGCGCCTTGGTTCCGGCACGCGCACCCGCCAGATATGCGGTCACGACCTGATGCACCAGGGCCTCGGAAAACGGACGGCCGAACACGACCTCTTTGACCTGAACCTTGCTGCTGCCGCCTGTGATTGCGAGTTCCATGTTCAATTCCTTGAATACTTACTTCTTGACCGTCGGGCGGATCAGAACGTGACCACCTGGCGCTCCCGGTACGGCGCCCCGAATCAGCAAAAGATTACGCTCAGCATCGACCCGTACGATTTCCAGATTCTGCGTGGTCACACGCTCGGCGCCCATGTGCCCGGCCATTTTCTTGCCCTTGAACACCCGGCCCGGCGTTTGACACTGGCCGATGGAACCCGGCGCGCGGTGTGACAGCGAGTTGCCGTGGGTTGCATCCTGCATGCGGAAGTTGTGACGCTTGATCACACCCGCGAAGCCCTTGCCTTTGCTGGTGCCGGTCACGTCGACCTTCTGGCCGTTTTCGAACCGCTCGACGGTAATTTCGCCACCGACCTCGAAGGATTCCCCGTCTTCGAGACGGAATTCCCACAAACCCTCACCCGGCTCCACGCCGGCGGCGCGATAGTGCCCGGTAACGGGCTGACTGACCAAAGACGAACGACGTGCACCGGTAGTGACCTGAATGGCTGAATAACCATCCTTTTCCTGATCACGGATCTGGGTGACCCGGTTCGGAGCAGCCTCGACCACGGTCACCGGCACCGAACTGCCTTGTTCAGTGAAGATGCGGGTCATGCCACGCTTGCGTCCTACGATTCCGATTGCCATGACTGCTTCAACCTTTCTCAATACAGCTTGATCTGGACGTCCACACCGGCGGCCAGGTCGAGTTTCATCAGCGCATCCACGGTTTTATCATTGGGATCCACGATGTCCATCAGTCGCTTGTGAGTGCGAATTTCATACTGATCACGCGCATCCTTGTTGACATGCGGCGAAATCAGAACGGTATACCGCTCCTTGCGGGTGGGCAATGGAATCGGTCCACGCACCTGGGCCCCGGTCCGCTTTGCGGTCTCGACGATTTCCTGAGTCGAGCGATCAATCAAACGATGATCGAAGCCCTTCAAACGAATACGAATTCTCTGTTCGGCCATTGCCGTTA
>CAYVPB010000071.1:0-14171 GCA_964453565.1 uncultured Halomonas sp.
GCCGCTGCAAAACGGTTAATTCCAGCCAAGACAATAATCTGCGTGAATCTGTGTACCCATCAGTTGCATAAATTTCCGAGTGCGAGAGCCCGGAGAGTAGTGTTTCCGGGGCGTGCGCGGATATTTTCCAACCGGAACATAGCTCACTCTATGTGAGGATTGGAAAATTGAGCACGCGCCCCGGAAACGCTGCTATACCGGGCAGTGCAACGGTCTCTCGCCGCAAATTTATGCAACAGATGGGTGTAATCTGCGGTTCCAGGGTTTTCTGTCTTGGCATGGCTGAGTCAACTACGTAATCAGGAAACACTATCGGCTGATTTTGCAATATTCAGCCATCCGATCGGAATCATGTAAGATGCTATGATTTTCCTAAGTAGGGGATCAAGGGTGCTTGATGTTGCATAACGGATGCAAGATCGAAGCAGATGAACGCCCGGTTTCGGAATATTCATGATCAGTACGAGGCGCGCTCCCTAACCACCAAGCTCGGCTGGTTGTGGACATCGGCACGTCCGATTCAGGGAGATTGCCATTTTTGATCTGCAAACACTGCTGGTGATCGGCTCGTCACTGACCGTTGCGCTCACGATCAGCCTGATTCTGGGCTTTCCGTTGCCAAGGCTGCGCAACACCCGGGAAGGACGGGCCATGACGATCTGGTTCGGGGCACTCGTGTTACAGGCGGGCTTCTGGATGCTTTTTGTCACCGCCCGTCAAGCCCACCCCGTGATCTCCTTTACCCTGGTCAACACGCTTTCCGTGCTGGCGATGGTGGAGTATGTGCGAGCAATCCGCGAATTCCTGGGGCGTCCACACTATCGTGGATTTCTGTATGGTCTGGTGCTCGCAGTGGCGGCGATCAATCTCTGGTATGGCGTCATTTCCGATCATTACAGCGCGCGTGTGATCTCGGTTTCCATTCCGGGCGCGATTTTGATGCTATGGCTGGCCTATACGCTGACTCGGCATGCGGAGCCGGGAATTTCAAGACCGGTGCGAATTACCGCCGTGTTTTTCCTGATCACGGCCATGGCGCTGGTATTGCGCCTGGTCGATACACTGACAAATCCGGGCCGGCCTGTGACCGATTCTACGCCCCAGCAGTTCGCGCTGATGGTGTATGCGTTCTTCCCTATTTTTTGCAGCGTTGGATTTCTATTGATGCAGGCCATGCGCGCGGCAACCCGACTGGAAACCCTGGCCAACGTTGATGATCTGACCGGCACGCTTAACCGGCGATCTTTCAGAACCGCCGCATCCCGGACTCTGGCAGGATGCCGACGCTCCGGGCGCGACGCTTGCTTGCTGTTGCTGGATCTCGACCATTTCAAACAGATCAACGACTGCTACGGTCACGAAGCGGGAGACCGGGTACTACGGGAATTTTGTCGGGTCATGCGGGCTCAGCTTCGCGCTGAAGACTTGATCGCCAGACTCGGTGGCGAAGAGTTTGCCGTGCTGTTGCCGGGCGCGAGTCTGGAACAGGCGGTCATTCCGGCCGAGCGCATTCGAAGGTGCACCGAAAACCTGAAACTTCAGCACGAGGGCCACGAAGTGTCAGTCACGGTTTCAATCGGAATCTCGCGCTGGGACGGCCATACGGAGGAAATCGAGCCACTGCTGCGTGAAGCCGATCGACTGATGTATCGTGCCAAGGAATCCGGCCGCAACCTGATTATCCCGGATCGCGAAGCCGCCGACCAGACGCCGACACTGAACGCTGAACACGCTCCGGAAAAACAATCACAGGCGCATTAGTACATGTGCTGACCGCCGTTGATCGACAGCGTCGAGCCGGTGATGAAGCCGGCTTCCTCAGCGACCAGAAACACCACGCCGCGCGCGATTTCTCCGGGCTGACCAAGCCGGCCGACCGGAATCCCGGAAACGATCTTCTCGAGTACCCGCTCGGGCACAGCCGCGACCATGCTGGTCTCGATATAGCCCGGCGCGATCGCATTGACGGTGATGCCCTTGGCTGCACCTTCCTGGGCCAGCGCTTTGGTAAAGCCGTGGATGCCGGACTTGGCCGCGGCATAGTTGACCTGACCGTACTGGCCGGCCTGGCCATTGATCGAGCCGATATTGACAATGCGGCCATAACCACGCTCGCGCATGCCTTCGATGACCGCGCGGCACATGTTGAAACATGAACTCAGGTTGGTCTGGATCACTTGCTGCCAGTGCTCGGGCATCATCTTGTGCAACGTGCCGTCGCGGGTGATGCCGGCATTGTTGACCACAATATCGACCGGCCCCAGCTCCTCCTCGACTTTTCGCACGCCAGCCTGGCAAGCCTCGAAGTCACTCACGTCCCAGGGATAAACCCGTGCTCCGGTGGCTTCGGCGAATTCTCCGGCCGCCTCGTGGTTGCCGCCATAATTGGCCGCAACGATGTAGCTCTGGTCCATCAGTGCTTTCGAGATTGCAGCACCAATGCCGCGTGTTCCTCCGGTCACGATTGCAACCCTGCTCATGAAGATTTCTCCGGCTGGTTGGGATTGAAGCCCGGATTCTGCCGGACAATGCAGCGCTTGTAATCATGCACCGCAAAAACCCCCCTTGTTTGCACTGGCCACGCCGGCAATACTCGGGACTTTCGCGGTCGAAATCTCCCACAATACCCGATAGCCCGGCGGCAGCCGGTGTAAGAGCGGAATCCGTCCGCGATCGATGTCAGTCATCGTCCAGATAGGTATAGGCCGACAGGCCTTCGGCCAGCAGGTGCTGAATCATTTCGGCGCGTTCGGGCGCCAGACCGGCGGCCTGCAACTTGGTATGGCCGCCGGCCAGCAACTGATCGGGTTCGAATCCAACCAGTTTCAGCACGCTGTCGGTGGTATCACCCGGCGCGGCATTGTCCAGCCTGAATCCCCGCCCGTCGGCTAGCACGTCGACACTGTCGGTATCACCGAAAAGGTTATGGATGTCACCCAGCGTTTCCTGATAGGCGCCGGCGAGAAAGATACCGATCAGATAGCTCTCGCCTTCGGCAATTTCGTGAACCGGCAGGGTCGGTTCCAGCAAACCACGCTCCACGTATTGATCAATGCGCCCGTCAGAATCGCAGGTCAGATCCTCCAGCACCGCGCGTCGGGTCGGCACTTCGTCAAGGCGCTGCAAGGGCACGATCGGAAAGACCTGATCGATGGCCCAGATGTCGGGCAGCGACTGGAAGATCGACAGGTTGATGAAATACTTGTCCGAGAGCTGGTAGCGAATGCGGTCGCGCAGTTCGCGATGACGGCGGTGTTCCGGATCCAGTCGTTGTGAAACACCTTCTAGAATGGTGAAGTGAAGTGGCTCAAGGCGTGACCGGCCGGCCAGCGGCAGGTCTCCATAGAGAAACAGGTTTCGCCCTTCTTCCAGCAGGTATTCTGCTTCGAGGAAAGTTTCCTCGGGCTCGCGCTCATCGATGGCGCGCAGCAGCTGGGCGAGATTGTCCACCACGGCATGCTCGTCGGTGGTTGCGGGCGCGGCCGCGGCGCGGGGAAACCTCTCCGTGGCGGTGACGTTGGTCACCAGTACCGCGTGGTGGGCCGTCAATGCGCGGCCCGACTCGGACAGAAGATCGGGCATGGGCAGGTCGCGCTCGCAACACAGCTCGGCAATCCCGCTGACGATGGCGTGGGCGTACTGGCCCATGGAATAGTTCATCGAACAGAACGAGCGCGACCGGCCGCCCTCGTAGTCGACGCCAAGTCCACCACCGATATCCAGCATCCCGATCGGAACACCGGCCGCGGCCAGTTCAGTGTAATAACGGCCGGCCTCGCGCACCCCGGCCTGGATGTCACGCAGGTTGGAGATCTGCGAACCCATATGGAAGTGCAGCATCTTCAACCAGTCCCGACAGCCTGCAGCATCCATGGCTTCAATCAGCTCCAGCACCTGGCTGGCGGCCAGGCCGAACTTGGCGCGCTCGCCGCCGGTATTCTGCCAATTACCTTTGCCCAGCGCAGACAGCCGAAGGCGAACGCCAAGTATCGGGGCCACTTCCATGGCCCGCGCGAGGCGCTGGATCAGCGGCCACTCGTTGGGTTTTTCGATCACGATCACGACCTTGAGTCCCAACAGCAGCCCGGCCAGCGCCAACCGGATGTACTGACTGTCCTTGTAGCCGTTGCAGATGATCGTACTGCCGGGCTGACTGACGGCCAGCGCGGTCAGCAGCTCGGGCTTGCTGCCGGCTTCCAGCCCGAGCCCGGGAACCGAGGCCAGCGCGCGAACAACCGAGGCCTGCTGATTGACCTTGATCGGGTAGACCGGCGTGTAGCTGCCGTCATAGCCGGATTGTTCTATAGCGCCCTCGAAAGCCTGACTGAGCGCGGCCACCCGCTGGCGAAGAATGTCCGGGAAGCGCAGCAGCAACGGCAAACGCGAGCCCTGATTGCAGGCTTCGGCAACGATCTTGCGCAGACTTATTGCCGGACCCGGCCGGCCGTGCGGCAATGCCTGGAGACAGCCTTCGGCATCGATATCGAAATGACCGCCGGACCAGTTCGGGATCGCGTAACGTCGCCGGGCGGACTCGATTGATTCGGTAGGCATGGAAACTTCCGGGTCTGGCGGAAAAGGGCATTGTAAATCCATCCCACCCGGATGCAGTCCGCTCAATACAATAAGCCCAGGTTTGCAGACAACAGAGCATTCGAATGCTGCCAGAACACAATCAATGGTTCTCGGAAGTATGCAAGGAGGCCGGAAGCGCGCTGAGCTGGACGATCGAGGAGCACCTGGCGCACGAAGTCACCGATTTTCAGACCATCGATATCTACCGCACCATCGGCTGGGGCAACCTGATGGTGATCGACGGCTTCGTCATGCTGACCTCGCGCGACAATTTTCTCTATCACGAAATGCTCAGCCATCCGACCCTGTTTTCGCACCCGTCACCGAAGCGGGTCGCAATCATCGGCGGCGGCGATTGCGGCACCCTGCATCAGGTGCTCGGCCATGTCGTTGTCGAGTCGGCGGTTCAATGTGAAATCGACGAGCAGGTCACCCGCCTGGCCGAGCGTTACTTCCCGGAACTGTGCGAACGCAACGACGACCCGCGCGCCACTCTGGTTTTCGACGACGGGCTGGCCTGGGTCCGGAATACCGAACCGGGCTCACTGGACGTGATCATCATCGACTCCACCGACCCCATCGGGCCGGCCGAAGGACTGTTCGGGCCGGGATTCGTCGCCGACTGCTTCACCGCGCTGGCCGACGGCGGCATCCTTGTGCAGCAAAGCGAAAGCCCGCTGATTCACCAGCATCTCATCGAAGGGATCCGGACCAACATGGACATGGCGGGCTTCGAAACCATCCGTACACTGGGCTTTCCACAGCCATGCTACCCATCAGGCTGGTGGTCGTGCACCCAGGCGCGCAAGCACGGGCTGCTTGCGCCACCCGATGCCGGGCGCTTTGCCGAAAGCGGCATCAGCACCCGCTACTACAACCCGGAAGTCCATCGCGGCGCGCTTGCCACGCAGATGCCCTAGTGTGCTGTCTGGAAAGTGCCGGACGGAACAAGGTTTAAACGCGATGAATTGAGCCTTCGCGCGCGAGGCCTGTGTCAGGTCGAAGCCGTGACCCTGGCGATGGACAGGGTGGCCGTCTGTCGCCCGGCGCTGGCCACATTGAGAATTCTTTCGGCCTCCTCGGCACACTGGCCACAACAGCCGCTGCAACCTGTAAGCATCTGCAATTCCTGGAGCGAATCGACACCACGCCGCGCGAGGTCGCGGATTTCCCGGTCGGAGACAGCATTGCAGATACATACGAACATGAGTTGAGGATAATACGAATACAAATGGTTGTCAATCAGAACTATCACATTCGAAATCAGCCCACATTATCGGATTTTTCGAACAGGTTGACTTCCCCATTCTTCAAAACTATACTGATAACCGTTCGCATTACGAATATTGTTCGAACTATAAACATCTTTTAAGTTTTTGGAGAAATACAGGATGCACAATTCCACCAGTTTCGATGATCCCGAAAACCCGGAACAGTCACAAACTGCGATCGACGGCTCGTTAAGATCCAACCTGCGTCACCGCACTCTGACGCTTGCAATTGCCGCTTCGCTTGCTTCCGGCGGAGTATTGGCGCAGGCGCAAACAGCAAACGCGCAGCCAGACAATTCCAGCGCGGAAACCCCCCGAACGACGGAAGACGACGCGGAAGAACAACCACTCGAGCTTGACCCCATGACTGTGGATTTTCGTGGTCAGCGCATGGGCAGTCCGAAATACCAGCGCGACCTGCTGGATACACCGCGCATTATCTCCGTGCTGCCCAGCGACCTTCTGGAAGAGCAGAACGTCACGTCCCTGCGCGATGCCATGCGCAACATTCCCGGAATCAGCCTGCAAGCCGGAGAAGGCAACCCTCCGGGCGGCGACCAGCTCAAGATCCGCGGTTTCAATGCGCGCGAGGACTTGAATGTGGATGGCGCTCGCGACCTCGGCAACTATTTTCGTGACCCCTTCTACGTTGACCAGATCGAGGTCGTCAAGGGGCCGAACTCTGCGTTCAGCGGTCGGGGTTCGGCCGGGGGCACCATCAATTTCGTCACCAAACAGCCGAGTTTGAACAGCTTTAAGCGCATCGAAACCAGCGTTGGTACCGACGACTATGTGCGCGCTACGGTCGATATCAACGAGCCTCTGGACGACAACAGCGCATTTCGACTGAATCTCATGGGCCATTCGGCTGATGTCCCAGGCCGGGATGTAGTCCAGGACCGCCGCTGGGGCCTGTACAGTGCCTACACCTGGGGTTTCCGCAGGAACACCCAGGTTTCGGTCAACTGGCTGCACACGCAACAGGACAATATTGAAGACAAGGGCCTGCCATTCGACCGCGAGGGTGTGCCCGCCGAAAATGTCGCCGGCTGTTTCGACCCGGATGACAATCGCGTCGGTCGAACGGGGAGCCAGCGCTGCGGCGATGGTTTCTTTACCGGTGAACTGCCTCCGGGGATCGATTTCAGCGACTTTTTCGGCCACGTAGACGACTTCCAGCGTATCGATGTCGACATTCTGGGCGCGACGCTGACGCATGCCTTCAGTAGCAGCGTGTCTTTGCGCAATAACTTTCGTTACAGCCTGGTCAAGAACGATTCGATCACGAGTTCGCCGCGCATCAAGGTGCCCGATCCCGAAGCATTCGGCTCCGGCGACTTCTCCCAGGCTTTGGTCCAGGGCGACCTCAAGCCCCGGGACCAGCAAGACGAAGGCTTCTTCAACCAGACCGATCTGCTGTTCAGCGTACCAACCGGGCCGATATTCCACGACCTGGTGCTCGGTGCCGAATTTTCCGACGTCACCTTCGAAAACCGCCGACGGCCGGACGTGAACGGCCCGCGCACCGATCTGTTTGACCCCGAGCGTCGGGCCCGGCCCGCGGCCCCGTTCGACGGCACGTCCACCAAGTTCGAATCCGAAACCTTTGCGGTCTACCTGCTCGACACGATCCAGTTCTCGCCGAAGTGGGAACTCAACCTCGGCGTACGCTGGGATAGCGTCGACTCGCGCGCCAGCGACGAGGGCTGGGAAGCCAAGGGCGAACAGCCCATCGATCTGAGCCGCACCGACGAGGAGTTCAGCTACAGCGCCGGGCTGGTGTTCAAGCCGGTGCCGAATGCGTCCATCTATGCCGCCCTGGGCAGTTCGTTCCAGATCTCCGGCATCTTCGACCGCAACCAGATCCAGCTCGCCGGCGGCGGCGGCAGTCGCATCACCACGCCGGAGCTGTTCAACGTCGAGCCGGAAGAGACCGAGGCCTACGAAATCGGCGCCAAGTGGCGCGTGCTGGCCGCGCTGGACCTGAATGCTGCGGTATTCCGCACCGAGAAGACCAAGGCGCGTCTTCCGGGCCTGGGTGCCGACGATCCGTCGGTGCTGGATACCGAACAGCGCGTGGACGGTTTCGAAGTGCTGGCCGCCGGCCGGATTACTCCGGAATGGCAAGTCTTCGGGGGCTATACCTATCTGGATACCGAAGTCGTGTCTTCCACGGCCTTCCCGAACCTGGAAGGTCAGGGTCTCGGTGGCTCGCCAGAGCACTCGCTGAATCTGTTTTCCACCTACCAGTTCACCCCGCGCCTGAATCTTGGCTTCGGCATCCAGTGGATCGACGAGCAGACTTCAGCGCCGCTGCCGATTCCGCTGGAGGATCAGCCGCGGCGACGCAACGTGTCGATCGACAGTTATTTCGTGGTTGATTTCTACGGCACCTACAAGCTGACCGAGCGCGCCGAACTGCGCCTGAACGTATTCAACCTCACCGACAAGAAGTTCATCTCGCAACTGGCCGAGGGAGGTGCCCAGGGGATTCCGGGCAAGCGTATCCACGCTATCGGGACCTTCCGCTACACCTTCTGAGCGTCTGACCGCAACCGTGGGCGGTGGCCCGGCAACTGTTTCAGGTTGCCGGGCCACCTCTCTCATTCACGGCGGTAATATAGCCACATGGTTATCACACTCGACAACATCCTGGACAGCCAGCAGGTCGCGGCCGTTCGCACGCGCCTGGAAAGATGCCGTTGGGCGCACGGCATCAGCGCCGGCCCGCAGGCCAGACGCGCCAAGAAGAATGAACAGGTCCCCGACGACGATCCGCAAGTCAAGGAACTCCGAACCGTTGTCATGCGCGCGCTCAATCAAAGCCCGATGTTCATGACCGCGGTGTTGCCGTTCAAGATCCTGCCGCCGAATTTCAATCGCTACACGCCCGAACACAGCCATTACGGCCCGCACACCGACAGCTCGCTGCGACCGCTCCCCGACGGCAGCTACCTGCGCACCGACGTTTCGGCGACCCTGTTTCTTTCCGACCCCGACGACTACGAGGGCGGCGAGCTGCGCATCGAGGACACCTACGGCGAGCAACGAATCAAGCTCCCGGCAGGCAGTCTGGTGGCCTACCCGTCCGGCTCCATCCACGAAGTCACGCCGGTCAGCCGCGGCGCACGACTGGGCTGCTACATGTTCATGCAAAGCCTGGTCAAGGATACCGAACAGCGCCGCCTGCTCTACCAGATGGATCTGTCGCTAATGGCATTGCGAGAGCGTTATGGCGAAGAAGAGACTGAGCTGGTCCGACTTACCGGTCTTTATAACAACCTCCTGCGACTCTGGTCGGAGTGCTGATCCGGGCAATTCACTTACTAGTACATTCATGAATCCTGCCTAATTCAGCTCGTCTCTCGGCGATTTTCATGACAATCGTGGCAAGGCGTCGGCGCGAGGCCTGTAGCCGGGACTACATCGAGCGACCCGCTTGTCATAACAATCGCAGCCCACGGGCGCCGAGAGCCAAGCCCGAAGGGAGCTCCGGACGCGGCAACTCGATTCGGCCGATACCTGCGACCGAATCCCCGAATCGACGCTTCATGCCCTGAAATACGTTTCGGATGGATTCAGGCTACAGTCTCGCCTTTCAAGCCGCTGTCGAAGATTGCAGGCCGTGAGCAGCTCTGGCTGCACGTTGACGCCGCCTACGGGGGATTCTTTCTGCTGACCGGCACCGGCCGGGAACGGCTGACCGGCATCGAGGCCGCCGACTCGGTGGTCATGGACCCGCACAAGACGCTGTTCCTTCCCTACGGCACCCGAGCGCTGCTGGTGCGCGACGGCGAAAAACTGCTGCTGGCGCAGTATTTCCATCAGCGCATGTCGGAATCGCAGCACTTCGAAGTCGGCCCACCACCTGATCTGTCGGTGGTTACCTTCCGCCTGCGCGGCGATGATGCCGCCAACAAGAAGCTGCTGGACGCCATTCACACCGACGGCAGGATCTTCCTGAGCTCGACCCGGCTGACGCGCCAGCTCAGCGCGCTTCATGAATAATGCGGGCTAGTGCGCGCTGTCCCAGTCGGGACCTGCTTCGACCTCGACCAACAGCTCGACATCAAGCTCAGCGGCCTTGCTCATACGCTCAACCACGCCCTGTCGGGCCTCGTCCAGCGCGTCCTCGCGAACCTCCAGCACCAGCTCATCGTGCACCTGCATGACCAACCGGGCGGGAATTTGGTCAGATTGAATCCAGTGGTCGACATCGATCATCGCGCGCTTGATGATGTCGGCGGCCGTGCCCTGCAGCGGGGCGTTGATCGCGGCGCGTTCGGCGGCCTGCTGGCGCTGGCGGTTTCTGGACCGGATCTCGGGCAGCCACAGCCGGCGGCCGACCAGGGTTTCGACATAACCCTGCTTCTTCGCCGTCTCACGGGTGCGTTGCATGTAATCGCGCACACCGGGGTAACGTTCGAAGTAGCGCTCGATGTATTCAGCCGCCACATCGCGCCCGGTTTCGAGCTGGCGGGCCAGGCCCCAGGCACCCATGCCGTACATCAAGCCGAAGTTGATCGCCTTGGCCGAACGACGCTGGTCGGCGCTGACCTGGTTGATCTCCTTGCCGAAGACTTCGGCCGCCGTGGCACGATGGATGTCCTCGCCTCGTTCGAATGCGTCCCGCAGACGCCAGTCCCCCGACAGGTGGGCCATGATGCGCAGCTCCACCTGCGAGTAGTCGGCCGCCAGCAGGCACCAGCCGTCCGGTGCGATGAAAGCCTTGCGGATGCGCCTGCCTTCCTGTGTTCGAATCGGGATGTTCTGCAGGTTGGGGTCGGTCGACGACAGCCGGCCAGTGGCGGTCACCGCCTGCTGGTAGTGGGTGTGTACCCGCCCGGTATCGGCCCGGATCTTTTCGGGCAGGCGGTCGGTATAGGTGCTCTTGAGCTTGGCCAGCCCGCGGTGCTCCAGAATCAGCCTGGGCAGTTCATGCTCGACGGCCAGTTCCTGCAGCACATCCTCGGCGGTCGAGGGCTGGCCCTTGGGTGTCTTTCTGACCACCGGAATGTCCAGCTCTCCGAACAGGATTTCCTGCAGTTGCCGGGGCGAGCCGAGGTTGAATTCGCCGCCGGCCGCATCCCAGGATTGCCGCTGCAGTTCTTCCATCCTGGCGGCCAGTTCGCGGCTTTGTTTCGCCAGTTGATCGCGATCGACCAGCACGCCGGTCGTTTCCATGCGCGCCAGTACCTCGATCAGGGGGATTTCCAGCGTTTCGTAGACTTTCCTCAGCCCGTCGACCGCCTGGATCTCGGGCCACAGCTTGTGGTGCAGGGCGAGACAGACTTCGGCGTCCTCACCGGCGTAGGCCGCGGCAGTCGCAACCGGCACCTGGTCGAAGCTGACCCGCTGCTTGCCCTTGCCTGCGACCTCCTCGTAGGTGGTGGTCTGTCGCCCCAGATAGCGCCCGGCCAGCGAATCCATATCGTGCCGAGTGGCGGTGGCGTTGTAGCAGTAAGAAAGCAGCATGCTGTCATGCGCAATGCCGGCCAGTTCGATCCCGGCCCGCCGGAGCACGTTCAGGTCATACTTGAAGTTCTGCGCCAGCTTGGGCCGGGTGCGGTCTCCAAGCAGACCGCGCAACGCTTCGATGGCCTGGTCACGATCGAATCCGGTTTGCTGATTGACATGCGCCAGCGGCACATACCAGGCAGACCCTGGCTCTACCGCGAAGGCAAACCCGACCAGGTCGGCATCCAGCGGCTCCAGGCTGGTGGTCTCGGTATCAAGGGCCACCAGATCAGCCGCCGAAAGACTTTCGACCAGGGACTTCAACTGCTTGTTACTGGTCACAATCTCGACCTCGATCCCCGCTCCGACGTTTGTATCGGGTGCCTTATCGTGATTTTCGAGCTGACGCAGCCAGGTCGAGAATCCATGCTGGCGAAGCAGCCGTGTCAACCGCTCAAGATCGGGCGATTGCCGCTCAAGCCCATCAAGCGGAAAATCGAGATCCACATCATGCTTCAAGGTCACCAACTGCCGCGATAGCGCCAATTGATCCAGCGCATCGCGCAGATTATCACCCACCTTGCCACCGACCTGCTGCGCATTTTCGACCACGGCTTCGAGACTGCCGAATTGCTTCAGCCACTTGGCCGCGGTCTTGGGCCCGACCTTTTCCACCCCGGGAATGTTGTCGGAACTGTCACCGGTCAGCGCCAGCAAATCACCGACCAGCACCGGCGGCACTCCAAACTTGTCTTCCACCGCCTGATCATCGTAGCGCCTGTTCTGCATCGAGTCTTCCAGCACCACGCCATCGGTGACCAGTTGCGCCAGGTCCTTGTCACCTGAAGATATGAGCACCGGCTGTCCGGCCTGGCGCGCCTGCTCGGTCAGGGTCGCAATCACGTCATCGGCCTCGACGCCTTCGATGCGGATGATTTTCACGCCCAGTGCGCACAGCAAGTCATCCAGCGGATCAAGCTGTGCGCGAAGTTCGTCGGGCATGGGCGGCCGGTTGGCCTTGTATTCGGCGTAGGCCTGGTGGCGAAAATTCTTGCCCGGGGCATCGAAGATCACGGCAATGCGGTCGGGTTTGTACTGTTCAATCAACCGTCTGACCATGTTGGCAACGCCAAATACCGCGCCGGTCGGCTTGCCTTCGCCACTGGTCAGGCTCGGCAGTGCGTGGAAGGCCCGATACAGATACGAGGAGCCGTCAATCAGGCAAATCGGCGCGCTGTGCTGGGAAGTCATGCAATCACTTGACGAGTGTGGAGGTCCTTTATGATACGAGTTACTCGTCATTGTGCAGCGGCGGTCTGCTACCATTGAATCGGATTCCGGGAGGCGGCGATGAAGACTTTTCTGCAAATTCTGGCGCTGGCGCTGGCATTGCCCTCGCCATTCCTGATGGCACAGAGCGATGCTCCGCCGCCACCGCCGATTCGCGAACCCCTGCCGCCCAAGGTCACCGGCCCCGACGAGACCATCGAGCCGGAAGTGCGCATCCGGCGCGACGATGACCGAACGGTCGAAGAATATCTTGTCCGGGGGCGCGTCTATATGGTGCGCATCAAGCCCGCGGTCGGTCCGGCCTACTATCTGGTCGACACCACCGGCGACGGTCTGCTGGATCTTCGCCATGATCGATTCGAGCCGGTGAAGCCGACCTATTGGAAGCTTTTCGAGTGGTAAAGACCCGCCAGTAGAAGCAAAAAACACCTAAAACGACTGCGCGAGAGATTTTGGCGCAGGAGCATGCTTGCACGTGAATGGATTTGAGGTCCGACCCGTGGCATATTCGCCTGCAAGCAGGCTACTAAGGTGCGAGGGCGCCGGCATCAATCTCCTGGTGGACCGGGGCTGTTGCCGGGCGGACATCGGTGAACAGCTCGAATGCCAGCGCGGCCTGCTCGACCAGCATTCCCAGCCCCGAATGGCAACGCAGGCCGGCCTGTTCACACCAGCTTTCAAATGGGCCAAACGCATCGCCGTAATTCAGGTCATAAGCGACCGCGCCGGGCGCCATCCAGTCAGGATCCAGGAGCGGACATTCTCCCTGATGACCAAGACTGGTAGCCTGAATCAGCAGCTCAAATCCCTCTACGTCCGGGCCATCGGCCAACGCCGCGGCCTTCAGATCAACTCCTTTCCGGAAAAATCGCTGAATCAGCCGCCCAACCTTTTCCGGGTCACGATTGACCACGCAAAGATGCGCCGGCCTCCGGTCCAGCAACGGCCCGAGTACACCCGCCACCGCACCGCCTGCACCAACAACCAGCACACACTTTCCGGCCGGGTCAATGCCAAGCCGGTCAAGATCGGCCACCAGGCCGGCACCATCCGTGTTTTCCGCATGCCAGCACCTTCCCTTTCGAACCAGCGTGTTGCAGGCTCCGGCCTCGCGCGCCGCCTGGCTGCAGCTGGAAGCGAGCCCCAACCCTTCGGCCTTGAGCGGCACGGTCAGATTGCAACCACTCCCCCCCTCGGCGACAAACCCGCCCAAGGTGGCTGCCAGCCGGCCGGCCGGGCAGTCAACAGTGCGGTAATCCACCGCCAGGCCCAGCGACTCGGCGAAAAGCGAATGAATCCGCGGCGAAAGCGAATGCGCTACCGGATGACCGAAAACAGCGAGCTTCAGCATGACCGGATTTTTGCTTTATCCACGGATGAACACAGATAAACACAGATGGATAAAGCTGAGCGATCAAGGACTGTAAACTGATTGTTATTTGTCCCTTCCGGGTAACAACGATTCACAGGTTCTTTTTTTCTTTGTCTGTTATCCGTGTTCATCTGCGGACTCATTCGCTTATTGTTTCCTGATTACGTAGTTGACTCAGCCATGCCAAGACAGAAAACCCTGGAACC
>CAYVPB010000072.1:0-14105 GCA_964453565.1 uncultured Halomonas sp.
CCGGAAACACTACTCTCCGGGCTCTCGCACTCGGAAATTTATGCAACTGATGGGGTTATTCAAGGATGAAAAGTACGGTGACTCGTGTCGCGGCAGGAATAACTCATCAGCGCAGACCGATGGGGGAATCAGGAAAACGGAGGAATTGCCGTAGGATTTCCGGAAAACATTTGTAGGAATTTTCCTATAGGCGATCAGAATTTTCTGACGAACTGCCAGTGCACGTCCATAAAGCCGGTCCCAATCAGCCCCGATCTCATTCCGAACCCGTGACTTCGACCAGCCAGCGCTCAACATTCACGCTTCCTAGATGGATACGGTGGCTGTGGGCGTGGTAGCGGTGGCCGACGCGGCGGATTTCGTCGATTGCCTTCGGGCCTTTCATGGCCAGCAGCCGGCTGCCCTGTTCCAGCCAGGGCTTGAGCCATTCGACCATGCGCGGCAGCGGGGCCAGGGCGCGTGAGACGACTTCGTCGGGGCACGGTTGCGGCGGTAGGTTCTCGATGCGCGACTGGATGATCTTGATATTGGTCAGGCCCAGCGTGCGCACGACATGGCGCAGAAAGCGGATCTTCTTGCCGTTGCTGTCAATCAGCATGAATTTCCTTTCCGGTTCGGCGATCGCGAGCACCATGCCGGGTAGCCCGGCGCCAGTGCCGACATCGGCAATCAGATGGCCGCGCAGGAACGGTCGCACGCTGAGGCTGTCAATCAGATGCCGGTTGACCATTTCCAGCGGATCGCTGACCGCGGTGAGGTTGTAGGCCTGATTCCAGCGCGCAAGTTCGCCCAGGTAGCGCAGCAGCCTCTCGATGGCATTGGCGCTCAGGTCCCGTTGCAGATGTATCAGCCCCTGAACCAGGGCGCTTTCCAATGCTGTTTTTGAAGGAGCGGTTGTCAAAAAGGCACCTGATTACGCGCGTGCGTCAGAAAGCTTCAAAAAACCAATTGCCGAGTTTTCCAGATTACGGGATTTCATCTCCTGGCCCGAAAACAGCGTAATGGATTCTTTACCCGGGAAATTTTCGCACTTGACGGATAGAGTACTGCAATGAAAAAGTTTCTGATCCTGATTGTAGTGCTGCTCGGCGCCGCGGTTGCGGCGGCGCCGGCGGCTGTGGGTTGGCTGCTACATGATCGGCTGGAAAACTGGGCGCGAGAAAATACCGGGCAGGTCATGGTGGACCAGAATCGCGGCTGGATGCGATCTTCGACACGGGTTCGCGGCCAGGGCTTCGATCTTGATTTGCAATTCCGCCATGGTACGGTCGGGCCGCCATCGCTGCTGTTGTTCGAGGGCCTGGCCAGATTTGAAGGGCTAGCGGCGACGCTTGAGCTTTCCGGGCGGGTTTCAGGCGGCGGCACCCTGCATCTGGACGCGGTCGCCGGCGAACTGGATGTTTCCGGCGACGTCGTCTGGCGTTTTCGCCGGCCGCGACTGCGACTGGTAGCCTCGCGCGCGGGCATGACCAACATTGAGGCCGGTTCGGAATTACTGTCGGTATTCGATGGCCTGGGCAACAGCCTGGCGCTGGAGCCGGTTCAACTGGAAATCGAGGTGCAAGCGGATGATTCAGTGGCCGCGGCCGCGCTGCGGGTTGAAGCGCGGCGTCCCGGCGAGGATGAAAGCCATCTCGAGCTTGCGCTGAGCGAGGTGGATCGGGCCTCGCTGGATGAGACGATTGAGCATCTCAGGGCACTGCTGGCCGCGCAGCCGGACAGTGGCGCACAGGCCATGGCGGTGGTAGGCATCCTGAATGGCTGGCAGCAGATGATTGATAGGGGGCTGCGACTGGATCGCGCCACCATCCAGCTTGACGGTGAATTCCGTGCCCGGGGTGAATGGCGGCCGGGGTCGGAGGGGTTTCGCGTGCGCGGCGGAGGGCCCCGCCGGAACTTTCGCGAGTGGTGGGCAAATCTGCACGGGCTGAGCCAACGGTTGCCGCCGGGTGCGGCGCGGCGCGAAATCGACGATCGCCTGCGGCAACTGGCGGAACAAGGCTGGCTGAGTGCTGACGGGAATCGGATCGAGCTGGCGCCGATCGAGGATTCCCGGTCACCCTGATCATCACCGCCCGATCCGACCGCGGCCTGCCGTTGTGGCAAGCTGTCCTATACTGGACTTCGATCACGCCTGGACGGGAGGCTGGATGCCATGCATACGATTCATCAGATTCTTGATCACAAGGGCTGCGACCTGCACTGGGTAGGGCCCGATTCCTCGGTCTATGACGCCATCCTCAAGATGGCCGAGCTGGGCATCGGTGCGCTGCTGGTGCTGGAGTCCGGGAAACCGGCCGGCATGCTTTCGGAACGCGACTATGCTCGCAAGGTGATTCTCGAGGGCCGAAGTTCGAGCGACACCCGGGTGCGTGAAATCATGTCGTCGCCGCTGATCAGTATCCCGGGCAAGGCGACCGCTGACGTGGGACTGGCGCTGATGACAAAGCACCGCATTCGCCATCTGCCGGTCATCGACGATGACGAACTGATCGGCCTGGTCTCGATTGGAGATCTGGTCAATGCCGTGATTGACGATCAGCAGAGGTTGATTCAGCAACTGGAACGATACGTCACCGGCTGAAATCGCCTCAGAACTACTGCGCGTCTCCCTGAGCGCGCCCGGTGGTGCTCGGAATCCTCATGTACCCGTTTGTACACTGCGGTTCCTGCGCTCCAGCGGTCACGCTCAGGAAGCCGCTCGCTACGTTCTGCGGCGATTTCAGTGCACTGAAATGGTTGCAGAACTACTGCGCGTGCGGCTGTGGGAGCGAACTCCGATTCGCGACTTTATCGAGCATTGGGGCGCGGCCGGATGCTCTCCCACTGGAGCCGGACAATCCCCGCGCTGCAAATTGAGCGAGGTCAAGACGAATCAACTTGGTTCGATTCACAATCCGGACCTGATTCCCCTGCAGGCCGGTACATGGCGATGCGCAAAGAGCTTGTTCAGTCGATTGCCGAAGTGCTCGGACTGGCGAGCGGGCGGGTGCGTGTCGAGCCGGTTTCGGGCGGCTCGATTGCGCGTTCGTTCCGGCTGGTCGACGCAAGTCATCGACTGTTTGTCAAGGTGATGGAGGCCGGGCAGGCCGATATCCTGGAGGCCGAATGCGATGGTCTTGCCCGATTGCGCGAAGCCGGTGCGATCCGGGTGCCGGAGGTTTCCGGAACAGGGCTTGCCGACGGTGCGGCCTGGCTGGCGCTGGAGTGGCTGGACATGCGCCGTCCGGACCATGAATGCTTTGCCCGGATGGGCGTGGCCCTGTGCCGCCTGCATGAGCACCAGTCGGATCGCTTCGGGCTGGAAAAGGACAATTACCTTGGTCGCACGCCCCAGCTGAATACCCCAGCACACCTCTGGAGCGATTTCTTCCTCGATTGCCGACTGACGCCTCAGTTGCAGCTTCTGGCCAAACACCACCCGGAGTTCGGTGAGGGAGAAGCCCGCGGACTGGCCGCTGCCTGGCGCGAAGTGGCCCGGCACCACCAGCCGGTGCCCTCTCTGCTGCACGGGGATCTGTGGTCAGGCAACGTCGCGATGCTGGCCGACGGCCGCCCCTTGATCTTCGACCCCGCTGTGCATTACGGTGACCGCGAGTGCGACCTGGCCATGGCTGACCTGTTCGGCGGGTTCGGTACGGCGTTCTTCGATGCGTATCAGGGCATGTGGCCACTGGATCCGGGCTGGCGCGAGCGCCGCCGTTTCTATCAGCTTTATCACGTGCTCAATCACGCCAACCTTTTCGGCGGGCACTACAGCGAAATATGCCGCAGGCTGATCGATGACCTGATTCGCCGCTGAAAAATCTTCATTTGCTGTAGGAGCCTGCTTGCAGGCGAATGGTTGGCGGGCTGGGCCACCACTATTGAATTCGCTTGCAAGCAAGCTCCTTCAGTCGGGCTTTGACGGTTTGGGGAGCCTTTTTCGATGTCGCGCCGCATTGAACCCCGTCGGCTAGACTCTGTCCAATGGCGGGCATGCACTCCATCCGGCGACATTCGAGCACACTGGCGCGGGTCAATCTCGCGCTGTTCGGGCTGCTGTGGCTTGCGGTCGTCGGCGCGCCGTGCGTGATGGCGATGCAGGTCGAGCAGGCGGGCGGCCACGATTGCCCGCATTGCCCGCCCGCGCCGTGCCATGAAGTGGCCCCGGCCGATTGCGATCAGCCCGATTTGCTGGACGGATTGCGTGCCGGCGATCAGCTCAAGACCCTTGAGCTTGCGCTGCCGGCGGCATCGCAAATCACCTTGCACGGCGCAGCGGAGCCCGCCCGCGCGCCCTGGTTCCATACCCCGCCCGGCCGGGCCGGGCCGCGACTCCACCTGCTCCATACCCGCTTCAACGAATAGCCCCTTCTCCTGATTTCCCGCGGCGGCGCACGGACTGTGCCGCCCTGGTGTTTGTGTGTCTGGAGAAGAAAGATGAAGCGATATCTGTTGTGCCTGCCCGTGGCGGTCTGGCTCGCGATAATTCCGACGGCCTCGGGCCTTGAACTGAACGAAGCCCTGCGACTGGCCCTTGAGACTGATCCGGGCCTGAAGGCGCTGTCGGCGGAAGCTCGCGCCTTCGAGGCGGAGGCTGTTTCAGCCGGCCAGTTGCCGGACCCTCAATTGACGGTCGGGCTGATGAACGTGCCTGCGCCGCAGTTTTCCCTCAACGACGAGCCCATGGCCCAGGCCCAGTTGGGCCTCAGCCAGCGCTTTCCGGCCCGGGCCCGGCGCGATGCGATGAGCGCAATCAAGTCCTCCCGGGCCGAGACGGTTCGCGCGCGCCGCGCTGCCCGAACGCTCCAGCTCAAGCGCGAGGTTCGCCTTTTCTGGGCGCTGGTCCAACGCGACGAGGCGATGCTGTCGCTTGAGCGCGACAAGACCGAGATCATGGACCGGCTCACCGAAACCCTGGATGCGCGCCTGGAAGTGGACCTGGCCCTGCAGACCGCGGTGCTGTCCAGCCGCGCCCGGCGGGCCCGTCTTGAAAAGACTCTGGTGGATCGCCGTGCCCGTCTGATCGAGAGCCGGGCGGCACTGGCCGAACTGCTGGACCCGCATCCATTGCCCGCGCGGCTTGAGGCGGCGCAATTTTCAGCGCCCGATGCGGTGTCGGTCGAAGACCATCCCCGGCTGTTCGTGGCACGACTCGGGCTGGACGAGGCCGAACGCCGGGTTGCACTGGCCGATGCGGCCTTCCGCCCCGGCTGGTCGGTGAATGTCAATGTCGGCCGGCGTTTCGGCGACACCCCCATGGGCGCGCCGAGCGAAACGCTGATCAACGCCAATGTCGCCATCGACTTGCCGCTGTTCACCCGCAACCGCCAGTCCCGGGATCTGGAAGCGGCGCGCGAGCGCCTGGACGCCGCCGCCACCGGCCCGGAGGAGGTTCGTCGAACGCTTGCCGCCGAACACCGTGCGGCCCGAGAGACCCGTGCCGAGTATGCGCACATGATCGAAGCCTACCTCGATTCAGTGCTGCCGCTGGCGCGCGACCGGGAAGAAGCTGCCGAGCTTCGCTACCGCGCCGGTCGCGGGTCGCTGGAGCCGGTGCTCGAAGCCCGACTGGCCCGGCTGGACACCGAGATCGAAGTCGAGCAACTGCGGCTGGCCCGCGATCGGGCGGGGGTGGAACTGCTCTACCTGGCAGGAGAATGAATATGCATGCGCTGAATACGAAAGCAGTCTGGTCGGCTCTTGTCTGGTCAGCTCTTGGGCTGGCCCTGGTGACCCTGATGATCGTGACCCTCGCGCCGACCCATGCGCGGCAGGATCGCGACCACAATCACGAAACGACCTCCGCAAGTGACCGCAGTGGCCAGAGTGACCAGAGCGAGCGCGAGGTCGCCTACTGGGTCGCTCCAATGGACTCGAACTATCGCCGCGACGAGCCGGGCAAATCGCCCATGGGCATGGACCTGGTACCGGTTTATGCCGATGAACTCACCGACGACGGTCAGGCGCGTGTCAGTCGGGCCGTTCAGCAGACCATGAATCTGCGAACCGATACCGCGCGGCGCGACCGGCTGTGGCGGCGCATCGATACCGTCGGCTCGATCCAGTACGACGAATCCCGCCTGCACCATGTCCACCCGCGGGTGGAGGGCTGGATCCAGGAGCTCGACGTCGCCGCCGTCGGTGATGCCGTGCGTGCCGGCCAGCGGCTGTTCACCCTGTACTCGCCGGAACTGGTCAATGCCCAGGAGGAATTTCTGCAGGCCCTGCGAAGGGGCGAGGTCGGGCTGGTCGAATCGGCCCGCCGGAGATTGGAGGCGCTTGATGTTCAGCCGGAATTCATCGAGCGGCTGGAGCGTGATCGCCAGGCAATCATGTACGTGCCCTGGCACGCGCGCCACGATGGCGTGGTCACCCAGCTCAACGCCCGCCACGGCATGTTCGTTGCCCGCGGGACCACGGTCCTGGAGATCGCTGACCTGTCCACGGTCTGGTTGATTGCCGAGGTTTTCGATCGCCACGCCCAGTGGCTGGATACCGGCCAGCCGGCCCGGCTCGAGTTCTCCTACCGTCCCGGCCAGCCCATGGACGCGCGGATTGACTACATCTATCCGGAACTCGATCCGACCACCCGCGCGATCCGCACCCGCATGGTTGTGGAAAACGGTGATGGCCTGATCCAACCCGGCATGTGGACCGGCGTGCGGATTTTCGCCGGGCCGGTGGACGACCAGCTCATCATTCCGCGCGAGGCGCTGATTCGCACCGGCCAGTCCACCCGGGTGGTGGTGCACACCCAGGACGATCTGTTCGAAGTCCGCGAGGTCGTCGCGGGCATGGAAAGCGGCAACTACGTCGCCATCCGCGATGGCCTTGCCGCTGGCGAGGAGGTGGTCACCTCGGGCCAGTTCCTGATTGATTCCGAGGCAAGCCTGCGGGCCGGCCACGAGCGGACTGGAGTCGGGCATGATCATTAACCGGGCGCGGGCATCAAGGCAAAAGGCTCAAGGCACAGGGCTTTTTTCCGACTTCCATCTCCCGACTCCCGACGCCCGTGTCCCCGTGCGGAGGGCGCCATGATCAACGCCCTCATCCGCTGGTCCATCGCCAACCGCATGCTGGTGCTGATCCTGGCCGCGATCGTCACCGTCGGCGGCGTGTTCGCCATTCGCAACACCCCGGTGGATGCGATTCCCGATCTGTCCGACACCCAGGTGATCGTGCGCGCGTCATTCCCCGGCCAGGCCCCCCAGGTGGTCGAGGACCAGGTTACCTTTCCACTGACCACCGCGCTGATGGCGGTGCCCGGCGCGCATACCGTGCGCGGGTACTCGATGTTCGGTGATGCATTCATTTACGTGCTTTTCGACGATGATACCGACTTGTACTGGGCACGATCGCGGGTTCTGGAGTATTTGAGCCAGGTCGTCCCGCGCCTGCCCGAAGGCGTTTCGGCCGAGCTCGGTCCCGATGCCACCGGGGTGGGCTGGGTCTACAAGTACGTGCTGGTCGACCGCACCGGCAACCATGATCTCGCCCAGTTGCGCGCCTTGCAGGACTGGTTTCTGAAGTTCGAGCTGCAGGCCGTGTCCGGGGTCAGCGAGGTCGCGACCATGGGTGGCATGGTGCGCGCCTACCAGGTCGCCGTTGATCCCAACCGGCTGCGCACCTACAACCTCACCATAGCCCAGATCCGTACTGCCATCACCCGGGCCAACTCCGAGGCCGGCGGCTCGCTGCTCGAACTGGCCGAGGCCGAGTACATGATTCGGGCCGCCGGCTACATCCAGTCACTGGACGATCTCCGGCAGATCCCGGTCGGTCGTAACGCGCGCGCTACCCCGATCCTGCTTGCCGACGTCGCCGATATCCGCCGCGGTCCGGCCCCGCGCCGCGGGATCGTCGATCTGGATGGTGAAGGCGAGGTGGTCGGCGGGATCGTCGCCATGCGCTTCGGCGAGAACGCCCGCGAAACCATCCGCCGGGTCCGCGAGCGTCTGGATGAACTGCGTCCGGGCCTGCCCGAGGGTGTAGAGATTGTCGAGACCTACGACCGCTCGGGCCTGATCTCGGCGGCCGTGGAGGCGTTGTGGAACAAGCTGGCGCTGGAGTTCGCGGTGGTCGTCCTGATCGTCGGGCTGTTTTTGTGGCACTTGAGATCCTCGCTGGTGATCCTGGTGACCCTGCCGCTGGGAGTGATGGTGGCGTTCATCGTGATGTATTTCCAGGGCATCAATGCCAACATCATGTCGCTGGGTGGAATCGCCATTTCCATCGGTGTGATGGTGGACGCGGCCATCGTGCTGATCGAGAACGTCCACCGACGCTTCGAGCTCGACCCGCCGGACCCGGATGAGCACTGGAACGCGATTGCCGAGGCGACCGTGGAAGTTGGCCGGCCGATTTTCTTCACGTTATTGATCGTCGCGCTGTCGTTTCTGCCGGTGTTCGCGCTTGAAGCCCAGGAAGGCCGGCTGTTCGCGCCGCTGGCGTTTACCAAGACCTACGCCATGGCCGCCGCCGCCGGACTGGCGGTGACCCTGGTGCCGGTGCTGATGGGGTATTTCTTGCGCGGCCGGATCCGCGCCGAGGATGAGAATCCGGTCACGCGAGTCATCATGGATGGCTACCGGCCGCTGCTCGGGTTCGCGCTTCGGCATCCGGTGTGGGTGATTGCGGTCACGATCGTGCTGGCCGCGGCCACATTGTGGCCGGCGTGCCGGATCGGTACCGAGTTCATGCCCGAGCTCGACGAAGGCGATCTGATGTACATGCCGACCACATTGCCGGGGCTTTCACCCGACAAGGCGCGCGAAATCCTGCAGCAGACCGACCGCATCATCGCCCGGGTGCCGGAAGTCGAGCGCGTGATGGGCAAGGTGGGCCGGGCCGAGACCGCCACCGACCCTGCGCCCATGACCATGATCGAGACCTTCATCACCCTGAAGCCGAAAAGCGAATGGCGGCCGGGGATGACCACCCGGAAACTGATCGCCGAACTCGATTCCCTGGTTCAGATTCCGGGCCTTACCAACGCCTGGGTGTTTCCCATCCAGACCCGCATCGACATGCTCCAGACCGGTATACGGACCGATATCGGCATCGGTGTGTCCGGGCCGGACCTGGCGGTGATTCAGGATGTGGCCGATCAGGTTGCCGCCGCGGTTGCCGACCTGCCCGGCACCCGCAACGCCCTGCCAGACCGCCCGGCTTCGGGACGCTACATCCTGATCGATATCGACCGCGCCGCCGCCGCTCGCCATGGCTTGAACATCGCCGATGTCCAGGAACTGGTGCGTTTCGGCATCGGCGGGGCCAAGGTCAGCGATACCGTCGAGGGCCTGGAGCGATTTCCGATCCACCTGCGCTACCTGGCCGACTGGCGCGATTCCCCGCAACGTCTGGCCGACCTGCCGGTTGTCACGCCTGCAGGTACCCACGTGTCCCTGGGTGATCTCGCCGATGTGAGAATTGCTGACGGCGCGGCCATGATCCGCACTGAAAATACCCGCCCGACCGGCTTCGTGCTGGTCGATACCGACCGCTCCGATCTGGGCGGCTGGGTGGCGGCGGCCCGGCAAAGAATCGCCGAGCAGGTGCAACTGCCGGGCGGCTATTCGATCTTCTTCGCCGGCCAGTACCAGTACATGGAGCGGGCCCGCGAACGGCTCCAGGCCATGATCCCGCTGGTGCTGGCCATCATCATCGTGCTGCTGCTGGTCACCTTCAAGCGGATCTGTGACGTGGTCATGGTGCTGATCGTGGTACCGCTATCCATCATCGGCGGGTTGTGGCTGATGTGGGCGCTGGGCTACAACCTGTCGGTGGGGGTCGGCGTGGGCTTCATCGCCCTGGCCGGGCTGGCCGCCGAGGTGGGCGTGATCATGCTGGTCTACCTCAACCAGGCGGTCGAGCATTGGAAAAGCGGGCATGGGGAGGCGGCAATGGATCGAGAGTCGCTGCGCGCGGCCATCGGCGAAGGCGCGTTGCGCCGGGTCCGGCCCATCACCATGACCCAGGCCACCGTGTTCCTTGGCCTGCTGCCGGTGATGCTGGTGGTCGGCACCGGCTCGGAAGTCATGCAGCGCATCGCCGCGCCAATGGCCGGTGGAGTGTTCGCAGTGTGGCTGGCCGCGTTGCTGGTTCTGCCGGCCATGTACTACCTGTGGCATGCTCGCGGCCTGCCCGCGCGACAGCCTTGATTCAGGGCGCCGCCAGTCTGATCGGCGCGTCCCTCATGGTGCATCCGGAGACTGCCCAGCCCTGCTGATCGAGCATGTCCGATTCGCGCGGCGAGTTGAGGAATCTGCCGCTTTGGTCCTGAAGAGTCGAGCGGTACTGAAAAGCTTGTGGAAGCTGCACTTCGGGCATGGTCAACCTGATCCAGTGACCGCTCTGGGCAGGCCACTCGCCCTGTGCCTCGATCAGCAGGCGATCGGACGACAGCAATTGCCCGCCGCGGGCATAAATCGGCTCGCCGGGCAGTACCCGAACGACACGCATGCCTTCCGAAGCCTTGACGACAAGATCCAGATCTTCCGGCTCGACCATTTCCGGCAACACAAATGTGACGGTAAGGTACCCTGCCGGCGCCGGGTGCGGGCTATGGTTGACTGCTTTGAACTCGATCGCGACGGTTGTGTTGCCGCGTTCCACGATGACCGGTGACAGGACCGGATAAGGCCTGCCATTGCCGGTTTCGTTGAGCTGCTGCAGGTCCACCCCGGGGGACCATTCCTCCAGGCCTCTGCTGAACTCGCGCAAGCCTCGTCGCACCGCTGTCGCGTCAGGCAGTCGGGTTGGCGCGGATGCGCCTGCCGATGGGTTGCCGCAGACCGGCACCATGGCCGCGCTACCCTGGCTCCAGGCGATTTGCGGCGCTGGCATGGCCGACAGCAGGAACAGGAGGCCTGCAGCTATGACCCCGGGACGGCCGGGATCGGTTTTGCGTCTTCCGCGCGATTGTCGCCATTCCGCCATTGCCGTGCCCGGGATGTGAGCTGAGACACAGTTTACGCTCGACCAGTGAGGGATTCAACATTTCTGGTGCGGCGCGCATTTAGATCCGGGCCGTCACCACCGCTCTCAGTGGTGGCGGATAACCTTCCGCAGTGGTCTGTTTATCCGATGAGAGTGCCTGTTCAAGCGAGTGAAACGGCATCCAGTCCGTGGTGCGCTGTTCCCGTGTCGTGGTGGCAGTGACATCGACGTCCCGGATGTTTTCAAAGCCGGTCTGTTCCAACCAGCGCCGAAGCCGGGGCAGTGAGGGCAGGTGGTGGACGTTGCGCATGTTGGCGTAGCGCTTGGGCGGGTCGAGTTCGTCGTCGTGGTCGCCCGGAATAATCAGGGTTTCCAGCACCATAAGGCCGCCGGGCCGTAGTTGGACGCCGATGCGTTGCAGGTGCTCCAGCGGATCGCGGCGGTGGTAGAGCACGCCCATCGAAAAGACGGTATCGAAATCGGCGCGCGGTGGAATCTGCTCGAATTTCAGCGGCAGCAGCAGGTGCGGCGATGGGCCGGCGAAGTGCTCGACGGCCCTGAACTGATGCCAGAACAGCAGGGTTGGGTCGCAGCCGATGACCTGCCGGGCACCCGCAGCGAGCATGCGCCAGCCAAAGTAGCCGTTGCCGGCGCCGATGTCGAGTACGCGCCGGCCAGTCAGATCCAGGTGCGGGGCGATCCGATTCCATTTCCAGTCCGAGCGCCATTCGGTATCGATCATCAGGCCGCCGAGTTTCAACGGTCCCTTGCGCCATGGGATCAGTTGTCGCAACGCGGCTGCCAGTGTTTCGCGCTCCGCGACCTCGCCTCCTGCCGACAATATGCCGTGGCCGATGCGCCATCCGGTTTCGACCTGGGCCAGCGAATTCAGTGCGGCCGACCATTTCGGCATGTCGCCGTGTCTGGTCGGGACCAGCGCATCGCATGCTAAACGGCTGACCTCACTTGCTAGTCCGGGCGGAAAATAACGTTCGATCGTCGAATGCACCGGTTCAACTCGATGGCTGACGGTCAAAGTGCGGAACAGCCGAATGAAGCCGGCGCCAGGGCTGGCTCGAACACGTGTTGTGCCAGCGCGCGCGCCGGCAGGCCGAACTGCCATTCGTAGATGGTTGCAAAGGCCAGCACGCGCGGGATGTAATCGCGGGTTTCATGGAACGGCAGGGTTTCAATCCAGATGTCGCGCGCAAGCTCGGGTCGGTTGTGCTTCCAGCGAACCGCGTTGCGCGGGCCGGCATTGTAGGCAGCGGCAATCAGGGTCCAGTCACCGTCAAACTGCCGGGCAAGCTCATCCAGGTGAGCGATGCCCAGCGCGATATTCTGATCGGCCTGAAATAGATCCCCGACGCCGTTGTAGGGGAGTCCGTAGCGTCGCGCGACTGCGCTGGCCGTGCCCGGCATCAACTGAAGCAGGCCGCGCGCACCGGCCGGTGACAGAGCGTCGGTCTGCATGGCGGATTCGGCCCGCATCAGGCCCTTGATCAGCGCGGGTTCCAGGTCGCGGTACCGGGCTTCGCGCTGAATGCGTTCGCGTTCGATGACTGGAAAGCGCCAGGGATAGGCATTGGTCGCGCGGGCGCGACCCAGGGCACTGATGGCGCGGTCATGCCAGCCGATGCCGGCGGCGAGCAGGGCCGCCTGTTTCAGTTCTTCCGATCCGAGTGCACGGATTGCGCGGTTGAAGGTCCATCGTGCGTGCCAGTTCAGACCGACCCGATACAACTCCAGAGCGCGTTCGAATACCGGGTCGGCCATCAGTTTGCGCTGAATCTGGCCTCGCGCGGCAATTTCGCGGTTGCAAAGCATCAATGGCTGACGACTGCGCAGTGCGGCCAGAAAACCGTAGTAGTCCGAATCGGCCGCCAGCGTTGCGTACACCAGCCCCGCGTCCGGTCGCTCAAGTGCTTCCAGAGCGCGCGCGCGCCAGTAGCGCCACTTGCCGCGGAGTTGTTGATCGGCCGACATGCGCCGAATGCTTTCAAGAACTTCCTGCCAGGCGTCATTGGCCAGCGCGGCGCGGGCCCGCCATTCCAGCATCTGCTGGTCGACCTCTGCCTCGTCAAGGGCGTCGATCGCGGCGATTGCACCTGCATCCAGGGCAACGGCGCGAAACAGCGCGATGCGCCGCAGCGCGGGGCCGATTTCCTGCTGCTCGAACCGAAATCTGGTGCGCATCCGCTCAAACATCTCATCGGCCGTCTTCCAGTCCTGGGAGGCCAGATGATGCAGACCCCAGGCGATGAGCCTGCGGGCGCGTTCCTGGTTGGGCAGGCCGATGGCAGTGCGAAGTCCGCTTGCAGGCCGTGTGGCCATCTGCAACCATAGATCCGCAAGCTGTCGGTCGGAGGGTTCGAGATAGCGGCGCAGGTATCGTGCCAGTGCCAGTTCCCGTGCTTCGACCGCCAGACCGAAACGATGCCAGGCGGTATTGAAGTCCGGATTGCCGCGCCTTCGCCACCAGTTGAACAGTGGATCGCATTCGCTCGGTTGCGAGTTTGCACTCAGCCAGAGAGTGCGGACGCGCTCGGTCAGCCCCTCGATCCAGCCGCGATCGAGCTGGGCCCGTTCGCGCACACATATTGTTTGGGCGCGACGGGCATCGCCACCGTATTCCAGCAGGGCCTCGCGAGCGCCATTGCGTGCCAGAACATCCAGCCAGCGCTGCTCCAGGGGATCGGCGAATGACCAGTCCCGGTATTCATCCAGGAACGCCTTCATCGCAGCCGGCTCGATGCTGTCCGGCCGTTGCCGAAGCAACTCAAATCTCAGATACGGTGTCAGCGGATATTCCTGCAGTTGTTCGATGACCTGCTCGGCGCCGGCCCGGTCACCCCGGCCGACTGTCTGCCACCCTTCAGTGAACAGCGCCCGCTGCTCGACTACCGTCTGCGCACGCACTACGGTGGCCGAAGGGATGACCAGCAGCACCAGCCACGCAATTACTGCCGCCCGATTCATGCTCCATCGCCGGTCAACACGCATTGTTCAATCTCCTGGCGTCGCAGTGGGTTGGGTCATGAATCCGAATAAATCAATAATCTGTGAAAATCTGTGTAATCTATGGCTAAAAGGTTTTCCTGATTACGTAGTTGACTCAGCCATGCCAAGACAGAAAACCCTGGAACCGCAGATTACACAGATTCACGCAGATTATTGTCTTG
>CAYVPB010000073.1:0-14066 GCA_964453565.1 uncultured Halomonas sp.
AGCGTGCAATCACGAACATCCGGAAATCGCGATCGGAGCGCAACAGTTCGAGCCGGCCCAGGGCTTCGGTCAGTGCATTGCCACCGCCCTCGGTGGCGCCGGGTTGCTCGCGGATCATGGCGTAGGTCGCCGCTGCCAGCATCCACAGCCCGGCGGCCACGGCCAGCAACAGCAGCCATTGAACCATGCCGCGATCTTCGCCGATGCCCAGCAGCAGGCCGGCGCCGACACCCATGGTCACCAGCCCGGCAAGAAACTCCGACCAGCCGCTGACCCGTCCGCGTCGGGTCTTGGGTACGGTTTTGCCCAATACGTCCTTGGAGGCTACCGAGCACAGTCCCCGGGCCAGACTGAAAATGGCCAGCGTGCCGATCAGCGCCGCGCCGGCCGTTGCGCCTTGCAGGGTGACGGCGATCAGCCCCATGGATGCAACCGCCAGCCCCTGCAGAATACAGCCCAGCACAAACACCCATTTCCGCACCGCCCGGGCGCGGACCCAGGCGGCGATGATCAGTTGCGGGATCAGGGAACCCGACTCGCGAATCGGGACCAGAAATGCGGTTAACACCGCTGGCGCGCCCAGTGCCGACATCAGCCAGGCCAGAACCGTCTTGGGATTGGCGATGGCGTCGCCGAGCTTGGTCAGGAACTGGGTCGCTACCTGCAGGATGAAATTTCCGGGCGCGACGTGGCAGGCTTCGTCGGAAATGTCGGTGCAGACCCGCGCGTCTTCCTCGCTGACCAGTTGCCGGTAAAGGCGCTGCATTTTCGGGTTGGAGAAGAACTCGGTTCTGTTCATTGGCGCAGATTGCTCGTGGTTAAAACGCCAAGCTTAACGGCATATTGTGAGCTGATTACGTAGATGGCTTCGAGCAGCGGGTGAGTCCAGCCCTTTGCACGAAGCTCTCAGTAGGCATCGCCGTTCGCCGTCGCCCCCCGCAGGCAGTGCAGACGCGGTTGTAAACCTTTGGGGTGGTGTTCGGGTTGACGCCCAATTTTCGATCTGCCAGCGTTTATTTTGGCGCTTGACAGAAGCAGTACAAAGAGTGCGTATTGGCATCATCAAGGGCCATCCGTTTCGTGTTTTTTCAACCCCGGAACACGATGAATGAAACTTGCAGTAGAGGAGATCATCATGAACCTGCGAACCAAATCAGTAATATCCGGCAGTCTTGTGGCCGGCGCGGTCCTGGCGGCCCGGCGTGGGCAGCCTCGAAAACCGGCTGGCTTTGCGAGGCCTGTACGAGTGTCGAGGCGGCGCGCGAGCAGGCCAGGCTGCACGCGCCCCCGTTGCAATGCAACACCACAGTCGGCGACACCGGACAGCCCGTGCTGGATCCGGATGCGACGTTCGAATGCCAGGCGCCACCTGCGAAACAGGTGGTGCTGGGCAACCGCGAATGGCATCAGGTGTATGTCTTTGAGGTCAAGTGGCAGCTGAACGGTCAATTCTGGTAGATGGTTGCCACCGAGTCGTTGTTGTCGTCGGAACACCTTGACTTGGCCGACACCGCGCTGGATGTCGTTGATGCCTGGAGTCAGGCAATCATCGATATCAACGCGCAGTTGGCGTTGGAGCAGGGGATCAATTCGACCGGTCCGGTTGACAAGCATTCGGTCGGCACCATGTCGGATTCGGAGCCCCTGGATTGTCCGGAAGATACGGTGCTCAGAACGCTGATGGATCAGGACAGGATGGATTCGTTGAAGGACGAGATTGCCACAACGCTGGAAGTCGAGATCAGCAAAATTATTTCCGCGGGTGGTGTTGACGTCGATTCAACCTCTGTTTCGGTCAGTCGCGGCGGTTTTACACTCGGATTCGACATAAGCGAGGGCGGCCGGCCGATTCCCACCGGAACTGAAAGGCCATTCCTGGAACGCGAAGAAAACCTGAATGAGAATTCGCCCACCGGCCCCGGCATGCCGCCTTTGCACCTGGATCGGCTGGTTTTTTCGGTCCGCGGGATCGACATGGAAGGCAGTGGCCGGGCAATACTCACGCTGGAGCCAGGCGCGAGCGGAATTCCTGGGATTCGTGGCGATGACTTTTTCGATGGCCGTGAGGTCACCGATCCCTGTGCGCTCGACGTGCTGGCGCTTGGCGACGACCACCAAGGAGGCGAGTTCCTCTTCCGCGACGGGGGAGGGCTCGCCGATCCGGATCAGACCTTTGCCACAGGCGGGGGCAGTGGCGGCGGGGGCGGCGGGGCAAGCGGCGGCAGTACCTCCCCGATGTGCCTGTACGACTGGTACAGCAACGACGTGTATCAGTTCTCGTTCCGGGCGCCGTGCGGCGACGGTTAAAAGGAAGTAATCCGGGATTAGTTCATCTCGCAGCGCATCGCTGATATCGGCCGGCGTCGCCGGCCGATATTCTTGTCCAACCGGCATGGGCACATTCCTGTCAATAGGTCATTACGAGAAAGGGAGGCGATTCCAGGATTTTCTGTTTCATTCCGGCGGTTCGCGCTTGTGATCGAATCCGCCGAGGGCCAGAGTCACACCGTGGCGAACCAGTCTGAGAAAATCCCCACGGCTTACCATCCGTACACCGAAGTGTTCCAGATGCGGGTTCCAGAGCTGGCAGTCGCACAATACAAAACCGCGTGCTTCCAGTCGACGCATCAGTTCGACCAGAGCGATCTTGGACATGTCTCGACGGCGATGGAATTTCGATTCGGCAAAGAACATCCCGCCAATGGCCACGCCGTAGATTCCCGCCACCAGTTCGCTTTCCTGCCAGACCTCCAGGCTGTGCGCGTGGCCCTGATCGTGCAGACGAAGGTAGGCGGAATGCATTTCAGGGGTGATCCAGGTCCCGCCGGCGCTGTCACGTGGCGCGGCACAGCCCTCGACGACGGCCTCGAAGGCACGGTTGATGCTGATCTGGTAGCGTCGCTGGCGCAGGGTGCGCTGAAGTCTTCTGGCAATATGCAGATGCCCCGGAATCAGCACCGCGCGTGGATCCGGTGACCACCACAGGATGGGCCCTCCGGCTTCGTACCAGGGGAAGATGCCGTTGCGGTAGGCATTGAGTAGTCTGGAAACGGCAAGATCACCTCCGACGGCGATCAGCCCATCGGGATGCTCGCTGAGCGATGGATCCGGGAATGGTGCATCCGAATCTTCGGCAAGCACCGGCACGGCACGCTGCATCAGGTTCATCATCGGTAAGGCACGAGCGTCTTGAGTTCGTCACGATAGCGTTTCAGGGCCTCGTTTTCCGACGCTATCCAGCGATCGATCGCCTGGCGAAGGCCAGGATGGGAGATGAAATGGAAGGAGTATGTTGGAGTCGGCAGGAAACCGCGCCGGATCTTGTGCTCTCCCTGGGCGCCCGGCTCGAATGCTTCCAGCCTATTGTGGATGCAATACTCGATGCCCTGGTAATAACAGGCCTCGAAATGCACATCGCGCATTTCTTCCAGGGCACCCCAGTAGCGTCCGTACAGTCGTTTCTCGTCGCGCCAGAAAATCGCGGCGGCCCGGTCGATACCGTTTCTCGAGGCGATACAGGTCAGAAAAGCACTACCGAAGGAACGCGCTGCCTGACGGAAAAACTGCAGATTCAGCAGCGGCAGGTTGCCGTAGAGCATGAAAGTGGTGCGATAGCAACGATCAATCAGCCGCAGTTCCTGTTCATTGATCTGGCGCCCGTCGACCCAGCGGTAGCGCCAGCCATTGGCATGGGCAAGACGGCGCTCGCGGCGGATGTTCTTGCGTGGCCTGCTTTTGAGCGAGGCCAGAAAATCGTCGAAATCGTTCCAGTCGCGGTTGTGCCAGTGGAATTGCCAGCAATGGCGCGCCAGCCAGTTCGGTTGCTCCGCCAGGGTTTCGCGATCCTGCCGATCGCAGAAATTGATTGCGCAGCTCGAACATTGCCGGTGCCGCACCAGTTCTTCCAGGTGCCGCAACAGATCCTGCCGGTCATCATCGGCGTCGGCCATCAGGCGAGGCCCGGTCACCGGTGTCAGCGGCACTGCAACGACAAGCTTGGGAAACCAGTTCAGTCCGCCACGGTGTGCGGCATCGGCCCACATGTGATCAAACACGAACTCGCCATGGGAGTGATTTTTCAGCCAGAGCGGAGCATAGCCCGAGGTCAGCTCCCCGGGCAGGGCGTGCCAGCCGCTGGACAGACCCACACAGTCTGAAGATTCCAGAGCATGAAAAAAGCGATGGTCCGTGAAGGGCCCGGCGCCCCGATTCAGGGCATTCCAGCGCGAGGCGTCAAGCGCGCTGAAACCGCCGGGATCAGGGCTGGTCGAGGAATCGCTCGGCATCCAGCGCTGCCATGCAACCGAAGCCAGCCGAGGTGATAGCCTGACGATAGACATGATCGGCCACGTCACCGGCGGCAAACACGCCCGGGACGCTGGTCTGGGTGGCCATGCCTTCCAGTCCACTCCTGATGTGAATGTAGCCGCCCTCCATATCGAGTTGGCCCGCGAAAATACCGGTGTTGGGATCATGACCAATGGCGACGAACATCGCATCGACCTGAATGTCCTGTGGCGCACCGGTCTGTGTATGCTTGAGTCGCACGCCAGTCACGCCGTCATCGTCTCCCACAACCTCGTCGACCACGTGATCCCAGAGGATTTTCACCTTGCCTTTGGCTTCGCGCTGAAACAATCTGTCCTGCAGGATTTTCTCGGCACGCAGCTGATCGCGCCGGTGCACCAGGGTGACCAAGCTTGCAATGTTGGACAGGTACAACGCCTCCTCGACCGCGGTGTTGCCGCCGCCAATGACGGCCACCGGCTTGTTGCGATAGAAGAAACCGTCGCAGGTCGCGCAGGCTGATACGCCGCGACCCTTGAAGTTTTCCTCCGATTCCAGGCCCAGGTAGCGTGCCGAGGCTCCGGTGGCGATGACCAGGGCATCACAGGTATACACGCCGCTGTCACCCTCCAGCCGGAATGGCCGCGTGCGCAAATCCGTGGTGTGGATATGATCGAGAATGACTTCGGTATCGAATTGTTCGGCATGTCTGAGCATGCGCTGCATCAGTTCCGGCCCTTGCAGGTTGTCCGAGTCTCCGGGCCAGTTCTCTACATCGGTGGTGGTCATCAACTGCCCGCCTTGCTCAATGCCCGTAATGATCGCCGGTTGCAGGTTCGCTCGTGCGGCATAAACCGCCGCAGTGTAGCCTGCCGGGCCTGAGCCCAGGATCAGCAGGCGATGGTGTCGGGAATCGGCCATGAAGTCTCCGTGGTTGGGGTGGTTCGGCGAAATGTTCAAGGATTCTCTAAGCTATGGTCAGTGGATCGCCAATCCAAGTGCAGCGCAAAGGGTAGCGCAACCCGTTCGACGATAGTTGCGCCGACCCGCCGCACGTGCCGATTCATCCCGCCTCGGTGTCCATTAGAATGAGATCTCAACATCATCTCGGCGAACGGGAGTCAAGCGCAGTGCGCGGAAAGGAAAGGAAAGCGCTCCAGAGCGGTCTGTCCGATGCGGTTCAGCGGCGGATGTTCGAAGCACTGTTTCTGGCAGTGTTCTTTGTCTCGCTGTATCTTTTCCTCAGTTTGCTGACCCATGATACGCGTGATCCGGGCTTTTCCCGCAGCGGCAGTGCCGTGATCGGCAATCTGGGCGGGCGTCTGGGCGCGTGGATTTCCGACTTCATGCTGGTGGTGATGGGCTACGTGGCCTGGTTGCTGCCTTTTCTTCTCGGCGAGGTGGCGTTTCGGCTCCTGCGCGAGCGTGAGCAGGAATTCGAATGGGCCGAATGGGGCATCCGCCTCGGAGGTCTTTTGTTGATTGTGCTGAGCGGCTGCGTGCTTTTCGAGATGCAGCCACGCGGCAGTCTTAATCACCGCGGGGGGATTGTCGGGGATCTGCTGTCCGGTCCGATGATTGCCGTGGTCGGTTTTACTGGCGCCGCGTTGCTCAATCTGATGGTGTTGATGGCCGGGATCACCCTGTTTACCGGACTGTCGTGGGTGAATGTGGCCGACCGGGTCGGCGGCTGGGCGATCGACGGCTGGTTGGGCTTGACCGAAAAGGTCGCCGAGGGTCGCGACTGGATGGCCGGACGCCGGGCCCGGGCCGAACGCGAGGAGGTGCGCAAACGCGATACCGTAAAGCGCAAGAAGCGCCCGGAGGTGCGGATCGAGCCGCGCGTGGAAACGGTCGAGAATGTCAAGGCCACCAAGCCAAAGACCCGCCAGCAGCCGCTGTTCAGGAATCTGCCGTCCGGAGGCCATCCGCCGCTGGAACTGCTCGATGAGCCTCCGGAGCAGCAGCCAGGCTATTCCACTGACACACTCAAGGCCATGAGCCGCCAGGTCGAGCTCAAGCTGTCCGATTTCGGCATTGAGGTCGAGGTGGTCGCGGTCCATCCCGGGCCGGTGATCACGCGCTTTGAACTGCAGCCAGCCGCCGGCGTCAAGGGCAGTCAGATTTCCAACCTGGCCAAGGATCTGGCGCGCGGTCTTAGCGTGATTTCGGTTCGCGTGGTCGATGTGATTCCAGGTAAAAGCGTGATCGGGCTGGAGATCCCGAACACCAAGCGCGAGATCGTATATCTGCGCGAGATTCTGTCCTCGGAAGCCTATGAAAAATCGCCGGCGGCGCTGACGCTGGGGCTGGGAAAAGACATTTCGGGACGGCCGGTCATTGCCGACATTGCCCGCATGCCGCATCTGCTGGTGGCCGGGACCACCGGTTCAGGCAAGTCGGTGGCGGTCAATGCGATGATCCTGAGCCTGATCTACAAGGCCACGCCCGAGCAGGTGCGGATGATCATGGTCGATCCCAAGATGCTGGAGCTCTCGGTGTACGAAGGGATTCCACATCTGCTTGCGCCGGTGGTCACTGACATGAAAGAAGCCGCTAATGCGCTACGCTGGTGTGTGGCCGAGATGGAGCGACGCTATCGCCTGATGTCGCAACTCGGAGTGCGCAATCTGGCCGGCTACAACCGCAAGGTGGCGGAAGCCGAAAAGAGCGGCAAGCCGATCGAAGACCCGACTGTGGATCCGAGCACCCTGGCCGAAGGAGAGGAGCGGCCTACGCTCGGCAAGCTGCCGTTCATCGTCGTGGTGGTCGATGAATTCGCCGACATGATGATGATCGTCGGCAAGAAGGTCGAGGAGCTGATCGCGCGCCTGGCGCAGAAGGCACGTGCCTCGGGCATCCATCTGATCCTCGCCACGCAACGCCCTTCGGTTGATGTCATTACCGGGCTGATCAAGGCCAATATCCCGACCCGAATGGCATTCCAGGTCTCCTCCAGAGTCGATTCGCGCACGATTCTCGATCAGCAGGGGGCTGAATCCCTGCTCGGTCACGGCGATATGCTGTATCTGCCGCCGGGCAGCGGCTTGCCCGAGCGCATTCACGGCGCTTTCGTGGATGACCATGAAGTTCACGCCGTCGCCGAATGGCTGTGCGAGCAGGGTTCGCCGGATTATCTCGAAGATGTTCTGGCGGAAACGCAAATGACCAGCGATGGCCAGCAGATCGGTGCCACCGGTCTGCCCGAGGCGGCCGCGGGCGACGAGTCCGACGAGCTTTACGACAAGGCCGTGGCCTATGTGACCGAAAGCCGCCGCGCTTCCATCTCCGGAGTACAGCGGCAATTGCGCATCGGCTACAACCGTGCCGCCCGGCTGATCGAGGAAATGGAAGCCCAGGGCATCGTCAGCCCGCCCGAGCATAATGGGCAGCGGGAGGTGCTGGCCTCGCCACCGCCCAAGGATTGACCCCACAGGGTGAAGGTTTGCGTGGCCGATGCTTCAGCCACGGTTCATGCAGTTGCGGTCATAATCGATACCAGACCTCCATCCGTGAGTTGCAAGTGCGCAAATCGATCGCTGCTGTCCTGATGGCCGCAACGCTTCTAACGTCGGTGGCGCCGACTGCCGCGCAGCCCGATGCGCGCGGGTTGCTGAGCGACTTCGCCCGCGGGCTCGAAAGCCTGCAGGCCGACTTCACCCAGATCACGGTCAGCGCCGGTGGCGAGGTGGTCGAGGAAAGTACCGGCCGCATGGCCTGGCAGGCGCCGAATCTGATCCGCTGGGACTACCTGGAGCCTTTCCCGCAGATCATTGTCGGTGATGGCGAAAAGTTCTGGCACTACGACGAGTCGCTGGAACAGGTGACGGTGCGTGCCCAGCCGGCGGCCGAGGAGTCGCCGATCTTCGTGCTGACCCGGCCGAAGCTGCTGGAGCGGTTCTGGCGGATATTGCCGTCCGAACGCGCCGACCAGTTGCGTTTCGAGCCACTGGCCGAGCAGTCGGAGGTGGAGAAGGCACGGCTGACGTTTCGCGAGGGCCGGCCCTGGGCGCTGGATATCTTCGATCCATTCGGCCAGTCGACCCGGCTGACGTTGGAGAATATCCGCCGCAATCCGACGATCGAGCCGGAGCGCTTCGAGTTTGAACTGCCTGAAGGTGTCGATGTGCTTGAAGGGCTCTAATTGGCAGCCTACGGCACTATCCTGCTGCTGATTGCGCTTGGCCGGTTGATTGCCGCCGGCAACGTGCTGCCAGACAACGCCGCCGACACGCTGAATCGTGTCGTGATCGTGCTGTGTCTGCCGGCGCTGATCTTCATTCACGTGCCAACGCTGGAGCCTTCCCGGGATCTGCTGCCGCTGGTGTTCACGCCGTGGCTGCTTCTGGTGTTCACGATCGGCCTGGTGCTGATCAGCGCACGCCTGTTCGGATTCTCGCGTCCGGTGACCGCGGTGCTGCTGGTGCTGATTCCACTGGGGAATACCTCGTTTCTCGGCTTTCCGCTGATCGAGGCGCTGCTGGGCACCGACAAGGTTCGTTTTGCGGTGGTCTACGATCAGTTCGGCTCGTTTTTGATCGTCTGTACGCATGCGCTGTTCGTGGTCGCCTGGTATGGCAGCGGTGAAAAGCCCGGCGTCGGCCAGATCATGCGGCGGATTGCGACGTTTCCACCCTTTGTTGCGCTGATTGGTGCCTTGCTGCTGGGTAATGCCTGGTTTCCGCAATGGCTGATGATGCTTGCCGAATCATTCGCCGACATGCTGCTGCCGCTGGTCACGCTGGCCGTGGGCCTGCAACTGAAGCTCAAGCTTGTCCCGGAGTATCGCTGGCCACTGGTATTCGGCCTGACCGCCAAACTGCTTGTGCTGCCGGCCGGCGCACTGCTGATTGCATCGATTGCAGAGGTCGAATCGCCGGTATTCGAAGTGCTGGTGCTGGAAGCTGCTATGCCGCCGATGATTACCGCCGCCGCACTGGCCAGCAGCGCGCGCCTGGCGCCGCCGCTGGCCTCGGCCATGGTCGCCTGGGGCGTGCTGTTTTCGGCCGCCACGGTACCCATGTGGCACTGGCTGAGTGTTTCCTGATTAGCCGCATGGCCCACTAGCCCGCTACAATGACTTGCAACGGACCTGCGTGAGCCTGAATTGACCAATTCTGTCCTGACTCTGACAAAGCCCGACGACTGGCATCTGCACCTGCGCGATGGGGACATGCTGGCGCGCGTGGTGCCGGATACAGCAAGATGCTTCGCACGCGCGATCGTGATGCCGAATCTGAAGCCGCCGGTAACCACCGTCGAGGCCGCGGTCAGCTATCGCAAGCGAATTCTCGACGCACTGCCGTCAGGCATGGCGTTCGAGCCGCTGATGACGCTGTACCTCACCGACAACACTTCACCTGATGAGATTCGGCGCGCGGCCGAGAGCGGTTTCGTGTATGCAGTGAAATATTATCCGGCTGGTGCGACGACCAACTCCGACTCCGGAGTGACTGATCTGAAGCACGCCCGGCCGGCACTGGAGGCAATGCAGAAAGCCGACCTGCCGCTGCTGCTGCATGGCGAGGTGACCGATCCCGAGATCGATATCTTCGACCGCGAAGCGGTGTTCATCGAGCGACACCTCGAGCCGCTTGTTCAGGATTTTCCCGAACTGCGCATGGTTCTGGAACACGTCACGACCCGTGACGCGGTGGAGTTCGTTCGCTCGGCTCCGGACCGCGTGGCGGCGACGATCACAGTCCATCACCTGCTGCTCAATCGCAACGCGATGTTCGACGGCGGCTTGCGGCCACATCATTACTGCTTGCCGGTGATCAAGCGCGAGACTCATCGGCAAGCTCTGATCGAGGCCGCCACCAGTGGCAATCCGAAGTACTTTCTTGGCACCGACTCGGCGCCACACCCGCGTCACGCCAAGGAATCGGACTGTGGTTGCGCCGGGGTCTACTCGGCACCGGTCGCAATCGAGTTGTATGCAGAAGTCTTTGAAGCCGCCGGTGCGCTGGATCGGCTGCAGGGTTTTGCCAGTCAGTATGGGCCTGATTTCTATCGACTGCCGCGCAATACCGATTTGATCCGGCTGCGGCGTGAGCCGGTCCAGGTGCCTGCGCTGCTGAATGTTGGCGGAACCGATATCGTACCGTTGCGAGCCGGCCAAAGCGTGTCCTGGCGGCTGCTTGAGGGCTGAGGAAGCAAGCCTTGGATCCGATCATCCTGTTCTTTTTGCTTGGCGTGACCGCCGGGCTGCTGAAATCCGAGCTGCGCTTGCCGGCAGCGGGATATGAACTGGTTTCGATTCTGCTGTTGCTGTCGATCGGCCTGAAAGGTGGAGTGGAACTGGCCCGGCAGCCATTTCTGATACTATTGCCCGACATTCTCGCCGCGTTGGCGCTGGGCCTGATCATGCCGCTGGTGGCGTTCCCGCTGCTGTTGCTGGTCGGGCGTTTCAGGCGCGCCGATGCCGCCTCGATTGCCGCCCACTATGGCTCGGTGAGCGTCGGGACCTACGCCGTGGCCGTGGCCTGGCTGATGGCGCGCGATATTCCCTACGATCCTCACCTGCCGTTGCTGCTGGTGGTGCTGGAAGTGCCGGCCATTCTGGTCGGCATCGTACTGGCGCGCGGCACCTCCGGCGGCATGCGCTGGGGCGAAGTGGCACATGAGGTGTTTCTGGGCAAGGGGATTGTGCTGCTTCTCGGGGGTCTTGTGATCGGCTGGTTGTCCGATCCGGAGGCGCTGGCCGGCATTGAACCGCTGTTTTTCGACCTGTTCAAGGGTATTCTGGCGTTGTTCCTGCTGGAAATGGGATTGATTGCCGCGTCTCGATTCGGCAGCCTGCGCCAGTACGGGCTGTTTTTGATCGGCTTCGGAATTGCAATGCCGCTGTTCGGCGCCGGGCTGGGTGCGTTGATCGGTGCCGGGCTGGGAATGAGCACCGGGGGTGTGATGCTTCTGGCCACCCTGGCAGCCAGTGCCTCCTACATTGCGGTGCCGGCGGCGATGCGCATTTCTGTGCCCGAAGCCAATCCGACCCTTTCGCTGACTGCCTCGCTGGCGGTGACTTTTCCTTTCAACGTGCTGTTCGGAGTGCCGTTGTACTGGCGTCTGGCCGAGACGGTTCGCGGAGCGTTTGCCGGAGGATGATCAATGAATGATGCCGGACCCTATACTCGCAAGTTACTGACACTAATTACCGAGGCGGCACTGGAAAGCCGGCTGATCCGCGATCTGGAGCGTCTGGGGGCTACCGGCTACACCATTGGCAATGCGCGTGGAAAGGGCGGTCGGGGCGTGCGTGAGGCCGGTTGGGAGGCCGACAGCAATATCCGCCTGGAAGTGGTCTGTGACGAGGCCACTGCCCGGCGGATCGCGGCATTCGTGCAGGATCGTTATTACGACAACTACGCCATGATCGTGCTGTTGTCGGATGTCGAGGTGCTGCGCCCGGAAAAGTTCATCGGTGACAGCGCTTGAGCCTGGAGATTCTTGCCACCGACCGTGCCGCGCTGGAACACGCTGCGAGCCTGCTGCGCCGGGGACTGCTGGTGGCTTTTCCGACCGAGACTGTCTATGGCCTCGGTGCCGACGCCGCCAATCCCGAGGCAGTGGCACGGATCTTCGCCGCCAAGGGGCGCCCGGCCGACCATCCTGTCATCGTGCATCTGCCGGATGCGGTCATGATGCTGGACTGGGCCGCTGCCATTCCGGCAATGGCAGAGGTTCTGGCGGACGCCTTCTGGCCGGGTCCCTTGACCCTGATCGTCAGGCGTGCAGCAGGCGTGAGTGACGTGGTGACTGGTGGACAGGACACGGTCGGCTTGCGCGTGCCCAACCACCCGGTCGCGCTGGCCCTGTTGCGGGAATTCGGCGGTGGATTGGCCGCGCCGTCGGCCAATCGCTTCGGACATGTCAGCCCGACTTGTGCCGAGCATGTAATGGCAGAGTTCGGCGATGATGTGGCCGCGGTGATTAATGGTGGCAGTTGCCGAGTCGGGGTTGAATCCACCATCGTCGATGTCACCGGCCGATATCCTCGCCTGCTGCGTCCGGGCATGATCCGGGAAGATGCGATTGCCGCGATCCTCGATGTCCGGCTGGAGTTCGCAAAGGATCATCAAGGCCCCAGAGCATCAGGCCGGGTGGATTCCCACTATGCGCCGAATGCGCCGCTGGAACGGGCCGCACAGGAGGATCTTCCCGAGCGGCTTGAGTGGTATGTCGGGCAGGGCCGGCGCGTGGCAGTCTTGGCGCGACGCGAGCCACCCTCCAAGGCCAGGCCCGATGTGACCTGGATCCGGATGCCGGATCAGCCGGCGCAGTATGCGCGAGTGCTCTATGCACAAGTGCGCAACGCCGATCAGACACGGCCGGACCGAATCCTTGTCGAAATTCCTCCCGAAACTCCAGCCTGGAACGCCGTTCACGACCGTTTACGACGCTCGGCATCCGGATAATTCGTCTGCAACCGGATCATGCATTAGGGAGATGGGAAATGTCTCAACTCCTGCTGATTGCGCTGGCCGTTCTGCTCGCTTCCGGTCTGACGCTGTTTTCGGGATCAGGTCCGGCAAGGAGGAATTTGTCGCCGCAGGTGCGGTCATCGGCAAGCTCATGCTGGGCAAGTTGACGCTGCATGGTGTGCAACTGACCGTCTCGATCATGATGCTGCCGGTGGTTGCTTGACGACGTGCTGATCGCCGGTCTGGTTTGACGGGAGTCTTGAATGTCAACCGCGCACACCGGCGAGCAGCCACGCCGTATAGCCGATCCAGACAGCCAACAGAAGTGTGCCTTCGATACGATTGATCCGGCCGGGGCCGCGAAAACCGTAGCCCAGGATAAACAGCGAAAGCGTCAGCATTCCCATGACCAGCGCGTCTCGCTGGAGCACTGCCGGCTCTGCGGCGAAAGGATGCACAACCCCGGCAATTCCGACAACCGCCAGCGTGTTGAACAGGTTCGAGCCGACCACGTTGCCCACCGCGATATCATGCTCGCCCTTGCGCGCCGCGATCAGCGACGAGGCAAGTTCCGGCAACGAGGTACCCACTGCGACCACGGTCAGGCCGATCACCAGATCGCTGACGCCGAATGCCCCGGCGATGCCGATTGCTCCCCAGACAAGCATCCGTGAGCTGATGATCAGGCCGACTATCCCGATCGCCAGCCACATCCATGCGCGCCGAAACGGTATCGCCCGCATCTTGATTTCGCCGCGCATCTCTTCGGCCAGCGTGTCGGAACTGCCATGCCGGCCGGTTTTGATACTCCAGCCCATCAGTGCGGCAAATACCAACAGCAACACAATGGCATCCAGGCGTGAAATTGAGCCATCCAGTAACTGCGCGGCGGCAAGTATGGTGACGCCGGCCAGGATGGGCAATTGCTTGCGCAGCACTTGCGAGGAAACCGCGATTGGGCTCAGGATCGCTGTCAATCCAAGGATCAGCGCGATGTTTGTGATGTTCGATCCATAAGCATTCCCCAGCGCGAGGGTCGGATTGCCCTGCAGGGCGGCGGTGGCCGAGACCAGCATTTCCGGTGACGAAGTACCGAAACCGACAATGACCATGCCGATCAGCAGCGACGACATGCCCCAGTGCCGCGCCACCGAAGCCGCGCCCTCGACGAAGCGGTCGGCGCTCCATAACAACAAGATCAACCCGGTCAGGACCGCGGTGGTGGCTGCAAGCATGGCGGCTATAGCATGGAGAAACTCAACATGATAAATTCATTCATGAATCCTGCCTCGCTATGAGTGTACCCATCTGTTGCATAAATTTGCGGCGCGAGACCGTTGCACTGCCGGTATAGCA
>CAYVPB010000074.1:0-13717 GCA_964453565.1 uncultured Halomonas sp.
GGACGGCAGGACTCGAACCTGCGAATGCGGGGATCAAAACCCCGTGCCTTAACCAACTTGGCTACGTCCCAGTGGATTGCGCGGAATTCCCGCAAGCGTGGAATTATAACGGTTCGGTTTCAACGGTGTGCCCGCTTGCGGCTTCGAATTTCCAGTTGGCCAGCGAGGCCCGGACGCGATGCGGCGCTCGACGCGCCTCGACTCTGGCCGGCAGCAGAATCGCGCCATCGGCGGTCTCGCGCCAGCGCTGGTAATCGAGCCACCAGCGCTCCCAGGCCAGCGACTCCATCGTGCCATCGACTGCAAATTCCACGTCCGCGCCTGCCGGCGCCGGCAGACCGCGCAGCCAGGAGCTCATCCAGCGCACCGGAATCGGCCAGCCGACGGCGTGCTCAACCAGGGCATCCGGGTCCGGCCCCCGCAGCACATCGATATCGCTGCCGGTCAGAACCGCATGCCCAGGCGACATTTCCAGCAGCCATTGCTTGCCACCGGCCACGGTCCGCAGCGAAATCCGGTGATGCTCGCCGCGCGACTGCCAATGCATGGCAAGGCTGCCACCACGCTCTCCGTCTGACAAGCCCAACCGGCCGCTGACCGACCACACCGGATGACTGTCGAACCAGGCCCGGCGCTCGGACAACCAAGCCCCTTCCGGACGGGGCTCGCGCACTGCACAGCCGGCCAGCATCAATACCGCACACAGCAATGCACCTGTCGCGGCGGAACCAGGCTTCATTCCAGCCCCAGCCGCTCAAGAGTTTCGCGATAAAGCCGGTCAGCGAGAAACTCCTGGCTGTCCAGCACCCGCGCGCGCGCTTCGTCCTCGCGGCCGGTCCGGTACAGCACCTCGATCAGATGCGCAACGATTTCCGGATGGGGCTCAGCCTCGGCAGCCTGACGCAGATACGGCAGCCCTTCTTCGGCACGTCCGAGCCGATACAGCACCCAGCCCATGGAATCGAGAACCGCCGGATTGTCGGGAGCCAGCGCCAACGCGGTTTCAATCAACCGGTAGGCTTCGCGCTGGCGATCGGTGCGATCAGACAGGGTGTAGCCCAGGGCATTCAGTGCCTCGGCATTTTCGGGGTCGTTCTGGATGATGGCGCGCAGGTCCTGTTCGGCCAGGTCAAGCTGGTCGGCCTGCACCGCCGCCATCGCGCGAGCGTACAGCAGGGCGCTGCTCCCCGGTATTTCGGCCAGTGCCCGGCTCAGCACCTGCATGGCCGGACCATGCCCACCGTGCTCGGCAAGAACCTGCCCTTCCACCAGCCATGCCTGTTCGGTCAGTTCAGGGCCGCTGGTCTGACGAACGCTTTCAAGCAGGCCTCGGGCCTGATCGATCCGGCCCATGCCCGAGATCAACATGGCTCGGCGCAGATCGGCGCGCGGCTCAAGCTCGCCCTTGACCTGCTCGTACCAGCGCACCGCGGCCTCATTCATCTGCAGCAATTCGGCCAGCACGCCGGTCAACCAGGCATGGCGTGCGCGCGCGCGTCCCGGCTCCGTTGAAGCCAGTCGCTGCCAGGTGACACCGGCTTGCGCGGGCTGATCCAGCTCCATCTGCATCAAGCCGATGTTGTAGAGGATTTCAGGATCGGGCGGCATTGTCTGCAGCACTGCAAGCGCTTCATCGAAATGCCCGGTCTCGCGCAACAGCTCGGCCAGGCCAAGCTGCGCTTCATGGCTGTCCGGCTCGATTGCAATCGCTGCACGCCACAGATCGATCGCCTCGTCAGTCGCTCCGCTCGCTTCGGCCAGACGCGCCGCCCAGACTGCATCCCTGAGCGTGCCCGAATCATGCCAGGCCCGACGCGCAAGTCGGAAGCTGCGCTCGAATTCCTCGAAATACCACAACAGACGGCTGCGCTGATAATCGGCAAACCCGGGACGATCCGCCGCGCCATCCTGCAGCAGGGCTTCCAGCATTTCGCCCGCATCGACGATCGATGGCGACATGGCCAGCAGGGTCACGACACTGTCCCATTGCTGCTCTCTGGAATCAGGCGAATCGATGAGACCACCGCGAAGCAGTTCGAGCGCGCGGTCCAGGTCTCCACCGCGCAATGCCGCAACCACGCCGAACTGCAGCGCTTCCGACGAACCGGGTTCGATTTCGCGCCAGCGAGCCACCGCGCGGGTCACGCGATCCCAGTCCTCGATCGCCGCGGCAAGCTGTACACTGCGCCGGATCAGGTCCGGATCCTCCGATTTTTCGGCCAGCGGCATCAGCAAATCCAGTGCATATTCGAGTTCACCTGCTTCGGCGGCCAGCCGGGCCTCGCTCAGCACTTCGCTGTGTTCGGCCTGATTGGACGTTCCAGCAGAAGGGCCCGATTGCGGACCGCCGGCACATGCCGTCAACAACATGGAAATAGCCAGTGCCGCTATCTTGAATTGCGACCTCGAAGGCGGGACAATTGCATGTTTGCCCATTTCTCTTAATTTCATGTCGGTTGTTGCCCTTGGGTTAAGTCACCATACTGCGCCGGTAGCGATCCGCGAGCGCCTCGCGTTCACGCCGGAGAATCTGCCTGAAGCGCTGCTTTCGATGCATGCGCTGGGTGACATACACGAGTGCGCAATCATCAGCACCTGCAATCGCACCGAGCTGTACGCCATCGGTGGCGGCACAAGCATACCGGCATTGCTGGACTGGGTGCACGACTGGCACGGCGCCGATCGCGGCCAGTTTCGGGAGTATCTGTTTACGCTGGAACAGCGCGCGGCGGTTATGCACCTGCTCAAGGTCATCTCCGGGATGGATTCAATGGTCCTGGGCGAGCCGCAAATCGTCGGCCAGGTCAAGAAGGCCTGGCAATCGGCTCAGACCACCAGAACTCTGAACACAGTTCTGGACCGGCTTTTTCAGCATTCGTTCCAGACCTCCAAACTGGTGCGATCCGAGACCGGCATCGGGCACAACCCGGTGACATTGCCGTTTGCCGCGCTCAAGCTGGCCCATCAGATTTTCGGCGAGGTCGGCAGCCTGGCGGCGCTGATGGTCGGCGCCGGCGAGATGATCGAGGACTGCAGCCGTTATTTCGCCGGCCAGGGATTGCGCCGGCTGACGATCTGCAACCGCAATCCCGATCGCGCGCGCAACCTGGCCGAGCAGTTCAACGCTCGCGCCGCCGGTCTCGACGCCTTGCCCGAACTGCTGGGCGGAAGCGATCTGGTCATCGCCTGCACCGCCAGCGCCGTGCCCTTGATCAGACATGCCATGATCGAACAGGCGATGCGTGACCGGCGCCATCGTCCGATGTTCCTGCTTGATCTCTCGGTACCGCGCAATATCGATTCGAAGATCGGCGAACTCGAAGACGCCTATCTGTATACCATCGACGATCTGCGCGAAATCTCCGAGCACAGCCACCGCAAGCGCGCCCAGGCGCTGGGCGAGGCCATGCGCATCGTCGAGGGGCAGGCCGAAGCGTTCGATCGCTGGCTCAACGTGCACGCGGCCGGGGAAATGCTCAAGTCGGTGCGCCATCGCGCCTTCGACGAGCGCGACCGGCTGCTGGATCAGGCGCGCCGCGAACTGGCCGCCGGTCGCGACCCCGACGAGGTGCTGGGTCGATTCGGACATCGTCTGACCAATCGTCTGCTGCACGCTCCCAGCATGCAATTGCGCCGCGCTGCCGAAGTCACCGACGAGGAATTGATGATCGCGGCCAGACGGCTGCTGCTGGACGATCCCAAGTGAACCCCGGAATCCGCCAGCGGCTGGAACAGACGGTCGAGCGTTTCGAGGAGCTGGAACGCCTGCTGGCCGATCCCGAAAATACCGGCAACGCACGGCGCTTCACCAAGCTTTCGCGTGAATATGCGGAGCTCCAGGGCATTGTCCATGCCTGGCATGAACTGCAGACGCTGGACCAGCGCGAGCACCAGGCAAAATCCATGCTGTCCGATCCGGACAGCGAATTGCGCGAAATGGCCGAAGATGAACTGGCCGAGATTGAAACCGCGCGCACTCGAGTCGATCAGCGCCTGCGCCGGCTCATCTTGCCTGCCGATCCGAACGACCGGCGCAACCTGTTTCTTGAAATCCGGGCCGGCACCGGCGGCCAGGAGGCGGCCCTGTTTGCCGGCGATCTGTTGCGCATGTACAACCGCTACGCCGAATCACGCGGCTGGACAGTCGAAATCCTTTCAGCCCAGGAGGGCGAAGTCGGCGGCTACCGCGAAATCATTGCACGCGTGGTCGGCCAGGGGGCCTACTCCAGGCTCAAGTTCGAATCCGGCACGCATCGGGTCCAGCGCGTACCCGCAACCGAGTCCCAGGGCCGCACCCACACCTCGGCGTGCACCGTGGCGATCCTGCCGGAGGTCGATGAAATCGACGAAATTACAGTCGATCCCAACGACCTGAGAATCGACACCTTCCGATCCTCGGGAGCAGGCGGCCAGCACGTCAACACCACCGACTCGGCGATCCGCCTCACCCACCTGCCCTCGGGCCTGGTGGTCGAATGCCAGGATGAGCGCTCGCAGCACAAGAACAAGGCACGCGCCCTGAGCCTGCTGTCGGCGCGGCTGCTGGAAGCCGAGCGCGAGCGCAGCCGCGGTGAGATCGCCAGCAGCCGAAAGCTGCAGGTCGGTTCGGGCGACCGTTCCGAGCGCATCCGCACCTACAACTTTCCGCAGGGTCGAATCACCGACCACCGCATCGGCCTGACCCTATATGACCTGGAAAACATCCTGCAGGGCCGGCTCGACGAACTGGTCGAACCCCTGACCGAGGCTCATCAGGCCGACCTGCTGGCCGAGATCAGCCAATAACGCCGATGAGCGGGTACCTGATTGGCCCTCTTATTCGAACGGCTTGCGAAACCGGAAAGTGAACCTGTCGGTGTTGCCGGCCACGCTGCGCCGGCCGACTTCGTAGCGCAGTTCGTCATCGAGCCGGTAATGCAGGTCTGCAAAGTCCTCGAACACAAAACCGGCCGCCTGGATTTCCTGAATCATCTGGACCGGGTCCACGCGCCTGCGGTTTTCAGGATCATCGGGTTGCATGTGACGACGGGAGTGATCGATCACGCCGTAGATTCCGCCGGGCCTGAGGGCGCCGAAGACCGCGCGATTGAGGCTGGCGCGGCCCTCGGCATCGAAATTGTGCAGATTACGGAAGGTCAGGACTGCATCCGCGTCATCGATGCCGAAACTGAACGGCTTGACCGAAACCAGCCGGGTGTCCGGATCAGGGATGATCTCGATTTCCGGTTCCAGCACCTCGACCCGGTCGTACCCGGGCTGTTCGAGCAACCCGGACTGAACGACACGCGCGCTGGCGATGGAAATGTAGAGCTTGCCGTTTTCACGCAGCGCCGGCGCCAGCAGGGTCGTGTACCAGCCGGCCCCGGGCACCAGTTCGAGCACGGTCATGTCTTCGCTCAGGCCGAAAAAATCCAGGGTCTCGACCGGTAAACGGTTGTCGTCGCGGGCACGATCAACCTCGCTGCGCAATTCCGAATCCAGGGCCCGGGTGACCGCATCCAGAAACAGCCGGGTGTCCTGTGGAGTCTCCTGTGCCGTCAGAATCCCGGAAAAAAACAGCAAGGTGGCCAGCAGAAAAAATCCTGATTTCATTGAAAATGATCCCTGTAGGGTTGGAAATGAAGTGGTATGCGCCAGTGTCTTCAGCGACCGCGAGATTCCGGCATCAATTTCCGCATCTGGCGCATCAGCAAGCGGAAATAAAGCTCCGGGAACCAGCGCTTGAGGCGATATTGCCAGCGCGTTTCGGGGTGCGTGAGCAGCAGGAAGCGCGGCTTTGCGACCGCTCGGAAGACGGTATCGGCAACATCCTCGGCCGAAACACCGGACTTCTCCATCCAGCGCCGGACCCGCTCGGCATAGCTGTCATCCGGCGCGCGCATGCTGTCGGTCAGGCGCGTCTTGACAAATGCCGGGCACAGCACCGACACCGCCACCCCGGCAGTCGCCAGTTCCGCGCGCAGCATCTCGGAAAACCCGACCACGGCAGTCTTGGCCGTGCCGTACGAGGCGATTCCCGGCGCACCGGCCAGGCCGGCCCAGGAAGCGACATTGACGATATGCCCGCGCCCGCGCCGACGAAAGTGGCCGACAAGGTGATGACAGCCGCGCACCACTCCCATCAGATTGATCTCGAGCACCCACTGCCAGTCTTCCAGCGGCGTCTCGCCGAGCATGCCACCGGTGGCCACGCCTGCATTGTTGATCAGCACATGGAGACCGCCATCAAGCCCCTCGACCAGCGACTCGATCTCGCGCCAGTGGTCATCGCGGGTCACGTCCAGCAGTTTCGCCATATGCCCTTCGCCGGGCAGGCGATCAGCGACCTCCCCGGCGCGCCCGGCCTGCTGGTCAGTCACGATGACACGCCAGCCGGCAGCGGCAAAACGCTCGCCCATGGCGGCACCCAGGCCGGAGCCGGCGCCGGTAATCAATGCGGTTTTTCGGGCTGCGCTCATTGCGGATGCCTTGCAAAAATCAGCGTGCAAGCATACCTGATGCGAGCCAGGCTCCGACCGCGATAAAATAACCGTTTGACTGCACTCGATCCCATGCCTGAAACTTTCTCGGTCCTGGCGCCGCCGCGAACGGCGCCCGGCCAGACCCAAATGTGGCCGGCCCTGGATCGCCTGGGGCTGGCACTGGCGCTGCATGCATGTTCCCGCCGCGACGGCGGCATGCTGCTGGTGGTGGCTGCCGACGGCTATTCGGCGCGCCGGCTGCGCGATGACATCAATCAACTCGACGGCCCGGGCGCGGAGCTTTTTCCCGATCTCGAAATCCTGCCCTATGATCTGAATTCGCCCCACCCGGATCTGATCTCGCGCCGGCTGGAAGTGCTGGCGACACTGCCCGAGCGCAACTCCGGCATCGTCATCGCGCCGGTCAACGCGCTGATGCAGCGGCTCTCGCCAACCGCCTTCGTCGCCACCCGCGGGCTGCACTTCGAGCTCGGCGACGAGCTGGATCTGACACGCTTCCGCTCGCGCCTGGGCGAGGCCGGTTACGAGAGCTGCGACCAGGTCTGGCAGCCCGGCCAGTTCGCCGTGCGTGGGGCGGTCTTCGATCTCTGGCCGATGGGGACCGAAACCCCTTTCAGACTCGAACTGTTCGACACTGAAATCGAATCGATCCGATCGTTCGACCCGGAAACCCAGCGCTCGATCGAGCAGCTCGACCGCATTCAGTTGCTGCCCGGGCGCGAATATCCGTTCGATCCGGACGCGCGCAGCGAGTTCAGGCGCCGCTTTCGGCTGCGCTTCGATGTCGATCTGCGTCAGGCGGCGCCATATCAGGAAGTCGGCGATGGCGTGCATGGACAAGGGCTGGAGCAGTACCTGCCGCTGTTTTTCGAGCACACCGCAAGCCTGCTGGACTACCTGCCGCAACAGCATCGGCTGGTGCTGCTGGACGAATGCGAGCCGGCCGCCGCCGAATTCGCCGGGCAGATCCGGCAACGTCATGAACAGCGTCTGGGCGACCGCAACCGGCCGCCGCTGAAACCCGAAGAACTCTACTTCAATGCCACCGAACTGACCGCGAGATTGCGCAGCGCGGCCGCGATCCGGATCACCCGGCGCGCGCCGGCGCACGCGACCATTCAGCCCCCGCCCGAACTGGATCTCGATCGCGAAGCGGAACAGGCGGCGCAAATCCTGGCTGAACTTCCGGGCCGTGTGCTGCTGGCCGCCGACACCGCCGGGCGCCGCGAACTGATTCAGCGCCATCTCAACCGCCTGGGCGTCCGGCCAAAGGTAGTGGATTCCTGGGCTGCGTTCATCAGCGGCGACAAACGGCTGGCGCTGGCAGTGCTGCCTTTTTCTTCCGGCTGCCGAGTGCCGGAAAGCGGCATCACCATTCTCAGCGAGTCGGAACTGTTTCCCGGCCACACCCGCACCCGGCGACTCGAACGCAAATCCGGACAGGATCCGGAAAGCCTGGTGCGCAGCCTGGCCGATCTTCAATCCGGCGCGCTGGTGGTCCATCTTGAACACGGCATCGGCCGCTACATCGGTCTGGAGGTGCTTGAGGTCGGCGACACCCGCGGCGAATTCCTGGCCCTGGAATACGCCGAAGGCGACAAACTGTATGTGCCGGTCACCGACCTCGGTCGGGTCAACCGCTACACCGGCGCCGAACCGGATGCGGTCAGCCTCGACCGGCTCGGTTCGGACCGCTGGAAGAAGACCCGCCGCAAGGCGGCCGAAAAAATCCGCGACGTGGCCGCCGAGCTGCTGAACGTCCAGGCCCGGCGCGCCGCGCGCGACGGCTACGCATACAAGTTCGACCGCGGCATGTACGCACGCTTTGCCGCCGGCTTCGAGTTCGAGGAAACTGAAGATCAGCAGACCGCCATCGATGCGGTACTGGCCGATCTGGCCGCGGCCCACCCGATGGACCGGGTCATCTGCGGCGACGTCGGATTCGGCAAGACCGAGGTTGCGCTGCGCGCGGCCTTCGCCGTCACCGATGCCGGTCGCCAGGTCGCGCTTGTAGCACCGACCACACTCCTGGCCGAGCAGCATTTCCGTACCTTTTCCGATCGTTTTGCCGACTGGCCGGTAAATGTCGATTTGCTCTCGCGCACCGGCGGGCGCAAGCAAACCGAACGCAAGCTGGCCGGTCTGGCCGACGGCACACTGGACATTGTCATCGGCACCCACCGCCTGCTGCAAACAGACATCCGGTTCAAGGATCTGGGCCTGGTCGTGGTCGACGAGGAGCAGCGCTTCGGCGTGCGACAGAAAGAGCAGCTCAAGAAACTGCGCGCCGAGGTCGATCTGCTGACGCTGACCGCCACGCCGATCCCGCGCACCCTGAACATGTCCATGACCGGCCTGCGGGAGCTGTCGATCATCGCTACGCCACCGTCACGGCGCATCGCGGTGCGCACGTTTGTCTCGGAATGGGATTCGGCCACCATTCGCGATGCGGTCAACCGCGAATTCCAGCGCGGCGGCCAGGTCTATTTTCTGCACAATGACGTCAAGACCCAGCCGAAGATCGCCGCCGAACTCCAGGAAATGTTCCCGCGCGCCGCCATCGGCATTGCCAACGGCCAGATGCCGCCGGGCGAGATGGAGCGCACCATGCGCGACTTTTACGCCCGACGGATCAACCTGCTGGTCGCCAGCACGATCATCGAAAACGGCATCGATGTGCCTTCAGCCAACACCATCATCATCAACCGCGCCGATAAGTTCGGTCTGGCCCAGTTGCATCAGTTGCGCGGCCGGGTCGGGCGTTCCCACCACCTTGCCTACGCCTACATGATCACGCCGCCATGGAAGGCCATGACCGCGGATGCGCGCAAGCGGCTGGAAGCGATCCAGTCGCTGCAGGAACTGGGCGCCGGCTTTACCCTGGCCACCCACGATCTGGAAATCCGAGGTGCCGGCGAGCTGCTGGGCGAGGACCAGTCCGGCCAGATCGAGGCAATCGGCTTTCAGCTTTACTCCGAACTGCTCAACCAGACGGTCGAGGCGCTCCGGGCCGGCGCCGAGCCCGATCTCGACGAACCGGTGGATATGTCCTCGGAAGTCGATCTGCACGTCACCGCCATGATTCCCGATCGCTACCTGCCTGACGTGCACCAGCGGCTGGTGCTCTACAAGCGCATTGCCCAGGCCGGGTGCGAACGCGAACTCAACGATCTGCAGGTCGAAATGATCGACCGCTTCGGCCTGCTGCCCGAGGAGGTGCGCAACCTGTTCAGCGCCGCCGCGCTCCGGCTCAGGGCGCGTTCGCTGGGCATTTCTCGCCTGGAAGTCGGACCGGCCGGCGGCCGGATCGAGTTCCTGGCCAGGCCCCACATCGACATGAACGAGCTGATCCGGATGATCCAGAAGGAGTCCCACACCTACACCCTTCCCAGCCAGGACCGGCTGCGCGTCAACGGCGAATTCGAATCGATCGAAGACCGCACTGCCGTGGCCGAGGAATTGCTTGAGCGTCTGACACCCCGGGTTCGGGAAAAGGCAGTCTGATGGCCGCCGCCGGGACATGCCGGTTGGCAACCCTCCGTGCAGTCCGCGGAAATTCTGCTCTCCGGGCCTCCAACTCCGAAAATTCAAGCAACGTCGGAGTACACTTCGCGACATGAGAATCCCAGGATTCAAGGCCTGGCTGGCGGTGCCGGTCATATTGCTGGTCGCCGCCGAAGTCCCGGCGCAGCCCGTGGAGCCGCTGCAACCGGTGCAGGCATTACCGCCCGTATATCGTGTCGAAGTCATTGTCTTCCGCCACGCCGACGGCGAATCCGACCGCCGCCGTTCCACTGAGCCGCTGAATTTTACCCGCATTGACGACCCGCGCGACAGGGCCGCGATGCATGCAGCCATCGAGCGAGGCCTGGCCGTTATGCGCCAGGCCGTGCCGCTGTTGTCACCGCCGCAAATCGACGGGGCCACGCCGTGGCTGGAAAATGACGATCGGCGCCTGCAGCCGATCCCGCCGTTTCATGCCGATCTCGGAGCGCTCTCGGCACCGATGCAAACAGCCCTTGAACGACTGGACGAATCGCCGTTGACCGAACCGCTGGCGATCCGAAGCTGGCTGCAAACCGCCGAGCGCGGACATCGCTCGCCGGCAATGCGGATTCACGACGACTTTCAGGTTGCCACATTCACTGCTCCGGCAACGCCGGCCAAGCCGCTGTTCTGGCCGCACTGGCCACCGGCGCGGGCGCTGGTGCGCGACGGCTGGCCGGAAGTGCAGGGCCGGCTGTTCAGCGCGAACCTGTCGCCACGGCAACTCTACAGAACCGACGGCGCGCTGAGGCTTTTCCGGCGCCAGTTCCTGCACTTCGACATCGATCTGGTCTGGCAGGAAAAAACTGCCGCCCCATCGCCGCACATGCAGCCTGACTTCGGTGTGCCGGAGTGGCTGGTTTCCGGGTCACCGGACCCACCGGAGTCCGGCGCCGCGGAACCTGTCGATGAACCAGCCTGGCGAATCCATCGCGTCGAGCAATCGCGCGTGGTGCGCGACCAGCGCTTCGAGTATTTCGACTCGGCGCTGCTGGGTGTGCTGGTCCGGCTGGAGCGCTTCGAGCAGGTGATTCCGGAGATCGAGCCGGCCGAAACTCCGGCCGAATTGATTCTGCCGGATCCGGCCCCGGATGCGCCGCCAGACAGCCGCTGACGTTATCATCTGTTCCCCCAACCCGCCTTTCCCGGAAAATCCCTGTATGGACCTGGCAGCCCTCAACGCACTGTCGCCGCTGGACGGCCGCTATGCCTCCCGCCTGACTCCGCTGGCCAAGCTCTTTTCCGAGGCCGGTCTGATCAGGCATCGGATGGAAGTCGAACTGGCCTGGTTCCGGCATCTGGCAGCCTGTCCCGATTTCAACGCCCTGCCGGCACTGGAAGCCGGCGACGAACGCTTTTTGCAGAATTTGTGCTCGGAGTTCGGCGACCGGCAGGTCGCGGCGATCAAACAGATCGAACAGACCACCAACCACGACGTCAAGGCGGTCGAATACTGGATCAAGCACCGCCTGGCCGAGCGGCCCGGACTGGCCCGGCATGCCGAGATGGTCCACTTTGCCTGTACCTCCGAGGACATCAACAACCTCGCCTACGGCATCATGATCCGGCGCGCGCTGAACGAGGTGCTCGATCCCGTGCTGGCCGAGATCGACCAGCGTCTGGCCGGCATGGCCGAGCAGCACGCAGAGCTGGCGATGCTTTCGCGCACCCACGGTCAGAGCGCCTCGCCGACCACGCTGGGCAAGGAAATCGCCAACACCGTGTTTCGCCTGCGGCGCCAGCGCCGGCAACTGGCCCGGGTCGAAATCAGCGCCAAGATCAACGGCGCGGTGGGCAACTTCAACGCTCATATCGCCGCCTGCCCGGAACTGGACTGGCCCGGCATCGCACGCGATTTCGTCGAGAACCTGGGCCTGGTCTGGAATCCGTACACGACCCAGATCGAACCGCATGACATGATTGCCGAACTGGCCCATGCGCTGATCCGGATCAACACCGTGCTGCTGGACTTCGCGCGCGACACCTGGAGCTATATCTCGATCGGCTATTACGTCCAGCATACGGTCGCGGGTGAAATCGGCTCCTCAACCATGCCGCACAAGGTCAATCCGATCGATTTCGAAAACGGCGAAGGCAATCTGGGCCTGGCCAGCGCGGTGCTGGAGCACCTGGCGATCAAGCTGCCGGTCTCGCGCTGGCAGCGCGACCTGACGGACTCCACCGTGCAGCGCTCGATCGGCACCGCGTTCGGCTATTGCCTGCTGGGCTGGAATTCCATCCTGCGCGGGCTGGACCGGATTGCGCCCGATCCAGCACGCATCCAGGCCGACATCGACGGTGCATGGGAAGTGCTGGCCGAACCGATCCAGACCGTAATGCGCCTGCACGGCATCGAGCAACCTTATGAGAAGCTCAAGGCCCTGACTCGCGGCAAGGGCTTAGAGCCGGACCACATGCGCGCCTTCATCGAATCACTGGGTCTGCCGCAACAGGCGCGTGAACAACTGCTGAAACTGACACCGCGCGAATATACCGGCAATGCGCCAGACATGGCCAGGGCGTTGAGGACATTCATATGAAGCCGATCAAGCTGGTCGAATGGCAACAGTTCGACGCCCGCAGCTTTCTCGACGACTTCTGGCAGCACAAACCGCTGCTGATTCGTGGCTGGCTCAAACCGGAGGCACTGGACAACGATCAGATCATTGCCGCGGCCTCCGATGAAGAACTGGCCTCCAGGCTGGTGGTCGGGTCGTTCGAAAACCTGGACTGGGAATTGCAGTACGGGCCATTCCCGGCCGATGAACTGCCTGCCCTGGACCGTCCCTACCAGTCACTGCTGATTCAGGACATGGACAAGAAGTTCGCGCGGGTCGGCAAGCTGCTGGAGAAATTCCGCTTCCTGCCGAACTGGCTGCTCGACGACGTCATGGTCAGCCAGGCCGGTCCAGGCGGTTCGGTGGGGCCGCATGTCGACGCCTATGACGTGTTTCTGATTCAGGCCGCCGGCACGCGGCGTTGGGAGCTGGCCGGGAGTTTTCAGCCTGATCTAAACGATGATTTCGAGCTCGCGGTGCTGCGCCGATTCAAGTCCGAAACCGAATGCCTGGTCGAACCCGGCGACGTGCTTTATGTTCCGCCCGGCATCGCTCATCACGGCATTGCCCAGAGCAACAGCCAGACCTGGTCGGTCGGGCTGCGCGCGCCATCCTCGGCCGAACTGCTGGCCGAACTGGCTGCCTTTCTGGGCGAAAACGAAGTGCGGCTGCCCCGGCTCAATCCACTCAAGTTCGACATCGAGCGGGCCGAACGCATCGATCAGACCCTGCTGCAGCATGCCCGGAGGCTTCTCAGCCAGGCCGTGCAGCTTGACGACGAAACCCTGACAAGCTGGCTGGGCCAGAGCCTGACCGCATACCGTCAATGGTCACCGGAGCCGCCGGAAGACAAGGAATCGCCCGATGCCCTGGAACCGCCACTTGAATTCCTGCCCGGAACACGACTGGCCTGGAGCGACACCGGGCTGCTGTTCGTCAACGGCCAGCAATGGTCCTGCCCGAGTGAATTCGCGCGCAAGCTGTGCCACCGCGGCTGCATCGAATCATGGCCCGAAGACCCGGCCAGCCGCGAGGTGGTCGATCAATTGATCGAACAGGGCGAACTGTTCAAACCCTGAACAATCCCCCCGCCCGACGCTCAGGCCGTGCTCATGGACAGGCGCAGCAGCG
>CAYVPB010000075.1:0-13546 GCA_964453565.1 uncultured Halomonas sp.
TGCAACGGTCTCTCGCCGCAAATTTATGCAACAGATGGGTCAACTACGTAATCAGAAAAAAAATAGAGGGAAAACCAACCCCTTTTTGAATTCCCGGACGTTGTTTGTTGACGAGACATCCTTTTCAACCCAAGGAGAATCGTCATGCAACGTCCATATAACGCCGGGATCGCCGGATTGCTTTCGATCGGCTTTGTCCTGATACTCTCGGCCTGCAGCGGGAGCCTGCCCGATTCCGGACCGGCACAGTCCACAGCTTCCGAAGCTGAAGCGCAACCGGAGCCGGATCAGACCCGCGCGGCCGACGCGCATCCCGGGACGCCTGAGGGGCGTCGGTTGATGGTGAGCGAATCGAGCGAATTCCTGGCCGGCCCGCACAAGCTTGCCGCGCGCCCGGCCATGCCGGTGGCCGAGCCGCTCGACAGGCTGCGGGCGCCGGATCGACCGATTGATCGCGAAAACTATGCGCAGTTCGACGACAACCCGATCAAGCGCGTCACCGAACATCCGGTCTCGACATTTTCAATCGACGTTGATACGGGTAGTTACAGCAATGTGCGAAGGATGTTGCGCGTGGGCCGCCTCCCGCCGGCAGACGCGGTAAGGGTTGAGGAATTGATCAATTACTTCGGCTACGACTATCTGTTGCCCGAATCCCCCGAAACTCCGTTCAGCGTTTCCATCGATCAGGCAATCACGCCATGGAACCCGAATACCCGGTTGCTGCAGATCGGCATCCAGGGCTGGCGGCCGGCTCCGGGCGATGTGCCGCCGGCCAATCTGGTTTTTCTGATCGACGTTTCAGGCTCCATGGCCAGCCCTGACAAGCTGCCGTTGCTGGTCAATTCAATGAAGATGCTTGCGCGGCAGCTCGATGCCGATGATCGGGTTGCGATTGTGGTCTACGCCGGCGCGACCGGAGTGGTACTTGAATCGACGCCCGGGGACCGGCACGCCTCGATCCTGGCCGCGCTGGATCGGCTGTCAGCCGGCGGACGCACCAATGGTGCGGCAGGCATCGAACTGGCCTATGCCCAGGCCCGCCAGGGCTTTATCGAAGACGGTATCAATCGGGTGATCCTGGCGACCGATGGCGACTTCAACGTCGGCACCGTCAGCTTCGAGGAATTGAAGGGTATGGCCGAACGCAAGCGTGCAGGCGGCATCGCGCTGACGACGTTGGGTTTCGGCACCGGCAACTATAACGACCATCTCATGGAACAGCTTGCCGATTCGGGCAATGGCAACTATGCCTACATCGACACGCTGGGCGAAGCGCGCAAGGTGCTTGTCGACGAAATGACAGCGACACTGATGACGATTGCCAAGGACGTCAAGATTCAGGTCGAATTCAATCCGGACGTGGTCGCCGAGTATCGGCTGATTGGCTATGAAAATCGCATCCTGGCGCGCGAAGACTTCAATAACGATGCTGTCGATGCCGGCGAGATCGGCGCCGGCCATACGGTGACTGCGCTGTATGAAATCGCGCTGATCGGCTCCGGTGGCGAGCGCGTCGATGCGCTGCGTTACGGCAGGTCGTCCCTGCAACCGGACTCGGCGCGAGCGACCACCATCGATGGCTCATCTCGTGAAATCGGCTTTCTGCGCCTTCGCTACAAGGAGCCCGGCCGACAGCGCAGCCGTCTGATTGAACGGACGATCGAGAATCGCGGCGCGCAAGCGGTATCCGGTCGTCTCGCATTCGCCGCTTCGGTGGCCGCATTCGGCCAGCATCTCAGGGGAGGAAAATACCTTGAAGGCTTTTTACTCGATGAGATTCATGCCCTGGCGAACCGTTCAAAGGGTGATGATCCGTTCGGTTACCGCGGCGAATTCCTGCAACTCGTACGCCTGGCCGAAGAATTTCAGATTGCGGGCCATCGACCGCGGAATAAGGAAAAAGGACTTGATCTGTCAAACTGAATTCTCGATCAGTGCTCGACATTCAAAGCGTCCAGGATTACGCTGCACCAATGACCGAATTTCCTGTTGATGATGATTTGATGTTGGCTTTTGGCCGCGGTGACGGTCAGGCGTTCGAGATGCTTTACGAACGCTACCGCAAGCCGCTTTATCGATATCTTTACCATGCCGTCGGTGACCGCGCGATGGCCGATGATCTTTATCAGGACGTGTGGTCCAGGATCATTGCCGCGCGCACCAGGTTCCGGCGCAGCAACGGCTTCAGGCGCTGGGCATTCCGGATCGCGCGTAATCGCCTCGTCGATCACTGGCGTGGGCTGGGCCGACAACCTGCAACCGATGCCGAAGCTCTGGAAACCCAGGCCGATCTTCTGGATCGCACTCCGGAGCACTTGCTCGAAAGCCATCAACTGGCCAAACGACTCTACAGCGCACTGATGCAGTTGCCGCCAGAACAGCGCGAAGCGTTCCTGTTGCAGCGCGAGGCCGGCTTGTCGCTGGATGAAATTGCCGATCACGACGGGGTCGGTCGCGAAACCGTGAAAAGCCGCTTGCGTTATGCCGCCACCAGGCTCAAAACCCTGCTCAACCCCAGACTGGAGGCTGCCGAAAAATGACTGTCAGGCCGAACAATACCAATCAGGCTGAACTCGAAAACCTCTACCGACAGGCTGGCGAAGTGGAGCCGCCCGCCGGGCTGGATCGGATCGTTCGCGCCCGCGCCGATGAGGCGCTGAGCGCGGCACCGCGCCGGCAACGACCCTGGCTGGGCGGCATCGTGACGGTCTCGGTGGCGACGCTCGCGATCGTGCTGGTGACCCTTCAGCCCCTGCCGCGGTCGCCGATGCCGCCGATGCCTGAACCTTCGGGTCAGGAGAATATCGATGTTGCGCCGCGGGTGGCTGAAGCGCCGCAGGAATCCGGAGTTTGGGAGCCGGGAGCCCCGGCCCTGGAAGAAACGCATGCCGAGCCGGCGGACCGCGCACAATCGCGGCCGGCCACGACTGCACCGGAGATGCGTCGGCAATATGACAGTTCCCCGGCGCGATCGCTCATCGACGATGCGGCTGGTGAGTTGGAGTCAATAGTGGTGCCGGGGGCAAGATTCCGGACCTCGATGATGCCTGAGGTCATGGAATTGCCTTCCAGCGAACTCGTGATTTCCGAGATCCGTCGACTTGTCGAAGCAGGTGAGCTGCAGGCCGCACATGCAATGGCCGATGCACTGGCCGCACACAATCCCGAACACGAATGGCCCGAGGATATTGCCAGCCTGATTGAACGGGATTGACCCCGGCCAATGGCCAGGAAACCGGAAATCCAGTGCCGGCAAGGCGCTGCATTAAACGCTGTTACCGATGGTGCAGCAGATCGTCCAAACAGCCTTCGAGGGCATCGACGACAACCGGCTTGCGGCAACCGGGGCGTGTTCCAGCGCCTGATCAGCAACGTGGCGTCCGACGACCCGTCCTGAACAACGCGGCCATTTAAGGGCTGCCTGGCCCACGGATTTTGCATTTCTCCCCGGGCAGTGTATGGTGATGATTGATGGGATGTGTCAACCCGATTCAGTCATGCACGTTGAATGGCAATGAGATAAGCCAGCCTGCACTTGCCGGAGAATTTTGATGAATCCATCTGAATTTGAGCAACTCGTCCGCCTGGCCAATCGAATTACCTACGGCGCCAACCGCCAGCTTCTGCAAGTTGCCGAATCGCTGGGTTACGCAGGTTTCGTTGAATGGCAACTGGATCATGAAGCGTTGGAAAGCAGCGATCTGGAAGGCTTGCTGGAAGAAATTCTCCCGACGCTGACGATGGATGCCCAGGCCCTGTATACACACGTGATCGAACAGGAAAACTTTGGTGCGCCGCAACGTGATTTGACGATTGCCACGCTGATCAGGCGCACGTTCAGCCCGCGCCAGCTATATGAGCGCATGGTCGAGTTCTGGGGCGATCATTTCAATGTACCGGTCAATCAGATTCCGCTGGGAATGTTCAAACTGGTCGAGGATCGCGACCTGATGCGCGCGCATGCGATGGCTGATTTCGGAACCCTTCTGCAGGGCGACGCCAGGAGTCCGGCCATGCTGTATTACCTGGACAATTTCACCAGCACCGCTGAAGGCCCCAACGAAAACTATGCCCGCGAACTTCTGGAACTGCACACCATGGGGGTTGATGGCGGTTTTACAGAGAACGACATCAAGGAGATCGCTCGTGTCTTCACTGGCTGGTCGATTCGCATTCCCGGGCAGTTCCAGTTCAATTTCTCTGCCCATGACTGGGGTGCCAAGCAGGTATTGGGCCGACAGATTGCTGCTTCAGGCCTCGCAGAAGGCGAAACGGTGCTGTCCATTCTGGCGGCGCATGAATCGACCGCGCAACACATTGCAATCAAGCTTGCGAGGCGCTTTTTTGCCGATATACCGGAACCCCGGTTGATAGATGATGTCGCTGGTGCGTTTTTGCAAAGCGGGGGTGATATCCGTGAAACATTGCGCACTCTGTTGTTGCATCCGAATGTAGTCGGGACCATGGCGATCAAGTTCAAACGCCCGAACGAATTTGTTTCCGGCCTCGCCCGCGCACTGGAAACCGAACTTTCCGAACAGTCATTAAGCACGATTTTCGAAACTCTGAACAGTGCCGGTCAGGTCCCGTTCGGCTGGCCGGCGCCCGACGGTTACCCCGAAGATCGCAGCTACTGGCAATCCACCAACGGCATGCTGGTGCGCTTCAATGCTGCAACTGCGTGGACTTCTCAGCTTGGTGAACAGTCGGCGATCATTCGTCAGGCGGAGCAACTCGACGGGCCAATCCCGCAACTGGAGTTTCTGTCCCGGACACTTCGACCGGAAGGCCTGGAGCCGACCATGCGCAGGAAAATGCTGCGCTATGCAAACAAACTTTCCGATGATGAGCGGCCCGCGGCAGTTGCTGCCTGGTTGCTGTCGATTCCCCAAGGGCAATGGCGCTGAATCAAAACATGAGCGGGAGACGATTTGATGAACCGACGTGAACTGCTTCAATCGATGGCGCTGACGGGAGTTGCAACCACGCTCGGATTTCCGCGCTGGGCTGTTGCCTCCGACGGTGCCGGTCCGAACGGACAGCATCTGGTCTCGATATTCCTGCGTGGCGCGGCCGATGGTCTGACCGTATGCGCACCAATTGGCGAGTCGCGTTATTTCGATGCGCGGCCGACGCTGGCCATCAGTGAGGCTGACGCATTGCCGCTGGATGGTTTTTTCGCGCTTCATCCGGCGGCCGCTGGTTTGAAGACGCTGTTTGATGAGCGTGATCTCGCCATGGTCCATGCTAGCGGCCTGATCACGGCGCAGCGCTCGCACTTTGCCGCCCAGGCCGTAATGGAACAGGGGGTTGATTCGGCCGATGTTCCGGTTGAGAATGGCTGGCTGGGACGCTACCTGACCGGGCTGATGCCCAATGATCCACTGGCCGCGGTCGCGCTGGACAAGGCATTGCCTCAATCGATGGCCGGATTCGGTGCTGGACTGGCACTCGGCGAGATCGACCGGTTTGGCGTGCGCTTCGATGAGCGGGCAAAACAGGCGTTGAGCAAGGCCTACGTCTCCGATCCACTGCTGGCGCCGACGGCCAGTGCCGCTCTGATCGCTGCCGACGCCATTGTGCCCATTACTGAATTACCGGCCGGGGAAAATTATCCGCCGGGTCCGCTCGGGCTCGGACTGGCCGATACCGCGCGACTGATTCACGGCGAAAGTGGCCTAGTCGTTGCCGCCGTTAATTCCGGCGGCTGGGATCATCACGACAGTCAGAATGAACAAATCGGGCCGCTGCTGGCGCAGCTCGGTGATGCGCTGATCGCTTTCCGTGCTGATCTCGGCGACCAGTGGCAGCGCACGACGGTCATTATCCAGACCGAATTCGGTCGCCGCGTGCATGAAAACGCTTCCGGCGGAACCGACCACGGTCATGGCGGTGTGATCCTGGCAGCCGGCGGCGGGGTCAACGGCGGCAAGGTCTATGGAGACTGGCCGGGACTTGCGCCGGACCAGTTGAGCGCTGGTCAGGATCTTGCCGTGACCACCGACTACCGGCAGGTGCTGGCTGAAATGCTGGTGCGGCGGATGCATGTGGCCGATGTTGCCGGGATTTTCAACGGCTGGAGCCCGGGACCCTGGCTGGATGTCTTTCGGCCCGCCGCAGAGGCGGCAGGCCCGAGCCGGTCGGTCCACGCAACCGCTTCGCGTCTTGCCACCCGGTCACATCAGGCCGCCCCGGAATTCATCCCATCGTCACTGGAAATTCCATCAATTCCTCGCGGTCTTCGACCCTTCAGCCGGATTCCAGGCGATTGGCAGCATGGGCATTAGACCTCAGAACACCAGCCGTTAAACCGCTTCATAGCCTACTTCATCAGAGTCAGGAAGGTCATGTGCCGTTCTACATCCAGTTCGGGATCGGCGTCGGCCTCGATTTCGTGTGTCGCCAAAAGCAGGTGCTGCCCCTGGCCTTGTATTCGGATGCGGGCCTCGCCAGCCGCATTGGTCAGGGTGCTGGTGTCACTGCGAGGATGATGAATGGCCGCGTTCGGCACCGGCTTGCCATCGAACAGCAAGCGAACTTTGATTTCCGGGTCCTGTTCGATCAGCGATGATTCGCCGGTCAAGACCAGCTCGAACCTCAGGTCCATGGACTGCCAAAGCAGATCGGTGGCAACGAAAGCCGATTTGGCGTGGTGGGTTGATGAAAAAGCTTTCAGGACTTGCAGACCTTCGGCCTGGGCGGACGAGCGGGTCATGAAACGCTTGCCCTCCGTGGTTTGCACGCGCTGGCCCCATTCGCTGTGAACGACGGCGATGGCCGGTGTTCCCTCCACCCGGAAGGCGACTTCGCCATCGCGTTTCTGTCGCTGTACCGGCAGTTCAGTGCCGTCAGCGGCAAACGCCCGTAACGGCTGAACGTGTTGCGGGTCGTAGCGGTGTCGACCATCGGGCGCGTGGCCGCGGGAAACGACCAGATCGGGTTGCTTCCAGTCGATCCAGAGCTCATGCGCCGTCGCCGGCAGACTCAGGACCAGGCATGTCAGGAGCAGGACTGCGCGGCTGATATACGGTGACAGCATGGGATTGATCTCCTGTCAGAAGGTATAGGTCAGGCCGATGTTGATAATACGGCCCGGCGCAATGGTATCTGGGCCGGTGCGGCTGCGAAACATTGGATAACGCCGATCGAGGATGTTTTCGAGATTGGCAGACAGTTCCAGTCCGGGTAGCAACTCACGCGAAGCCGAAGCGCTGACAATAAAGTAACTGCTGGTTGGCAAGGTGTTTTCTTCGTCGAAATAGATTCGGCCGCTGTAGTTGGCGAACAGCGCCAGGTTGACGATAGCAGGGTTGCGGTAGCGCGCAATCAGATTGGCGTTGTGGCGGGGATCCTGGGGCAGAAAATTGCCTTCCAGCGTTGCATCGTTCAGATCTCTTTGAATCTCGGAGACGTTGAAGCTGTAGTTTCCCTGCAGCGTCAAAGCCGGGCCCAGGCGCCAGGCGAATTCAGCTTCCAGGCCATAGATATCGACCTCCGAGATGTTGTCGAGCTGCGAATCAACGCGGATGCGACCGCTGCTGAACGGCGCGGTTCCGATCACGCGGCTGCCGATGTAGTCTTTGGCCCGCGAATAGTAGCCGGTCAGACGCCACCAGAGGTCTTGGTTGAAACTGCGGTTTAGACCGAGATCGAAGGTCGTGATCTTTTCGGGGTCCAGCTCCGGATTGGCCTCGCGAAAAGAAGTGCCGCCGCGGCGCACCTGAACCTTGAACAGCTCGAACAGGTTGGGCGCGCGAAAGCCACGCGAAATGTTGGCGCGGATTGAAGTCTGCGCATTCAGATTGAAGACCGCGCCGAGTTTGGGCGAAAACGCCGAGACGGTTTCGTCGTCAAAGAGGTTGTCGAACGGTGGCCGACCTGCGCTGGCGGCGGTGTCGAAGTTGCTGCCGTTGCTGGTTTCGACCTCGTCGTAGCGCACGCCGGCATCCACCACAACCCGACCGCGCCCGGAGCGCCAGTGCAGATTGGCAAACAGCGCATAAGCGTCCTGTTCACCACTGGCCCCACCGCGACGCGGACTATCGACATAGGTTTCGATAAATTGCCAGTCGGTTTGCTTGAGCACACCGCCGGTGGTCAACTGGCCTTGTCCTCCGATTTCCAGCGAACCCTGCAGGTCCACGCCGCGGGTGGTAGTCGGCAAATCCTCGGTTCTGAGCAGCGAGGAGAAATCATCGCGCGCTGAATCCTGAAACGCCAGTTTGTCGGCATCGTTGTAGAATGCCAGTGCGCGGATATCGACGATCCCCAGCCGCTGCCGGTAGTCCAGCCAGTACTGTTGCAGGGTCAGTTCATCGGAAAAAAATGGACGGCCCTTGCCGGTGAAATGGTCATAGTACAGCGCGCTGATGGACACGCGTCCCTGGTTGGGCAGGTCAAGTTCTCCCTTGAGGAATGCCCGTTTGACATCCCGGTTGCGTTTGATCTCGAAGTCTTCCGGTTCGGTATTGAGAAAGAATCCATCGCTTTGTTCATAGCCTGCGGCGGCCAGCAGTCCGAATCCGTTGAAGCGCTGGCCGTGGGAGACATTGCCTCTATAGGTGGAAGCCGTGCCTGCCTGGGCTGACACGCGCGTGCGTCGCGGCGCCGGCGCGCGGCGCGTGATGATGTGAACCACGCCCCCCAGCGCTTCGGAGCCATACACGGCAGAGCTGGGGCCGCGCACCACTTCGATCCGCTCGATCATCTCCTTGTGGAGATGCCCCCAGGCCACCCAGGAAATGGCATTGTTGAAATTGTCGTTCTGCGGCACACCGTCGATCAGGATCAGCACGCGATTGCTGCCCACTCCGCGCAACTTGAGCGGACCGGCGATCCCGTTGGTCTGCAGTGCGTAATGGCGGAAGTTGAACATGCCCGGAACACTGCGCAGAATGTCTTCAATGCGCTCGTAGGGTGAATCCATGATCTCCTCATGGGTCAGAACGCTCACACTCTGCGCGGCATCCATGACCGCGATTTCGGTGCGAGTGGTGGAGATCAGGACGCGATCGGTAATATCGCCGGAATCGGCCAGGGCGATCGGCGGGCTGGCTGAAGCCATGAATGCAACGAGCAGAAAGATTTCTATGGAGCGCGTCACGGCGGGGACCTCTGTGGTATGAACTATATAACAGTTTGTCATACCGTAATATGCCGAGATTTGATGCAGCGCAAATACTATCCCCGTTGTCAATCCCGCCTCGCGGCGCCCTTGGACTGCGTTGTCGCTGCTTGATGCAGACCCGGCTATAGACTTCGCAGCGACGCCTTGCATCGGAGATCGAGAGACAATATGATTTTCGCCTCGAGATAGAAGGCGTTCTGATGTCCTGGGCCGTTCCCAAGGGGCCGTCCACCGATCCTCGATACAAGCGCCTGGCGATTCCGACCGAGGATCATCCGCTCGAGTATGCGGATTTTGAAGGGATCATTCCCGAAGGCGAGTCTGGCGCCGGGACGGTTTTGATCTGGGACCGTGGGCACTTCAGCAATATCACGAAAAAAAACGGAGAAATTCAGCCGGCTGATGAGGCCTTGAAGGCTGGTCATCTACTGGTGAAACTGCACGGCGAGAAGATTTCCGGTGCATATGCGCTACATCACATCGAAATCGCGACGGTGAGGATTACTTCATCGAGGCCTGCGACGAGGGTTGGGAACGTCTGATCGCCAAGCGTGCCGATTCGGGGTATGTCCACAGGCGTTCGCGGGACTGGCTGAAATTCAAGTGCACGCGTGGCCAGGAACTGGTCATTGGTGGCTTCACCGAGCCCGGCGGCGAGCGAACAGACTTTGGCGCTTTGCTGGTCGGCTATCATGATGACGATGGCCGCTTGCGCTATGCGGGCAAGGTCGGGACCGGATTCGACACTGAATTTCCGGCCCGTTTCCGGCAGCAAGTGGACCGGATTACCACCCGGGATTGTGCGTTTGAGGATGCGCCGGACGCCCTCGATGCGACCTGGGTCAAGCCCGAATGGGTAGGGGAATTCGGGTTTATCGAGTAGACGCGCGACGGACGTTTGCGCCACCCCCGGTTTCTCGGATCGCGCCGAGACAAGAACCCGCGCGAAGTGGTGCGCGAGATGCCGGAAGAATAACCTGGACAGCCAGCAACATGGCGTACAGGCCAAGCCGAGGCATCATTCGGGATCGAGTGCTTCGAGTTCGGCAAGAACGCCCTCGGCGGTGGCTTCGTCTGGCATGCGCCAGTCTCCCCGCGGCGAGAGCGTGATGGTACCCACCTTGGGCCCGGCCGGCAGCGTGGTGCGCTTGAACTGTTGCGAAAAGAAGCGCCGGACGAAAGTCATAAGCCAGCGGTGGATTTCTTTCGGCGCATATTGATGGTCGAAGGCCATGCATGCGAGATGGAAGATCTTGACCGGCCGGGCGCCATTGCGCATGAAATGGTAGAGAAAGAAATCGTGCAGCTCGTAAGGGCCGATGATCTGTTCGGTGTGCTGTGCGATCCGGCCTTCTTCGGCCGGCAGCAGCTCGGGCGATACCGGTGTCTCCAGCACCCGCTGCAGAACTTCTGCCAGCGTCGTTCCGGATCGGTTGCGCGCGTACCAGCGAACCAGATACCGGATCATGGTCTTGGGCACGCCGGCATTGACGTTGTAACCGGCCATGTGATCGGCGTTGTAGGTGCACCAACCCAGTGCCAGCTCCGACAGACTTCCGGTTCCCACGACGATTCCGCCGACCTGATTCGCGTAATTGAAAAGGATCTGGGTGCGTTCGCGAGCTTGGGTGTTTTCGAACACGACGTCGTCGCGCAGTTCATGCTCCAGGTCCTTGAGGTGTTGATGGACCGCCGCATCGATCGGGATTTCCTTGAGCTTGACGTCGGCCGACTCGGCCAGGCGGCGTGCCGAGGTCAGGGTGTGTTCACTGGTTGCCGGCCCCGGCAGCGTCAATGCGTGCAGCATTTCGGGCTTGCGCTTGAGCTTGGTCAGCGCTTCGAGACAGACCAGGAACGCCAGTGTGCTGTCAAGCCCTCCCGAAAGGCCCAGCACCAGCCTCTTGGTACCCGCGGCCAGCATCCTTCGCGCCAGACCGGTGGTCTGGATATGCATCACTTCGCGTGCGCGCGCTTCGAGCCGGGCCTCGTCGTCGGGCACGAACGGGTGGGGCTCGATCGTGCGCGTCAGCGTTTCAAGCCGCGGCAGGTCTTCCATCACCCGGACGTGCCGGTAATCGGCGGGGCGCGTCGAATGGGCGAATGTGGTGTTCTGAGCCCGGTCGTGGTGCAGTCTTTCGACGTCGAATTCGGTGATCAGCGTGCCGGCATCCATCGAAAATCGGTCGCTTTCTCCCAGCGCCTTGCCGTTCTCGAAGGCCAGCAGATGTCCGCCATAGACGACGTCCTTGGTTGATTCCATTGGCCCGGAGCCCGCGTATAGATAGCCGCTGATACCACGGGCACTGGCCATGTGCACCAGCGAGCGCCGGAAGTCCGCCTTGGCGATATGTTCCGGGCTGGCCGATGGATTGAGTACCAGTTCCGCTCCGGCCAGGCAGTGATCGATGCCGGGCGGCGAGGGCGCCCACAAATCCTCGCAGATCTCGATACCGAAGCGGATGGACCCGAACTCGAACAACTGATTGCAGCCAATGTGAAACCGGCCGAATTCAGGATCGTCAACAGGCTGGTCGACTCCCAAACCGGATGAAAACCACCTGCGCTCGTAGAATTCGTCGTAGTCGGGCTGAACCTGCTTGGGAACAACACCGCGGATCTCTCCACCGGCAATCACTATTGCCGCGTTGAACAGTCGGCCGTCGGGGCCTCTCCATGGAGCGCCGATGACCGCGGTGAGCCCGGCGGTCGCTTTGGTGATGGTCGTCAATGCCTGACGCACGGCACGCTGCAGGCCGCTGCTGAAAAAAAGGTCTTCGCAGGTGTAACCGGTCAGACAAAGCTCGGGGAAAAGCACGATGCCGACATTCTGATTCGACATTTGCCGGAGGTGGCCGGCAATTCGCTGTGCGTTGGTTGCCGGGTCGGCGAGCGCAAGTACCGGCGCCACGGCAGCGGTTCGAACGAAACCGAAATCGGCCAGATTGGGGTTCCTGTCCATCCCTGAATCTCCATGTGCGCGCAGATGCCGAGTGTCGGATTCCTTCGGTATTCCAAAGTCTGATCGATAAAACGTCTGAACAATAATAGTAGTCGTTATCCTTGTTTTATGTGACGTCTCCGGCCCCACTGCGTGCACGGCCACTGAGGTACGATTCCATCTGCTGAAAAAACCTGGATGAGGTCTTGATGGATTCGATGCGTGACTCCAGCAACAATCAGGCCGAAGAGGAAGAATCCACCATCGAGCGTTATTTTCGGCTGTGGTCGAGAATCTTTTATTTCGGTCTCGCTGCGTTTCTGATCGTTTATGCGATTGGCTGGTGGCTGGCGCGGCCGGGGCAGCCCGAGAGTTTCTATGGAATCGCGATTCCATCCGCACAACAACCCGGTCGGTTACTGCGTGTCGAGGCATTCGAACGCGATGTGCCCGCCGGTGCATCGGGATGGCGAATTCTCTATACGACAACCGGAATGTCGGGTGAAATCCGGGTTGCCAGCGCGCTGGTAATTGCTGCCAATGTCGAATCTGTCGGGCCACGGCCGGTCATTGCCTGGGCGCATGGAACCACCGGGATCGATCGTGGTTGTGCGCCGTCCATGCTGCGTCGCCCGTTTGCGTGGGCGCCGGCCTTCGAGCGGGCTCTGACCGAAGGCTGGATCTGGGTGGCGACCGATTACACCGGGCTGGGAACGATCGGGCCGCATCCGTACCTTGCGGGCCGGGCCGAGGCGCAGGCTGTTCTCGACGCAGTGCGCGCGGCGCGAGAAATGAAGCCTGTGAAGCTGGCCGATCGGGTCGTGACCTGGGGCCACTCGCAAGGCGGACACGCTGCCTTGTGGACCGGCATGCTGGCGCCGGATTACGCGCCGGATATCGACCTGGCCGGCATCGCGGCGGTTGCGCCGGCAACGGATCTGCCAGCACTGGTATCCGGTGTGCATCGATCGTTCATGGGGCGCATACTTTCCGCCTACCTGGTTCAGGCATATGCCGCCATTTATCCTGATGTGGATTCAGGCGGCATGCTGCGAGGCTTTGCATCACCGCTTGCACGGGATATTTCCGGGCGCTGTCTTGCGGAGTTCGAAATCCTGGTCTCGGCACTTCCCTCCCTGCTGGCTTCCCCGACATTGTTCAAGCGAGCGCCACCTCAGGGTGCGTTTGCCGACCGTCTGGCCGAAAACGTACCGAATGGTTCAATCGCAGCGCCCGTATTGATCGCGCAGGGAGGACGGGATTCAGTGGTCCTGCCGGGTGTCCAGGGAGGTTTTGTTGCCAACCGGTGTCTTGCGGGTCAGGCGATCGATTATCACGGCTTCCCGGAGGAAGGCCACCTGTCGATCGTGGCCGAAGATGGTCCGGTTTCTGAATTGCTGCTGCAATGGACCCGTGCCCGATTGAAAGGCGAGACCGCTCCGCAGCGATGCAGAGTGATCAAGTACTAGTGTGCTGTC
>CAYVPB010000076.1:0-13530 GCA_964453565.1 uncultured Halomonas sp.
CACTCTGTTGCCAGAACCGGATTTTGAGTCCGGCGCGTCTACCAATTCCGCCACCCCGGCAAGGGCAGGCAAGCTCGATATTTTCGTTGCTTGGGCCGGTATTGTAAACCCGATTGATTGATGATCCGTGGGGCGTGGAGCAGCTCCGGGCTCAGGCGGTGTCCAGGTGCAGTTCGCGCCTGCGGCGATGGAACCAGCCGTCGGGCTGGGGTTCGAATACCGCGCACTGGCACATTTCGCCGGAGTAGACATGGATGGTGACCGCAGTGACTTCCGTGCCGGGGTTGCGGATGGTGTGATACTCGTGCGGCGGGATCAGGCTGCCGGCCGAGCCGATGCCGGCGCGCATGGTCGTGGTCGGTTCGAAGCGGAAGTGCTCGCCAGCCTGTTCGAGCAGCTCGAACTGAGTGACCTCGATCTGGCCGTCCCAGACCGCCTCGACGCACCACATGCCGGAGTGGTCGTGAACCGGGGTGGCCTGACCGGCGCCCCAGGTCATGGCCATGATGGTATAGCCGCGCTGTCCGTCTTTATGAATCAGCCGGCGGCCGTAATGGTCGGCCGGGCAGTCGTAGACGCACGCGGGCAGGTCCAGCTTGTGCTGCTGCATCATCTCGCACATTACGTCGCGGACGCACTGGGTGGTGGTCTTGGCGCATTTGCCGTCGACGACTGCATCGATGCGTCGGATCAGTTCCTGCTTGCCGTTGAATTCCAGGGTCATTTCAACCACTCCGAAATCGGTGGACCGAACAGATCCGAATCTACCAGAAAAGCGTCGTGGCCCTTGTTCGAATCCAGCTCGCCGAAATGCACGTCGGCCTCCACAGCCTCCATCGACGCGGCCAGTTCGCGCTGCTGCCACAGTGGAAACAGGATGTCGGAATTGACTCCCAGTACCAGCCCCTTGCCGGTAAAACTTCGCCTGAACAAGGCCCGCAATCCGGCATCGGTGTCACAGGCGTCAAATTCATCCATCGCGTGCGACAGGTAGAGGTAGCAGCAGGGGTCGAACTGGCCGACGAATTTGCGTGCATGGACCTCCAGGTAGGACTCGACCTCGAAGCGCATGCCGAACAGGGTCGCCGGGAAATAATCCTGGTGCTTGCGGCCGAAGCGCTGCTGCCATTCACTTGCTGAACGGTAGGTGATCATGCCGAGCTTGCGCGCGATGCGCATGCCGACTTCCGGCCAGTCGTCCTCGTCGTAGTTGCCGTCGCGGAAGTTGCGGTCGGTGACGATGGCCTCGCGCTGCAGGGAGCGTATCGAGATCGCGAACGGCGCGGCCGAGCAGGCGCTTGAGATCAACGCCAGCCGGTCGGTGGAATTGGGGAAATGCTTGATCCAGGCCAGTGCGGTGAAGCCGCCCATGGAAGGGCCGATGACGGCATGCAGATGTTCGATTCCGAGGTCGTCGAGCACCAGTTTCGAGGCGCGCGCGATGTCGTCGATCGCCAGTTCGGGGAATTTCAGTCGCCATGGCTTGCCGTTGGCCGGATTGATGCTGGCCGGCCCGGTTGAGCCCTTGCACGAACCCAGCGAATTGATACAGATCACGAACACTCGGTCGGTGTCGATCGGTTTGCCGGGCCCGATCATGTCCTCCCACCAGCCCGGCTCTGGGTCGGCCATACAAGAGGCCGCGTGCGCGCCGGGCGAAAGACCGGTAAACAGCAGCACCGCGTTTGACCGGTCCGGATTGAGCTCGCCCCAGCTTTCCCATGCCAGTTGCACGCCGGGTAGCAGACCGCCACGGTACAGAGTAAATGGCTGGCGGTGAATGTAATAGCGTGTTGAAGGACCCATTGACGGCATTCTACCGTCCGCGGGGGCTTATCGTGACCTCAACCTGATCGCTCTATTGCTAAAAAAAGGGCCGGAGAAGACTCCGGCCCAAGCTGTTGGAGAGGTTTTCGGAAAATGCTCAGAACATGAAACCGAAGGTCAGACTGAAGACCCAGGGGTCGATGTCGAGATCGAAGTTGCTGTTGAGTTCGACTGGTGCACCAGCGCCGTCAAAGGTTTCAGTGCGAATTTCGGCATCGGCGGTGATGTCGATATAGCGCAGGTCAAGATTGGCGAACCAGCGCTCGGTGACCTTGAAGTCGACCCCGGCCTGAAAAGCGATGCCGAACGAATCGTCGACACTCAGCGTGCTGCGCCCGCCACTGAAATCGGTGCCGAGTGCGCCGTTGGCGGTCGCGACGATGCCTTCGTGGGTCGTGTCACGGACCGAGTCGTCGAAGAACAGCGTCCAGTTCAGCCCGGCACCCAGATACGGGCGCACATCCTGATTGGGCCGGAAGTGATACTGCAGGCTCAGGGTCGGCGGCAGATGCTTGGCTTCACCCAGCTTGCCGAGAGGCTCGAGTGCGCCGCGGCCGTCGATATCGTGATTGAACGGCGTCGAGGCAAGCAACTCCAGGCCCCAGTTGGGGGACAGGAAGTAGGTCAGGTTGAATACTGCGCTGATGCCGTCATCGACATCGGCGCGAAAGTCTTCAAGCGGGATGCCTTCGAAAACCAGCACATCGTCGGAAGTATCGGTACTGATGTAGCCGACACCGACCCGGAACAGCCAATCGCCACTATCCTGGCCAATGGCCGGAACGGTGAAGAACAGCGCCAGCGAGGCGGCCAGAAATCTGCGTCTGATGGTAACGGTGTGCATGGTTTTCTCCCGGGGGGATTGTTTGAGCCGATCTTAGACCAGCTCGGGTTATGCAGGTTTGACGCGGATCAAAAAAAGCCTGTTGATCCGTTCTTTCGACATCTGCGCGAAGATACGAACAACAACCATTTAAAAAGGACTGACATGGCCCGTTTGTGTCTTATCACCGGCGATCAGTGTTCGACCGGCATTGCCTCGCTCGGCGCGATCGATCGCGACCGTGATCATGTGCTGCTGGCCGAGCTGGCAGGTGAGACACAATACGTCTGGCATCACCGCAAGAAGATCGCATTGATCTTCTCGACGATGCGCCATTTGTCCAATCATCTCGAGGGCCAGGGATACCGGGTTTTCTATCATGCATTCGATCCGGCCTCGGAGATCCGGACCTTTACCGATGCGATTTCCCGCCATTGCAGTGCCCATGAGATCGATGAAATCATCCTGACCTGGCCGGGTGAATGGCGGGTTCTGGAAGAATTTCGCAAGCTTGAGGGTGTGCTGGGGATTCCGGTCGCGATCCTTGAGGATGACCGTTTCCTGTGCCCGCTATCGGATTTTGCCGACTGGGCCGAAGGTCGTCGCAGTCTGCGCATGGAATTCTTCTATCGGCGGATGCGCGAGCGCACCGGGCTTCTGATGGACGGCGGCAAGCCGGTCGGCGGGCGCTGGAACTTCGATGCCGAAAACCGGCGCAAATGGTCCGGTGATCCGCTGCCGGCATTACCGATGTCGTTTCGGCCTGACCGGATCACCGCTGAAGTCCTGCAGCAGGTGGAAGCTGAATTCGAGGGTTTTGGAGATCTGGCCGGGTTCGACTTTGCCGTTACGTCCGGCCAGGCACGCCGGGCACTGTCGCATTTCGTCAAATCGGCGCTGCCCTGGTTCGGGGATTACCAGGATGCGCTGGTCGACGGTGAGGATTACCTGTTCCACAGCCGGTTGTCTGCATACATGAACATTGGCCTGCTCGACCCGCTGGAAGTCTGCCGCGCGGTCGAGCAGGCCTGGCACGATGGCAATGTGCCGCTGAACGCGGCTGAAGGTTATATCCGCCAGATCATCGGCTGGCGCGAATTCATTCGTGGCCTGTACTGGCAGAAGATGCCGGATTATGCGGATCGGAATTTTTTCGGCAATGAACAGCCGCTGCCGGAGTTCTACTGGAGCGGTAAAACCGGCATGCGCTGTGTTGAGCGCGCGATCAAATCGACACGCCAGAACGCTTACGCCCATCATATCCAGCGCCTGATGGTGACCGGCAATTTTGCCTTGTTGCTAGGCGTGGTGCCGCGCGAAATCTGCCAGTGGTATCTGGCCGTATATGCCGATGCTTTCGATTGGGTCGAGTTGCCGAACACGCTGGGCATGGTGATGTTCGCCGACGGCGGGGAGCTGGCCTCCAAGCCGTACGCGGCCAGTGGCAGGTACATTCAGCGTATGGGCGATCACTGCGCCAACTGCCGTTACTCGGTCGACAAGCGCAGCGGCGAGGATGCCTGTCCTTTCAATGCCCTGTACTGGGATTTTCTGATGCGCCACCACGACAAGCTCGGCGACAATCAGCGCATGGCGATGATGTACCGCAACGTCGATCGCCTGAAACCGGCCGACAAGGCCGCGATCACCCGGCGCGCCAACTGGATTCGTGCCAACGTCGAGGCGCTGTAGCCTCAGAAATCTTCCAGTTGGGTGGTGCCGATGCCGCGCTCGGGCAGCAGGATCGGAATTCCCTTGTCCACGATGTAGACGACCTTGCCGTCGCGGCTGATCAACGCCTCGTCGATGGCCTGCTCCACCGGCGTGTCATCGACGTGCAGCAGCTCGCCTTTTTCGATCTGTTGGTTGAGTTTCCTGATGCGTGATTTCTCGAGCACCCGCAGCGGTTCGTGACTGACGGGGCAGCACAGGATGTCGAGCAGGGACTGCGGAAGGCTCATGGAAATTCCGGGCATGCAGGTTGGGGACACTCAGGATTGTACCCGCCTGAAGTGACCGTGTTGCGTGGGCCGAAGCGGGGTTCTGATACCATTTCAGACTTGAAAGTTTTGGAGACGGTAAATGAATGCACCACCCCGAGTTGGTCTGGTGATGGGGTCGAAGAGCGACTGGCCGACCCTGCAGGAAGCCGCCGCAATGCTCGAAGCACTGGAGATCGAATACGAAGCCGAGGTGGTCTCGGCCCATCGCACACCGGACAAGCTGCTGGAATACGCCAGATCCGCGGCCGTTCGCGGGCTGAAGGTGATTATCGCTGGTGCCGGTGGTGCGGCCCATCTGCCCGGCATGCTGGCCGCGGTCACCGCGCTGCCGGTGCTCGGGGTTCCGGTGCAAAGCCGTACCCTGAACGGGCTGGATTCGCTGCTTTCGATCGTGCAGATGCCCAGGGGCGTGCCGGTGGCCACGCTGGCCATAGGCAACGCCGGCGCGGCCAATGCCGGGCTGCTGGCCGCTTCCATCCTGGCGCTCGAAGACCCGGGGCTGGCCGAGCGCTATGGCGAATGGCGGAGACGGCAGACCCAAAGCGTTCTTGACCATCCCGATCCGCGCCAGCCATTGAATCTGCGTCAGACATGAAGATCGGCATTCTCGGGGGCGGCCAGCTTGCCCGCATGCTGGCCGAGGCGGGCATTCCGTTGGGGCTGGAGTTCGTCATCGTAGATCCCAAGTCCGATGCCTGTGCGGCCCGGCTGGGGCAATTCATCTGTGCCGATTATGCCGACCCCGCGGCGCTTGACCTGCTGGCCGGGTGCGACCGCGTGACCTGCGATTTTGAGAACGTACCGGCCGGCGCGCTGGAGCTGCTGGCACAACGCGTCGAAGTGCGGCCCGCGGCGAGCGCGCTGGCCGCGGCCCAGGACCGGCTGCCGGAAAAGCAACGATTTGTCGAGTTGGGAATCCCGACCGTCGCGTTTGTCGCGGTGTCGACCCGCAGCGATCTGGCCGCGGCGGTCGAGCAACTCGGATTTCCGTTGGTAATCAAGACGCGTCGCTTTGGTTACGACGGCAAGGGCCAGGAAGTATTGCGTGGCCAGGAGGATCTGGAGCCGGCCTGGCAGCGCCTTGGAGACCACGAGCTGATCGCCGAGCAATGGCTGCGTTTCGATTCCGAATGCGCTGTCACCGCGGTGCGTTCAGCCGACGGTGAATTGCGCTGCTGGCCGGTCTCGCGCACCTGGCACCGCGACGGCATCCTGCGTCTGGCCGGCCCGCTGCCGGTGCCCGACAGCCTGGCAAAGCAGGCGCAATCGCATGTCCGGCGGCTGGCTGAGTCTCTGGACTACATCGGCTGCCTGACGCTGGAATTGTTCGTGACCGGATCGGGCCTGCTGGCCAACGAGTTCGCCCCCCGGGTGCACAACTCGGCGCACTGGACAATCGAGGGCGCCGAGAGCTCGCAGTTCGAAAACCACCTGAAAGCGGTCTGCGGGTGGCCGCTGGGCGAGACGCGCACGCGCGAGGCCAGCATGATGCTGAATTTCATTGGTGAACTACCGGAGGCCGCTACCTGGCTCGGCCGGCCCGGCGTGCGCTGGCACGATTACGGCAAAAGAGCGCGTGCCGGGCGCAAGGTCGGCCATGCCACCGTAATCGCCCCGGACGGCCCGGCCCTGGCCCGGGCACTGGACGCCACGCGCGACCTCTATCCAGAGCCGAAGCTGGCCGAGGCCATCGCCGTGGCCGCAAGTCAAGAGGCCTGAAGAACAAAAGCTACTGATTACTTACTTTCCTCAGCCACGGTTTGCATATCATGTTTGTCCACAGATGAACACAGATGCGTTCAGACATATACGCGCTGGGCCGAGGCGCGAAGCGCTTTTATTGTTTACACAGGTGACTACGGTGCTGTCCGATGCAGCAGAGTGCCAGTCTGCTCTGGGTGAATCCGGTTCTGGCTAGGAAGCTGTCAGCGGGGAATGGTTTTGCCTGCTGGTGAGTCGTGGGTCGCGGGTCAAATGCTGATTTTTATGCGGCCATTAGAGAAAATCCATATGCCTCAACAAGAAGATTATTCGTGCGCTAGTATCAGACCCGTCTCAACTGCCAGACGTGGGTCTTCGTCAAACCTCGGCTTGATCGTGGTTGCCTTGATTTCATTGGTCTTGAATGGTTGTGCGTTGAGTTCAAATATGTCCTCACTTGATCATTTTATGAGTGATCAGGGTGATCGCATCACTTATTTTCAAAGTGGAAGTTTTTTCGGTGTTAAATTTACGACGGTGCGCAGCACCCAGCTCGGCGATCTATATATTGACGCCCGCAAGGCTTCTGATCCATACATGTTTTCCGGGCAAAAATCCTTATCTCTTGGATCAGTTCGTTATACGGTGCTGAGTTACCCTCGGGTTACAGAAAGTGTACCTGTATTTCATGAAGCAATCCAACACCAGCTCACCCACTCTCTGGAGTTGCTTCAGGAGCGAGACTTTCCGCAAGCCGGCTATTCAATAGACATCCTGATTCGGCTTGTTCCGATAAACAGTGAATTTGACTTTCAGAGAACACGCTTTTTCATAAATAGTCCTAAACTGGAATTTGTTGCGCCTGTTGACGTGAGGTCCGCGGATCGATTTGAGCACTCGCTTCTCGAAGCTATCGGCACTGTCCATCATGAACTTGTTCACCTGGCATCGAACTTGGGCTGGGTTGAATTTCCAGGCGAGACGTGGGGTGAGCGCTTTATCAATGAAGAAGCATTTGCGACGATAGTCGGCCGGTGCGATGCATTCGCGTTGTTTCGATATTTTCATGGAAGTCGCCCGCGTTTTCAAGTCGCTACCCAGCATAAGGGACTGGTTTTTGATCCGACTGAGATCAACTCTGGTTCCGATTGGCCGGAGATGAATCTGCTTGGGAGGGTTCTGGGATTGGAGACTTTCTTCGGAGACGTGCCGGCGGATCAATATCTGGACGTCGAACAACTGGATCGGTTCCTGGACCGCTGCAAGTCGCACTCCCAACGCCCAACCAATTTTTACAAACGGCACCGTGAACGCAAATAAGCCAAGGCTACCCATCGGTTTCAGAAATTTACGAGCGCGCGATCGCGGACGGATTCCGCCGGTGGCAGACAACCAATCAATCCGCGCTTCAAAGCTGCTGGTTGATGCCGGCGGCGACCCTATCCGCGATTGTTTGTGCCTGCTCCCGATCAATGATCAGCGGCGGGACCAGCCGAACCACGGTGTCGCGGGTGACATTGATCAGTGCGCCGTGCTTGAGCGCGTGGTCGCGCACGTCGGCGGCCGAGTCTTTCAGTTCAATGCCGATCATCAGCCCGCGGCCGCGGATTTCGATCACGCGCGGATGATCCTGCAGACGTTTTCGCAGGCAGTCGAGCAGAGTTTCACCCATTGACCCGGCCCGTTCGGCCAGATCGAGTTCGCGCATGCGTTCAATCACCGTCAGTGCCGCCCGGCAGGCCAGCGGACTGCCGCCGAATGTGGTGCCGTGGCTGCCGGGTGTGAGTACCTCGGCCGCCGGGCCGCGGGCGAGGCAGGCGGCAACCGGAATGCCGTTGCCCAGCGCTTTGGCCACGGTCATGACGTCGGGCACGGCGCCGTCTTCATGCTGGTGGCAGAACCAGCGTCCGGTCCGGCACATGCCGGTCTGGATTTCGTCGAGGATCAGGAGCGCGTCATGCCGGTCGCAGGCCCGGCGCAATTGGCCAACGTAGCCGTCGTTCGGCACGCGCACGCCGCCCTCGCCCTGGATGGGCTCCAGCATCACCGCGACCGCGTCGGGGTTTTCGGTCAGGGCCTGTTCCACCGCCTCGGCATCGTCGAAGGGCACGCGAATGAAGCCGTCGACAACGGGTTCGAAGCCGGCCTGCAACTTGCCCGGCGCCGAGGCGCTGATGGCGGCCAGGGTGCGGCCATGGAAGGCACCCTCGACAACGATGATTTTCGGCGAATCGATGTTGTGCGAGTGGCCGTGCCGGCGTGCAATCTTGAGCGCGCATTCCCAGGCCTCGGCGCCGGTGTTGGTAATGAAGGCCCTTTCCATGCTGGCAATGTCACACAGTTGCCTGGCCAGTTCTTCCTGCAGCCGGATGTGGCCCAGATTGGCGGTGTGGACCAGCATGAGCGCCTGTTTGCTCAGCGCCTCGGCCAGTACCGGATCGGCGTGGCCGAGACTGCAAACGGCGATCCCGGCCACTGCATCCAGGTAGCGCTTGCCTTTTTCATCGAAAAGCCATGCCCCTTCGCCGCGCTCGAAAGCGACAGGCAGGCGGGCATAGGTGTTCATCAGGAATGAATCGCTCATCGAGGCATGATACGAAAAAGCCCGCCGGGCGGCGGGCTTGTGCAACGATTGGCAAAACCGGCTCAGACTTCGAAGTTTTGCCCAACGAAGTCCCAGTTGACCAGATTCCAGAACGCCTGGACGTACTTCGGCCGGGCGTTGCGATAGTCGATGTAGTAGGCGTGCTCCCACACATCGCAGGTCAGAAGCGGTCTGGCATTGCCGGTCAGCGGGGTTTCGGCGTCGTCGGTATTGACGATGGCCAGCGAGCCGTCGTGGTTGCGCACCAGCCAGGTCCAGCCGGAGCCGAAATTTGCGACCGCGCTGTCACCGAATTTTTCGCGGAAGTTGTCGATCGAGCCGAAATCGCGATTGATCGCGTCCGCCAGCGCACCGGTGGGGTCACCGCCACCTGTGGGACTCAGGCAATTCCAGTAAAAGGTGTGGTTCCAGACCTGGGCGGCGTTGTTGAAAAGCCCGCCGGAGGCCGAACGGATGATGTCTTCTAGCGACTTGTCGGCATCCGCGGTGCCTTCGACCAGACCGTTGAGTTTGTCGACGTAGGTCTGGTGGTGCTTGCCGTAGTGATATTCCAGCGTCTCGGCCGAAATGTGCGGCTCCAGGGCATTCTTGTCAAAGGGAAGGTCGGGGAGCGTGAATGGCATGTTGTTCTCCTTGGGTGGCAAATCGTGGTTTCAATTCATCGACATGGTACCGTAGTGCATGGATTCAAGCGTCAAAGTCCGATGAATGCTGGACAAGGCCCCATTGACCAGATTGCCCTGGGCGTGTTCGACAGTCGCGTGGCCGCGATCTGCGAAACCATGGGCGCGGTTCTCAGGCGCAGTGCGTTTTCGCCCAACATCCGCGACCGGTTGGATTATTCATGCGCGCTTTTTTCCACCGATGGCCGGCTGCTGGCGCAGGCCACGCATATTCCCGTGCATCTCGGCTCCATGGCCTGGGCCATGTACGATCTGGTCGATGCTCACGACTGGCAGCCCGGTTCCAGGCTGATCCTCAACGATCCGTACGCCGGCGGCACCCATCTGCCGGACGTGACCCTGATTGCGCCGGTTTACCACGATGGGCGGCGGGTCGGCTTTGTCGCCAACCGGGCCCACCACGCCGACATCGGCAGTGCCACGCCGGGCTCGATGCCGCTGAGCCGCTCGATCAAGGATGAAGGCGTATTGATTCGGCCGGTCTGGCTGTACCGTGGTGGCGCGCTGGACAGTCGAGTGATGGAGCGGATCTGCTCTCCAATGCGCAACCCGGTGCTGGCCGAGGGTGATTTTCGGGCCCAGGTCTCGGCCTCGGCCAACGGCGAGGGCGCATTGACGGCGCTGGCCGCCGAACTGGGCGTGGACGATTTCCAGCTTCGGGTCGCCGAGCTGAATCAATATGCCCGGCGTCTGGCCCTTGCCAGCATCGAGGAGTTTCCGACCGGTCGCTGGCAGGCCGGGGACTGCATGGATTGCGATGCTGCCGGCGGCGACGGGCCCGTGATCCGGGTGGCGCTGGAGATTGGCGATGGTCGCATCCGGGTTGACTTCGACGGCAGCGACGATCAGGTTGCCGGAAATCTCAACTGTCCGTTGAGCGTGACCGCGGCCTCGGTTTACTACGTGCTGCGGTGCCTGTTGCCGGACGAGACGCCCAATTGTGCCGGTGCGTTGGAATGTCTGGAACTTCAGGCGCCGGAAGGGTCACTGGTCAACGCCCGCCCGCCGGCCGCGACCGCGGCCGGCAATGTCGAGACCAGCCAGCGCATCGTCGATGTCGTGTTGCGGGCATTGGCCCAGGCCATGCCCGAGCGGATTCCGGCCGCCAGTCAGGGGACAATGAACAATCTCGGGCTGGGCGGCGCGCGCTGGAGCTACTACGAGACCATGGCCGGCGGTTGCGGGGCCGGTCCCGGCGGACCCGGCCGTAGCGCGGTGCACAGTCACATGACCAATACTCTGAACACTCCGGCCGAAGTACTGGAACATCATTATCCGGTCCGCGTTCGGCGTTACCAGAGGAGGTCGGGCAGCGGCGGAGCCGGCCGGCATGCCGGTGGTGACGGCCTGATCCGGGAATTCGAATTTCTGCAATCGGCCGAGGTTACGCTGATTACCGAGCGGCGCGTGCATGCCCCCTGGGGCCTGGCCGGCGGCCGGTCCGGAAAACCCGGGCGCAACCTGCTCGATGACAGGGAACTGCCGTCCAAGATCTCGCTGCAAGTCGAACCCGGCCAGGTGCTGACGATCGAAACACCCGGCGGCGGAGGATATGGCAGTCAGGAGCAGTGATCCAGTCTGAATGAGTCGGGATTAGTAACGAGGTCAATGATCAGCCGAGAGTTTTGTGATCAGCCGGTCCAGCAGTCTGTTCTCCTCGTGAGTGAGCCGGGCGCGCAGTTGCCCCTCGAATTGAAGTGCTTCGGGCACGATACGGTCATGAATGTCCCGGCCTTCATTGCTCAGATGGAGGTGACGTTCGCGGCGGTCGGTGTGGTTGTGTTCGCGCTTGATCAAACCCCGTTCCAATAGTCGCCGCACCGCGCGACTGATGGCGACCTTGTCCATGGCCGAGCGCTGGGCCACTTCGGTGGCCGAAATACCCGGAAATCTTCCCAGGATGGCGATCACGCGCCATTCCGTCACGCTCAGGCCGTAGCGATCGCGGTAGCTCCTGGCGATGGCCTGGCTGATTCGGTTGGACAGCACCGAGAGGCGGTAGGGAAGAAAATGTTCGAGGTCCAGCGCGCTCATGGTTCTTTTCCCGCAATCCGTCTTGAATTTAGTTGCAAATGTAACTAACATGGAGGTGAAAGTCACGCTCGCAGCGGCGTCTGGGGCGAGAGAAAGGATTTTTCAATTTTTCATCAGGAGACCGTCATGGCCGAAACTCGACCGAATCCACTGGGCGTGCAGCAGTTCGAGGTGATTGAGTTTGCCTCACCCGAGCCTGAAAAACTGCATGAGCTTTTTCAGCGCCTGGGTTTTACCGCGGTGGCAAGGCACCTTGAATTGCCCGTGACCCTGTACCGTCAGGGCGGCATCGATTTCATGGTCAACGAAACACCGGATTCTTTCGCCAGCGAATTTGCCGCCGCGCACGGGCCATGCTGTACCGGATTCGGCATCCGTGTCGCCGACCCTGAAGATGCTTATGAACAGATCCTCGCCAGTGGTGGCGAGGACTTCGATGCCGACCCCGACCGCCTGCCGCTGGATTGCCCGCGCATTGCCGGCATCGGCGGCAGTGTGCTTTACCTGACTGCAGGCCGCCGGGACATCGAACAGCAATTCGAATTCATCGACGGCGTGGATCCGAATCCGGTCGGCGTCGGTCTGACCTATATCGATCACCTGACTCACAATGTCTACAACGGCAACATGGGTCAGTGGGCGGATTTCTATGAAAATTTGTTCGGCTTTTTCGAAGTCAAGTACTTTGATATCAAGGGCCAGCAGACCGGGCTTCGCTCCAAGGCCATGACCGCCCCGAATGGCGCGATCTCGATCCCGATCAACGAATCGGAAGATCCGAAAAGCCAGATCAATGAGTATCTGAATGAATACAACGGCGAGGGCGTTCAGCACATCGCGCTGTATACCGACCACATCTATGACACCGTCGAACAGCTTCATGCCAGCGGCATCGAGTTTCTGGACACACCCGATACCTATTACGACGTGATCGATCAGCGCATCCCGAATCATGGTGAGGATGTTGAACGCATGCGTAAAAACAAGATTCTGATCGATGCCGACCGCAACGATCCGGACAAGCAGTTGCTGCAGATCTTCACCCAGACCAATATCGGTCCGATCTTCTTCGAGATTATCCAGCGCAAGGGCAATGAAGGCTTCGGCGAGGGCAACTTTACCGCCCTGTTCGAGGCGATCGAGCGCGATCAGCAAAAGCGCGGAGTTTTGTAAAGGCAGGCCACGGATTACACGGATTTGCACAGATTTTTTACCGCCCGGATCGTGGCCGAACAGGCTTTCGCAAAATCAGTAATCGGTGAACATCTTTGTAAACCCATCTGTTGCATAAATTTGCGGCGAGAGACCGTTGCACTGCCCGGTATAGCAGCGTTTCCGGGGCGCGTGCTCAATTTTCCAATCCTCACATAGAGTGAGCTATGTTCCGGTTGGAAAATATCCGCGCACGCCCCGGAAACACTACTCTCCGGGCTCTCGCACTCGGAAATTTATGCAACTGATGGGTAAACTGTGGATCGGCTATAAATGCTATTCAGGAATGTTGACAGTATGAAGAAATGGATTACCCATCCGAAAGTCGAGGGCAAGGCATCGCGTCAGGCGCATTGCGATCTGCCCGAGGGCACTTACGAGCGTGAGCTGGGCAAGGAAGGCTTTTTTGGTCCGGCCGCGCACATGCACCATGCCCATCCGCCAACCGGGTGGACCTCGTTTGAAGGCCCGCTGAAACCGCGCGCTTTCGATGCCACCCAACTGGCCGCGGACGCGGCTTCGCCGTGGCAGGCCACCGAGTTGCTGCACAACGCGCATTGCCGGGTACGCTTCTGGAGTTGTCCCGGCAGCATGAACCATCTCGCGCGCAATTCCGACGGCGATGAGCTTGTGTTCATTCAT
>CAYVPB010000077.1:0-13235 GCA_964453565.1 uncultured Halomonas sp.
CGGTTCCAGGGTTTTCTGTCTTGGCATGGCTGAGTCAACTACGTAATCAGGAAGATCTATGTCCAGCACCGGTTGCGCGAGCAGGGCAGGGAAGTTTTCGACTGGCTGGAACAGGGTGCGCACGTCTACATTTGCGGCGACGGCCAGGCCATGGCCGCCGACGTGCATCAGGCCCTATTGGATGTAATCGCGAACCACGGCGGAAAGACCGAAGACCAGGCCACTGAATACCTTGAAGCGATGAAACAGGCGAAGCGGTACCAGAAAGATGTGTATTGAAAGGGCGGCCGCGGATGAACGCGGATTTCCACGGATAAAAGTCAAACGCTGCACATGAAGAACACGAAGAAGGCACGAAGAAAAGATCCACAAGGAGCGACGTGACTGAAGGATTTTGTGCGAATCAAATCCATTCTGTATTTCTTTCTGGTTTTGCCTTCCTTCGTGCCCATCTCCTTGCTCTTCGTGTAACGCTTTGTAAAGGCCCTGCATTTTCATCCCTGTCCATCCGCGCTAATCCGCGGCTAAATAAGGTTTTTTAAATGTCCGATCTGAATATCGAAAAAATCAAGTCCGGTAGCCGCGCCTTGCGGGGCACGCTGCACGAAAGTCTTGCTGATCCGACAACCGGGGCGATTGCCGTGGCCGACACGGTGATCAGCAAGTTTCACGGTATCTACCAGCAGGACGATCGTGATGTGCGGCAACAGCGTCGCGAGGCCAGGCTGGAGCCCTGGTATCAGTTCATGCTGCGTGTGCGTGTCCCCGGCGGGCAGGTCTCGCGTGAGCTATGGCGGGCCCTGGACCGGCTGGCGGACGAGTACGGTAACGGCACACTGCGTCTGACCAGTCGACAGGCGATCCAGTATCACGGAATTGCCAAGGAATCGCTACGAGAGCTGGTCCGTGGCATCGATGCAGTGGGCATGGATTCGCTGGCCGCTTGTGGCGATGTCAATCGCAACGTGATGTGCGGTATGCAGCCGGAGCTCGGACCGGTGCAGGCCGAGACACTGCAATGGGCAGGGCGCCTCAGCGCCCACCTGACCCCTTCAACCGCCGCCTGGCGCGAAATTTGGATCAACGGCGAAAAAGTGGATCTGGACGAAGGAGAACCCGATCCCGTCTATGGCCGAAGTTATCTGCCGCGCAAGTTCAAGATCGGTATAGCGCTGCCGCCAGCCAATGATATAGACGTGTACTCTCAGGATATCGGCTTTGTCGCGATCGAGGAGGGGGGCAGGCTGGCGGGCTTCAACGTCATCGCCGGTGGCGGCATGGGCTGCAGTCACGGGGAACCGGAAACGTTTCCGCTGCTTGGCCGCAGCATCGGCTTTATCAGGGCTGATGATCTGCTGGCGGTGGCCGAAGCCATCGCCACTGCGCAGCGCGACTTCGGTGACCGCGGCACCCGCAAGCATGCGCGCTTCAAGTACACGCTTGACGACCGCGGCACGGATTGGCTGCTTGAGCAGATCCATGAGCGCTCAGGCATCGGCCTCGCCCCTGCGCGTGAGGTGCACTTCGATTGCACCGGCGACCGCTACGGCTGGGCCGAGGCCGCGAACAAACGCCTGCACTACACCGTTTTTGTCGAAAACGGCCGGATCGGCCGGACGGCGCGCGCCGGGGCGCTACAATCTGTACCTGGGTGCGGCATTCGACGGCTCACGGCTGAACAGACTGATGCTCGACAACGCCGATGAAAGCGCAATTGTCAGGGTAATAGACGGATGGTTCCGGTGCTTCGCCGCCGATCGACAACCCGACGAGCCGTTCGGCAATTTTACCGTGCGCGTCCAGCTGGTCGCCGAAGTCAAACATGGCAGCGCAGTCAACGTCGCGGAGGTGGATATGGCATGAAGGTCGAGCACGAATTGCCCTACCACCCATTGCGTGAAAAGGGATATCTGTCCATCGGCGACTGGCACACGACCCGATCCGTCCACGAGGTCGACGAGGTCGACAAGCTCAGATTCTTCGGCCTGACCCGCGAATGCGTTCTGCACAAACCGGCCGTTCGTGCCGGTGAGGCCAGACACCACGTACTTCCTGGAACAGCGGCGTTTCCGAGCTCTCTTGTCCGGGTATATCCTGGCGTCCATCCAGCCTGCGAATAACCTGACAAACGCGTTCGTTTTGCGGTTCAGGTATGCGTTCCCGAAAGCCTGCCTCGCGGGTCTGGGATATCATTCCCGCCGTTGTTGCCCATACTTGGAGCCGAAGTCTTGACGATTTTTCATTGCGCCGCCCGCACCACGGCGCTGCTGGTCCTGCTTATGCCGGCTGTCGCCGAATGGCTGGCCGCGCAGGAATTGCCGGAAGAGGAGGCATCTCCACCGGAATCCATCAAGGTCACCGGCAGTCGACTGCGCGGCATTGATGCCGGCGAAGCCTGGCCGTTGACGACAATCTCCCGCGAGGCACTGCTGGCCACAGGGGCGGCGCGTTTGGGCGATGTGCTGCAGCGAATGCCGTTTACCGGCGGGTCTCCCTTGAACACGCAGACCAGTGAGCGCGGCGCGGGCGGCGGGCTATCGCGCGGGATTGAAACCATCGAACTGCGTGGCCTGGGGGCCGAACGCACGCTTGTGCTGCTCAACGGCCGCCGCTTCGTGCCCGGCGGCAACGGTGCTTCCGGCCTGGTTGATCTGGGCATGTTGCCTCTGGCGATGGTCGAGCGGGTTGAAATCTTCAAGTCCGGCGCTTCGGTGGAGTACGGCGCCGATGCGCTGGCCGGAGTCATCAACATCGTCACCCGCCAGCGGGTCGAAGGCATGGAGCTGTTCACGCAGGGCAGGGTAAGCAGTCGCGGCGACGGCGAGACTTTTTCGCTGCGGGCATTGACCGGGCACCAGTGGCAGTCGCTGGAGATGACCGGCGGTCTGGAATACACCGACCAGGCCTCGGTCTCCAAGGGCGCCCGAGCCTTTTCACGCACGCGGCTGAGCTTTGAAGGTCCGGATAACGAACTGGTGTTCGATGGCTCCTCGGCCCCGCCGAACGGCCAGTTCCGCACCTCGCGGGGGCGCCTGACGCTGATTGATGACCGCGATGGCAGCTCCCCGGACGATTTCAGGCCGTTCAACGATTCCGGGCCGGATTCGGACCGTTACAATTTCAACCCGTTCGAAGATCTGCAGCAGGCCTCGCAGCGGTTCACCCTGTTCGGCAGCGCCCGCTGGCAGGCCGGCCCGGCAGTTTCGGCCTTTGGCGAGGCCTTCTTTCACCAGCGCGATTCCAGCCAGCAACTGGCGCCGCTGCCGTTTTTTACAACGCGTCTGGCCGATGTCAGCGTTGCCGCCGACAACGCGTTCAACCCGTTCGGCGAAACGCTGGGTGATGTGCGCAGGCGCTTGATCGAGGCCGGGCCGCGAACCTTCAGCCAGGATAACGAGACCTGGCGCCTGGTGGCCGGCGTCGAAGGTCAACACGCCGGCTGGTTCTGGGATTTCGCACTGAACCACGGCCGCAACGAGACTGATCAGCGCCAGACCGGCGACCTGCTGGCCGACCGCGTGCGCCTTGCGCTGGGGCCGTCCGAACGACTGCCCGATGGCCGCGTTGTGTGCGGCAGCGCTCCGGTACCCGTTCCGGATTGCGTGCCGCTGAACCTGTTCGGCGGGCCCGGCAGCATTACCGATGGAATGCTGGACTTTGTCGGCGCCACACTCAAGGATTCGGGCTTCAATGAACAGACTGTGGCCAACGCCAACCTGGCCGGGTTCCTGTTTGAGCTTCCGGCCGGGCCGGTGGCCGTGGCTGCGGGCATGGAGTGGCGCAAGGAGCGCGGCGCCGACCGGCCCGACCCCCAATCACAGGCCGGCAATACAACCGGCAATGCACGCAGCCCGACGCGGGGTTCGTTCATGGCTCGCGAGATCTATCTGGAACTGGGTATGCCGGTGCTCGCCGACCGGCCATGGGCCGGGCAACTGGATCTCGATCTTGGAGCCAGGGTGGTGGATTTCGACAATTTCGGCGGTGAGGCGCTGTTCGAAATCGGCCTCGGCTGGCAGCCGCTGGAGCGGCTGTCGCTGCGGGCGAGCTGGTCCGATGCATTCCGCGCGCCGAATATCGGTGAACTGTTCGGTGGACCGCGCCAGGCAAATCCCATCGTGCTGGATCCCTGCAGCGATTTTTCGCGCTTGAGCCCGCCGGAAATCGAACGCTGCATCGGCCAGGGCGTACCGGCTGACGGCAGTTTTGCCCAGAGCGGCGAGGAAACCCCGGAAATTACCGGCGGCAACCCGTTGCTGCAACCGGAAAAGGGCGAGGTCCTGACCCTGGGGCTGAGCTTGCAGCCGTTCGCGACACGGGACATTCGCCTGCGTCTGGATTACCACGACATCGACATCAAAAACGGCATCGGGGCGCTGGGTGCCGAGACCATTATTGGCCAGTGCCTGGCGACCGGTGCTCGGGGATTCTGCAACGCCATTTCCAGGCGCAGTGATGGCAGCATTGAATTCATTGAGGCGCGGCTGGCCAATCTGGGCCGTGAAACTACACGCGGTTTCGATGTGGAGGCTGAGTGGCAAATGGAGTCCGACTTCGGACGTTTGCAGCATCGCACACTGATCAGCCACGTAGTGGAGCGCGAGCTGCGGGCATTTCCCGGCGCGCCGCCGTTGTTCGGCGAGGGCGGATTCGATCGCGACAACTTCGGCGCAATTCCCGCCTGGCAGGGGCGCTACGAACTGAACTGGCAGCGCGGCTCATGGAGTGCCGGCTACCGGGCACAGTGGATCGCTTCCATCGACGAACGCGGCGGCGAAGTGTTTCCCGGTACCGTCAACCGGGTCGGCAGTGTGCTATACCATGATCTTCGAATCGGCTGGGACGGCAATCACCAATGGAGTGGGAGTTTCGGCATCGACAATCTTACCGACGTGCAGCCGCCACTGCTGGTCAACGCCGACGAAGGCAATACCGATCTGGCCACCTACCGTGCGCTGGGCACACTGTTCTGGTTGCAGCTTGCGCTGCAATTTGAATGAAGCAAGCACAACAAACCAGGAGTTCGAAAATGAAGCGATTGAATTTCATGAGCCTTTCGGTCATGGCACTGCTGATCTTTATGTTTGGAATGTCCTTGCCATCTGCGGCACAGGACGACAACGATAGCGATCCGCTGGAGAAAGCGCTGGCCGGACTGAAGTTCCGCACCGTGGGGCCGGCATTCATGTCCGGGCGCATCGCGGATATCGAGATCCATCCGGATAACCGCAATGTCTGGTATGTTGGTGTGGGTTCCGGAGGGGTGTGGAAGACGGTCAACTCCGGCACGACCTGGGAGTCCATCTTTGATGGCCAGGGATCGTACTCGATTGGTGAAATCACCATCGATCCGTCGAATTCGAACACGATCTGGGTCGGCACCGGCGAGAACGTCGGCGGCCGGCACGTGGGCTATGGTGACGGGGTCTATGTCAGCCATGACGGCGGCAAAAGCTGGAACAACAGCGGCCTGAAGAGTTCCGAGCATATCGGCAGGATCATCATCCACCCCGAGGATTCGAACACGGTCTGGGTCGCGGCCGAGGGATCGCTGTGGAGCGCCGGCGGTGAACGCGGCCTGTACAAGACCACTGACGGCGGCGAGACCTGGAGGCGCACACTAGTCGGCGACGAGGACGATGATCTCTGGACCGGCGTGAGTGATATCGAGATCGACCCGCGCAATCCGGATGTGCTTTACGCAGTCACCTGGCAGCGCCATCGCACCGTTGCGGCCTATGTTGGGGGAGGGCCGAATTCCGGCATCCACCGCTCCACCGACGGTGGTGAGACCTGGACCGAGCTGACCGGCGGCCTGCCAAGTGCCGATGACAACCGCAACATGGGCAAGATCGGCCTGGCCATCTCGCCGCAAAACCCGGACGTGCTGTACGCGGCGATAGAACTGGATCAGCGCGAGGGTGGCGTGTGGCGCTCGGCCGACCGTGGCGCCTCGTGGAAGAAGATGTCGGACAAGATCGCCGGCGGCACGGGCCCGCATTATTACCAGGAAATCTACGCCAGCCCGCACAAGTTTGACCGGATCTATTTCATGGAAGTGCGCTCGTCCTATTCGGATGACGGCGGCGCGAACTGGAATTCAATCGCAGACAGCTCCAAGCATGTCGACAACCATGCACTGGCATTCCGTCCCGATGATCCGGACTACCTGTTGATCGGCACCGATGGCGGGTTATACGAGACCTTCGATCACGCCGATACCTGGCGTTATATCGACAACCTGCCGGTGACCCAGTATTACAAGGTTGCAGTCGATGATGCCGAGCCGTTCTACAACATCTACGGCGGCACCCAGGACAACAATACCCAGGGAGGACCGTCACGCACTGACAACCTCTCCGGCATACGCAATTCCGACTGGTTCGTCGTGCTGTTCGGCGACGGTCACCAGCCCGCCACCGAGCCAGGCAATCCGGACATTGTTTATGCCCATTGGCAACAGGGCAATCTGGTGCGCCACGATCGCACCACCGGAGAGATCGTATACATCCAGCCACAAGTCGGGCAGGATGAGGCGCCGAACCGTTTCAACTGGGATGCTCCGATTCTGGTCAGCCCGCATGATCCCAAGCGCATATATCATGGCTCGCAACGGGTCTGGCGCTCGGACGATCGCGGTGACTCCTGGACGATGATTTCCGGCGACCTGACGCGCGATCAAAACCGGTTTGAAATGGAGCACATGGGTCGTCAGTGGGGTTGGGATACACCCTGGGATACGTTCGCCATGTCGAACTACAACACCATCACTTCCCTGGCCGAATCGCCGGTCGTCGAAGGTCTGCTGTATGCCGGCACTGATGACGGCCTGATCCAGGTATCCGAAAACGGCGGTCAGAGCTGGCGCCAGATCGAGGTCGGTAAAATGCCGGATGTGCCCGAAACCGCGTTTGTCAACGATATCAAGGCCGATCTGTTTGATGCCGACACGGTTTATGTAGCACTGGATAACCACAAGTTCGGTGACTACAAGCCGTATCTGCTCAAGAGCACCGACCGGGGCCGGCGCTGGCAATCAATCGCCGGTGATTTGCCGGACCGCCACCTGGTCTGGCGTGTTGTTCAGGACCACATCAAGCCCGAACTTATGTTCGCCGGCACTGAATTCGGTATTTTCGTGACCCTGGATTCGGGTACGAACTGGGCTCGACTCGCCGGCAATCTGCCGACAATATCGTTCCGCGATCTTGCAATCCAGCGCCGCGAGAACGACCTGGTCGGCGCGACCTTCGGCCGGGGTTTCTGGATCCTCGATGACTACAGCGCGCTGCGCGATATCGACGCCGACAGGCTGCAGGCCGAGGCCACGCTGTTCGACATCCGGGACGTATGGTGGTATATGCCGCGCGCAGTGCTCGGCAACAATGAAAGAGGCTCACAGGGCCACGGCATGTACCTGGCCGAGAATCCGCCGTTCGGTGCGATGTTCACCTACCATCTGGGCGAGGGATTCAAGACCTTGAAGCAGCAGCGTCAGGAACGCGAAAAACCGCTGAGCCAGGAACGCCAGGATATTCCATTCCCGGGTTGGGAGGAGATCGAGGCCGAGCGCCGCCAACCCGACCCGGCCGTGCTGCTGGTCGTGCGTGACAGCGAAGGCAATGTCGTGCGCCGGCTCGAAGGGCCTGCAGGGAAGGGCCTTCACCGCGTGTCCTGGGATTTGCGCTATCCGGCCCCGAATGCCATCGGTGATAGTGGAGGTTTCGGTCAGCAGAACGGCTTTATGGTGGTGCCGGGAACCTACACCGTTGAACTGGCCAGCCGCGTCGATGGCGAGGTCACGCCGCTTGCAGGTCCACGCGGATTCAACGCGGTGCGCATGCGCACCGGCGCGTTACCGGGCTCCGAGCCGGCCGAAACGGTGGCTTTCTGGAAGCGGCTTGGAGAAATGCAGCGCCGGGTCTCGGCGGCAAACCAGGTCATCACCGAGGCCCGTTCCCGCCTCGATGCCATGGCCACCGCGCTGGAGCGCTCAAGCGCGCCGGCCGGCGCGCTCGATGCCGAACTGCATGCCATCTCGCAACGTTTGCATGAGATCGCCGAGCAGCTTCAGGGAAAGCAGAGCATGCAGCAGCTCAACGAACCGCAGGGGCCGACCATCGGTCAGCGGATGTTCGTCGCCATGATCGGTACCGGCCGCTCGACGTACGGACCCACCCCAACGCACGAGATGAGTCTGGAGATCGCCGAGCGTGAGTTCTCCGAAGTCAGGTCCGAGCTGAGCGACATTGTCGAAGGCCGCATCCCAGCCGTGGAACGCGCGCTGCAGGATGCCGGCGCTCCGTGGACGCCCGGTTCGAGCATCCCGTAACAACCGAACAACGGTTGGGAAAATCGGGAGCCCAAATGCACTACCCCGGCAGTCACTGTCACTGCCGGGACGCTAAGAACACCACGTTTATAAACGATAACAATGTCTTATGATTGAAACATCAGGTACTGTCTCGCACGTGGACGTCTGTCTTTGAAAATCGTTAATCCTTTGTTTTCTTGGCGTTCTCTGCGTCTTGACGAGAGATTTATGATAAAGCTGACCGACAGGAGGCTCGGGTATTTGCTCAATCTCGATGGCCGCGGCCACTTCAGCCGAACGAAATGCCTCCAGGAAGCGATTCTGATCCACACCCTGTTCGGCTAAGAACTCTGCCAGAGCGCGTGGGCTGGAAAGCGGGCGCTGCTTGAGCCTGGTCTGGAGCGTTCGGAGCAGGCCTTTCTGCCGGCGACCTGATTGACAGTGCACGAAGTATTGGCATCCTTTGCATAGCGGACCGGGTCGACCGGCTTTCAAGCTTCATGAAGTAACCCGAATCCTTCGGTCAAATGATCACGCAGGAGCTTGTGCGCAACGGGATGGAGGCCTTTTCCAGACGGGCTTCAAGACCGGCGGAGCCGGGGCCCCGGCAGATTTCGTCGAGCATGTGCTGACTGATGTGCGGGGCCAGCAGGCGTATGAAATCACAGTGATATTTTTTCAGCAGGAGATCACGAGGGTGGGCAATCCAGGTGGTGAGGCGCGGGAACAGCCCGGGTACTTCGATGACCTTCAAATCATCATCCACACCCGGTTCGATGGCAACTCCGGCCAGAACGCCGACCCCGAATCCGGTCCGGACATAGGTCTTGATCACGTCCGCATCCCGAGCCGTGAATGCAATCCTGGGTTTGAGCCCGTGAGCCGCAAAAGCGCCCATCAGGGAAGACTCCGGGCGGTCGCTGAACAGATACGTGACCAGTGGAAATTGAGCCAGTGTCTGCAAGTTGGGCGGCGTATCGATCGATGCAACAGGATGGTCCCGTGGCACTATCAGCACGCGGTCCCATTGATACATCGGCAGGGCAACAAGGTCGTTGAAGGGGCGGCTGGAGCCGCTGACAATTGCAAAATCAACTTGTCGCTCCGCCATCATTTTTTCGATCTGCTCGGTAGTCCCCTGATGCAGACGGAAATCCACATGCTCGAAACGCTCTCGAAATTTCCCTATGACTTCCGGCAGAACATAACGGGCCTGAGTCTGAGTCGTGGCCAGCGACAATGTTCCGCTGCTCTCGCCGCGAAGCTCCCCGGCCAGCGAGTCGAGGCGGTGTCAGTGGACTCCGATACCCCGGTGCCGCCGCAGCAGATGAGAGCCATGGTCGCAACCATTGGCTGCCACGCCCGCCTGCATCGAATTTCCTCGCCGTTCGGACATGATGCATTTCTCAAGACCCCGGGACCCTTGAACAGACTTTTGAGTCATGTTCTGGAAAAAAAACGAAGGTTCGTGATGAAAGGTCATGAATCCGCCATTACAGCCGCTGTACGCGCCGGGATCGACGACGACAGCCATTATGGTGCCGTGATACCTCCACTCCATCTGAGCAGCACGTTTTCATTCGAGGAATTCGCGCAGCCCGACGCCAAGATTACAGCCGCTCAGGCAACCCAACCCGGGATTTGCTGGCCCGGGCTCCGCGAGTATCTCGGGTGTTCTATCCCGGGCTTCCCGAGCACCCGGACCATGCCCTGGCCCAATGTCAGCAATCCGGTGGCGGTGGCATCGTGAGTTTCAAACTCCCAGGAGGCCCGGACTCGGTGTCGAGATTTGTCAACGGCCTGCGCATCATTTCCCTGGCCGAATCCCTGGGCGGGGTAGAGACCCTTGTGGCACATCCGGCCACGATGACACATGCCGCAATGAGTGCTGATACCAGAGAAAGGGCCGGCATCGGCGAAGGACTGCTGCGGCTCTCCGTGGGTCTTGAACAAATCTACGATCTCAAAAAGGAAGTTCTCGATGCGCTCGCCCGTTCGGTAGGTGAGACACGGACCAACAAGGCATCTCCTGCACGCACCTGACAACATCATGGAACTCTGATTCCGGCGAGACATTCCAGAACATCCTGACTGGATTCAGCTTCGTTTTCCGTATATATACCCATCAGTTGCATAAATTTCCGAGTGCGAGAGCCCGGAGAGTAGTGTTTCCGGGGCGTGCGCGGATATTTTCCAACCGGAACATAGCTCACTCTATGTGAGGATTGGAAAATTGAGCACGCGCCCCGGAAACGCTGCTATACCGGGCAGTGCAACGGTCTCTCGCCGCAAATTTATGCAACAGATGGGTATAGTCATTGAGAAACATAGAGCAATCACAGGCGGCTGCGAACCGCTTGCTTGTGTTACCGGGAGCGGTTTTTGATTTTGTTGCTAATTTCATTGATTTCGGCCTGTGAGTGGCTGTATGACGGGAGCGCCAGGCCGTGCGCATAAAGTTCGATCAATTTCTGTTCGATTCTTCAGTGCAGGCTGTTTACGGGCCCGATAATGAAGCGTTGATAATCCGCCCGCAGGCGTTGCACGTCCTGCAGTGCCTGCTGACTAGATCGCCGGATCTGGTTTCGAAAAAGGAGCTGCTGCATGCAGTCTGGGGGCATGAAGCGATCTCGGAAAGCGCGATTGCCCAGGCGATCCGGGAAATCCGCAAGGTGCTTGGAGATGATGCATCCGCGCCTCGAATCGTGGGTACACGTCACGGCTGCGGTTACCAGATCGTTTGTTCAGTTCGGATATGCGAGCCGGACAAGGTTTCCGAGCAGGAGTCAGGACATGAGACTGTCCAGGAGCATTCTGGCTCTGGTTTCGGCTCGGGCCTGCAACCTTCGCCGGTTGCCGCTGCAGTCGTGTTGCCGGTTCTTTTGCTGGCCGGCCTGCTGAGTCTTTTTTCCTGGCCCGATTACATGTTTGACAGCGGTGGCGGAGCCCCGGAAACGGAAATGCGGCTTCAGTCCGGCAGTATTGGTGATGGGTTGAACCCGCAGCTTGAATCGAGCGAAATTCTGGAACTGTGGCGTCATGCCCAGACGTTGCGCCGGCAAACCGATCTTTCCAGTGCCATCGAAACGCTTGCGAGGGCGAGTAAGCAGGCGCCGAATTCGTCATTCATTCGTGTTGAACTGCTTCAACTGATGATCGAAGCCGGTTATCCGATTCGGGCAGCCGAGCTCTTGCATGATCCGGTATTGAATACAGAGAACCTCGAGTTGCATGAGCAACTGCTGATTCAGGCAGCAACCGCTCGCATGGCTGGAAAATATGCCACCGCCGCCGATATCATGCAGGCGCTTGTGGTCTATTTCCCGGATCATCAGGAGTTTCTCTACATGCTGTTTTATGACCGGCTTCGTTCAAGTTCCACCACAAGAGCGCGACAAGTCCTGAAGCAGATTGAAGATCGGGTTGAGTCGGCTACTCATGATGCCCGGTTCTGGCTTGCATCGTTTGAATTGAACTGGCGCACTTCCCGGCTTGCCGATGCAATGGCGGACACTGAGCTGGCGCTGGAAACTGCGAGACTACGGCAATCGCAGGCGCTGGAAGCACGCGCCCTGTCGGCGAAGGCAAAAGTGAAGGCATTCAAGGGCGAATACCATGCCTCCGCGGCATTATTGTCTCGGGCGCGCGAGCATTTCAATGTTCTGCAAGACCAACAGGGATTGCTGGATACATGGCGCCTTCAGGCGATGAACTTTGTGGCGCTTGGTGAACTGCATGATGCAACGCGGGCAATCGAACACGTATGTCGCATACAGGAGCAGGTGCTCGATGGTGGAAATCTGACTGAATGCCTGTTTCTTCGGGGGATTCTGCTCGCATCCCGCGATGACCTTGAAGGTTCTGTAAGGTTGCTCGATGAGGCGGCAGTTTCAGCCGAACACAATGTGAACCCTCACATGTCAGGCCAGGTGCATCTGGTGCTGGGGCAGATTGCACTCAGGCAAGCGCGCATAAATGCTGCCATGGATCACTTCAGACAATCTGAGAGCTACTTTGATCGAAGTGGATGCCTGCGCGGGCTGGCCTATTCCAGGTTGGGTTTTAGTTCGGCACTTGCGCAGGCAGGAAGTCCCAAGCTGGCAAAGCCCGATATCATTGATGCGTTGGAGATTTTTCGGGCAATTGAAGATGAATCAGGAGCGTCCGATGCGCTGGAGCAATTGCTGATTGTCGATAACCCGGAAAATAACGACGTGGTCAGCTCGGCCTGGAATCATGCCAGCCATGGGTATCGTTTGCTGGACTGAAGCAACCGCCCCCCGATGTTGGAGGTAGAGTAGACCCATCTGTTGCATAAATTTGCGGCGAGAGACCGTTGCACTGCCCGGTATAGCAGCGTTTCCGGGGCGCGTGCTCAATTTTCCAATCCTCACATAGAGTGAGCTATGTTCCGGTTGGAAAATATCCGCGCACGCCCCGGAAACACTACTCTCCGGGCTCTCGCACTCGGAAATTTATGCAACTGATGGGTAGACACGGGCACACATCGGGGAGCCTCGATAAAGCTTCCGCTGGTTCTGGTCGCCATTTTCACCACGTGCATTCTGCTGCAGCCGGCATTCCTCCGGCCCAGGCATCCAACGAATCCGGGAGCGAGTCACAGGCCACACCGACTCGCATTCTTCTGCAAGGAACGCAAGCTCACGACCCGGATCTGCAGATGGACGACTTGCGCCGCCAGCGCAAATTTCGGCAGCCCAAATAACAAAACCCCGGGTTCTGGAACCGGGGTTTGTCCGCGGATAATTTGAGATTGGAGCGTCAGCGCCGGTCACCTGATCATCAGCATCCTCATGAATGCCGCCAGTTGTCCTCGGATCGGGCCTTCTGACACCGCTTCACCCTCGTGAGGCTTCCGCGTTGAATACAGTTATAAACAAAAAGTGTGAGACTGTCAACA
>CAYVPB010000078.1:0-12861 GCA_964453565.1 uncultured Halomonas sp.
GCGATCCGGCCATTCTCCATCACCAGTACGCGATCGCATGAGGCAATCGTCTCCGCACGGTGGGCGACGATCAACTTGGTCAAATTGAGTTTACGCACGGCCTCATTCACCAAACGTTCCCGATTCATGTCAAGATGACTGGTGGCCTCATCCAGAAACAGAATATCCGGTTTGCGATAGAGAGCTCGTGCCAGAATCACTCGCTGTTTCTGGCCACCTGAAAGCGTCGTGCCCATATCACCGATCAAACTGTGGTACCCCATCGGCATGGCCGCAATTTCATCGTGTATCGAAGCCAGCCGGGCCGCTTCTTCAACGCGTTCGTGCTCCATGCTCTTCTCGCCGAACGCAATATTTTCCATCACACTGCCAGCAAATAGCTGATCGTCCTGCATGACCGCGCCCACGCGCGATCGGAAATTCCGCGCCCCCAGCTTATGGATATCAATGCCGCCAACCTGGATTGAGCCCTCGACAGGGGCAAGCAGTCCAAGCATCAGTTTGATCAGCGTGGACTTTCCACACCCGGACGAGCCGATGATCGCAACGGATTCGCCCGGTGCCACGGAGAAACTGCAATCTTTAAGCACCCAAGGCTCGCCATCGGCATAGCGGAAGGCCAGATTGCACACCTCAACAGGCTGATCCGTTGGGAGTTTCACGTTAAAGTCCTGCGGCGGATCTTGTTCCGGTTCCGTCAGCACAATGTCCGACAGGCGTTCCCCGTGCAGCCTGAGCATGCGGAACTCAATCCACTTGTCGATCAGCCCGCCAATGCGCAAGGCAAACTGATCCTTATAGGCGAGATACGCCATCAGCATCCCAATTGAAAAAACGTTCTGCAGTGCGAAAATCGCTCCGATCCAGACCACCGCGACCCGCTCAACGCCAAACACGAGTTGATTGGCGGTCATGAAACCAACTCCAAGCTGCCCAAGCCAAAGATCGCGGTTGACGACCTCGTTCAGCCGGTTCAGGTATCCGGCACGTCGCATGTCTTCCTGGCCGGAAACCTTGATCGATTGTATACCCCGAATCGACTCAAACAAATGGCTATGCTGACTGGCCATGGCGACCAACTGCTGTTCAGTTCCATCACGCATGGCGCGAAATGATGCTGCCCGAAGTACTGCGTATATGCCAACTGCCAGCAGACTGACAAGCGCCAGCTTCCAACTGTACAGCAGCATCATACCCAGCGTTACAAACGCCATGATCCCGTCGATGATTGCCTCGACAAAGCTGGTGGTCAGCGTGCGCTGTATCGCACGTACGGAGTCCATTCGGGAGACCACATCGCCCAGATGGCGCTTTTCGAAGAAATCCAGTGGAAGACGAATCAAATGCCGGAATACGTTGCCCATCCACTGAAACACAAGCCGATTGGACAGAAAGACTACGGTCAGGCCGCGCAGCAAGTGCGTAGCAACCTGCAAAAGTACTAGCAAGCCAAACCCCAAGCCGATCACGGTCAGCAGCTCACGATCCGCCGACACCAGCACCTGATCCACTACCCACTGAAGATAGAATGGACCCAGGATCGTAAAAATCTGCAACGCCAGCGACATCATCAGGATTAGGCCCAATATCCGCCATAACCCACGAATTGGGCCGGTAAGCTGCCGAACCGACACCGCAGGCGGAGCCTTGCGCGGCATGAACTCATGCCCGGGCTGAAGCTCCAGCGCAACGCCCGTGAAATGCCTGGAGACCTCCGAAGGACTCAACCGGCGCTTGCCGAATGCCGGGTCCATGATAGTGATCCGACGGCGGCCTGCCTTGGCAAGCACAACGAAATGATTCAAATCCCAGTGCAGGATGCATGGGGTCTGCAACTTCGGCAAATCCTCCAACTCCAGCCGAAGAGGACGGCTCGAAAATCCCAGCTTTCCGGCGATCTCGATCAGACGCGAAAGATTGGCGCCCTTCAGCGACATTGGGAAGCGCTGGCGAAAATCCCGCAGGCTTGCCCGGTAGCCGTGATAGTTTGCGACCATGGCAACGCACGTCATTGCGCATTCAGAGGCCGCAGCTTGCAGGATGGGTCGCAACTGACCGAACATCGACATCTTACTATCGTAGTTCGTATCTTACGATGTCATCATTTATAGACACCGGAATTAGCAAGCGGATTTCCTAGCTCTTTTTGCCGTCCGAGCTGGACAGGCCATATCACCAACAAGAGAAGAGCTAACGACCGCATTGCGATGCTTAACAGCCAAATAAATAAGAATCACCGAACATGAACCAAACATAATCAACTGAGGCTGCCAGTCAGCCAATGATGCTATTTGATTAATGGACCTGGCCCAATGAATATCCAAGTAGTACTGATGAATAAAGGCCGCTAAATTGAACGTTCCATGTATGATAACGCATGGGATTAAGGATCGCTTCAAAATGTACACGTAGTATAGGACCAACGAAAATACAAACGTGCTGATGTAGTAGGGCGATGCAAAGTGAAGAAATGTAAAAACAATCGAACCAATTACAATTGCACGATGCAATCCCATTTTTGCGCCTAACGTACGAAGGAGCAAACCTCTGAAAACGAATTCCTCTATCAACGCAGCCAAAACTACGTTAACCAAGAGGTAAAGCATTACCCTTAAAGAGAATAACGGATGGACCCTAAGCTCTTCTGTATGAAAATTCCAAAACGAATATGCATGTTCAAGACTTATCCTAGACACTATTAACACTTCAACCGCGTTTTCCCCCAGTGTAAACGCGACCAGCAAGAAAGCCAAGCCAATAGACTGAATGTATGTCGCACTGTCTACACTCGCGCCTAATACCGTCTTATGGTCAAGATGGCTTCTCCAGACAAGAAACCAAAGCATCAAACCCATGACAACGTACATCAGGCCATGGAATAATAGACCGACATAATAAGAATCTATATCGAAAGCATGATCCACATAAATTTCCCCTGCGGCGCGAAAGACCACAGAGAGAAATATAACCGCAATAATATCGCTAGTATTCAGGCCGACCCTAGTCATCATGTTGTTGCTCTCTATAGGAGCAGAAAGTTCCTGCTTGTTAAACCAGCATTAGGCTTGTAAGTTGCTACGCAAGGGTGCTTCGGTGGGAAGTAAGCCCACCCACCGAAGCTGTTCTAAAGCCTTGAATTCAACCGTTTACTTTCTCCCAAAGCCAGCCGCCAAGCCATTGGCCGAATTCATTGAGGGCACCGGCAACGTCATTAACTGCCTTCCCGAATTCAGACTGGGGATCCGTGATCGGCTCAGCCAGGGTCCCAGCGCCACCCACAGCAGGAATTTCATTAACATTCAACTCACGCATTTCATTTCTCCTTTCTGGTTTAAGTTTCGCCAGCCAACGCTGGCAAGAGCGTTTTTAGCCGACCGATTCCAGCCTTTCAATGGCTCATTCTTTCACTACTCGATCTGAGCGGCAATTCTGTTATGAATATTACTCATAATTGAATCTCACGCGTAGGTAATTTCAATGACTTAGCACCGCATATGAGCAATACTCACAAAATTCTTGAATATTGCTCATGGGTATGAGTATTGCTCATTAAAGTGCAGTTGGCGCTGGTTTGCCGCTCTTTCGTGGAAAGTTTGCAGAAAATGATCCGGGGAGGCTGATGCGGCGATTGAGCAGCGAAGTTTCGGGCTTCGCGCCGCCGAGGTGAGAATATGCAAATCCGCTGATCAGAATTTTCCTACAGGATTTTTTCGATTTTCCTACATGATTGACTACCTTCTTCCCATTGTTTCGAGTTCCGGTTAGTGGTTGTTCTGCGCTCGGGAGCTTTACTGCAACCAACTAAAATCGGGAGTCGCATCATGCAAACCTTGGCGGACAGGATTCGACATTCACGTCGGTCCAGGGGGTGGAGCCAGTCGCGGCTGGCAGAGTATTTGAATGTGACAGCCAGCGCTGTCGGGCATTGGGAACGGCCGGGTGGGAGCCGGCCGTCGTCGGAGAGGCTTTTTTCCATTGCCGGTCACCTTTCTGTGAGCGTCGACTGGCTGGTTTACGGTCGCGGCGACATGCTGCCCGGTGCAGCAGTGCATTCCGTTCCAGACATCATCTCATCGAGTAATGAGGAACAGCAACTGTTGCGTCACTATCGAAACCTTCCGCATCATGCAAAGCGCTGACTCTGCAGTTCGTCCAACAATTACATGATTCCTCACAGCAGCCTCATGAATCGGGGCCGCTAGAAGCGCCGCAAGGGGTTGCTGATGCCTTCGGTCAGCGCCGATGCTGATGCGCGACCTTGTCGCGCAGGTAGACGGGTTCGACTTGCCAACCTTCGACCGGCGTGACATGGCTCGCCAGTTCCGCAATGGCGGTGGCGGTGGGCCAGGCGTCGGCGATGGCCTGTTGCATCGGGCCCTGAAGTTGCGACAACAGCTCGTTGGCGTAGTTTTCGAGTGCATCGCCGGCGGCAATGAATGGGGTGTTGTCGATGGGTTTGAAATCGGCGGGTGGCAGCAACATCTCGGTTCCGACGGGGGTCGGTTTGCCGTCATCGCCGAAGTCAAACCAGCCGGCGTAGATTTCATCCATGCGCGCATCGGTGGCGGCCAGCATGCGGCCTTTGTAACCGTCGGGTCTGGCGGCCAGCGCCAGTGCCGCGAGGCTGGAGACCGGGTGGCACGGCAGGTCATGGGCCAGGGCAATCCCCTGGGTAACACCCAGGCCGATGCGCAGGCTGGTAAAGCCGCCCGGGCCGCGGTCCACGGCCAGCGCATCGAGGTCGTGAAAGCCGATGCCGGCCTCGGCCAGCAATTCCTGTATCCAGGGCAGCAGCACATCGGCGTGCATGCGTGTGTCCATGCCGCTTCTTTCGCGTAACCGGCCGTCCACGACAAGCGCCACCGAGCAGGCACGGGTTGCGGTTTCTATGGCCAGCAGTGTCATTCGAGGCCCCGAATAAAGGCTGCAGCTTCACCTGCATCATTGCAGCGCGGCATGTCGGGAAGGCTTTGCAGAAATACGCGGCCGTAATGCTTGCCGGTAATGCGCGGATCGCCCAGCACCAGCACGCCGCGATCGCCGGCATGGCGGATCAGTCGCCCGGCGCCCTGCTTGAGTGCGATCACCGCTGCCGGCAACTGAATCTCGGTAAACGGGCTGCCGCCGGACTCGCGCAGCGAACGAATGGTGGCCGAGAGCACCGGGTCGTCGGGCGAGGCGAACGGCAGCTTGTCGATGACCACCACCTGCAGCGCCTCGCCGCGCACATCCACACCTTCCCAGAAGCTGGCCGCGCCGAGCAGCACGCTGCCTTCGCTGGCACGAAACTGTTCCAGAAGAACGTGACGTGGCGCCTGCTCCTGCACCAGCAGATTGAAATCTGCATGCGTGCCCAGCCAGTCGGCCGCGCGCCTGAGTGCGCGGTGCGAGGTGAACAGCAAAAACGCACGACCGCGACTGGCGTGCAGCAGCGGCAGAATTTGTTCCAGCAGCCGCTCGGTATGATCTTTCGCATTGGGCTGCGGCAGGTTTTCAGGCAGCCACAGCCGCGCCTGACTTTGATAGTCGAACGGGCTTTCGATCAATGCCGTGGCCGGTTGTTCCATCCCCAGCCGCCGGGTGAAATGCTCGAAGCGCCCGCCGACCGCCAGTGTGGCAGAAGTCATGATCCAGGTCGATTTCAGCTCCGCGCGCAGGGCCTGGAAGGGCTCGGCGATATCCAGCGGCGTCAGCGTCAGGGTCAGTCGCCCGCGCCGGCAGGAAAACCACCGCACGCCTTCCTGCTCGCCGACCAGCAAGGCGCCCAGCGCCTCGGCCAGCGCATGCGCGCGATCATGACAGGACGCCATTTCACGGCTGGCGTCCTGCAGGTCGCGCAGCGCCTCGGCCAGATTTGCCAGCCGGGTGTGCAGTTGTTCGATCTCGCTCATCAACGGTCGCAGACGATTCCAGTCGCCGCGCTCGGGCAGATTGTGCGCGGCCGATGCGAGTTGTGCCGAGGCCGACTTCAGTTCATCCAGAGGGCCCTGAAGCAGCTTCAGGCTGCCGGCCACATCGGCGGTCGCGGCCAACGTGTCGCGAGCCAGATCGGCGATCTGCCAGGCACTCACGCTTCTGGAAAAAAACCGGGTCGCGATATCCGGCAACTGATGCGCCTCGTCGACGATGATGGCATCGGCGCCGGGCAGCACTTCGCCGAATCCGGTCTGCTTGAGCGCCAGATCGGCGAACAGCAGATGATGATTGACGACCACAACATCGGCGTCCTGGGCCCGGCGGCGGGCCTTGAGCACCGGGCAATCGTCCAGCCGCGGGCATTCCGAACCCAGGCAGTTGTCGACGGTGGAGGTGACCAGCGGCCAGATGCGGGTTCGTTCCGGGATATCGCGCAGCTCGCGAATCTCGCCTTTTTTTGTGTGCGCCGCCCACCGCCTGACCTGTTCCAGATGCGCGGCGGTTTCCGCGTCGAGTTGCAGCGTGTCGGTATCGGCCCGGTCCATGCGTTGCGGGCAAAGATAGTTGGCCCGGCCCTTGAGCAGCGCGACCTTGCGCTCGACGCCGGTGGCCTTGAGCGCCAGCGGCAGGTCGCGCGAGAAAAGCTGGTCCTGCAGATTAAGGGTGCCGGTGGAAATGATGACCTTGCCGGCTCGATGCAAGACCGGCAACAGGTAGGCCAGGGTCTTGCCGGTGCCGGTGGCAGCCTCGGCGACCAGGTCCTGCCCGTTTTCCAGGCACGCGCCAATTTTTTCGGCCAGTTCGACCTGACCCGGTCGAAGCTGAAAATCATCCAGCAGATCGGCAAGTTGACCGCGGTCGGAAAACTGACTGGCCAGCGATGACACGAGCTGGATCAGAACCGGTCGGGCGGGGCGACGCGACACTCGGGCAGCTTCGAGTAAGCCCCCCAGGCGTCATCCCAGTGGCCCGAACGTTCGCTGACCACCATCAGCGTACGCAGGCTGCGCTGGCAGATCTCGCCCACACGCGGGCCCAGTTCATAAGCCCGACTGGCGAAACTGCCGGCCTGATCCAGACGCCCCTGGGCGAGGTGGATTTCGGCCATCTGCTGCAGAATCTCTGGATCACGGCCGTCGATGCGCAAGGCTCGTTCCAGCAGCGACAGCGCACGATCGAGATCACCACTGCGCTCGGCAGCTTCAGCCTCGCGGCCCAGCGCGGCCACGGCCGGATTGCGCACGCCGAAAACCTGCAGTTCGTTGTCGGCACCGGCCGAAGGAGCGCGGACCCGTTCCTCCACCACGCGATCTTCCGGGCTTTCAGCGGAAGGCGGCGTCCAGCGGTGACCACCACAGGCCGAAAGCAGCATTACGACGAGCAGCAGTATCGCAACACGTAACATTCCCGGACTCGCCTCGCTCAATGGATTGGCAGAATGCAATTCTGCCATCGATCCGGGCCGGCCGAGTACACTCCGGGCCCATGAATGGAGAATACCGGCCAAAAATTGTGGTTCTGACCGGCGGCATTGCAAGCGGCAAGACCGCGGTTTCCAATCTATTCGCCGAACTCGGAGTGCCGATAGTGGACACCGACGTGATTGCCCGTGAGCTGGTCCAGCCCGGAGGCGAGGCGCTGGACGAGATCCGGCGCGAATTCGGCAACGGCGTGATCGCCGGACAAGGCGCACTGGACCGCACCGCACTGCGCGAAATCATCTTCAGGGATGCGAAAGCGCGCGCGCGGCTGGAAGCTATTCTGCACCCGCGCATCGCCGGGGAAGCCAGACGGCGAATCCACAATCTGGATGCACCCTACGTGGTGCTGGTCGTCCCGCTGCTGGTCGAATCCGGGCTGTTTGGCGATGCCGATGAGATCGTCGTCGTCGATGTGCCGGAAGATGTACAGATCCAGCGCCTGATGACGCGCGACGGCAGCAGCCGCGAGCAGGCCGAAGCCGCCCTTGCCGCGCAGGCCTCGCGCAGGGATCGCCTGGCCCGCGCCGATCATGTCATCGACAACACCGGCACGATGGAACAGCTCAGGGCCCGCGTCGCGCAATTGGACCGGCGCTTGCGTGCAAACTGCTGAAGTTCAATCCGCCTCGATCGGCGCCATCAGAAAATCAGTGACGAACTGGTATCTTCGCGCCGAAACCCATTCGATCACCATATCAAGATCGACATTCATGTAGTCATGCACAATCCGGTTGCGAAGACCGATCACGGCATTCCATTCATCAATTTCATCATCGCTGATCTTGCCGATTCGACGCATCGCTGCAAACACCTCGTAAGCCGAGACCGGAACCGGTTCGCGTGAGTGCTTCAGCAGGTGACGGGCCTTGCCGATTGCATTTTCGATCAGGATCTGCAGCGCGTGCAGGATGCCATTGTGCTCCAGACGCGTCAGCTTATGGCCGGATTCCAGGCGCTGGACGACTTCATCCAGCATGGCCGTCTGCTCGCGCGCGATGTGCCGGGTCTCGGCCTGATAAATATCAAGCCGCATTACGCCGGTACCATTCCCATTCTTCGAGCTCGCGCCAGGTACGCGAAAGAAAGTGCAACCATGCGAGGGAGTCCGTGCCCTTGAGCACAATTCCATGTTCGGCAACCTCCGCACGCATGGCAAGGCGGGCGCGCGGCAAATCAACCAGATCTATGCTGTCTTCCTCGATCTTCAATGCTGCAGCCAACGCCCTCCTCAAGGATTCGGTCCGGCCCGGAATCGAGTGCCTGGGAAGATCGCGATCAAACTGCAATGCGAAATCCCAGTCGCTGTGTTCGCCCGCGGTCTCCGACGCGCGACTGCCGATCAGAACTGCAATCTCCAGCGCATCCTCGGCCTCCAGGACCTGGTAGACGCTGGCTGGAACCGATCCATTTTCCGCTGACATGCGCTGGTCCTGCTCGGGTCTCGGCGAAATTCTACATCATGAGTTGCCCAGAGACCCCAGAAGGCGCTGAACCGGCCTGGGCAGGCCGCTTTGCAGCGCATCTTCGATGGCGAACCAGCGCAGGTCGGGGTTGTCGCCGATGTTCTGATCCGGCGCGGCGGTGCGCCCGTGCTCGAAGCTCATGGTCAACGCGAAGTGGGTGAACACGTGGCGGATCGGGCGCGGGACGGGCAGTGATTCGACCCACCGGACTTCCAGCTCGCCCGATTCGGGCAGGCACCACAGCCCGCCCCAGACGCCGACGGGTGGGCGGCGGCGCAGCAGCACCCTGCCCTGGTCATCACGCGCAATGAGAAATTGTCCACTGCGCTCGGGCAGCGTGCGCGCCGGTCTGGCGGTGGGCAGCTCATCCTGGCGACCGTGCTGGAACGCATGGCAATCGTGTGCCACCGGGCAGCCCGGACAATCCGGAGACCTGGGTGTGCACAGCTTTGCACCCAGGTCCATGATGGCCTGGGTGTAGTCGGCGACGCGATCCGGTGGAGTGCGCGCTTCGGCCTCGCTCCATAACTGCTTTTCCACCGCGGGCGAGCCGGGCCAGCCATTGATGCCGGCGTGCCGGGCCAGCACTCGCTTGACATTGCCATCCAGAATCACCGCACGGCGGTCATGGGCCTGGGCGACAATTGCAGCCGCGGTCGAGCGACCAATACCGGGAAGCAAGTTCAGCGCTTCCGGGTCTTCCGGCACACAGCCGTCGAATTCGGCGCAGATCCGGATTGCCGCGGCATGCAGATTGCGCGCCCTGGCGTAATAGCCCAGTCCCGACCACACGGCCAGCACATCATCAAGATCGGCTCCCGCCAGCGTCTCGACATCGGGAAAACGATGCAAAAACCGATCGAAATAGCCGATGACGGTCTCGACCCGGGTTTGCTGCAGCATGATTTCCGAAATCCAGACCCGGTAAGGATCTCGCGGCCCCTGCCACGGCAGGTCACGGCGACCATGGCGGACCCACCAGCTCAGCAGACGTTGGGCGAAATCACTCAACCGGCAGCACGGCGTGGACAAAGGTACCGGCATCGAACGGACGAAGGTCGATGGCGCGCTCGCCGACACCGATAAACCGGATCGGGATGCCGAGCTTTTCGGCAATCGCGAACACGATGCCGCCGCGCGCGGTGCCATCGAGCTTGGTCACGGTAATCCCGGTCAACTGCACTGCATTGTTGAACTGCTCGGCCTGGACCAACGCATTCTGGCCCGTTCCCGCATCGACCACCAGCATGACCTCGTGCGGCGAATCGGGGTCGATCCTGGCCATGACGCGACGGATCTTGGACAGTTCCTTCATCAGGTGATCCTGGGTGTGCAGCCGGCCGGCGGTGTCGGCGATCAGCACATCAACACCCTTCGCTTTCGCCGATTGCAGTGCATCGAAGATCACCGCGGCCGAATCCGCACCCTGCTTCTGCGCCACCACGGGTACATTGTTGCGCTCGCCCCAGGCCTGGATCTGCTCGACCGCGGCGGCGCGGAAAGTGTCGCCGGCAGCCAGCATGACCTTCAAGCCATCATCGAGATAGCGTCGCGCCAGCTTGCCGATGGTGGTGGTCTTGCCCACTCCGTTGACTCCGACCATCAGGATCACGAACGGCTTTTTGCCCGGATCGACCGCAAGAAACTGCTCGCATGGCTCGATCAGCGCATACAACTCGGCCTGGACCGCGGGAAGCACGTCTTCGGGCTGCTCGACCACGCCACTGTCAATGCCGACACGCAGACGATCCATGATATGCGTTGTTGCCTGGAAGCCGAGATCGGCGGTGAGAAGCGTGGTTTCGATGTCTTCGAGCAGTTGTTCGTCGATTCTGCTGGAAGCTCGCACCAGACCGAACAGGCCCGACAGGCTGGATCGCGTCCGTTCCAGACGTTGCTCCAGCGGATCCTGGCCCGAGTGAGGCTTTTGGGCAAATTCGGATTTTTCAAGCCCCGTTCCGGACTTTTTGCGACGAAAGATGGAAAACATCGGCACCAGCAATTGAGGCGAACGCCGCTATGCTAGTGTACCCCGCCGCTCATTGTGTAACTTCAGAGCGTGACTGAGTCGACAGTGCAAGGCACGATCCGCAGTGAATGGCCCGCCCTTTACAAGGATCGTAACGCCGCAATGTCGACTCAGACGCGCTCCCGAAGGGCGAGTCGGAAAGCGCTCATCCGCGGCGTTAGGGCTCTTGAAAAGGGCGCGCCATTCCCTGCGAGCCCTGCCTTGCGGCTAAGCACTTTCCGACTCGCTGAATGTTACAGAATGAGTGGCGGGGTACACTAGCAGCATCATTGACGGCATGACTGGCAGCATGACTGGAAAAGTTCGCATTATCGGCGGTCGCTGGCGCGGACGAAAACTCACCGTCGCCGATGCACCGGGATTGCGCCCCACCGGCGACCGCGCACGCGAGACGCTGTTTAACTGGCTGCAGCACGACATCGCCGGTGCGCACTGCCTGGATCTGTTTGCCGGCAGCGGCGCGCTCGGCCTTGAAGCCGCGTCGCGCGGTGCGGCCAGCGTGGTGCTGATTGAACGCGACCGGCGTCTTGCCCAGGCACTGGAAAACCTCGCGCGGGAGTGGCCTGGCGGTGAAGCGGTCCGGGTCGTGCATGCCGATGCGCTGCGCTGGCTGGAGCAGACGCCGGGGAGCTGGGATATCGTGATGATCGACCCGCCCTTCGATGCGGCACTGCATCAGCCGGCGCTTGAGGCACTGAAACAACACGGCAAACTCGCCGCAAACGCCCGGGTCTACCTTGAAAGCGGCGCGCGCGCCGATTTCGAGCCCGGCGCTGACTGGGAAGTACTCAAGGACAAACGCATGGGCGAAGTTCGCCTGCAATTACTCCGGTCAAGCGGCGACCAAACGCAACACGAGGGTCCGATATAATCGCATGGTGATTCAATCAGAGCCCCCCATGTCGAATTCGCTTGATTTCGGCGTCGCAATCTATCCCGGTACGTTCGACCCCCTGACCAATGGCCATACCGACCTGATCGGACGAGCCTCGAAAATGTTCGACAAGGTCGTGGTCGCAATTGCCGAAAGCCCGCACAAGAAGCCGGCATTCACGCTCAATGAGCGAATCGAGCTGGCGAGTGAAGTCATCGCGGATACCGCGCTGGTCAACATCGAAGTCATCGGTTTTGACAATCTGCTGGCCAACTTCGTCCAGCAGCAGGGTGCTGGAGTGATTCTGCGCGGACTGCGCGCGGTATCAGACTTCGAATATGAATTCCAGCTTGCATCGATGAACCGTCACCTGGTGCTGGATGCCGAAACGGTGTTTCTCACGCCGGCCGAGGAATACAGCTTCATCTCATCCAGCCTGGTCAAGGAAATCGCACGTCTGGGCGGCGATGTTTCCAAATTCGTCGACCATCGCGTCGATCGCGCGCTGCGCAAGCATTACGGTTTTGCTGACTGACCATTACCGCTACCGCAAAATGCCTTTTTATCCACGGATGAACACAGATGCACACAGATGATGAGGGGATTGCCTGTGCGCCAGATTGGCGAGTCGTTAAACGATGGTGATCCGGTCTCGATGCAGGTGATTCCTCTCGCCAAGTCTTCAACCCCGTGACCGGGCCCGCTGTCGCGCAGCGAACGGGTTGTTCGATGAGAGACGCCAAGAGCGCAAAGAAATCAATGGGGAACAATGACCGATCCCGGTCATTCTTCCCCTTCCCTTGTCGTTCTTCGCGCCTTGGCGCCTTGGCGAGACGATCGCCTTTACACACCCACACCATTGCTCACAAGCTAGAATTCAAGATAAAAATCATGGCATTGGGTTTATCCGTGTACATCTGTGTTCATCTGTGGACCCAAAAACGACTTTCAATAATGTCAGGACTTGTTTCATGAAGCCAATAATCAAGACGCTGGTTGTTGCAACCACATTGATCTGCTGCAACCTGACCCTGGCCGACGGCCCGGGCAAGGCGGCGATTTCTTCGGCGCACGAGCTGGCCACCGAGGCCGGTTTCG
>CAYVPB010000079.1:0-6559 GCA_964453565.1 uncultured Halomonas sp.
CCAGCCATCCTGCATTACTTCGAATGTGGGAGAAACGCCAGCGCGGCTACCGCGCGATGGGCTACCGCATCGCGGAACCCCCGGCTTGACGCCCTACGCAACTTGCGTATACTTTGGCAGTGAAACTGGTTTTCCGGGAAACGCCTTTGTTCACGCGCCTCTTCGGCGACTACCTGACCGACGAGGGCTACCGCGAATTGCAGCGCGCGTTGGTGGAGAATCCGGAATTGAGTGACGTGATGCCCGGCACCGGCGGGGCTCGCAACCTCCGTTGGGCAGCCGCACGGCGCGGCAAAGGCAAACGAGGTGGGTTGAGCGTCATCTACTACTACCTGAAGGCCGATCACCAGATCTGGTTTTTCACGCTCTATGACAAGGATGAAGCCGCCGACCTGACGGCAGAAGAGAAGAACGTATTGAAGAAAGCTATCCAGGCCGAGTTGGAGGCCAGGAGACGAAGGTCATGAAGCACAAGCACAAGTTTTTCGATGAACTGATGGACGGCGTCGATGCCATGCGGCAGCAGCGCGAGGGAAAGATCACCTTGCGCTCGCATGAGGTCGAGGACCTACCCCCGCTCGAAGTGGACGCGGATCTCATTCGCGACACGCGCGAACGTATGCATGTCTCCCGGGCCGTGTTTGCCCGCCGCTTCCGCGTATCGACGCGTACCTTGGAGAATTGGGAGCAAGGTAGAGCGCGGCCCAATGCCCAAGCCGCTGCATTGATACTCATGGTGAGGAAGTTTCCCGATACGCTGGAGAAACTCAGCGAGTTGGGCAACCGGGCGGCATGAACGCATGGGACCAAGCAAAGGACTACTGTTAGGAACGACGGCAAGCCAGATTGGCTATCTCAAGTTCACAATTCCTAACATAGGTTGCTTGGGGGTATTTGCGGGGGCATTTCCGACGTTTCGCCTTTTGATCCATTGATTTAACAAGCAGTGTGACTATCGCCGCCTCCACCAGAATCTCAGGATGCGCCAAAGCCCGCGTCATTGCGGGCTTTTTTGTGGGTGCGCCGGGCATGGCCCGCAGCGTCTGTAGGAACGCTGTCAAGCCGTCTGTTGTGCCTTTCCTCGGTTTCTTTGTGCTCACGTGCTCAAATCTGGCGCGATGTTCGCTCTGCCTGCTCTCGGGATACCATTAATCTTGACTCGGCTCGTTCGCGCCATGCGCGCATCGGATCAATCGCGTTTGTTCGGCGCCAAGCAAATCCTGCCACTCGGATGCCTGCTCCGGGTCGACTCTGGAACTCATACCTCAGAATGGAGTATTCCGGCCGACCGCGACCGCTGATTCCGGTTGAAGGGTATGCGCTACGCGGCAACTTCAGCGATCTCACGAGCGCGGACGGGGCGCGCGACACCCCCCAGCCGGCCATTCCAGGTGCTCGATGCCGGCGCACTGCCCTTCTTCGAGGTACCCGATACCTGTTTCGCGGCATCGGATGCGTTTTCCGCAGGCCGCCGAGCGACCCCGTCAGCCAGTCAGCCCGCATGCGGTGGGCTTACCGCCATACCGGCCACCGGACACCCCGAAGCCTTCCGCTACAGCTTCCGCCCCAGCTTGCGCTCAGCCAGCCGTCGTTCCCAGCCGGGACTCATAAAGCTGACCACCTCGAATGCGATCAGCCCCTGGACGATAAGGCCCACGCCGAGCGCGGCGAAGATGATGTAGACCATCGGCTCGCCGTAAAAGGCGACCAGGAACACTGCCGCCATCACCACGTAGGTGACCAGGTATTCGTAAAAGGCTTTCATGCGCTGAGCGTAGAGCAGCGCGCGCTGTTCGTCGGCCTGTAGTTCGTTGTCGTTCTGCATCGGTTGATCCTCGGGTTGAAGTAAGGAGAGATCGATCTCGAACACCGCGGCAAGCGCCCTGGCTGTTTCCAGACTCGGCTGCTGGCCTTGTTCCATGCGTTGAATCGTGCGCGTTGTCACGCCGGCCATCTCGGCCAACTGGCTTTGCGTCCAGCCCTTTTTCAACCGCAGTTTTCTGACAATCATGCGCTTATCCGTGTGTTCAGAGGCACACAGAGTGTCCCGGAACCCGATGGATTGTGGAACGACACCAACACGAAATTGACACGACAGGGGAGCGAATTCAATGGCTTGGCGCCGCAGCCGGCGGCTGGCGAGAGCGTGTTCTTTACCGAGGGCGGGCTCCTCTGAGTCCGTTTATCATCAACCATCGGTCTGACGGGAAGGCGCTCCCTTCCTGTCAGGGAGGAAGTGCGTCTCCGGGGTCGCAATCCCAAAGAGAGCCACGATGAGAAATCAACCGAGTGGACACCGGTTTTTTCGGGGAGGTCATTTCCGTCCACAAGCGCGCCCAGGCCTTGGCCGACGGCTCCTGAATGTGCTTTACAAAAGATGCCACCCCGGCACGGAACTCCGACACGGGGCGGATATCTTCATCCACTCTGACCTTCGACATGGCGACCTCGTAAAATACGCTTACTTGTACGTTACAAAGTACGTTTTTATACGCGGATCGCAAACAGACCGGTTTCTGAGCTAAACGCACGACACGGATAGTTGCGCCCGCCAGCCAATAGCAGCTGCCCCAGCGTGCCGTGGGGCGACCCATGCCGGCCCTTGCCCAGTTTGCCGCGCAAGAGTAAGGTTGACCCGTAACCTTAATATGGTAGACCTGTATGAAAACTACGATAGAGCTTCCAGACACCCTGATCGAGCAGGCGCGGCGTGTAGCCAGAAGCGAAGGCGCAACCCTCCGCGCGCTGATTGAAGAAGGTCTGCAGCGCAGTCTCGAGGCCCGGCGACAGGCGGCACGCCGCCAGCTCGACTTCCCGAGCTACGGCGGCAGCGGTCTCACTGACGACTTCCGGAATTCGCCATGGAGCCGAATACGCGATGAAATCTATCGAGAGCAAGGCGCGTGATCGCTGTCGACACGAACCTGCTCGTTTATGCCCATCGTCCGGAAATGCCCTTCCACGATCGTGCTCGACAGGTGTTGACCGAGGCAGTCGCAGCACCGGAACCAGTCTGCGTTCCCTGGCCCTGCGTGCACGAGTTTCTTGCGGTGATCTCTAACCCACGTATTTTCCGGGATCCTACGCCGATGAACGTGGCCCTGGATGCCGTAAGACGACTCCTGGCAAGTCTCTCCGGCGGTTTCCTGGCTGAAGGTGAGGGTTACCTGGATGCGCTCGAGAAAATTGCCCGACCAGCGATGCTGCAAGGTGCAGTCGTGCACGACGCTCGAGTAGCCGCTCTGTGCCTGTTTCACGGGGTGCGAGAGCTCTGGTCTGCCGATCGAGATTTCTCCCGCTTCCCGAAACTTACGGTGGTCAATCCGCTCCCCGCCACGTGAGGTGATCAATTACACAAACCCTCGCGAAGGCCTCATTACGGACCGTTGTCGAGCCGAAGTTCCGTGGCATCAGGGAAACCAATGCATGGCGACGACTGCAAGACCCCTTTCTTTCCCGACCATAGCGGCAATTCGAGGTGCAGTGTCGGCGGCCAGAGCTGTCTCCAGCGCATCCGGCATAGGCGGATCGAAAACGATGCGCTCCTGCTCAGGCCAAAGCCCGCGCGCAGCAAACGCACAAACCGGAGCCGGGACGAAGTCAACATCGAGATTCTGGAACCATATAGTTGCGAGTCCGCATACGTCCACGAGCTCGGACCGGAATTCGGGAGGAGACGACTTCAGCTTCGGTCCGCGCCTGCGCAGATGCAGCATGCGCACGCCGTTCGTATCCAGGTCAGCACGCCGGGTATATTAACCACCTTTCCGTTCGCTCGCAGCCAGCAGTCTCGCCTGATCGGCCCCGGCATTTGCCAGCCGCCGGCATGGCATGTCCTCCCCATGCAGATCGTACAACGCCTCCGTGACCATTTCCGGGCACGACTCGAGGAGGCATTCGGTGATCGCGTCGCACGCAACGGCCATCCCGGGCCAGTGACTGCCCAATACCCTGAACGTGTCGTTTGTCGGACATATCGGCGCAGACGTCATCGCGGCGATGCCTGTGAATATCCCGATAACGAAGCCCGGCCCAGACCGTAATGCCCTCGTCGCGGAAGTATCCGGTCAGCGCGCCTGATACCTCCGGTTCGGTCTCCGGCCGCGGGCAGCTGCGCGCCACCAGCGTCACCTGCGTACCGAGGCGCGCGAAGAGTTGAGCCAGCTCGCAGCCGATGTAGCCGCCCCCGATGACGAGCAGTGAGTCGGGGCGCTGCGGCAATTCGAGCGTGCTGGTGCTGGTCAGGATCGGAATGTCGCTGATACCGGCAATGCCCGGGAAGCGCCCGGCCCGTTTCCCGGCCTGAACGGCCTCGGCGGCCCGAATCAGGGTTTTCGGCGGCACGCAGCCGACATTGACAGCGGGAAAGCAAACTGGTTAGGATTCCTACCTATGAAATTCGACCAAATTACCGAGCCCCTCGATCGTCGATTAGCCGATGGCCTGACCCGGCTGGCTGCCGTCGCCCGTCAGCTCGACTGGCAGGCCGCTGAGATAGCTGGCCTGTCTCCCACTCAGGCGGACATCCTGAGGTTTGTCGCCAGTCGAGCGGAGGGCGCACGGCTAACGGCTGCCGCGGCGCACGTCGGCGTTCGCAAGGCCACCGCCAGCGATGCCGTGGCGGCCCTCGAGAGGAAAGCGCTGGTAAACAAGTATGCAGACGCGTCAGACGGTCGCGCCGTGGCCCTGAAGGCGACAGCCAAGGGAAATCGGGTTGCGCAGGCGTGGCCGAGCAGCTTCGCGCCGATCGTCGCTGACCTGTCCGAGAGCGAGCAGGAGTCCCTGCTCGGCCTGGTGGTCAAGATGATCCGGCAATTGCAGCAGCGTCAGCTGATCGCCCCGCAGCGCATCTGCGTGACGTGCCGGCATTTCCGCGAGAACGCGGCGCCGGGCACGGCGACGCCGCACTTCTGCGCGTTCGTCGGCGCACCGATGGCCGAGCGACACCTGCGCGTCGACTGCGCAGAGCACGAATCCGCCGCCTGACGGCGGTTAAACCACCCGTTCGATTTGACCGGGGTTTTATTTGACCCATATCGTTAGGAGTCCTTACATGAAAACGAACGCCATCTTCTACCATGCCGGCTGCCCGGTCTGTGTTGCCGCCGAGCAGCAACTCGCCGACGCCATCGATCCCACGCGCTTCAACATCGAGGTCGTGCATCTCGGCGAAGCCAGGACACGCATCCCTGAGGCCGAGGCGGCCGGCGTGCAATCGGTTCCGGCGCTGGTCCTCGCCGGACAGCCGTTCCACATCAACTTCGGCGCCGCCATCGCCGATCTCAAATAGGAGAGCGAACCGTGAAAGCAAAGATTCTGACCGTGCTTGGCCTCACAGCCGCCACCGTGGCGCTGACCGCCGAACCTGAAGTACCTTACCCGGCGGGCTACCGCGACTGGCACCATGTCAAGAGCATGGTGATTGAAGAAGGGCATCCGCTTTATGGCGCCTTCGGCGGCATCCACCACCTCTATGCGAATGACAAGGCGCTTGAGGGTTACCGGAGCGACACCTTCCCCGACGGGGCGGTAATCATATTCGATCTGCTCGAAGCCGTGCACGACGGTAATGCCGTCACGGAAGGCGCCCGCAAGGTAGTGGGCGTGATGCACAAGGACGCGAAGAAGTTCGCTGCCACCGGCGGCTGGGGCTTCGAGGGCTTCGGCGGCGGTGATCCGGCGAACCGGGTGGTGGGCGACCAGGCGGCCTCAGCCTGCTTCGCCTGTCACCAACCGCAGAAGGCGCAGGATTACACCTTCAGCCGGTTGCGCGACTGAATATCAGCCGTGGATCAGCCTGTCTTGGCGCCATCCAGGCGCAGCTCGGAATGGCTGAATACGCCGGCGCCGCTGGATCTGGAGGCGCAGCGCGGCCACGTCGCAGTCGCCTGCGCCTTTCAGATGCTTTGTCCGGGAAGGGTCAGTCATGCCATACCGCAGCTCAAGGCCGTGTAGGAACTGTTCACGACGCGCGGAGGACGGCGCCCCGATCCCGCAGACAATGGCGGCATACCAAATGCAGGGGGCGCCAACGTTTCTCCTGATCGATCGCTCAGGGCACCTGCGCCGGCAGATCTTTGAGCATATCCCTGATCTGCAATCGGGACCCGCGGCCCCACCAATACCGATCCCCAACTGTTTACGCAGTTGGGTTTTTTTCTTGGTCCTTCGGCGTTTGTAGAACGCGGCCGATGATGGATCCGCCGCGCTCGCCGCCGCCTTCTCCCTGACGCTGTCGGCGCAGATGGGGCTTATCTGACCACAATTGTCACGCCGCCTCCGCGGCCCCAACATGGCCGAAAAATCTCCGTCGGAAGTAAAGGCTCACGTGCACCAGCCCGATCAGCACCGGGACCTCCACCAGCGGTCCGACCACGGTAGCAAAGGCGATGGGCGAGGTGATGCCGAATACGCCGATGGCCACGGCGATCGCAAGTTCGAAGTTGTTGCCGGAAGCGGTGAACGCCAGGGTCGCCGAGCGCGAGTAGTCCGCGCCGACCTTCCAGGCCATAAAGAAGCTCACCAGGAACATCACCGCGAAGTAGGCGCTGAGCGGGAT
>CAYVPB010000079.1:6659-12732 GCA_964453565.1 uncultured Halomonas sp.
TAGAACCCGAAGGTGACGATCTGGAAAATGCTGTTGAGCGCGACCAGGCCGGCCGCGTACTCGGTATTACCCTTCGCCAGCAGGTTCCAGACCAGCACCATGGCGATGCAGCGGGCGATGCCCACCATGATCAGGCCAATCATGTACAGGCCCCAGCGATCGTCCGGGCCGAACAACGCCGGGGCGATGAAGCCAAAGAACACCACCGCGAGCACAAACATCAGGATTGGGCCGACTACCCAGTTCTGCAGCAGCGATAAGCCGACGATCTTCACGTCGGAAAAGACCTTCGGCAGCATCTCGTATTTCACCTTCGCCAGCGGCGGGTACATCATCAGGATCAGGCCGAAGGCGATCAGCAGGTTGGTGTGCTCGCCGACCGTCAGCACGTCGTTGAAGCGATGGATGCCCACCGGAAAGAGATAGCCGAATAGCACGCCGAGGCCCATCGCGGCGAAGATCCAGACCGTCAGGTAGCGGTCCAGCAGTGACATTTTCCGGGCAACACTCTGGCTCATGATGCGGTCCTTTCTCTGTAAGTTTCATCTGCTTGCGCACGGGTTTCATCACCGGGCTCCGCCGCCTTGCCTGTCAGCAGGCGCAGGGCACCGGGGCCGACCGGCTCCCGTGCCAGCCATGGTGTCAGTGCCAGGCGTTGCGCCAGTTCCTCGTCCACCTTCTCGATCTGCGGCAGCTCCGAGCGTGCGCGCGCGGCGAGCAACGGATCCGACGACCCGGCCGCGGCCAGCGAGGCATTGATCACCCAGGCCCACGGCTCGATGCCGGCGCGGCGCAGGTCTTCCTGCAAGGCAGCCGCCTCGAGAACCGGAGTGGTCTCGGGGAGCGTCACGATCAGCATCTTGGTCTGCGCGGGGTCCTGCAGCCGCATCATCGGCGTGATCATGCGGACCCCGTCCCTGGCGTGTCGCATGATGTCCCGGTGATAGGAGCCGGTGGCATCCAGCAGCAAAAGCGTGTGGCCGGTCGGGGCAGTGTCGACGACGACAAATTTGTGTTGCGCCTCGCGAATGACCCTCGCGAAGGCCTGGAATACCGCGATCTCCTCTGTGCAGGGCGAACGCAGATCTTCCTCCAGCAACGCACGACCTTCGGCGTCGCAGTCTTTGCCCTTGGTGGCCAGCACTTGCTGCCGATAGCGGTCGGTCTCGGCGTGAGGATCGATCCGACTGATCTGCAGGTGCTCGACGGCCGACTCGATGGCCGCCGCCACATGCGCGGCCGGGTCTGTCGTTGTCAGGTGAACCTCATGGTCCCGGTCTGCCAGTGCCACCGCGACCGCCGCGGCGATCGTCGTCTTGCCCACGCCACCCTTGCCCATCACCATGACCAGGCCGTGACCGTCGGCTTCAATGGCGTCAACCAGATCATGCAACTGCGGGACGTTGACCGTCGTCGGCCCCGGGGGATCGACAGGTAACCCGGGTGCGCTGCAGGCAGGGCTGAGCAAGGCCCGCAGCGCGTCTATGCCAACGAGATTCATCGGTCGCAGCTCGACCTGGTCCATGGGCAACGATTGCAGCGCCTGCGGCAGTGCCTCAAGCGCCTGTGCATCGCGCTGCCGCATGGCTCGGGCCAGCGGATCAGCACTGCCGGTCTCGGGCATCACACCATTGACGACCAGCCGCTGGCGGTTCACGCCGAGCGTCTTGAGTTCACCGCTGGTGCGCGCCGCCTCCAGCAACGCGGCGCGCTGCGGCCGGCTTACCAGCACCATGGTCGTGCGTGCGTGGTCCGCGAGGGTCCGGACTGCCGACTCGTATTGTTGCTGCTGCTTCTCGAGGCCCGCCAGCGGACCGAGGCAGGAGGCGCCGCCCTGGTTGGTCGCCAGGAAACCGGACCAGGCGCTCGGCAAGCTCAACAACCGGAGGGTGTGGCCGGTCGGCGCAGTGTCGAAGATGACATGGTCATATTCGGCGGTGGTCTGCGGATTGGTGAGCAGTGCCGTGAACTCGTCGAAGGCCGCGATCTCGATCGTGCATGCCCCTGACAGTTCCTCCTCCATTCGCCGGAGGACCTTGGCCGGCAGAGCACTGCGCACCGGCTCGATAATACGGTCGCGATACGCCTGCGCCGCAGCCTCCGGATCGATGTTCAGCGTATCGAGCCCTGGCACGCGCGCGATCGGCGTAGGCGCCTGGTCGCTCATATCGGCCTCGAACACATGCGCCAGGTTCGACGCCGGATCGGTGCTCACCAAGAGGACGCGCTTGCCGTCGTCGGCCAGTTTCACAGCCGTGGCGCACGCCAGCGAGGTCTTGCCAACGCCGCCCTTACCGGTGAAGAAAAGGTACTTAGTAGCCTGTTCATGCCAGGTCATTGTGGTCATTGAATTACTCATCTGATTGCCGGCACTAGCAGCATCCCGCTTTGTTGTTACCCGGTCCCGCGCCACAGCCCCCGGGCGCATCCTGCTCCGTCCGCGCTCCGTTCAGCCCGACAAGCTCTGCGAGCCGCTGGCGCGAGGGATAGTCGCCCTGGCTCACCACCTGCCCATCGACCAGAAGGACCGGCAGGCCGTCCCCGTCGGTGTCCTGGAGGATCTGCGCCACCTGGCGATGCCCGGTGAAGGCTGTGGGTTCCTGAGCGAGGTTGTAACGCCGCACCGCTACGCCCTGCTGCCTGAGCCATTCCAGGTCGCCGGAAAATACTGCCAGCCGCTCGTCGGGCGCGGGTCCGCAAACGCCGGTTGAGCAACACAAAGGGGGATCAAACACTTCGATCTTCAACATGGTCATACCTTTCATGTATGGGCGCCGGTTGGCTCGAGCGACTCCGGCAGGGATTCGATATAGGCACGGATCTCATCGCGAACGCGTCGATAGTGACCCAGGGCTTTGTCTGGGTCCGTTTCGTCCCCGGCAAGGCGCGGCGGATCATCGAAGCCGACATGCACAACCTTCGCGCCAGCGGGGAAAATCGGACAGGTTTCATGGGCGTGACCGCATACCGTCACCACGAAATCGAACCTGACTTCGGCCAGATCGTCGAGCGTCTTGCTGTAGTAGCTGCTGATGTCGACGCCAGCCTCTGCCATGACCTTCACGGCATTGGCGTTCAGGCCGTGTTTCTCGATGCCGGCGGAGTAAGGCTCAACCTGTTCGCGCTTCAGGTGCCGCGTCCAGCCCTCGGCCATTTGGCTGCGGCAGGAGTTGCCCGTGCAGAGAAACAGCACCTTCAGCTTCGCGTGTAACATGCCGTCCACTCCTCGGGCGCGGTCTTGCAAACGCGTGCCAGTTTAACCGCATCGGCGTTGATGATTTTTTCGTTATCCAGCGATCGCGACACCCAGCGTATAGCCTCCCGAACAGCCGGCGATGCTCCCCTCCCCGCCAAGCTGTAGAAGTGCCAGCGACCTTCCTTGCGCATCACCACCAACCCCGCCTGTCGGAGCAGGTCGACGTGCTTGGATATTGTCGATGGGGCCAGCTCCAGCACTTCGATGATCTGGCAAAGACAAAGCTCTCCGCCGCGCAGGCTAAGTAGAATCCGAAGTCGGCTCTCGTTATCCAGCGCCCTGATAATAGACATCACGTGTTGCATTCAGTGCTACGCTTATATTTCGTCAATTGGCGATATAACGAAGCGTAGAGCCGCGGCGACGCGACTGTCAATGGGGAATGACCACATGAAACCAGCACGTTTTTTCCTGAAGATGGCTGTTATTCCCAGCGCATGACGCCAACCCCGCTGGTCCCCGTCCAGCTCGACGCGGCGCGGGCGCTGGCATGCGCTCAATTGGACCAGCGCTTCCGGGCCATGATGCCGGAAGGCATCAGCAATGACGGCGCAAGAAATACTGGCACAGATCCCCGAATTGGAGTGCTGCAGTTTCAGTACGCGCATCCCCGGGATGATGAAGAGCATGTCGCGGATCTTCCACGTGGAGAAATTGCCCGGCCTGCAGGAGATCCCGGTACACGACGATATGGCGATCGAGACCACCCGGGTGCTAATCCATCATGGCTTCCCGGTAGAACCCGGTTCGGGACTGAATTACGTCGCGGTGCGTCGTGCATCGGCCCACGGTCACGGCAAACCTGGCGTGGGGTCCGCGTGGTGATTTCGATGGCGAGAGCTACGGATCCGGAGTGTCATCCTGTCTTTTCGCATCCCCCTGGTCGACTCCGGACGCATGCGGGAACTGCTCTCCAAAGCACCATACAGACGACAGGCCAGCGAACGAGCAGCCGAGCAGGTAGCGCTGAACCGGAGCCTCGAAATCGCGGTCTCGACCGGCATGTTGGCGTTCGGCCTCGCGCTGTTCGGCGTGCTCAACCTGCTGGCCCTGCTGGTTGAGTTTCTGCCCGCCGTCAAGTATCCGCTTATCAAGCTGTCGATCACCTGGCTCGGGGCCACTCACGAGGATATCGACCGAAGCATCACCGACCCGGTGGAATGGCAGATCGCATCGGTTGTCGGTGCCCGCCGTTCAATTCGCGAAACCCGGGATCGAAATCACTTCAGGACGTTCAGAAATCTTTTGGTCCAAGGGCCCTATTCGACCCAGCAACTGCTCAGCCGGCGGCTAGAGTAGCCCGCCTTTTGGCAAGGCTGATCAATGCGCGATAGGCCTCACCTGAACAGCGATGAATGACAGCCCGGAACGTGTGCAGGCGCAATCACACCGGGGACGGGAACCGCCATGACTACGTGAAATCAGTTTGAGAATGCGATATCGGCTTGGCTAAACGACCGCGTATAGCGCCAGCCATACCGCTGCGTAGGCCGCCAAGGCGACCGCTCGAAGTGTGCGCGATTCAAGGGTTGACCCAGGCACAGTCTGCTTGCCCCACAACAACCAGCGGTACCCGATCGCGGCCGCAATCACGCCGAAAGCGCCCGTTCCCAGAAAACCGAATGCAACAATGACATCAGTGAAGTCGCCCCAGGCACGCAAAACGCTGACCAAAGGCAGAAGGGAGACCAGGGCCCAGACCGCGAGTATAGGTCCTGCAATGCACCAGACCACTAGATAGATCAGCATGTTTTGCGTGTTTTCGCTTTGGTCGGCCATGCTTTGTTCTGCTCTCGAGTCGCGGGAGGGATCAAGTAGTTTGAGTAAACTTCATTATGGAGGTTAATATCCCCGCTGTCAGCGGTGTGTCATCGGAAGGCTCGAGGGTACTGGCAGGGATTCCCTGCACTTTTCTGTACAAATACTGTTCACTCAAAACGGCTTGCCGGGCCTTCGACCGCAACCTGTTCGTTTCTGAGATCGCCTCGACCCCGTGCTGTAACTGAGACCGTGAAAAAAGCAGAGCAGCACACATCGGCCGGGAAGCACCGTCTGCATACTCTGTTCTTCGTTGGTTTGACTGGCCCGGTGATTGGCGCCTTGCAGCCCTGCGGCGTCGAGGACCTGTTTACTTTGGCACAGCAGCTTGCAGCAACACCGAGCTATCTACTGCTGGTGGCGCCAGGGATGATGGCGCTGGTCACCCAAAAGGATTGACGACGTCGATACCGCCGCTTGCGAAGTCGGCAATATTGCGAGGCGCCAGCGCAAGATGGTTGAGCCGAGCGATTGCGTCAATCTGCCCGTCGGGAACGCTCATTGGCAGGCCGAGTTCCCTGCGCTTGCCCATCCACTTACCATAGACGCGAGCGGCAGATTCATCGCAGGCAAGTACGCGTTGGTCGAAGGCCAGAGCGATGAATCGTTCGAACCGTTCTCGGAGGCCTGATCGAAGTTTGCCATCAGGCAAGCTCCGCAGGCCGTAAGTGATCTCGCCGATGGTGATCGCAGAGACCCGATAGCTGCCCGAGATGTCAGCATTTGCCAGCATTGCCAGTAAATGCTGGCAGTTGCAACGAAGTGGCCCGAAGTCGTTTCGCCCCGGACCGGTTTGTGTCGATCCGCGTTATTGTTCGATGTCTCATTAAGTTACCCTGACCGGCATGACTGAAAAGAAAACGGCATCAAGAATCGCCGCAGCGAAAATTTCAGCCCTCGACCGCTTACGCATCCAGACGATCGAGGACTTCGGTGGCAGAGTGCTGCCGCTCGATCCCATCGGGGCCGAGGTGTTCGGTATCGACTTATCCTCCGAGC
>CAYVPB010000080.1:0-12174 GCA_964453565.1 uncultured Halomonas sp.
AGCCCGCACTTCGACGACCAGCTTGTCGATTTCCTCGAAGGCCACCCGTGGACTGCGCCGTTCAACCGCGATGCAGTCGAGAAAGCGACGTCATCGACCCTGTTGCTACTACCGGCTGACTAAACCCCAACGTTGCATAACAATCGGGCCGGAATCGCTACACTGCCCGTTATAGCAGCATCTCCGGATTTCCATCTCCGATTGTTACGCAACGTTGGGGTAAACAAAAGTTCAAATCGATCAATCCCGAAACCGCAAGGTGCACGGCACATCCTGCGGAAACTGCACCTCCACCGTCCGGGTCACGAAGAACAGCACTTCACCCTCGCCCGGCAGGCTGGACCACTGCGATGGCGGAATGCTGGATGCAAATGTAGTCGCGGCAAACCGTTCATTGGCTTGCGGCAACAACAGCCTGAGACTCTCCTGACACACCCCCGGATTGAATCCGGTAACGCCAAAGCGAATGCAGTCAGGCGAATCGACGCGACATGCGGCGACATTGATCGTATTGTTGGAAATCAGGTTTCGCGCCTGCTCCTGCAACGTTGCCATGCGCGCGTCGTCGGAGAGATCGACATAGCGAGGCAACGCAACCGCGGCCAACAGACCAACCAGCAGTACAACCAGAACCAGTTCAATCAAGGTAAAACCGCGCATTTTTTCAACCCCTGTTGTTTGCATCGTTCCTGACCCGACGCTGACAGAACCGGCGTCAAGTTCGCAAGTTCGGGGCAGACGCGGGAATGGTACCCCAACCCCTGCCGGGAAACACTCCCAGGCAACATTGCCTGTCGACCGGAATTGATGCAGCATGAAGGGGAAGCGAAAGGTCTGCCGCGCCCAGAGCCCGGATTTCCGGGCCGCAATCGGCAGTTGCAGGGGACATGATCGATCAACTCGAAACAATCAGTCTTTTGCTGCGGGAAGTTCCGGATGCCGTGTACTGGACCCAGCAGGACGGCAGCTTCGGCTATGTCAATCGCGTCGCCCACGAGCGGCTGGGCTACACGCGCGAGGAACTGCTGGCGCTTCGAATCTTCGATATCGACATCGACCTCGAACCGGACTCATGGCGCCAATACTGGCAAGATGCCAGCCTCCGCGAGACCATAACGCTGGAACGCAGACATCAGCACAAGAACGGCAATCTACTGCCCGTGGAAGTCAACGTCCGACATGTAGTTCAGGACGGTGAACCATTACACTTTTCATTTGTGCGCGATCTTCGAAACCGGAGGCGACTGGAAGTCTACCCATCTGTTGCATAAATTTGCGGCGAGAGACCGTTGCACTGCCCGGTATAGCAGCGTTTCCGGGGCGCGTGCTCAATTTTCCAATCCTCACATAGAGTGAGCTATGTTCCGGTTGGAAAATATCCGCGCACGCCCCGGAAACACTACTCTCCGGGCTCTCGCACTCGGAAATTTATGCAACTGATGGGTCTACAAGGCGTTGATCGAGCATTTGCCAATCGGAATATTCCGCACCACTCCGGGGCCCGAGGGCACCATCGTGACTGCCAACACGGCACTGGCACAAATACTCGAATTCCGCGACGCGCAAGAGTTGATCGGGGCACGACCGATCGACTTCTATGCCAACCGCTCGGACGGGCAGGCGTTCAGCACGCGAGTACAAGCGTCAGGTCGTCAATCTGCTGGACGAGGCCGGAATGGATCATTCGCGTTTTGAACTGGAATTGACCGAAAGCATGCTGATGCAGCACGCCGCTGGCCCGGCCACGGTATTGCAACAGCTTGAACAACATGCGATTCCGGTCGCCATCGACGACTTCGGCACCGGTTTCTCCTCGCTGGCGTATCTGCAGGAGATCCATGCCCATTGTCTGAAGATTGATCGCCGATTCATTGTCGATATCGAAAACGAGGCCGCCAGCACCCGGATCGCGGCCTCGATCATTGCCATGGCGCAGGCCCTGGGCCTGAAAGTCATCGCCGAAGGGGTCGAAACCGAAGCCCAACTCGCCGTGCTCCGGCAACTGGGCTGCGACTGTTACCAGGGCTATCTTTTCAGCCCGGCGCTGCCCATCACGGAATTCACCGGCCTGCTGGAACAGGCGTGAAGCGCTTCAGGACGGGCTCGTCTGAATCAACCGCCTCGCTCTTCGATCGCCCGGCGCTGGCGTTCGGCTGCCTCTTTCAGGTCGTCTTCCACATCCCGGGCACGGTCCATGGCGTTCTCGTAGTCCTGCAACAGGTGCTCACCGTCATCTTCGGGTTCCGAGGGCTGGCAAGCAGACAGCCCGAGGACCATCACAATCATCAATATGGCATTGAGAGTGAGCTTCATCCGGATCTCCCATCAGGGTTTAGACTCCATTCTACCCCGGGCCGTCAACTCCTTCCCGCCAGCCACAGGCTCAGCCCCGGCCACCAGGTGATGATCACCAGGCCGACCAGCAGCCAGGCCAGGAATGGCAACGTCGCCCGATAGATGGTGATGATGTCGCGCTTGAAGCGGTGGCTGGCGAGAAAAAGATTGATGCCCACCGGCGGGGTGCAGTAGCCGATCTGCAGATTGGCCAGGAAGATGATGCCCAGATGCACAGGGTCGACGCCGAATGCCAGCGCGATCGGAATGATCAACGGCGCCATGATGACCAGCGCGGCGAAGATGTCGAGCATCATGCCCACCGCCAACAGCAGCAGGTTGATCAGCAGCAGGAACACCCACTTGTTGGCAATCCACGGCTCGACCGCCTCGAACAGTCGCTGCGGCACCTGGGTGTCGATCATGATGTTGGTCGAGGCCATCGATACGCCCAGCACGATCAGGATGGCGCCGACCAGCGCCATGGCTTCGGCGATGATGCCCGGCAAGGCTTTCCATTCGATGTCGCGTCGGATCGCAATCAGCGAGACGATCACCCAGGCCGTGGTCACCACCGCCGCCTCGATGACCAGCAGGAAGCCGGAATAAATGCCGCCCAGCACCACAAATGGCAACGGCAGCTCCCAGACAGCATTGCGCAGGCTTTTGGCAAGCGCCGGATTTTCGCGCGGCTGGACCCGGGCTGCGGGAATGCTCCGGCTTCGAACGTACATGGCCCAGCCGGCCAGCAAGGTCAGCAACAGCAGCCCGGGCAGAATGCCGGCCAGAAACAGCTCCTCGATCCGGATGCCCTGGCCCGGCGCGACCTGCTGGGCAATCACCGCATACAGAATCAGCGGCAAAGAGGGCGCAAACAGCACACCCATGCTGGAACCGGCGGTGACCAGACCAAGTGAAAACCGCTCGGGATATCCGGCGGCGAGCAAGGCCGGCAGCATCAGCGAGCCCAGCGCCACCACGGTAATGCCCGAGGCGCCGGTGAACGCAGTCATCAGCGCGAACATGCCCAGACCGAGAATGGCCAGCCCGCCCGGCATCCAGCCGAACAGCGCATGCGAAAGATCAACCAGGCGTGCCGGAGTCTTCGAATGCGACAGCAGCACGCCGGCAAAAGTGAACAGCGGCAACGCCACCAGTACCGGCAATTCACCGACACGCTGGAATTCCATCGCCACCAGAGTCAGATTAAGCCCTTCCTGGTGAAATGCGATCAGCGCCCCCAGCGCGATGACCGCAAACAGCGGCATGCCGAACAGGGCCAGCAATAAAAGCAGCACGAACAGCAGCATGTCAGCTCCGCTTTCCGGAACCAGGCCTTGGCGCCAGCGCGATGCGCATAAAGCGCCAGCCCATCAGCACGAAGCCGACTGGAATGATCATGGTCACGACCCAGCGCGGAACTGCCAGAAAGGCCAGGTCGTTGATGGAGAACTCCAGCCGAACCAGATCGACGCTGGCCACGGCCAGTGTCAGGCAGACCAGCGCCGTAAGTGCATACAACATTCGTTCCACCCAGGCGCGCGCATGATCAGGCAGATAACGCCCCAGTACTTCGATGCGAATATGCTGCGCGCTGCCGGCGGCCAGCACGCCGGCCAGCATGGTGATCCACAATACTCCCGCCCGCATCGCCGCATCGGCCCAGGCCAGCGAGCTTTCGGCGAAATTGCGCAAGCCGATCTGGGTCAGGCCGATGATCACGATCGCCACGAAGATCAGCGCCAGCAACGTGATTTCCAGCCGCCGGATCCATTGTCCAAGAGCGGTGCGCGGCGCGCCGGTGCTATTGTCGATGCAATCGCCGGCGCGCCGTTGAGCGGGTGGCGTCACTGCTGCATTGCCCGGATTTCAGCCAGCCGCGTGCGCAGACGCTTCAGGCCCGGCACCCGGAATTCACCACTGGAGGTCATCTCGTCGATCACCTCGTCGGCAATGCGCTGCCACTGTTCGACATCGGCCGGATCGGGCTGAACGAATTCGACCCCCTGCCCGACCAGGGCCTTGCGGGCATCTTCATTCTCCCGCGCCGATTGCTGTTCCTGATGATGCAGTGCCGCGGCGAATTCCTCCTTCCAGATTTCGCCATGAGCCGGCTCCAGCCGCTCGAATGCCTTGCGCTCGACCGCCAGCGTCCCAGCCGTGATGATGACGGGCAAATCGAGCACGTAACGGGCCCGGGTATGCCATTGCAGGATGATCGCGCCGGACAGGGTGTTGGCAAAGGTATTGATGGTGCCGGTCTGCAGGCCGGTATAGACCTCGGACAGCCCCATCGCCACGGCGCTGGCGCCGATGCGCTCCAGCGTTCGCCGCGACAGTGGATCGTTCTCCGGCACCCAGACCTTGAAAGCAGAAGATACATCTTCGGCCGAGTCCACGCGCTGACGCGAGAACAGGTAGGCAAAACCCCCATTGGAAATCGCCGGCGCCACCATGCCCCCTTCATGCAATGCGGCCAGGATGAGCGGGTCGAATTCCTCGCGCAGCGCAGCCAGCTCTTGCGCATTGTCGAACTGGAAAGGCAGCGAATAAAGATTGCTCGCGGGCGCCACTGAAGCCAGCTCACCCACGGTGAATGTGCCACCGTGCAACTGGCCGAGACGGATCCGGCGCTGCACAGTTGCAGCATCGCCCATCACGCCACCGGGATAGAACCGGATGCGTACCTGGCCGTCGGTGCGCTCGCGCACCCGCTCGGCGGCATCACGCAGGGTTTCCATCCAGCTCGAACCGTCCGGCGCCAGGGTTGCGATCTTGAGTTCCTGGGCGCCGACGATTCCGGAGAACAAGACAAGTACAAGCAAGGAGAAACGCATAAATATATTCACTTCAGTCGAAAATCCTGGCGGTGCGTTCCAGCATCTGCCGTGCGCGTTGCTGTGCGATATGGTTGGCCAGCACATAACCGGGTTGGTCCGGATCGGCCGAAAGCACCCGCTCCAGCAATTGCACATACAGTTCTCGATCGAACACCAGCCGAGCGTACTCGTCGGCCATGAAGACCTCAATCAGCAGGTTGCGGCCTTCGGAAATCTCTCGCGCGCGCTGGTAATACTGGCGCGCCAGATCCGGACGACCTCCGGCGGCCGGCGGTCGCTGGCTGTTAAGCACCGCCAGATACAGCCAGACCGCACCATCGTCGTGGCTCGGTGACAGCTCGGCCACACGTTCAAGCAGCAATTCAGCCTTGGGCAGATCGGCCAGCGCGGCGTAATCATTGCTGTGGGCGGCGATCCAGCTCACCCAGGCCGTGGCCAGCGCGTAGGCGGTTTCGATCTCGTGTTCACCCAGCTCCGCGGCCACCGGCTCAAGTCCCAGAAATGGCATGCCGCGGGCTTTGCACAATTGCGAGCCACGGGCACATGCGGCTTGTTCGGCGTAATCCAGCGCACGCGCGGTCATGCTGCGCTGAACGTCCGGCTCACCCAGGAACAGCCCGGAATAGGTCGCGGTAAGCGAGGCAAGCGACTGCAACAGCTCGGCATCGTCCGGTGAGTTGCCCAGCCGCGCCTCCAGGATCAGCAGAAAAGCCGGCAGGCCGCGCTCGACCACTACCGGCGAGTCGTAATTGACCACCGCCTGCTCCAGGTCGCGGGAAAAATTGTTCGCCGCCCGGTCAATCAACGCACCGCAGCCAGCCAACACCAGCAACTGGGCGGCGATCAGGATCCTGAACATTACAGTCACGGCGAACGGATTACCAAACCGGCTGCCTCGGCGGTGTTCTGCATCAGCGTCGCCACGGTCATCGGCCCGACCCCGCCCGGGACCGGGCTGATCCAGGAGGCAATCCGGCAGGCCTGATCAAATTCCAGATCACCGCGCACCCGCCCGTCAGGGTCGCGGTGGATGCCGATATCGACCGCCACCACGCCGGACTTGAGCCATTCCGAACGGACTACGCCGGGTTTACCAACGGCTACGCACAGGAAATCTGCATCGCGCACCAGTGGCTCCAGATCCCGGGTGAAGCGGTGCGCCACGGTAACCGTGGCCCCGGCCAGCAACAACTCCAGAGCAAGCGGTCGACCAACAATGTTGGAGGCGCCGACTACAACTGCATGACAGCCCTTGGGATCAAGCTGGTGGGCGGCCAGCAGCGTCATCACACCGCGCGGCGTGCACGGGCGCAATTCCGGAGCGCGCAGTGCGAGCTTGCCGACATTGAGAGGATGGAAACCATCGACGTCCTTGTCGGCCAGAATACGCCGGGTCACGGCATGTTCGTTCATGTGCGCCGGAAGCGGCAACTGAACAAGGATGCCGTCGATTTCCGGATCTTCGTTCAATTCGTCAATCAGTGCCAGCAGGCTTTTTTCATCGGAACCATGCGGCAGCCTGAAATCGCGCGAGACAATTCCGGCCCGCTCGGCAGCACGAACCTTATTGCCGACGTACAGATCCGAGGCTGGATCGTCGCCGACCAGAACCACGGCCAGTCCCGGCGCGCGGTGACCTTTTTCAACCGCCTGCTCGACGGCACGGGCAACATTGGTGATCAACCGGTCGGCGACCGCGCGTCCATCAAGGAGGTGCGCTGTTTTATTTTCGGACATGCCCCTATTGTAGCCCGGCGACGTCACCGGCCGTCCTGCCGCGGCCACCACAAAACCCTCGCCCGCGACTGCACGAAGACGCGCGCTTGCGGGCAATGATCAAACTGTCATGATCAGACTGTCCCGGACAGCCACAATCCTGCCTTGCGACCACTCACCCATGCGCCTTCGACGCGATTGCCGGACAGCCAGTCGCCGGCAATCGCCAGGCGCCGTTGGGAATCTGAAATCACACCATCGTCCCTGGGATTGGTTGCCAGTGCGCAGCGCCATCGATGTCCCAGCAAATCTCGACTTTCCGGCAATGGCGTCGATACCAGCCCGGCAAACGCCTGCAACAGCCGCTCGGCAATTGTGTCCGGGTCCTGTTCCAGATGACGCTCGGACCATTGCGGAGTGGCATGCAGAACCCAGTTCTGGCCGTCGCGCCCGGGCTTGCTGGAATTGCGCGCGACCCAGGCCAGCGGTGAATCCAGATTGACGAAGGCGGCATCAAACTCGGCCTGAACCGGTGCGGTGAAGGACACCATTGCGGTCAGGCAGGGGTCAAACGCTAATTGTCGCAAAGGGGTGGTGAGCGGATCAGCGGCACCCAGCAACACCGCCGCCTGGGGGGCGGGCGCGGTCAGCAGCAGCCGGCGGGTCTCCAGTGTTTCGGCGCTATCGGTACGCACTCGCCAATGGCGATCGAACTGCAGTGATTCAATGCGGGTGGAAAAACGACACTCAAGCTGTTTCGCCAGCAGCCTGCAAATCCCGTTCATGCCCGGCACCGCAACGAAACGCGCGGTCTCCTCCGGATTACCGTGGGTTTCTCCCCCACCCAGCACCGCCATACGGGGGCGCCACGGTTCAACCCAGCCGGCGTCACGCCACTGTTGCAAGCGGCGGGCAAATGCGCCGCCCCGGGCAGTGAAATACTGCGCGCCATGGTCGAAGCGGCCCTGCCGGGTCCGCCGCGTCGCGCTGCGCCCCCCCGGCCCGCGCGACTTTTCCACCACAAGCACTGACATCCCGGCCTGGCGCAATTCCTCAGCCGCGGTCAAACCCGACCAGCCGGCACCAATCACGATTGCATCAAACATTCAATCTCACTCCTGTCGCGTGCGTTTTACGGCGTCGACGTCGAATCCCTGTCGGCGCGCTTCAACCAGCAGAGCCTTCAGCCGGGCTTCGGGCAATCGCGGCTCACGCGCGAGGATCCACAGAAATTTACGCGACGGCTCACCGACCATCGCCCAGCGGTATTGGGGATCCAGCGCAATGATCTGATAGTCTCCCCAGACCCACGGCAACCAGGATAGCCAGCGCGGAGAGAAGCGGACCTGAAGACGGGCAGGATGCTCCGGATCCGGAATTCGCGCCATGCCGACTGCTTCATCGATTTCATCATCGGCCGTGCGGCAACGATTTACAACCTGGACGCGGCCGCTTTCCAGCAGCGTGTATCGGGCTGTAACCTCACCTTCACACTGGTTTTGAAACCGGTTCGGCAGGCGCGCGATTTCGTACCACAGCCCCTGATAACGATCCAGATCGACTGTGTCGACCAGATCCAGCGCGGAATCATCGGCCCAGGAGGACATCGCCGCCAGAAATGACAACAAAAGACCGCTTGCCACAAACCGACGTCGCAACCCGGAAACAGGTCTGTGCATTGCCCAAAATCCTCCCTGCATGATCAATCACAGGCCAAGCATACCGAATCATGCTTCCAGCCCGGTTTCCAGGGCGGCCAGTTCCTGGTCGGTGAATCCGGCTTTGCGGCGCGCGTCGAGGTTGAATGGCCCACGCAAGCCCGCGCTGAAATAGTCGGCCAGCAGCGCGCGGAAGATCGGCCCTGGCTCGAGGCCGCGCTGGCCGCAAAGATGCCGGAACCAACGGCTGCCGATGGCCACGTGCCGGACTTCCTCATCGAGGATGATTTCCAGACAGGCCACCGACTCGTCATCCCCGGCCTGTTGCAGCTTCCGGATCATGCCCGGCGTGACATCCAGGCCACGCGCTTCGAGCACCCGCGGCACCAGCGCCATGCGCACCAGCGGATCGTGGGCGGTCTTTTCAGCCATCTCCCACAAGCCGTTGTGAGCGGGCAGGTCGCCATAGCACGCACCGAGCGCCAGCAGACGGGTTGCAAGAAGCTGGAAGTGGCGCGCCTCGTCGGCGGCGACACTGAGCCAGTCGCGGTAGTAGTCGCCTGGCAGGTCGCGAAACCGCAACGCCGCGTCCAGTGCCAGGTTGATTGCGTTGAATTCGATATGCGCGACCGCGTGAATCAGCGCGATGCGGCCTTCAGTGCTGCCCAGGCCACGGCGGGGAAGCTCGGACGGTGCGACCAGGCGCGGTGGGTCGGGGCGGCCCGCTGGCGGCGGTTCGATCCCGACCGGTGGTGGGATCAGGTCCGGCGCGCCGCTCCACAAATCATCGGCCCGGCGGCATTTGGCCGCCGGGTCGGGCTCGGCAAGCGCCGCGGCGACTTCGCTCCAGAAGTCGCGCGCGTTCATCACGCCGCGTTGATCGCCTCGACCAGCGCGTCGGCAAAGCCGGAGGTGGAGACCTCGTTGGCATTGTCGATCTGGCGAGCGAAATCGTAGGTCACTGTACCCTCGACCACGACTTTCTCGAATGCCTGCTCGATCAACCGGCCGACCTTCGGCCAGCCGATGTAGTCGAACATCATCACGCCCGAAAACAAAAGCGACGACGGGTTGACCTTGTCCTGGCCGGCGTACTTGGGCGCGGTGCCGTGGGTGGCCTCGAATACCGCGACGTGGTCGGCCATATTGGCGCCCGGCGCGATGCCGATCCCGCCCACCGAGGCCGCGGCCGCATCGGAAAGATAGTCGCCGTTGAGATTCATCGTCGCCAGTACCTCGAACTCGGCAGGTCGAAGCTGCAGAAGCTGGAACATGATGTCGGCGATCCGGTCCTTAATCACGATCTTGCCCTCGGGCCGCTTGCCGTCATGTTTTTCCCACAGCTCATCCTCGGTGATGGTCACATCGCCGAATTCATCCTTCGCGACCTCATAGCCCCACTTGCGAAACGCGCCCTCGGTGAACTTCATGATGTTGCCCTTGTGCACCAGCGTGACCGATTCACGGTTGTTTTCAATCGCGTATTCGATCGCCTTGCGCACCAGGCGCTTGCTGCCGTGCGGCGAGATCGGCTTGACCCCGAGTCCGGCGTCATCGAAGAACTTCGCGCCCATTTCGTTTTTCAGGAATTCGGCCAGCTTGCGGTTCTCGGCCGTCCCGGACTCGAACTCGATGCCCGAATACACATCCTCGGTGTTTTCGCGGAAGATCACGACATCGAAGTCCTCCGGCTTCTTCATCGGCGACGGCACGCCGGCGTAGTACTTGACCGGGCGCACGCAGGCATACAAATCCAGGGTCTGTCGCAGCGACACATTGAGCGAGCGGAAGCCCTCGCCCACCGGCGTGGTCAGTGGGCCCTTGACCGCGACGGTCAGATCCTTGATCGCCTCCAGCGTCTCGTCGGGAAAGAAATCGCCGTCATAGATCCCGGCCGCCTTCTCGCCCAGAAACAGCTCGGCCCAGTGCACCTTGCGCTTGCCCTGATAGGCCTTCTCGACCGCCGCGTTCCACACCTTCAGACAGGCAGGCGTGATGTCGACACCAATGCCATCGCCTTCGATAAAGCCCAGAATCGGCTCATCGGGTACCTTGAGCTGATTGTTTTCGACCGTGATCCGGGTGCCGGTATCCGGCATCTTGACATGCTGGTAAGCCATCTCGATTCCTTGTCCTTTGAGTTTTTAACGATAATCTCAACACCAGGCCAGTAGTCTACCAGTCCGCTTGCCGGACCATGCCTGAAGCCCTCAAGAAATGACCCAAGCAGTTAATGAATGATGCAATCCGGCAACTTCATTCCTGATCGCACCCAACCGCGCATGCCTTCCCGCTGGCCGTGGCGTGCCATCGCCGCATCGCTGGCTCTGCATGCGGCGCTGGTCACGGTAGTGATGAAGCTTTCGGGCGATTCTGCATTCAGCCCGCATCAACCGACCACCATCCAGGTACAACTTCTGGAACCGGAACGCCAACCGGCGTCGGAACCCCAACCTGACCCGATTGAAACCGAACCGGAACCGGGATCCGAACCGGACTCCAGGCCCGAGCCGCAGTCACTGGCACAGGATCCCGTTACCGCCGGCACCGACCCGAACGAAATTGCCAGCGAATCGCCCGCCGACCCGGAGCTATCGGCGCTCGAACAGGACACCTCCGCGCCCGGTCCCGGGCTGGCCGACGAAATCCTGCGCGCAATTGCAGAACAGGCTGAAGGGAGTTATCACCCGCCGACGCGCGAGATGCCCTGGAGCCGGCGCGGCGATCCGGTTCCGGGCCTGCCGGGGATGCGCGGCTGGATCGCGACCTACACCGGCGCCGTGACACCGCGGTCCGAGACCTGGAAAGAAAACGACGGCAGCACTCGCGGTCGCCACGTACTGGCCGACGGCACCGTGATCTGTACCCAGCGACGCGCGCCCACGATTGACGAGATGATGAACCCCTGGAAGTCGCTGGCCGTCACCATGGCCCGCATCTGCGGCCGCGAGCGGCCCGCGCCGGTGGATTTCAGCAATCCACGGGTGCAACCTCCGCCACGGTGACCCGGAACTCCGGCATCAACGAATTAACCGCGCGGAATCACGGCCAGTCCACCTCGGCAATGGCCTCGAATGCCGGTCGGGCAAACAGAAAACCCTGAAACAGATCAATACCCATGGACCGCAGGCATTCCAGTTCCGCCACTGTCTCCACCCCTTCAGCGATCACGCCAGTCGACAATTGGTCGGCCACCAGCATGATCCCGCGCACAATTGCCTGGCGGGATGTACTGGTATCAATATCACGCACCAGGGCCGTATCGATCTTGACCAGATCGGCTCTGAAATCAGCCAACAGGTTCAATCCGGCAAAGCCGGCACCGAAATCATCGATCGCGGTCAGAAAACCGATTTTCTGATAATGACGAATGATGCTCTTGAGGTGCTCCACATCGTTGATCCGCTCACTCTCGGTCACTTCGAAGATGATGCGATCTCGTTCGAATCCAAATCGTTCCGCTGCCTCCAGGGTCGTTCGAATGCACAGTTCAGGCTTGTAGACCGCATTCGGCATGAAGTTGATGCTCAGATAGCAATCAACACCCAACCGGGCGGCCAGCTCGATTGCCTTGACCCATCAGTTGCATAAATTTCCGAGTGCGAGAGCCCGGAGAGTAGTGTTTC
>CAYVPB010000081.1:0-12127 GCA_964453565.1 uncultured Halomonas sp.
AGATGTTCTACGACTGGCACGCCGACAACGGCCCCGCCGCCGACCTGGTGGCCGGAGATATGCGGATTGATGTCGAGGGCAGTGCCGCATCGGTACGGATCGAATTGGGCAACTGGACAGGGCATCGTTTCACCGATTTCTTCACCCTGGTCAGGATCGATGGCCAGTGGCAGATCATGAGCAAAGTGTTCTACCTGCATCCGGAGTGAGCGGACGAGGTCGGGAGCATCGAACAGCAACAGATCGATAACGGATTCAACAACGATGAAAACAATCGCGAAACCTGCAATGTTCGTCGGGCTGATGGCGCTTTCCATGCTCACTTCCGGCTCGCTCAACAGCCAGACATCAGACGCCGATGGAAAGCCGCCACCGCCGGACGGCCGGGTCATACAAGCTGCCAAACTGGCCCTGCAAGACATCCCGGTGGAGGTGCTGGCGCCGGGCATATCGCGCCAGGTCATCCACGGCACCCAGAGCACCTTTTCGCGCTGGCAACTGAAGGCCGGCACCTCGATTCCGCTGCACCATCACGTCAACGAGCAGATGACCTGGATCATATCCGGTCGCGCTGAAGTCGTATCAGGGGGAACAAGCTATGCGCTTGGCGCCGGCGAGATCATAGTGTTTGCCCCGAACGTCGAACATGCGTTCACGATTCTCGAAGACACCGTGGCCGTCGACATCTTTGCACCGGCGCGCCAGGACTGGATCGACGCCGCTGCGGGCGCCGTCGCGCAATGATCAAATCGGACGCGGACCGCGTGAGCCGCTGGCTGACGCTGGCTGCGAACCTGGGCGTCATCGTCGGCCTGATCATTCTGATCGTCGAAGTTCGACAGAATGCGGACCTGACCCGCGCCCAGCTGTTAGCAAACAGGGACGATCTGCTGGTGCAGATCGAGCTGAGCCTGGCTTCCCCGGAAAGCAGCGCGGCGTGGGTGAAATCCATCCGCGAACCCAAAAGTCTGACCGACACCGAGATCCGCATGGTCGAGTCTCATCTGGTAGCCGTGATGCTGCAATGGCACCACATGTTCACCATGGAGGAGGCGGGTCTCACCTCGCGGGGCCATACCAAACAGCACATCCTCAATGTCGCGCCGTACTACTTCGGCAGCCGTCACGGCAAGAACTGGTGGCGCTGGCAGGAGTCGGGCTGGAACGGCACGGCGATGATGGAGGTGGCCGGCCCGATCGTGGACGCCGTCGATGAGGATTTCATGCTCCGCTACCTGGAAGGGACACGACTTGGCGGGTTATCTCAGGATCGCCCGAACGCGGACGACACCGAACTCGAAGCGCAGCGCTTCATGGCAAGCTACGGCGAGGAACTGCGCAACCACGACCGAGCGGCCATCGCCGCACGCTATGCGCTTGCCGGTGCGACCGTGATCTTCAACGGCGAGCGCACCGTCAGAAGCTATGACGAGATTGCCACGCGTTATCGCGAGCAATGGGTCGGGCCGTCGAGTTTCGCCTGGAGCGAGCTGGCCTTTGACGTTCTCGATCGCGATTCAGTCATCGTGACCGGCGCGTTCGACTGGGGCACGCCCGACGGCATCGAGCGCTATGCCTACTCCGGCATCCTGCAACGCCACCAGGGCGAATTCCGAATCCGACTGGAAGTCGAATCAAGCATTCCCGTAGCGCCGGAAGGGCCGCCATGATTCTCCGCAAGCTCGCCAGCGCCATCCGTCGCCAGGACTGGTTCACGGTCTTGCTGGAGGTCGTGATCGTGGTGCTGGGTGTTTTCATCGGCATCCAGGTCAGCAACTGGAACAATGCGCGGGAAGCATCGGAGCGACGCGATCTGATCGTGGCGGCGTTGATAACGGACCTTCGCGACGCCGCGGCGGCCCAGGAAGGCTTTACCCGCGAAATCGATCATGGGCTGGCGGGCTGGGAAAGCGCTTTTGCCGCCGGTGAGCGGCCTGCGCCTTATGTCATGCGAATAGATGGATCGGACACGGCGCCAAAGACATGGGAGACATTGCAGCAGATGCCGCTGACCGATATGTTGGATCCGGTCACTATTTTTGACCTGGGGTTCTACTACTCCGAGCTGGATGGTGTCGGCGTGAAATACATCCGGTATGTGAGCTTTGTAGAAAGCGATGTGTTGCCCTATCTGGAACGCAATCCGGATGCTTTTTACGAGCCGGACGGTTCCGCGCTGCTGCCGGAATACGCCGCGAACATGGATCGCCTCGACGAGTATGCCCGCGAGTCCGACCGGCTACGCCGATGGGCTGGATGTCTCGTCTACCGGCTTGAAGCCGACCGTTTTTTTGCACAAAGCTGCAGACGTGCGGGCTACCGACTCCCCGGCATGACGCCGGAACAGGATCAGCGCCAATGATCCTGCGAAGCATCACGAAGCACGTCCGCGACCAGAACTGGTTTGCCGTCGGGCTGGATTTCTTTATTGTGGTCGTCGGCGTGTTCATCGGTATCCAGGTCGCGAACTGGAACGAGGCACAGGCCGACCGATCTCGTGAGTTACGCCTGCTCGGCGAGTTGCGCGCCGAGCTAGTAGAGTCAATCGAGCAGCTCGAGATCAAGTCCCGGGCGTTCCAGCAGGTGGGGCGTTCAGGGGCGCGCGCGGTCGCGTTTCTCGACTCGGGCAAGGACTGCGGCGAAGATTGCTGGAAGGTGCTGGTCGATTTCTTTCATGCCTCGCAGTGGCAGCAGCTCGTTGTTGGCCGCGCCACCTATGACGAGCTGCGACGTAACGGCTGGCCGCGCAGTCGAGCCGTTGTCGAGGCGCTGGAGGCCTACCACCGCCAGGCAGATCAGATATCGATGCCGCTGAATGCGCCGCCAGCCTATCGCAACCTGGTACGCGGCCTGATACCGCTGGCCGCACATCGGCCGTATTGGCTGAATTGTTTCAGGCTTAAGGATGGTGAGGAAATGTATCTGGAGGAATGTCCGCCAGGCGTATCGCCGCAAGTTGCCGCGGCCGCCGTCGATGCCGTCAGGGCGCATCCCGACATTCATCGCACACTGACCGAGTGGACCGGTTTCGGTGGCGGGATGTCGGTCACCATCAGCGGGCTGATTGAAGCCGCAAAACGAGCGATTGCGGTGATCGATGCGGAATTAGAAAAAAGGAGAGTTGAGACGTCTGGAATGCACGGCAAGGTTGCACTCATCACTGGTGCCAGCAGCGGCATCGGGCGAGCGACCGCCGAGCTTTTCGCAGCGAAAGGCGCCAAGGTCGTACTGGCGGCCAGCTACATCACCGGCACCACGCTGACGCCGGATGGCGGTCTGACCTTGACGGTTTGAGCCTGCCACCCTCGCCCGATCAACTTCAACCCGGAAACCTTCAGACGCGTGAGCGCCGAGGTGACGACGCCGGACAATATCGAGCTCGATGCAGTCGGCCGTCTGTGGGTTGCCTCGCCGATCGCCAACGCCCTGCTGATCGTTGATCCGGACTCCGGCGAATGGTCAACCGCCTTCCATCCACAGACGCCCGAACACGACCGCCTGCTGATCGAGTGGCAGCGTCGCACCGCAAGCGGCGAGCCCCGGCTGGAACTGTTCGGCCCCGATATGTGGTCGCCGCTGCCCGGTCTGATCACCGGCCTGATCCTGACCACCGAAGGCGGCCCGATCTTCCTGACCGGGCTGGGCGATTCGCTGGTGAAGCTGGAGCCTGCGAAATAATTGATTCCATTCGCCCCAATGGATACAATGGACTCATCATGTACAAACTGGAGATTGCAATGTCCAACATCAACGTGCGAGGATTATCGGACCGGACCAAGGAGGCGCTGAGGGTGCGCGCCGCGAAGGCCGGCATGTCGCTTGAAGCCTATGCGCGGCGCGCGCTTCAGAAAGCGTCACTGGACAACGGTGACGATCCGAAATCGCTGCTGGAACAAGCTGAGAAGTACTTCGGCAAGAAAGGCGGCGTCGAGATCGAAACCCCGCCGCGCTCGACCCGGCGCGAGCCCGTTGACTTCACCTGAGACCGCTTTGGGAGCCTCTGAACACGTCTGCACAGGCGTGATCATTCTCGACACCAACATCATCTCGGAAATCATGCGGCCCGAGCCGGATGCCGGCGTCAAGGCATGGCTTGCCGCACAAGACCCGCTAGATCTGGCAGTCACAAGCATCACTATCGCCGAGATTCAGCGCGGCATTGCCCGGCTGCCGAAAGGAAGGCGGCGCAGGGGCCTGGAAAATCGCTTCGCTGCATTCATCGAGGCCTCGTTTGCCGGACGATTGCTGGCTTTTGACAAAGCTGCCGCTTACGCCTGCGGTGAGGTGTCGGCCAGCCGCGAGCAAAAGGGACTCCATGCAGACGCCGTGGACATGATGATTGCAGGCATCGTAGCGACTACCAAGGGATCACTGGCAACACGGAATATCACCGATTTCACTGAGTGCGGAATTCCGCTGATCAATCCTTGGCGGTTGGAAAGTGATTAACAGTGTACCTTCGGGGCGGCTCGGAACGCCTAAGGAGGTAGCCGACGCTGCAGTGTGGCTGGTCTCGCCGCGGGCCGGGTGGGTCAACGGCGCCTCCCTGGTCGTGGATGGCGGGCAGTCCAAGGCGATCCGATGAACAAGGAACGGGAGAAATACTCATGATCCTGCGCCGCGTCATGAACACCCGACGAGCGATGAATCAATCGGATGCATTCATTTACTCGACCCGATCAGCATATAGCGGCACGCATCGGGAACAATGCAGCCTGACCAATCCTGGGAAAATCAGCCATGACCGAACTATCCAGCTATCTTGACTATTCCGGCGCACCCGAAGACATCACCGGCGGGGTTCGCCCCATCCCGATCACGACCACGAAAAGCGAGTTTCATGTCTGGCTCAAGCGCATCGGCAACAATCCGAAGACCCGGCTGTAGCTGCTGTACGGCGGGCCGGGCGCGACCCACGAACTTTACGAATGCTTCGATGGCTACCTGCCGGCCGAGGGCATCGAGCACATGTGCTGCGATCAACTGGATTCGTATTACAGCGATCAGCCGAACGATCTGGACCCGATGGACCATCGAGCACTTCGTCGACGAGGTCGAGCAGGCTTGCCGGGCGGTGGGGCTGGACATGGACATTTTTTCCGTTCGGCCAGTCGTGGGGCGGCATGCTCGCAACCGATTACGCACTGGCCCGTCGCGCCCACTCAGGGTCGTTAACAGGCTTCCCAAATGGCCCGACTCGTTCCTGCGCACCTTCAAGCATCTCATCAAGGATCTCTACGTGCACCTGCAGGGCTACAGCGAGTTCGGCATGACGCCCAATGCCCCCTGGACAGTTGGAACCGTTCGAGCGACTTGTCGAGGATCGAGGTGCCAATGCTCACCATAGGTGCGACTCACGACATAATGGACCCGAAGCACATGGAATGGATGGCCGGCTAGGTTCAGCGCGGCGGTTATCTACACTGTCCGAATGGCAGTCACCTTTGCCAATACGACGATCCGCAGCACTTTTTTCCAGGGAAAGCCGCCCAATAAAATTCCGACCCTCACCAGACGGATGCGGGTCCTTGATGTCGATTGATACCCGCTATTCGATCAAGGCCTTGATGTGGGCGACCACCGATCTGCCAAGCGCTGAGAGTGCATAGCCGCCTTCCAGGCATGACACGACTCGACCCGAGGCGTGAGTAAGAGCGATACGCGCCATTTCCCGCGTGATCCATTCATAGTCGTCGTCGGTGAGCGCGAAGCCCGACATTTCGTCTTCTGCATGGCCGTCAAAACCAGCCGAAATCAGCAGCAGTTCAGGTTCAAAGGCGTCCAGTGCCGGGAACCAGTGTTCGGCGACTGCGGTGCGGAATTCGCTACCGTCCGTGCCGGCGGGCAGCGGCACATCGACCAGGTTGGCAGTGTCGGCATCGTGGCCGGAGTTGGGGTAAAACGGGTGCTGAAAGGCCGAGCAGAACAGAACCCGTTCATCGTTGGCAAAGATCGCCTCGGTGCCGTTGCCATGGTGCACATCGAAATCAACGATCGCAACTCTTTCGAAACGGTGTGCCGCCAGCGCATGCGCGGCCGCGATGGCGATGTTGTTGAATATGCAGAATCCCATCGCGCGAGCACGCTCGGCGTGGTGGCCGGGAGGCCGGACATTGCAGAAAGCGCCCCAGGATTCGCCACTGGCGACCAGATCCACCGCCAGCACGGCAGCACCGGCAGCACGGCGTGCGGCGGCCAGTGAGTGGCGGGTCATTACGGTATCGCCCTGGTCAAGGCAGATCATCTCTTCGCCTTGCGGGATGCTGGATTCAATAAAGTGGATGTAGTCTGCCGCGTGCACGCGCAAAAGCTGTTCGTGCGTCGCAAGCGGCGCATCGTAATGCTTGACCAGCATGTCGACACCGGATGCCAGCAGTTGATCCTGAATGGCTCCCAGCCGCTCGGCCCGTTCCGGATGATGGGCCGCAACACGATGAAGAGCGCAATCAGGATGACTGATCAGGGCAAAAGGCATTTGGATAAAAAACCTCCATGCGTATTCTCGATTGTACGCCGAAGTAGCAATTGGAATTTCAGATGAGGCAGCCGGACTCTGTCATATATGTGAATGCTGAATCGCGGACTGAATCCTGAGTTGCCGCGTTGTGGCGGGATTTTCCGGAGATGAACCGAGCAAGTTCACGATCGGGTTTAAACTGCAAGAAAGCTCCGAATCGGACAGACGAGACCATGGCGAAGCATTTCCTGGACCGCATTCTTGCCCCCGAACACGTCGCCGTGTTCGGCGCCAGCGATCGCGAGGGATCGCTGGGACAGGTGGTGTTTGCCAACCTGAAGGCGGCTGGATTCGAGGGCCGCATCTTCCCGATCAACCCGTGCCACGGAAAGGTCCAGGGACAACGCGCCTACCCTGATCTGGAAGCGGTCGGCCAGCTGGTCGACCTGGCGGTAATTGCGACACCGGCGGTCACGGTGCCTGACATTCTGCGTCAGTGCGGCGCCAGGAATGTGCGCGGCGCGGTGGTGCTGTCGGCCGGCTTCCGCGAATCGGGAAGCCAGGGAAAAAAACTGGAGCAGCAACTGCGCGAGATCGCACGCGAGAATGACATTCGGCTGGTAGGACCGAACTGCCTTGGCGTCATGCGACCGCAGGCCAGGCTCAATGCGACCTTCAGTAACAATCATGCGACTGTGGGCAACCTCGCGCTGGTCTCCCAGTCCGGCGCCATTTGCACCGCCGTACTGGATTGGGCCGCCACTCAGGAGATCGGCTTTTCTGCCGTGCTTTCGATGGGCAACGCGACTGACGTTGATTTTGGAGACGTCCTCGACTATCTGGCACTGGACCGCGAGACTCGCAGCATCCTGGTTTATCTCGAAGGCATTCGGGATGCGCGTGAGTTCATGAGCGGATTGCGCAGTGCCGCGCGCATGAAGCCCGTAATCGTCATCAAGCCGGGCAGAAATCTCGCCAGCACCCGGGCGGCGATCTCGCATACCGGTTCGATGATCGGCGCCGACGACGTGTTCGACGCCGCATTGGAGCGCGCCGGCGCCGTTCGGGCCGTGACCATTACGCAGTTGTTTTCGGCCGCGCGAGTGCTTTCCGAAGGCCGTCAGGCCAAGGGCAACCGGGTGGCCATCGTGACCAATGCCGGCGGGCCGGGCGTCATGGCCACGGATCGTGCTCTCGAGGTTAATGTCGATATGGCCCGGCTGGCCGAAACCACGCTCGAACGCCTGAACAAGCATCTGCCTGCTCACTGGTCGCGCAGCAATCCGGTCGACATCCTCGGCGATGCCGGCACGGACCGCTTTGCCGTGGCGATCGAAGCCTGTCTTGAAGATAACGATATCGACGGCGTAATCGTAATGCTGACCCCGCAGGCGATGACCGACCCGCAAGGTGTTGCCGGAATCATGGTCGCGCAGGCAAATGAAGCGCGCAAACCCCTGTTGGCCTGCTGGATGGGAGAACAACAGGTACAACAGGCACGGGACATCTGTACCCGGGCGCATCTGCCGCACTTTCGTGCGCCGGAAGAAGCGGTCGAGGCGTTCGGCTACCTGGCCGCGCATCAGCGCAACCAGCGACTGTTGTTGCAGGTGCCGGGCCCATTGTCAGATCGCAGCCGCACTGATCTGGATACCGCACGCACAATCATCGAGACAGCGCTTTCGGAGCGGCGCAATCTGCTGAGCACGATGGAATCCAAGGCTGTTTTACGCGCATTCAGGATTCCGGTGACCCAGGCTGCCCAGGCCGAAACCGCCAACAAGGCGGTCGTGCTGGCGGCCAATATCGGTTACCCGGTGGTGATGAAGATCGACTCACCCGATATTACGCACAAATCCGATGTCAACGGCGTACGCCTCAATCTGGACGGCGCTGAGGCCGTGCGGTCGGCATTTCGGAAGATGTTTGAAGATGCCGGCAGGCTGATGCCGGATGCACGCATCCATGGAGTCACGCTGGAACGCATGCACCAGACTACCTTCGGCCGTGAACTGATGATTGGAGTGACGCGCGATCCGGCCTTTGGCCCGGTGATCAGCTTCGGATCAGGTGGCACGTCGGTCGAAGTGTTGCGAGATCGTGCGGTAGCACTGCCACCACTCAATGAAGTCATCATCGAAAGCATGATCGCGCGCACCCGCGTGGCACGCTTGCTCAAGCGTTTCCGCAATATGCCGGCGGTCAATGAGCAGGCGCTTGAAGAAGTCCTGCTGCGGGTTTCGGAGATGTCCTGTGAACTGCCGGAGATCCGCGAAATGGATATCAATCCGCTGATCATCGACGAACGCGGCCTGGTCGCAGTGGACGCGCGCATTACCGTTGATCTGGCGCAATCCGGAACAGATCGCTATGGCCACATGGCCATCCATCCCTATCCCTCCGATCTGATCAGCTACTTCCACACCACTGAAGAAAAGCGCCTGATCATTCGTCCCATTCGCCCGGAAGACGCCGCAATCGAACAGGATTTTGTTCGCCGGCTTTCGCCCGAGTCGCGCTATTTTCGCTTCATGCAGACAGTTTCGGAACTCAGCCCGCAAATGCTGGTGCGGTTTACCCAGATCGATTACGACCGTGAAATGGCGTTAATCGCGGTCGATGAGGATGATAGCGGTAATGAAAGACAAGTCGCGGTCGCTCGTTACGCCATGGATCCGGACGGCAACGCCTGTGAGTTCGCACTGACAGTGGCTGATGAATGGCAGGGGCATGGTATCGGCTATCACCTGATGGAAAAGCTGATGGCTGTCGCACATGCACGCGGCCTGGACAGTATGCACGGTGATGTGCTTGCGACCAATGCCCACATGCTGGGCCTGATGGAGCGGCTGGGCTTTGAAATCCAGACCAATCCCGAGGAGCCGGAGTTGAAGCTTGTCAGAAAGGGATTGAAGCATTGAAGAACCGATCTTGAAAAAATTCCCCCGCCGGGCCTGGTTCTGTCCCGGCCCGTATCATTCATGACCCGGTCCACACGATATCGCACTTGAAATGGAACGAATGGGTGGCTATGCTTACAGAGGGAAATCGGGCAAGGCAATCATGAAATCATTCTGGATCGTAATTCTGTCGCTGTCCTGGATTGTTGCAGGCGTTCAAGCTGGCGACAGCAAACTTGCTTGTGACGAGTCGGATCGCGACGCCAGGGCCATCGAAAGGGTGCCGCCGCCAATTCCATATCCGGCTTTGCTGTTCTGCATTGAAGGGAGCGCGGAGTTCGAATTCACGGTCGGCGTCGACGGTCGAGCCACCAACATCGAACTCAGGAAAAGTCAGCCGGAAGGAGTGTTTGGCCGCACCGGCGAGATCCTGAAATCGTGGAAGTTTGCACCGCGCTGCCGAGATGGTGAACCGGTCGAGCAGACTGACTCCACCACGCTTTCGTTTTATCTCAAGGGCGCGGATCATTGCCCCGAGGACCTGCCCGCCGATTTGCTCGCAGTCCAGGTTGCTCTTGTCAGCCTGTATGGGGAACTGAATCGTCAAACTGAATCAAGTTCCGAGCCGCTGGTCGACCTGCCGCTGGAATCGGACCTTGCCGCTCCATACTCTGCCGTGGAACTCGCACATCGGGTAAAGATCAACGCGCGTCTGGACGCGGAACGGTACTGGCGTCAGCATCCCTGGACGCTGATTCGCGCGGCAAGCACGCCCGAATGGCTCAATAACTTCAATACCGCGGCCAGTGCTCGTGATTTTCTCGAACTCCAGATCTCCAAGCGCCAGCCTGTGCGTCAGCGTTGGCCTTTGATCCTCGAACAGTTTCGCGACGAGATTGAACGCATCGGCAAGTCTCATGAGTTGTCGGAACAAGCGCGGGAATTGCTTGTTGAAAACGAGCTGGCAGGTATTGGGCAGAACCTGAAGCGTCATGCGGAAGTCGTCCAGATCGAGAACCAATTGTATGAGCTGCATCTGAGCCTGATTGACTGGCTGTTCGAGCGCAAACAGGACTGGGCCATCGAGGCCAGTGGCGTTGAATTCGCATCTTCGAAGCTGGAAGGTGACTATCGCAATCAACTGCAAACCATTCAAGAGCTTGAATCTCGCTGGTTCGAACACTTTGAACTGCCTGCCCGGATTTATTCATCCGGGTTCTAAGCCCACCTTATTCAAAATTCCGGGCTGGCGATTTTCTTCCACTGAACCGCCATATCCGCCAGAGGCTCACGCGCTCGGAACGGGCAATTGATGATAGCCATACCACAGCCGACCATCCGTCCCAGGCATTGATCCGGTGCGAAGTCGATCCGCAAATCAAGCCATTGCTCGTCGGTGAGTTGAAGGTTTGCGGGAAAGGTGTTTGGAATCGTATTGCGGCCTTCGATCACCGGATACCAGATCGCATACACACAGTGCGCGCATCGTTTCCGCGCAACCTGCAAGGCGGATACCATATCGTCAAGCTCGCTGCGCAACTCGAATGAGGGATCGATCAGCACCAGCGCTCGGCCGGTCGGAGGCGGCAGTAGTCCTGCCAGCGCGGCATAGCCGTCGCTGGGTTTGATCCGCACCTCTGACTGCTTGCCGAAACGGCGGGCCAATTCCCGCTGTTCGGCAGGGTGTAGTTCGCACAGGATCATCTCATCTCGCAACCGCAACAAAGAGTGAAGCAGCATCGGGGAACCCGGATAGAAGCGTAATTGGCCGTCGGTATTGAAAGTGCTAACCAGGCCCAGGTAATCTTTTACCAAGGCAGATGTGGCATTCTTGTCCCAGAGTCGACCGATACCGTATTCAAACTCATGATTTTTTCCGGCCATGTCGCACTGCAGGTCATACAGCGCCGGGCCTGAATGGGTATCGATAAAGCGGATTCCCTTCTCCTTATGCTGCATCGCGCGAACCAGCGCAACCAGAACGGCATGCTTGAACACATCCGCCGGATTTCCGGCGTGGTAGGCGTGACGGTAGCTCAGCATAGTGCCTTCGACCTCGAAGTGCGACTCATTCCTGGCGCCCATGATAGACCAGTTTCTACGCTTGTTCATCTTTGGCCCGCCGCAACAAAAAACATTGATATCCTTCACAAGGACCCATGGCCAGGAGACAAACTCGCCCTTGAAAAAGGGCCTGGTGGAAAGCCTCATCCTTGCCCAAACGGGGTTTGATTAGTTGTGATTTCCATCATCGCAGGGATGGGCTTGACGCATTCTTTCGATACAGCCTGAGTAGGGGCATGTGGTTGATTTGCCTGCGTCGACTGAGCTGGATCTTGCACAACGCTGAAAACCACAATCACCTTAAAAAACGGAGAGAGTCGAACATGCGAAAATTGACCATTGTATTAGTATTGATGGTAGTCGGCAGTGTGTCTGTTGGGCCTCATCCCGCCAAGCCGGCCGAAATTCGCGGCCTGCAACATGCCAACCGTCTCCCCGACCAATACATCGTTGTAATGAACTGGGGAGATCTTTTGTCGCAAAGCGAAGCATCTTCGATGGTGCGATCCGTTGGCAGCGACATGCTCTTCAGCTATGGTGCCGCCATTCAGGGGTTTACCCTTCGCGCACCCGAACGCGCAGTCCGTGCTCTGCTGAAAAATCCGCGGGTTGCCTATATCGAGGCCGGTCAGGAAGTGTACCTTGATCAGTTGGTTTACCCATCAGTTGCATAAATTTCCGAGTGCGAGAGCCCGGAGAGTAGTGT
>CAYVPB010000082.1:0-12056 GCA_964453565.1 uncultured Halomonas sp.
CCCAGATCGCCACTCTGGCGCGTATTGACGGGAATGGTTCTTTGCTTGGTCTTGATCATGCCTGACTACCTCGGAATTCAGCGAAGGCCCGGTGAACAGTCACCGGATTTCGGTGTTTGCCATGCTGACCGGCTCCAGTTGGCCCGGTTCGCGTACCCGAACCTTTTAACCGGTCCGGCTGAATTGCAATATAAAGAGGTGGTCGATGCGATACTTTCCCAAATGCGACACCAGCGGATTTTTCGGCGTCAGATCTGGATCAGATCCGCACTTCTAGTGATAACGAAAGCGACCGGCGAGTGCCATTTTCGCGGGCACCATTGACCGGAACCCGCCTCCAGGCCGCCACATCCTGCTTGTGTGGCGGGCTGAATTCTGGCAAATCGAGTAAGGCACCGTGGTCGAATCCATTCTGCCGATCTGGTGACCCCTCCAAATAGTGCGCTGCACAGCATCTCGTAGTTGACTTTATTAAATCTCCGTGATGTACTTAATCCCTAAATGAGAGATTGTCGACCGGTTTCCGCAGCCACCACAATGCTTTTCTCGGTGCCCCGCGGCCAATCGGCAGTCACCTCACTGGAGCAGGCACAACGACAACGACGAGGTAGACCCATGCACATTCAACTCCCCCGCTCCCCGCTGGCAAGCATGATTGCGGCCGCCCTGTTCAGCGGCGCGCTGATGGCGCAGCAACAAGCCCCCGAAGCTTCTGACGCTGAAACCGAAGAAACCGTATCGACCGGCGAACGCTACATGGACCAGATCGTAGTGACCGGATCTCCGCGCGGCGTGAGCAAATTTCTCACGACCCGCTCGATCAACACCCTGAGCCCGGATGAGGTCGACCGCACCGCCGCGCGCAATGCCGCCGAGGTACTGCGCTCAATCCCCGGGGTGCGTTCGGAAGCTTCGGCCGGCGAGGGCAATACCAATATCTCGGTGCGCGGCGTTCCCATTGCCGCCGGCGGTTCAAAATTCGTGCAGTTGCAGGAAGACGGCATGCCCATCCTTCAGTTCGGCGACATCATCGTCGGAACAACCGACCAGTTCCTGCGCCTGGACAGCACACTGGGCCGGGTGGAAGTGCTCAAGGGCAGCAGCGCCGCCACACTGGCCAGCAATTCGCCGGCCGGGGTGATCAACTTCATCAGCAAGACCGGCGAAGAAGAGGGCGGCAGCGTGCGCCTGACGCCGGGTCTGGATCACGACAGTACACGCGTGGACTTCGATTACGGGGGACCAATCGGCCGCGACTGGCAGTTCCATGTCGGCGGCTTCTACCGGCGTGGCGAAGGTGTTCGCGATGTGGATTTCAATGCTTCCGATGGTGGCCAGATCAAGGCCAATGTCACGCGCTGGCTGGATCGCGGGCATATCCGCGTCTACTTCAAGTATCTCGACGATAACGTGCCCACCTATCTACCCATGCCGATGCTGGCCAGCCAGAAGTCGATCCCGGGACTGGACGCCAAGGAAGCCTCGAACATCAGTCGCGATCTCGGCGACATCACCAGCTTCGACGTCGACGGCCAGCCCCGGCGCAGCAGCATTCGCGACGGAAACAGCAGCGAACAGGTCGGGATCGGACTGGACTTCAACTATGAAGTGGCGCCGAATCTGGAACTGAACCAGCGCTTCCGTTTCAACAGCACTTCAGGCACTTTCTTCGGCGCGTTCACCGCTGATCTTGGCAGTGCAACAGATATTGAATCACTGTCGGTGGTACTCGACGGTACCGGCGCCGACGGCCTGGCATTCGTCTCGGGCCCAAACGCCGGGCAGGTCCTCAGCGGCGCAGAACTGGCCAACCTCAATGGCAACGGTCTTCTTCAGAACATCCGGACCTTCGACAATGATCTCAAGAGCCTGGACAATTTCACCAACGATCTCAGCCTGACCCGGCTGTTCGACAACTTCGAGATCACCGCCGGCTATTACCGGGCCAGCCAGGATATCGACGTCAACTGGTTCTGGCAGACTTTCCTGCAGGATGTTTCCGATGATGCGCGCCTGGTCGATGTATTTGCCGACGGCCAGCAGCTGACCGAAAATGGACAGCTTGCATTCGGCGCGCCGGACTGGGGCGGCTGCTGCTTCCGCGACACCAATCTGGAAGCTGATATCGATGCCTTCTATCTCGCCGGCACATTCCGGCCGACCGACAGCCTGAGCATCGATGCCAGCCTGCGCTACGACGACGGTGATGCCAGCGGACATTATGCGTTCGGCTCGGCGCGCGACCAGGGCGTGGGCCCGGATGCACCGCTGGCGCTGCAGAACGTGGAATACGTCGACAGTGCGACGATCAACGCCACGCGCTTCGACTACGACTGGAGTTACTGGTCGTATTCGCTGGCGGGCAACTACACGCTGACCGATCAGGTTGCCGTGTTCGGCAGCTACTCGGAAGGCTCGCGTGTCAACGCCGACCGGCTTGGCGACGGTGGTTTCCTGGAAAACGGGACCGCCGTGGATGGTTCGGTGGAAAACGATATCAAGTCGACCGAGCTGGGCTTGAAGTACCAGAACCGCAACATTGGAGTGTTCGCCACAGGGTTTTACGTCGAGACCGACGACGCCAACTCTGAATCCAAGGGTGATGACGACCGTGCGCGCATTCGCAGTTACGAATCCATCGGCATCGAAGTCGAAGCGGTTGCCGACTTCGGCAACTTTCAGTTCCGAAGTGCGCTGACCTGGACCGATGCCGAGATCAAGAAGAGCAACGACCCGACCCTGGTCGGCAATACGCCACGCCGCCAGGCTGACTGGGTCTGGAATCTGTCGCCCAGCTATTTCATCGGCCGACATGCGATAGGTGCTTCGATTATCGGCACTACGGACTCGTTCTCGCAGGATGACAACAGTTACGAGATGGATGGTTTCACCTATGTGAACCTGTTTGCCGAGGCCGTGATTACCGACCGACTGCGGCTGAACTTCACCGTCAATAACCTGTTCAACAAGCTTGGTGTGACCGAGGCCGAGGGCGGGATCAGCGTGGTCAACGGTCAGGAGTTGATCCGTGCCCGCTCGATTGCCGGTCGCAGCGCAGCGCTGTCGGTAATCTACGAGTTCTGACTGTCTGCCGTACAGGTGTGATCCCAACCCTCCCTCCCCCGGCAAGCGGGGAGGGAGCGGGACAAGGCGCCTGATATCCTCTGGATCTCGTTGGCCCAACCGGCACGGTACCAACTCTCAAGGACTAGCCTACGATGACACTTCATTTCATTGATCTGGCGATCATCGTGGTGCTGTTCGTGGCTACGATTACGATCGGCCTGGTGCTCAGCCGCCGGCACGGTTCTACTCAGGACTACTTCCTTGCCGGGCGCTCCATGGTCTGGCCGTTGATCGGCCTTTCACTGTTTGCCTCCAATATGTCCAGCACATCGCTGATCGGCCTTGCCGGCGATGCCTATGCCACCGGAGTCTCGGTGTTCAACTACGAGTGGATGGCGGCTTTCGTGCTGATCGTATTTGCATTGTTCTTCCTGCCATCGCTGCTGAAGACCGGCGTCTATACCATGCCGGAAGTGCTGGAGCGGCGCTTCGACCGCCGTTCACGGCACTTCTTTTCAGTATTGACGATCTTTCTTAACATCGTCGTCGACACCGCCGGCAGCCTGTTTGCCGGCGCCCTGCTGCTGAAGATGGTGTTTCCGGAAATCCCGCTGTGGCAGATGATCACGTTTCTGGCCGTGGTAGCCGGTATCTACACCATTGCCGGGGGCCTGAAGGCCGTGATCTATACTGATTCCATTCAGGCAATGCTGCTGATAATCGCCTCGATCATGGTGGCGTGGTTCGCTTTCGACAAGGCCGGCGGTTGGAGTGCCGTGATGAGTCAGGTCGACCCCGACAGGCTCAGCCTGATCCGGCCGGCCTCGGATGCCTACGTGCCGTGGCCGGGCCTGATCACGGGCGTGTTCCTGCTGGGCTTTTATTTCTGGTGTACCAACCAGTTCATGATGCAGCGTGTTCTGGCCGCACGTGACATCAACCACGGGCGCTGGGGCATGCTGTTCGCCGGCTTCCTGAAACTGCCGATGATCTTCATCATGGTGTTGCCCGGCACTGCGGCGATTGTTCTCTATCCTTCACTGGAGCGTCCGGATCTAGTCTATCCGACCCTGATGTTCGACCTGCTTCCGGTCGGCCTGTTGGGGCTGGGGCTGGCCGGTTTCATCGCGGCATTGATGTCGCAGATCGACTCTACGCTCAATTCGGCTTCGACATTGACGACCATGGACTTTATCCGTCCGCGCTATCCGCATCTGGATGACCACAAGCTGATGCGCATCGGGCAGTTCGTGACCTTTCTGTTCATGCTCCTGGCTGTGGCCTGGGCACCCCAGATCGAAAACTTCGCGTCGCTATTCCGCTATCTGCAGACGATCCTGGCCTATGCCGTGCCGCCAGTGGTCGCGCTGTTCATCATCGGTTTCTTCTGGAAGGGCGCAACGGCCAATGGCGCTTTCTGGACGCTGGTCACCGGTGCCGTAGCCGGCGCGCTGCTATTTGCCTGCAACGAAGTACTGAGCCTGATCAATATCCATTTCCTGTATGTCGCGCCCATCCTGTTTACGCTGGCGGCCACCGCGCTTTTCACGATCAGCCTTCTCGATCCGGCGCCGCGCAAGGCACCGGGTGAGTTCCATTGGTCGGCAAAGGCTTTCCGCGAGGAGACTCGCCAGTTACGGGGTGAGCCGCTGTATCGTAATTATCGATTCCATGCCCTGCTGCTACTGCTTGCAATCACGGGTCTGCTGGTCTGGTTCTGGTAAGCCGTGCCGGGGCCTTGGGAGTCTGCTGCATGAACCGGATGGAAAGGAATCGCTGGTGAACGAGCTGCTGGGTGGCGTCGAAGCCGGGGGGACCAAATTCAACTGCGTGGTCGCGCACGGCCCCGATCAGGTGCTGGAGCGCACCACGATTCCGACCGGCTTGCCCTCGGGCACCCTGGCTGCGGTGGTCGAATTCTTCCAGCGCTCGGCGCTCCGGCACGGGCCACTGGACGCGATCGGCGTGGCAAGCTTCGGTCCGGTCGAGCTGGACCGGGCGTCGACCGACTACGGGCTGATCACCAACACGCCCAAGGCGAACTGGAGCCGGGTGGCGATCGTCTCGACGCTGGAGCGTGAGCTGGCGGTACCGATTGCCTTCGAGACCGACGTCAATGGCGCGGCGCTGGGCGAGGGGCATGGCGGTGCCGCCGACGGGCTGGATCATTACGTTTATGTCACTATCGGAACCGGCATCGGCGCCGGCTTGATCTACCGGGGGCAGCCGCTTCACGGCTTCAGCCATCCGGAAGTCGGGCACATGCTGGTGCCGCGCCACCGCGACGACAATTACCCCGGCCATTGCCCATTCCATGGCGATTGCCTGGAAGGGCTGGCCTGCGGCCCGGCACTGAAAGCCCGTTGGCGCCAGGATCCGGCCGGATTGCCGCCGAATCATGCGGCCTGGGATATCGAAGCTTTTTACCTGGCCTCGATGTGCGTCAACCTGGTCGCGACATTCATGCCGCGGCGGATCATTCTCGGTGGCGGTGTGATGCAGGCCGATGGCCTGCTCCGGCGGGTTCACCAGTGGTTTTGCGAATTGAACGGCAACTATTTCCAGGCACTTGACAAGGAAAGCATGCGAGACTTCCTGGTCATGCCGGGCCATCAGGATCGATCGGGCGAGATCGGCGCCCTGATCCTGGCCCGGGGACTGGTTGAACGGGAATGAACAGATTGTGGCAAAAGGCAGCAACTCCAGCCGGCTGGGACGTTACAACAAGAGCATTCTGCTGACCGAGCTCAGGCGCTCCGGCACCGCGTCCAAGGCCGTGATGGCGCAGCGCAGCGGTCTGTCACCGCAGGCCGTGACCCGCATCGTCGATGAACTGGAAAAACAGGGGCTGGTCCGGCAATGCGGGCGCCAGCGAGGCGGCAAGGGCCAGCCTTCGGTGCTCTACCGCATCAACCCTTCCGGCGCCTATGCCATCGGCGTCAAGCTGGGCAGGCGTTACATGGAGATGCTGGTGATGGATTTCGGCGGCCGGGTGCTGGACCGGATCCACCATGTGCATGCCTGGCCCGACCCGGAGCAACTGCTGACCCGGATCGAGGCGGGGTTAAGCACGTTGATGCAGTCCCTGAAAGTGGAACAGCGGCGCCGGCTGATGGGGGTCGGGGTGGCGATGCCCTGGTTCATCGGCCAGCTCGAGGACGATTTCGGCATGAGTCCGGAGGCGGCGGAAAAGTGGCGCACGCTGGATTTCAGCGCCGAGCTGGAAAAGCGCACCACGCTGCCGCTATTCTTTGAAAACGACGACTCGGCCGCCGCAATCGCCGAGCTGCTGTTCGGCTGTGGTACGGAGTTGTCGGATTTCCTCTATGTCTACCTGGGCACGTTCGTAGGTGGCGGGGTGGTCGTGGACGGCAATCTGCAGCCGGGCTTTCACGGCAATTCCGGGGCGTTTGCCTCCATGCCGGTGCCGCCGTCGGCATTTTCTGCGGCGGATTCGCCACACCGGTCCCCGGATATCCTGATGAACCGCGCCTCGTTGTTTGTGCTGGCGCGGCATCTGGCCGCGCGCGGATTCGAGATCGGGGAAGTCTCCGACCTCGATGCGCTGGACAGCAGTGCCGAACCGCATGTAGAGGATTGGCTGCGGGACTGCGCCGACGCGCTGGCCCATGCCCTGACCGGCGCGATTGCAGTGCTGGACCCCGAGGCAATAGTGATCGATTCGCAACTGGACGCACATCGAGTCCGTCGGCTGACCGCGATGGTCGAGGAGCGACTGGAGCGGGGCTTGCCAGCCGAGCTGATCAAGCCCATGGTACTGGCCGGGCGGCTGAGTTCGCAAGCCAACGTGATCGGCGGCGCCATCCTGCCTTTCTATTCCAACTTCGTGCTCGATCGCACCGTGCTGCTGACTGGCGGCGTGCCGCGCCGGGTCAACCTCTAAAACTTGTCCGAACAGGAATGCATGAATGAGTTTTTCGCTCCCCGGAAAGTGGGTGTGGGACTTCTGGTTTGCCGTCGATGGTGACTGCATACATATGTTCTACCTGCAGGCTGACCGCTCGTTGGAAGACCCCGAGCTGCGACACTGGCATGCCTCGATCAGACACGCGGTCACCTACGACCTGGTTGCCTGGGAACAGCGGCCGGCGGCGCTGCTGCCAGCGGCTGAATACGAGGCGCCGGATTCATTGACCACCTGGACCGGATGCGTGCTGCGCCATCAAGGGCTGTGGCACCTGTTCTATACCGGCACCAGCCGCGCTGAGGAGGGCAAGATCCAGCGGATCTGCCGGGCAACCTCAACCGATCTGAACCACTGGCGACGCAGCGTGCCATCGGAGGTGGTCGAACTCGACCCGACCTGGTACGAGGAATTGGACCCGGCATGCTGGTATGACCAGTCCTGGCGCGACCCCTGGGTGATTCCTGATCCGGAAACAGGCCGCTTCCATATGTTCATGACCTGCCGGGTGGGGTGCGGCGCGGCCGATGGCCGCGGCGCGATAGGTCACGCGTTTTCCGACGACCTGGAGCACTGGGAGGTCGGGCCGCCGGTCCTGGCTCCCGGTTGGTTCGGCGAGATGGAAGTGCCGCAGGTCGAAAGAATCGGCGGCTACTGGTACCTGTTCTGTTCGGTCAGTGCACGTTTCCACAACCGGGCCGCGCGCGACGCGCTGCCGCCGCCGGCGCGTACCGGAACAATGTACTTTATCGCCGACCGGCCTGTCGGACCATACCGCGTCCCCGAACAGCCCTATCTGGTCGCCGACCAACCCGGCAGTCTCTATGCCGGCCGCGTTCTAAGCCTGCCGTCCGGCGAATGGATCTACATGGCGTTTCGCAATCGCGGAACCGACGGCAATTTCATCGGTGACCTGGCCGAACCGATGCGGCTGGTGCAATTTGCCGACGGGCGTCTGGATGTAGCGGCGCTTTAATGCCAACATGTCGACGCGAGAATTCCGGCCGCAAACCTCATCCGAAGCCCGCCGCCAATATCAGGTCTTGCGGAACAGAAAGATGCCCCAGGCAAGGTAGCTCTTGCCGCCACCTTCAACCCAGTGCTGCAGCCCATCCTGCATGCGCTTGATGTAATTCCGGCTGACGCCCTTGTCGAGCAGTTCGGAGCGATTGTTCACCAGTTCCTGGCGAACCCGAGAGTAATGTCGCGATAGCTGCTGCGTGTGGTCTTCAAACGTGACCTGTTCAAGGCCCAGACGCTGCAACGTCTGCCGGTAGAATCCCGGCGAGCCCAGCGAATCCAGATGAATGCGGTCATAAATGGGCTGCAACTGTTCGACCGGAGCATCATCGCTTTGCATCGGATCGGTAAAGATCAGCCGGCCGCCAGGCTTGAGCACGCGCACGGCTTCGGCCAGAACTTTCTCACGGTCTCCCGAATGCAATAGCGCATCCTGCGACCAGATCACGTCAAAGCTGCTGTCTTCGTATGGAAGACTGGTGAAATCACCATCGACCACATCGATCAGTTGGTCCAGGCCCTGCTCGCGATTGATCTCGCGATCGCGCATGTTCTCGACCTCGCTCAGGTTCAGCGCCACACAGTGGCAACCAAACCGGCGCGCCAGGTGGCGCATTGAGCCACCGTAGCCGGCGCCCAGATCCAGCACTCGAGTATTTTCATCCAGATCGATACTTTCATTTTCGAGCAGATCGGCCATATGCCGAACGGTTCGGCGACTGGCCTCGGCGATTGGCTCGTCGTCGGGCTGATACAGCCCGATATGAATATCCTCACCGCCCCAGATATGGAAGTAGAAGTGATCAGCATCGCTGCTGTTGTAATACTCGCGCGCGGTCTCGACCGCATCCGAATAGCGCCGCTGGTTGGTGTCCGTGGCCGTAGCCCGCGCGGTAGCCGGTTTTGCCGCACCCTGGTCGGTGGGTTCCAATATTGCCTGTTGATCCGAGTCATCGCCGCCGACACGGTATTTCTTTTCGGCCACATGGATATAAAAATCCGGGCTTCCCGTGCTCTCCTCGTCTTCGAAGTCACTGTACGTCGAGATCTTCTGAAAGCCCACTTCCTGCATCAATCTGCGCGTATAGTCGCGTCGAATCGGGCACATGTTCAGGTAATACACGGAGTCATCCGGGAAGGTATACCGGAATCGCGCCAGCCCCTCGTCGACGTGCTCGGGCTCGGCGCTGACCTGATGACCGCAATAGTAATACTTGTGCTTGGTAGAAAAACCCTCGTCCAGAATCGCATCGTAGTTGCGCTGGTCCAGAATCAGGCAGCCGTCATGTTTGAGCACCGCATAGAACTCGGCCAGCGCCTTGCGCCGGTCGCGTTCGTCGAACAGGTGATTGAACGAGTTGCCCAGGCAGATCACGGCGTCATAAGCGGCATGCACATCCTGGTTCAGCCAGCGCCAGTCGGCCTGAATGGTTCTCAGGATATGACCACGCCTCTTGCCATTCTCGAATGCCTTGGCCAGCATTGCAGCCGAACCGTCGACGCTGCAGACTTCAAAACCGGCCTCAATCAGTCGAACCGAGTGAAAACCGGTACCGGTAGCAACGTCCAGAACCCTCTTGGCACCACGCTCCTTGAGCAGCTTGATGAAGAAATCACCTTCGCTCTTGTAGCGAGCATCCCAATCTATCAGTTCATCCCATTTATCGACGAAGCCCTCGACGTATTCCTGCTGGTAATGATCCGTATCGCGGACCTCGACCGGATCGTGGCCGAAATTTTGTGTGTGTTTTGCTTTCTTCACTGCTGAAGTAGTGATAGCTGCCTCCATATGAATGCGTTGAACCGGAATCGTCGATCACCGAATCACGACAAAATGCGCCCGCTGACGCCCGCTGGTGCCTTCAATCTATACTTGTAGTGATGTCAGTTGGCGCTGCCGGGGGACCGGTTTCGGCTTCGTGAAAATCGGTTCGAAACCAAAACGTCAGGAAGTACCGACAATCACTGGACGATATCCGACGCTAACCGTCGAATGATTGGTCATCATAACGAATCGAGCCCGATATTTCAAATCGGCAAGTCTCAATGCTGCACCGAAATCCAGTCCAACAGGTTTTGCAGCGTCGGGTCCGGGCTGGCGCCACCTTCCGCCAACACCTCGCGAAACTGTCCGGCAAGGCGCTTGCCCTCCTCCACTCCCCACTGGTCGAAGGCATTGACGCTCCACATTACCGACAGCAGGTAGACGGCGTGTTCGAAATGGGCGATCAATTCTCCCACTCCTGCCGGGTCGATATGGCGAGTCAGCAGCGTCATGACCGGATTGTTGCCAGGCATATCCTGCTCGGGACGTTCGGCCTGGCGACCATGAACGAGAACGCTGGCCTGGCCCAGCAGATGGGCCAATTGTTCGCGATGCCAGTGTTCCAGGCCGGGTTGCGCCTCGACGCTGCCCAGCAGCAGCACAGGATGGCGCGTCGTGCCCTGGTGCAGGGCCTGGAACAGCGAGTGCTGCAAGTCTGTGCCAGCGCCACCGAACACCAGTGGCGAGGTCGGACCATCGACCGCGCCGCCATCCAGCCGCACTGACTTGCCCAGGCTTTCCATTACCAGTTGCTGCAGAAATTCGGCCAGCAGCCGCAACTCGGGGGCATAAGAAACCACGCCCAGCGTAGCGCATCCGGCCCGCCGCACCAGGGCGTCAAGGGCCAGTGCCAGGCCCAGCGCGGGTGATTGCGAAAGCCGGTCGGCAAGCAAGCGGTCGGCGACACATGCCCCATCCAACAGTGCCTTCCACCGCTCGGGTCCGATCCGGGCGGCGGCGCTGAGTCCAACGCTGGACCATAACGAATAGCGCCCGCCGGTCCAGCCAGGAAAGGCCAGGATGTTGTCGGCGGCAACGCCAAACTCCATTGCCGGTTCGACATTCGCCGTCGCCGCCCAGATTCGATCGGCGCCATCGTCGCCCAGCCAATCGCGAATCAGGCTTGCCTGGGTCAGCGTCTCAAGGGTTGAAAAGCTCTTGGACGCCACCACCAGGCCGGTCCGGGCCGGGTCCAGACGACCAAGCAGACGCCGGATGCGACGAGCATCCAGCGTGGTCAGCCACTCGATCTCGACCGCGCTGTCGCCAGGATCCAGTGCCTCAGCGACCAGACGAGGCCCCAGATCGGAGCCACCAATTCCGGCATGCAGCAGCGTCCGCACCGGAGAGTCACCACGATATAGCCGTCCGCAAAGCTTGAGCATACGGTCACGCGATTCGCGCACGACAGCCGCTTCCGGGTCGGCCACCATGGCTACGGAATTCGCGGCCCGCAGCGCCATATGCAGCGCCGGTTGATGTTCGGACGGATTGACGATTTCGCCCTGAAACAGGGCATCGACGGCCGGACGCAGGATATTCGACGAGGCCAGTCCGGCCTGCCATTGATGCTGGCTCAGCGGCACCCGGCTGGCATCGAACCGCCAGCACGGCGATTCAAGCACCATGCCGAGCGCGCGCTCGGGCTGGTCGCGGAACAGTTCTTGCAGGGATGGTGTGTTGCTTTTTTGCAACATGACCCAAGGGGTCAGGCGGCTTGAACCGGGATTTCCCCGGCGATGCGCGCCACGCGATTGTCCTGGTCGGGGTAGACCAGTCGCGGTTTGTGGCGTGCCGCCTCGGCTTCGGCCAACTGGCCGTAGGCGCAGATAATCAGCAAATCTCCGGGCGAAGCCTTGTGCGCGGCCGCGCCATTGACGCTGATCACTCCGCTTCCGGCCTCGGCACGGATGGCATAGGTGACGAACCGCTCGCCGTTGGCGATGTTGTAGATATGAATCTGTTCATACTCGACAATGCCCGAGGCCTGCAACAGGTCCTCGTCGATGGCGCAGGAGCCTTCGTAGTCGAGTTCGGCGTGGGTCACCACAGCCCGGTGAATCTTGGCTTTGAGAAGATTGAGTTGCATGGTGGAGTGCTGTTCCGGTCGCTGAAAACTTGAGACTGAATTGCCGAAGAACCGTTCAATTATACCCGCCTCACGCAATCGGGATAGGGGTCGGTCAACATAGCCGACCGAGCCCCTCCCACACCACCCGG
>CAYVPB010000083.1:0-12018 GCA_964453565.1 uncultured Halomonas sp.
GAGAGTCCTGAATGTCAGGCAAGCAACTCGGAATAATCCGGAACTCGGAATAATGGCGAAGGTCGTGCACCCGCACCTGCGGCAGCCCGGCTCTCTCCCTGGCGTGTCGCCAGCCCGAGTTCAGGATGCTCTTCGTCGGCTTCCCTCGGAACGTGAACACGAACTGCCGGTGCTTCCCCCGCTGCTCGTCCACCACCCGGCGGGCGATGGAATTCAGCACCACGATGCGCTCCTGGCTGTTCTTTGTGGTGAACTCATCGTTGCAGGGCAGCACGAACACGCTCGTGTCCAGTTCGGGGACCTTGATCTCCCAGTGCCAACGGAGGCTCAGCACCTCCTGCTTGCGGCAGCCGGTATTCACCTTGAACAGCGCGATGCGCTGCAGGTGGGCCGGCAGCTCGCGAAACAGGCGATCCTGCTCCTCCCAGCTCAACGGATAGGGCTTGCGGGTGCGGCCCTTCTCCATTTCGATCAACGGTGGCGCATCCAGCCATGACAGGCCGTTCTCGTGGCGCCACACGCGTGCCGCGAGGTTCAGGACCCGCCGCACGCAGCTCAGTTCCTTGTTGGATGAGGCCAACGCGCCGGATACCACTCCATGCCGGCTAATTCATGTTCTTGTTGCGGGTGCGGATTGCGTGATTTTGTACAGTTGGCGTGACTCGCGTCACCGCGCTGATTCCAGTCTTGACTCGGCACTCCCGGAAAGACGGAAATCAGGATGAAGAAAATAAAACCGTGTCCTTTTGTCGGGGAGCCGTGAGTAGAAACCGAACGTGAAATCGCCGTATTCCACTCTGAAATCATATGGCGATCCGGCAAGCCTGCGGAGGCGGCCATGGAGATCTAACGCGGCTTCCCCAGAGCCGTCGAGTTCTAGGTAACAGATGGTCGCTCTGCGAAGCCGGGAATATGGCGGTGGATCGTTTGGCGCATAAGCATCCGACATCATGCCGTCGAGCGCAACGGCCGATCTTTCGCCCCATTGGGTCTCCTCTTCCGACAGAAACTGCCGGTCAATCTCCGCCATGAGCCCCGGCAGATCTGCGAAAGCCCGATCTACGAGTATCTCTCGCAAAGCTCTTGGTCCAAGCGCGGCCGTCTGTTCGCCAGGGTCGCTGACAATCATAGACTCCATGGGCTGTGGATCGGCCTGTCTCGGCATGGATACACGGTCAGCTGCGTTCAAGTCAATTTCATATCCCCCGAGTCCGCCTGGCGGCGTCTCGGCACGTTTCTGCGCGGGTTCCTCGGTCTCGGGATACAAACCAAGTTCCGATATACGACTGCCGGTGGGTTCCCTGCTTGAGCCATCGATAAACAACCAGATAGACAGACCGCCAAGGGCTCCGACTAGACCGATGAGCAACTTGCTAGTCACCCGAGCCACGATGTCAAAGTGGACCGATGAGCGGCGTCATTACGGTCCTCAATTGATCGACGATCCCATTGCAGACGATAAAGGTGCTACAACCGGCACCGATGGACAACTGCCGATCTGCGATGAAATCACCAAGTGGTAATCCCTCTTGAATGGGAATCCCCATAATGATGTTGCCGTCCCCGTCAAATGTTGCGGCATCTAACACGTTCCCGTTTGCGTTGACCACTGCCACCACGAGATCGTCGCCAGCTGGGGTGTTCGGATCGGTTGTGATATGCAGTCCGGCGGCTTCAGGAAAAACGTCGAGATAGCCACTCATGAGGGACGATAGGTGACTCGCCACTGCTAGGTTTGCGAGAAACAAGAACAAAACCCCGGGTCCGTTTGTAACGACCTTCTGTTGCATTGCCTTCCCCTTCTCAAAAAAAAATTAGATGGCCATCATCACTCTTTCTATATGGTAATCCTGGAACATATATCGCATGGCGTCAACTACTGCTGACGTGATGAGCGATGATCAGATGCTGGCGGCAGTCCACCGTTCTCTGCTCGGGGATAGCAATCGTTGATTGAGACGCTCCTTCCGCCTTTGGCCGCAAAGCCGAAGTAAGCCGAGAGGTCGCGCCTGATAGCTAATGGTCCGCTATGAGGGTGGAAGCGGACCACTTCGGATCGCGGAAATCTAACCTCAAACAGTCGGCCTCGGCCAGGAGCAGCCGTTGGCCTACTGCTCGGACTTCGCAACTAGTAACACGCCGGAGCGAACGAGTAGACGTTCAACTGGCACAGCAATGGCGAGGTATACACCCAGAATTATCAACCTTCCGAATCCAGTATCCGCTAGCTGTCCAAGCCAAGAGTAAGGCGCGACGTAATTTGAAAGAAGGCCGATCCCCAGGAGGATCAACATTGTTGTGTAGAACACGAGTCCGATTTTCGTAAACCTAAAGTTCGTGCGGACTTCGGACGGCGCAACTTCTAGTTTCCGCCTCGCCCACCATCTCGCTGGTAGGCACAGCGCTAGACCGAGAATAGCCGTGAAGGCTCCGACGGCGACTACTGCTTCCCAGTTCAATTTCGCGACCGTCTCCGTGGGGTCGACTGCCGACATCATGACTCAACCCAGGCTTAGGGCTGCTTTCAGGAGCAAAACCGCCGTACGTCCGTCATCTCCGAGGTGCATTCCGGTCACATGGTTAACACTTTGTCCGGCACGAACGGATTCAGCGGCGCCGTCGCTGCCTCGCCTTCGGCGTCTGTCGGCTCGCAGACATGAGCTGAAGGTGTATACAGTTCGCCCGGATAGGCGCCGCCGAGAGCCTGATGCGGGCGTCCATTGTTGTAGTCCCCGATGAACTTATCGAAGCGCTCCTGCTGCTGCAGGAATTTGAAGGCGGCGGGCTTGGTGGCTTCCTGCTTGAGGGTCAGGTGCATGCGCTCGTGGCACCCGTTCTGCTCGGGATGGCCGGGCTTGGTGCGCTGTAGGCTGATGCCAAGGCGCAGCCATCAGACCGACAGGCGGGTGAGTGAGGCCGAACAGCGCGTTGCCGGAGGCGAAGGGCGCGCTGTTGTCAGGGGGCTTCCTTCAGCTTTGTAGCGACGGCGTCTCTTGCGCGCACCCCAGGTGCCATGCTTCTTCTTGATGCCCGGAATCGTGCGCTCGATCCGCTACCAGCTCGGTGTCGCCAAGCTGCCGCTGGCCAAGGGGCTGGGCGACTTGGTGTTCGCCGACACACTGATCAATGAGCCGCTGGTCCGAGATCTCACCAGCGGAGCGTTCCTGGCTCGGCAACGCAATGTCGTACTGATCGGCGGGACCGGCACCGGCAAAAGCCATCTGGCCCTCGCCATTGCTCGCATCTGCATCGGCCACAGATCCAATGGCCGCTTCTTCAACGTCATCGATCTGGTCAACCGGCCCGAGGCCGAGGCCCGCGCCGGGCGCCCCGGGGCGCTTCGCCGACGCACTTGCCCGGGTCGATATTGTGGTCCTCGACGAACTTGGCTACCTGCCGTTCGCCCAGTCGGGCGGCCCGCTGCTGTTCCACCTCATCAGCCGGCTCTACGAACGCACCTCGATCATCGTCACCACAAAGCTGGACTTCGCAGAATGGTCCCAGGTCTTTGGGGATGCCGAGATGACAACGGCGCCCCCCGACCGTCTGACTCATCCCTGCAACATCATTCAAACCGGCAACGGAAGCTGGCGTTTCAAGCACCGGCAGTGATCACCGCAACGAGCTCAAAGGGGGGGCATTGTTGGACGCCGATATGGGGTCAATGATGAATGCCGATTGACCGCCTCGCTTGGTAACACGCCCCCGGTCGCTTTATCAGGCGAATCCAGCGTCCCGCAAGACGCTGATTACAGGACAAAGGTCATCGCCGCGGCTGCTCTTGCCGCCGGATAGCATCCTCAATCCGACACGCGAGCGACTCCCCTTCCAGCGGCTCGCCCTCGCTGGCTGCATGCAGGATCAAGTTGATCTCCCGCATGATCAAGACCGTATTGTAATCCCGGTATGTTCGCCAAACTTCCAGAGCCGACTCGATATCGCCTTCCAGCGCGTGACTCATCCCTGTGTACAACACCGCGTGGCCATCGCCAGGTCCGGATCTCAGCAATGTCCGCCACGCTTCACGAGCCTCCGCATGTCGCCCCAACCTCATCAAACACCAGCCCTTACAGCGCCATGCCTCGGGATGAATCGGCTCACGGTCGATGATGCGTTGATACAGTTCACTAGCTGCGTCGTACTGTTGATCGCGCGCCAGCTGATCGGCCCGACGCGTCAGGGTATCGAAACCCGACACGGACGCACCAGGTCGCTGCCCGGTTTCTCCAACAAGCCGACGCAGCAGGTCACGCCGGGACAACCGGCGCTTCGTATCGGCCGGCGACGGCCCCCGATCCCCATCCTCGCCCGCCATCCGCTTACGACACCAGCGCGACGAAATTGCACGGGCGAGTGTACCGGTACCGATCCGGTTGCGGTTGCAGTATGTCGTCCCCCGCCGTTCGGCACGCGCTGGCGGATCCTGGCAATGCAAATACCCGTGTACTGTTTGCGACGCCAGCAAAAGCACGCGATTGCACCATTGAGGAACCGATCTCCTGCAGCGAGTGATGGCGGAACCGTTCATCGAACCCTGGAGGCTCGCGGTCCAAGAAGGGTTGAATCGCTCCTGGCGCACAATCGTGTACGGTAAGCCCGGTACCACCGCGGACAAGGACGCACTGGACTCGATCGCCAGAAATCCACTGGTCAACCAGAGCGGGCAGCCGACAAATATTCTCAACCATGATCTGCTGCTCCGCCAGTTGGCGGCAGACCGCCTGTAGACGCTCGCAAAGAAGATCGCCCGAGACGCTTTCGGCCGAACCGCGCGACGACGAGACGGTAACTTGGGCGATTTTCAACGTTCTGAATCCAGCGTTGGCGCGATGCATCATCGGTCTGCCCACGGCCTCCGAAGCGCCATCCGAATTGCTTGTCAGAAGACTGGATACTGAGCTTGCCTTTGGTTGTGACCGTTGGTCGATCAGCATCCATGACACCTGATATGCACCGACCCGTGCATGCGCGCCTGCCGGAACGCGCCGAACATCGAATCTCAGCAGGCTTCCGAGGCGTCACCACGATATCGATCAAAGTCCCTGTGCAGCGTCGAGCACAATGCCGAAAGCGCTTGATACGCCGGCTGATCGCCATTCGCATCGAAGAGCGCGCGACAAAATGCCTGTATCCAAGGTTGCACACAATGCGCGAAGAAATCGTACTGCCAGTCACGCCAGCGTGTATCGCCGCTCGATTGCTCCTGAACCGTCAGGAAAAACAGAAATTCAAGTTCGGCAATAAGGTGATCCGGCGGCTCGCTCCGTTTCTCAAAGCTGAGCCCCGCTTCTCGATAGCTATTGAGAGCGCGTCCACTCACGGCGCCCATCGGCATGCCATCCTCCTCCAGCCACGCCGAAGCATACGGAGGCACTTGCGGTCGGAAAGGACCGACGAACATGGATGCATATCGCGCCGTCAGACTGACATGATCAGTCGTCTGCCTGACAGAATTCTCGAATGTCAGCGCGGCCCTGTATGCCCTTTCGCCGTCCGGCGCGAAAGCCTCGACGAGACACTCGCCGAGATCTTTCGGCCACTTTCGCGGATCGCCGAGAGCAACCGCCAATAGTTGGAGTCGACGCTTCCGCCGCGAGATGTCAGTGGACATTCTCGCTACCCTTAGCGGCAGGCAATCGAAGCAACCTCAATAACTCCCCACTACTTACACTTCGTTGAATTCGCGGATGTAAAACACGTGCGGACTGGTGCCGCGATCGCGCTGCAGCACCTTCGGCGGATGCTTTGCCAACGCCTTGCTCGGCGGACTCTCGGCGTCGTTGATATCTCCGAAAATCCGCGCGTCCGCGGGGCAGGCCACGACGCATGCGGGCAACTCGCCGACGGCCAGACGGTGATCACAGAAGGTGCATTTTTCCACCAGCCCTCGGGACCGGATGCCCTGGTAGGTCTGCGCTCGCGCCGGATTGTAGTAAGGAATCGGCGCGCCAGTCTCCTCGGCCATCTCCTTGCCGCTGAAAGTGACGTCATCCATCGCCGCGTCTTCCTCAGCGAATCGCTGATGCGGATCCTTTTTATTGAACCAGATAACGCCATAGGGGCACGACATCTGGCAGGTCCGGCAGCCAATGCATTTGTCGGGATCGTGCAGCGTAAGTCCATCTGCATTCTTATACATTGCGGTGGTCGGACAGTTGTTAACGCACGGTGCGTCCTCGCAGTGGTTACATAACGTCGGCACGTATCGATGCTTGGTATTCGGAAAAGTACCACTCGTCTCAATGATGTGGTTCGACCAGTGGAACTCGTCCGGCACATTGTTTTCTGATTTGCAGGCGATATCACAGGCGGCACAGCCCACGCAGCGATGCAGATCGATGACCATTGCGTAGCGTTTACTCATTGTTCAATTCCCTGTGTTGCTGCGTTTCGGGCGAGATGCGTTCGATCCCGACTCGGGTGAATCCGCCATGACGGACGCTCGAACCGCTGAGCGGCTCGAAGGCTGCTGCATGCAACTCATTATTATTGAAACCGCGTGGGATCGCCTTGGTGAAATCCCTGGCCGCCACGCGACCATACGCCCAGTGTCCCTGGCCATAGCATTTCGCCACAGTTCCGGGCCGCACCCCTTCCCACAGCTTGAGGTCAACCTCGAACGACCCGTTCGCAGAGCTGATCCGGACCCGTTCGCCGGTCTTAAGGCCGAGGCGTTCACCGTCTGCCGGGTTCATCTTCAGCACATCGCTCCAGTTTTCATCACCCGGGTCGGCATTCTTGTGCGCCTGGTACCAGGTCGTGTTTGCCGAGCGACCCTCTCGGTTCAGACGCGAACGGTGCTCGAAGAAAATAAACGGGTATTTTTCCTCGTCGCCATTGCGAAGCGCAGGCTCGTAGTGCGGCACGAATACGCGCTCGCCACGCGCTGTGTAGTTGGTTTCCGCCATCACCTCGTCGACGCTTACCCCATGTTTTCTCGCATGGCCTTGTAGCGCCGTTTTCAGGGTCTCACTGTAAAACTCGAACTTGCCGGTCTCATTCGGGAAATTCTTGCGCCGCTCGCCGGAAACGAAACGGTTCGAATTCCAGACGCCCTGCATGCGAAACGCATCCCAGCCCGGGATGCTTTCGCCATACTTGCCGTAATTCGGATGCGACTTATCCCAGGCGCCCCTCGTCAGCATACGCAGAGCGATCATGTTGAATTCCGCGGCAGTGCCGGGATGCTCACCGGTTTCGGGATCCGCAAAAGACTCCTGGTAATAGCGAAGCAAATTGTCAAAACCGCGCTGCGCCAATGCTTCGGCGATCAGGTAGGGAACCTCGGTCTCCTCTTGCCGCAGATCCGCAACCGGCTCGATCACCGGCTGATTCAGCGTAATGTAGCTGTGCAGATTTTGCTTGCTCTTGACAAAACCCCATTTTTCGAACAACTGATGTGGTGCCGGCAGCAGGATATCCGAGAACATCGAGGTTTCGGAAGCATTGGTGGTAATGTGCACGAAAAACGGAATCTTCGTCAGCGCCTCTTCCCAGCGCTGCGCGCCCTGGCACGAGAACGCGAAATTGCACCAGTAACCGATCGCGACCTTGATCGAATTCGGGTCTTCGGCCAGAATGCCATCGGCGGCGGCATTGGTGACCACCCCGCCGCCTGATTTTCCATCTTTCAGCGACGGGAACGCCAGCGTGCCGCGGGCATCGATCTTTGGAAGCTTGGAATTCTCTTTCGCAAGATCGTCCTGGTACCGGCTCACGTCGGGAATTTTGTCATCGGGTGTCTTCATTGTTGCGACCACCCCGCCGGCGTGATCGACCGAACCCACCAGCCCGTTGAGCGCATGCGTGGCCAACGCCGCTGCCGCGCCGCGCGGCTGCATTGCGGCACCCGGGCTCATCCAGCTGATTGCATATGGTGCAGCCTGGGCAAAGCCGATGGCGACCCGACGGATCTGCTCGGCCGGAATGCCGGTCTTTTCGGTCGCCCATTCGGGCGTGCGATCCTTGAGCTCTTCGTTCCACCAGCGAACCACGCCGTGGGTGTAGCGCTCATTGAATACCGGTGTTTCGTCGCCGTTTTCGTCCTGCTCGCGCTCGGCGATCATCTTGCCCGGTACGAAGCGGTTTCGACCATCGGTAAAATCGCCGACGAACGGCTTGTGCCATAGACCCTCGGCGAGTATCACGTGCGCCATGGAAACGGCAAGCGCCGCGTCCTCTCCCGGAATCACCGGCAGCCATTCGTTGGCCTTGGAAGCGGTCGCCGACAGCCGCGGGTCTACCACCGAAACGGTGGCGTCATCGCGCATATCCGCCCAGAAATTGATCGCATGCGGCACCTGCCGATTGCTGCTGACCGGATCGGCCCCCCAGCACAGCATGTAGCGCGTGTGCTCGATGTCGTAATCGCGATAGTCCCACAGGCCTTCGGTGTAGTAGGAGCCGAACTTCTCGGCCTCGGCACAGATCGACGAGTGGCTGATATTGTTCGGTGAACCGAAGATCTTCGGAAGCGCCGAGTACAGGCAGTCGCGCATGTAGGTATAGCGACCGCGTAACAGCGCGAACCCTTCAGGTTCGCCGGCGCTGCGCAGTTCCATCATCTTGTCGGCAATCGTCTCGACCGCTTCTTCCCAGGTGATCGGGACGAACTTCGGATCAACGCCGCGCCCCTTCTCGGGGTTGGTGCGTTTCATCGGCTGGCGGATACGATCCGGGTCATAGACCTGTTGCAGCGCCAGATGCGGCCGCGGGCAGATCTTGCCATGATTAGCCTTGGAATGTGGATTCCCGCGCAGATGGATTGCGCGGCCATCGACCACCTTGACCTGCACCGGGCACCAGCTCGTGCAGCCCTGGCAGGTGGTCGACCTCCACTCCCCGATCTGTCGGGATGTCTGCGCTTCGGCCTGCGATGAGAGCATCGTCATGCCTCCCACATTGGCCAGAGCACCAGTAGCAGCCGCAGCCTGTACAAACTGCCTGCGATTCAGCGTAATTCCATCGGAATCCATCTTCGACGCCCTCATACCCGGTTTCCTGTGATGATTTCCGGATGCCTATCGAACCGGCTCCATGACCGCATAGTGCGCGCTCGGCAGGTCGATCTGCCCTCCGATTACCGCCGTGTAGCGAATCGAGAACCCCGCGGCCAGAATCAACACACAGCATATCGAGATCAACATCGGCGATACCGCATTCCCGGAATCGGCGGCCCTCATCGACGCGCGTAACAATAGTACGATCGGGAGTAATAGGCCGACGAAGATCACCAGCAGCAGCAACAGACCGTAGGCGTCGATCACCGCCGCCAGAGCATTCTGATCCCTGACGCTGCCGAAGTGCAGATCGGCCCACCACGCGACAAGAGCAGCGATCACGAAAACGCTGGCGCCGGCGAGCAAGAAGCCAAGAGGCCTCGTCGGGTCAGGCTTACCGCCACCTGGAGCTTCCTGCTCCGAGCCGACAACCTGATGAACCAGAACAGCAGCTGCCGGGCCGGTTGCCAAAAACAATGCGATCGACGCCATGATCAAGCCAGCCGACGCCCAAACCGGATAGGTTCCGATGGTCGCCAGCAGAAACCCATGGTAGACACCGATCAACACTGCAAGGACAGACGCCGTCCACCCGACCCATGAGGTCTTGATGAAGCTGAGCAGCGCAGAATCCGGATAAAACAATTTCCAGGCGAACACCAGCGCCAGCGCGATGAATATGCCCTGCAATTGAGCTCCCCACCACATCACTGAAGTGGGCGACAAGTTGATCGTCATCTGATACGCGGTCCAGCGGTTACCCAGTTTCCAGAACAACAGCAGCAGACCGAGAGATACCATCACCGGAGCAATCATTGCTGCCGTTCGAGCGAGACCACGATAGGCTTCGCCAGCGAACCGCCACAGCACAAACGAGAGCAGAAACGCACCCACGCCGATTCCGCCAGCGAATAAGTCGGTCGCCACGCGCCAGTCCCAGATGACGGCGTCCTGAATGTTGTACAGGAAAGTGGATTCCATAACGATCTCCTAACCTGGTATGTCCGTCTCGCTCACACTGACGGGCAATAACGCCGCGCTACCGACCAACCGGTCCGGCCCGCAGACTCAGAAATACTCCAGAACCTACGCTCCCATGCTAGACAGCGAGTGGTGACCTCACCGCTGTGGAATGTACCTACGCTTGCTTGACGAGAGCGCCCATACACCGTGGCTGCAGAAAGGCTCTCGAACGATGCTGCCTGCCTTGTTGGGGCCAACCCATGTTCTGAATCGGATGCTGGGAATCCGACAATTCAACTACGCCATCTCGCTCAGCGCGTCGATCACAGCTGTCGACAGTCCATCACGTGCGCCGGATAGTGGCGCGCCTACTCCTGATGTATGTCGCGTGCCCGGCATTCCGGACAGCGTCGCAGCTGCTGTTCGATGTCGTTGTTCAAAGTCCCCCTGCTGCGGATACGATCCAACGTGAATTCGAGCATCTTCCGGGGAACAAAAGCATCGTGACACCGCGAACATCTGACCATCTCGCCGGCAGACGCAACCGCCCAGATCTCTTCTCTCCGGGCTCCGGCGAAACGGGCCTCTAGTTTTATGGCGTCTGTCGGGCAGGAGGTAGCGCAGATTCCGCACTGAACACAGCGCTGCTCGTTGAATCCAATCTCAGCCGATGCACGCTCGGTGTCCTCGAAGTAGCGTATGGCCAGAGTCGGGCAGACCTCAGCGCAAGCTGAGCACTGGGTACACCTGTCCGAGTCGATTACGATGCGCCCCCACGGCGCGTCAGGCTCGAGAGCACAAGCAGCCGACTCCGAATCGCCGCCGAGTGCTGCGAGTGCCCTGTTGGAAAGAAAACGCTTGTATGCTGTCGCCGACATCAGTTCATCTCGCCGGATTGTCGGCTGCATGGACGTTGGAACGCCCGGCTGTGGCAGTTCATGCAGATGTCGTACCAACATAAGCGCGTCGGAATCCACGCCGCAGACTTTAAGCATCTGCCGTCCCAGGGATACCCTGGCGCTCAATAAGGCGAACGCCTTGCCGCCGTGTTCCGGATCGGCCAGCAATACAACCCGACCAGCGCCCAAGGCGAGGGCGGCAAACCAGATCTCCTCGCCCACCGCCGACAGAGCCTCCACGTCAACGCAGTGTACCGGCACCGGCATCGACGGAGGATCGAGGTTCAGCGATTGCCGGTGGAATATAATCGTCGAACCCGCCGCTGCTTCACCCTCCAGCAGTACCGCGACGCGATGCAGCAGCTCATCCCGACTCGGAACGGTAAAGGCAAGCGCACCGGTCGGGCAGGCCAGGGTACAACTCGCACAACCCTGACACAGGTACGGATTAACCTCGATTCTCGACCCCTCCGAGATGATTGCATCTGCCGGGCAGACGTCGAGGCATCGCGTACATCCCTGCACACCGAAGGAGTCGTGAGCGCAGATACTCACGTCATAACGGAAATATCGCGGTTTGGAGAAATGACCGACAAGCTCCCTATACCGCGCCAGCACACGATCCAGATCATCGATTGTGTGCGCGCGGAAATAGCCGACTGGCGGCAGTTCCATCCGCAGCGCCGGCGATTCCCCAAGGTCGATTACGAGGTCGAATCGTTCTACGACGACGTCGTCACTGTCCTCTCTTGCATCTCGGCCTGCGACAGAGACGCTAGGGCGAAATCTGGCCGTAAACCGACCCAGCCAGCCGCACAAATCAACTAACTCACCGAAAAGCAGGTGAGGCGCCGGTGATGAGTATTTGGCTTCTACCGCACCGGTTGCGCTCTGCACCAGGACGGAAACCAACTCGGGATGTTCGAACCAATCCCGTGACATCTCGATGGGCGCATCCGCCAGGATGAGTAACCGACCCTCGGAGCCGTAGTGGACCGCATCGGCATTCCCGGTGCCCGGCGCCGAAACGCGAGAAAGCCGCAGCGCGCAATCAGTCATTGGTTTCTGGCGCACAGTAAGCTCGGTCATTAGTCTGAATAACTCAGTGCGCCGTGCAAAGGCGCCATTTCTCAGTGGGTGAGAATCCCACCCGGCAA
>CAYVPB010000084.1:0-10918 GCA_964453565.1 uncultured Halomonas sp.
GAGTGGGCGTTGAACATCAGGATGTCGGCGGCCATCAGGATCGGGTAGCAGAACAATCCCATGGTGATGCCCTGATCCGGGTCTTCGCCGGCCGTTTCGTTCTCGGCCACCTGAGCCTTGTAGGCATGCGCGCGGTTCATCAGGCCCTTGGCTGTGACGCAGGTCAACAGCCAGGTCAGCTCCGGAATCTCAGGAATATCGGACTGGCGGTAGAAAATCGACTTCGAGGTATCCAGCCCCAGCGCCAGCCAGGTCGCGGCGATCTCCAGCGTCGAGGCATGCACCCGCTCCGGCTCAAAGCATTTGACCAGGGCGTGATAGTCGGCCAGGAAGTAAAACGACTGAAACGACGGATCGCGACTGGCCGCGATGGCCGGCTTGATCGCGCCGACGTAATTGCCCAGGTGCGGGGTGCCGGTGGTGGTGATACCGGTCAGGACGCGGCGAGTATCGCTCATAAAGGTCATCGACAGGTTCGGAATCGGGTATTTTAGTCGCCTTGGTCCGGCCGCTGGAGTGTTACTAATGCATTCGGGTCTGAATCCATTGCCTCACCGGGCTCCATACATCACAAGAAACCACAATGAAAACGACAACCGGAAAATTCATCGCAACCGTGTTCACCATGCTGCTGGCCCTGGGCGGAAATGCCGCCATGGCCCAGAGCGACAACCCGCGCGTCTGGCTGGACACCAACTTCGGCAACATTCTGCTGGAACTGGACCGGGATCTGGCGCCGGCGACGGTTCAGAATTTTCTCGACCATGTCAATGCCGGCTTCTACGACGGCATCGTGTTTCACCGGGTGATAGACGAATTCGTGATCCAGGGGGGCGGCTTCGACGACGAACTTCGATTCAGACAGCCGCCATTTCCGACCATTCAGAGCGAGGCGGACAACGGCCTGAGCCACCAGCCCGGAACCATCTCCATGGCGCTGGCCGGCGGCGATGTCAATTCCGCCCAGAGCCAATTCTTCATCAGTACTGGTGAAAATTCCTTTCTCGATGAGGACTTCACGGTATTCGGCGAAGTGATTGCCGGCATGTCCACGGTACAGGCAATCAGCAGCGTACGCACCGCGATCGCCTTCCCCGGCGCCAACCCGAACGACCAGCGCAATGATGTTCCAGTCCGGCTGCCGGTGATTCGCCGCGCCGCCGAGGTCGCTCCCGGTCAGTTCCCGATCATGCCGCTGCACACCGGTTCCTGGCGCGATCCCGCCGTTTCGGGGGTCGGATTCAACTTCGAGATCACCAATGATGCTTCCAGCGAAAACGGCCCGATCATCGTCATTTACTGGTACGACTTCAACCAGGGGCGGCAAATCTGGCTGACCAGTAACGGGCCGATGGAGTTCGGCGACCACGAAGTCACGCTGCAAATGCTGAGCAGTGACGGCTTCAACGGAGAGTTTCTTGACCCGCCACCGCGCGAAGAATTTGAATTCCTCGGCTCGGTTACCGTGCGTTTCAATGATTGCCAAACCGGACTGCTGAGCTATGACTTGCCGATGCTGGGCTCCGGTGAGATCGAGATGATCAGGTTGACTACACCAATCGATGCCAGTTGCGAGGGTCTGGAGTTCTGACCAGCGCTCAGCCGTCGCGCAGCAATTCGAGAATGTGCGCTGCCACGGCCAGCACATGCACAACCAGTATCACGACCAATATCCGCGCGGCGATCACATGCGCGTCGCGCCAGGCAATCACCTCGCGCGTTCCCTCGGTGAGAAACCAGCCCAGGCCGGTCAGCGCCGATGCCACAAGCGCGAGTATCGTCAGGCCCTTGATGGTTGGAAACAGGCCGTTGCCCTCAGCCGAGGGGATGCGGCCCCGGAAGATGCCGCACAGATCCATCCAGAGGCTCCTGAAATCACCAGTCAGCCATGGAAACAGGCGTCGCCAGCGATGCCCGGCACCGGTGACCGCCAGATAAGCCAGCCCCAGAGGCAACAGCGCGAGTCCCGCGCCGATATGCGTCCAGTCCGCCCAGCTCGGATGATCGGGAATCAGACGCCGCAGAGTCAACCACGGACTCGTCGCAACCAGCCAAATCGATGCAAGCGCCAACAACCAGTGCAGACAGCGCGACAACCGCTCCGAAAGCATGCCGCTCAGGCCTGCCTTGACGGATCGCCGGTGGCCGGCGGCAGTTCGGCGATCCGTTCGGCAAATTGATCGACCTGATCCCAGTCGGTATACTCGACGTCGGTGGCCGGATCGGTCGGGCCCTTGGTCATCCACATGATGAAACGAATGATTTGCCGGTCGAAGAAACCATAACGCCGGTAATTCAGATTGCCGGCGAAAACTCCCACCAGGTCGGGCTTCAACGGACAGCTTTCGAGAAACTTGAGCAGGTAGGGATTGGTTTCGGCGGTGTCTTTGCCGGGCTTGCGCGCGACCAGGTTGACTGAAAAGAATACGCTGACACGCGAGCGCAGCATATCGAGATTGCGTTCGATGAAGTCGCTGACTGCCGGCTTGTGCTTGCCGTTACGGATGCTTGCGCCGATCACGATGGTATTGAAACCGGCCAATTCGTCCTCACTGCAAGCCACACCGTTATCGAGCAACGCCCGGGTCTCGGCCGCCTCGCCGTCCTGGCGCAAGGCCTCGGCAATTCTTTCGCTGATCTTGCGGGTGTGGCCGTAACCGCTGTGATACAGAAGCAGGGTGCGCGCCATATTCGGCTCCGATTTCAGCTTTTTTGCAAGTATAAGACTCAGCCGTGCTGTCGAATTTGACCCCGGTCAGTTACTAATACATCATGAATGTCTTGGTAAGCCCTGAACATGGGGCGATTCATGAATGCATTGGCAGTCGCCGGGATCACGTCACCGGTAACAGCTTCACCGGCCGCATCTGCTCGTCGACAGACACCATCACCAGTTCTCCCTGAATCGCCAGTTCCTGTCCACCCGACAGCGGATCCTCCCGCAGCACCCGAACCGTCACCGTCGCGCTGGTGGTCCCCACGCGCGTCACCTCACCGATGAGCTCGACGATCGAGCCCTTGGGAATCGGAACCTTGAAATCGACCCGGTCCATGGAGACCGTCACCACCTGCCGCCGGGCAAACCGGGTCGCGGTCAGAAACGCCACCTCGTCCATCCACTTCATCGCCGTGCCGCCGTACAACGTGCCGATCGGATTGGTGTCCTGCGGAAACACCAACTTGGTGATCCGCGTGCGGGAATGCTCGATGCGTTCAGTTACCGTCATGATCCGGACTCCGCCCGGAGAATCTCCCCGGCGCGCCGCAAGTCATGACCGCTGGGTGCCTGGTGCAGCCTGAGCCCGAATTCCGGAATGATTGCGTAGATATGGTCAAAGATATCAGATTGAATGTTTTCATAAGGCACCCAGCTTGTCTGGTTGGCAAACCCGTATACCTGCAACGGAATGCCACTGGGGCCGGCCTCGAGCTGGCGCACCATGAAGGTCAGATCATGGTTGATATTGGCGCTGTCGGCCAGGTACGCGGTAAGGTAGGCTCGGAGGATTCCAAGGTTGGTGAGGTGCCGGGTATTCATGGGTGATGACGGATCGACACCCTCGGCCTGATTGGCGTGCTGGATTTCCGCAGCCTTTTTCTCGATGTAATCGGAAAGCAGACGCGCACGCCGCAGCCGGTCCAGTTCCTCGTCGGAGGCAAACCGGACGCTGGTGGCATCGATATTGATCGCGCGCTTGATCCGTCGGCCGCCGACCCGATCGATGTTGCGCCAGTTCTTGAACGAGTCCGAGATCAGCGCGTAACTGGGAATGGAGGTGATGGTCTTGTCCCAGTTGCGCACCTTGACCGTGGTCAAGCTGATATCGATGACATCGCCATCAGCCCCGTACTGAGGCATTTCCAGCCAGTCGCCCACGGCCAGCATGTTGTTGGCCGAGAGCTGGACACCGGCGACCAGCCCGAGAATCGGATCCTTGAAGATCAGAAGCACCACCGCGGTCATCGCGCCGAGACCGCTGAACAGCAGCAGCGGCGACTTGCCGATCAAGAACGCCACGGCAAAGATCAGCGCGACCGTGGTACCGAGCAGTTTCAGGCTCTGAAAGATGCCACGCAGCGGTAACCTTCCGGCCGAGCCGGCCGAGCGTGAAATCTCCTCTACCGAATCGAGTAGGGAAAAAAGCGACAGCAGCGCAAACAGGATGATCCACAGGTGCGTCGCCACCTCGATGACCTGCATCATCATCGAGCCGGCTTCCAGCAAGGCTCCGGCCAGCACGAACACCACCACACCCTGCAGCGTAAGCGCCAGGCGTCCAAATAACTTGTGGCCGAAGAACGCGCGCTGCCACAGAGCACCGCCGGCCCGTCGACTGCGACCGACGAACCGGATCACCACCCAATGCAGTACGACATGGATGATCAGCGACACGACCAGGATCAGGCCGATGGCGATCAACAGATAAACGTACTGGCTGTCGTTGAGACCGATGGACTCGAGCCAGTCAAGAAGTTGCTGTTTCACGAAACCTTATCCAGGCTCAGGCAGCTTTGCGCGAATGCCTTCGCTGGCCACCGGACTGGCCACCGCGGCCAGATCGCCGGGCATTGCCAGGCTTCGATCGGCTGCGGTTACCCGTATGGCTGTCGCCGCGGTTGCCACCGCGCGCCGCGGTATTTCGGCTACGTCCGCCACGCTGGTTGATCTTGCCGGCTTCTCGTGATTTCGGTTCGGTAGGCTGAAAACCCTCGATCACTTCGGTCGCGATACTGGTCTTGACCAGCTTGCGGATGTCCTCGAACAGGCCATGTTCGGCGCCGGCAACCAACGACAGCGCCACCCCTTCTCTTCCAGCCCTGCCAGTGCGGCCAATCCGGTGGACGTAGTCTTCGGGCACGTTCGGAATTTCGTAGTTGACTACATGCGGCAATTGATCGATGTCCAGGCCACGCGCGGCGATGTCGGTGGCGACCAGCACGCGGATGCGGTTGGCCTTGAAGTCGCCCAGTGCCTTGGTGCGCGCGCCCTGGCTCTTGTTGCCGTGGATGGCGGCCGACGGCAACCCGTCGCTTTCCAGTTGCCGGGCCAGCCGGTTGGCACCATGCTTGGTACGTGTAAATACCAGCACCTGGTGCCAGTTCTCCGACCCGATCATCCACGACAGCAGTTCGCGCTTGCGCGACTGATCGACGGTAATGGCCTTCTGTGCGATCGCGTCGACCGTGGCATTGGGTGGTGATGTGGCAACACGTGCCGGGTCGCGGAGGTACTGTTGCGCCAGGGCGGTGATCTCTTTCGAAAACGTTGCCGAAAACAGCAGCGTCTGGCGCTGTTTCGGAAGCTGCTTGACGATGCGGTCGATGGCCGGGCGGAAGCCCATGTCCAGCATTCGATCAGCCTCGTCGAGCACCAGCATTTCAACGCCGCGCAGGTCGACGGTGCCGCGCTGGACATGGTCGATCAGACGGCCCGGCGTGGCGATCAGTACATCCACGCCGCGCTTGAGCCTGTTGATCTGCGGATTGATGTTGACACCGCCGAAGATTTCCAGCGAGCGCACGGCAACGTGCCGACCGTAATCACGCAGGTTTTCGTGCACCTGGGCGGCAAGCTCGCGCGTGGGCGTGAGGATCAGCGCGCGTGGGCGGCGGGCATGATCGGATTGGCCCAGCTTTTGCAGCAGCGGCAAGGTAAAAGCCGCGGTCTTGCCGGTGCCGGTGCGGGCACTGGCCATGACATCGCGACCGGCCAGCACCAGCGGAATGGCCTGTTCCTGCACGGGCGTGGGTTGCGTATAACCCTGCTCGCGCACGGCGCGCAGCAAGTCGGCACCAAGGCCGAGTGATTCGAAAGACATTTGATATTCCTTGTAATCCAAGGCAAAAAAAAACGATCCGGCCGAGACATTCGGCGGACCGGTAACAAATCGGGGAAAGGCCTTGGCACCGGGGAGCTATCGACAACCCGGATCGATCCGCGAGAGGGCGTCGGAATACTCCGGTCTTGCTGACCGGGCCAACGCAGCGGGCACTTTACCACAGAAAGACCGTACGGTGACTTCCGGTGCATACCCGGCCTGACCAACACCGCCATTCCGAGATCGGAAAACCATGGCACCACAGATTACGCAGATTCACGCAGATTCACGCAGATCACATGATCAGTGCGATCCGGATTGATGGGTTAGCCAATCCAATCTTCGCAAACAAGATCGGGAACACGGCTGAATTCAAGAACGTTGTTGGTCACCAGCAGCGGTCGTTGCTTGTGGGGCACATTCACCGCCGAGCTAAGCGACGAATGGAGTCGCTATCCGGTCGATATTCAAGTAAATCACCCGGTTGGCAGTCAAGTTCGCGGCAGATCGCCGCCAGCGTTTCGAAGCGCACGCCCTTGACCTTCCCCTGCTTGAGCAGCGACAGATTGGCTTGCGTGATGCCGATTGCTTCGGCCAGTTGCCTGGACTGCATTTTCCGCCGCGCCAGCATCACATCCAGATTGACGACGATATCCATGTGATTACACGAAACTCCGGTTTTCCTCGTCGACGCGGCAGGCTTCGCGTAACAGAAAGGCGACCGAACGCAGCACCATGACAATGATCACCAACAGCAGGAATGCGGTAAATCCGATGGCTGCAGGCGGATTCTGGGTACTCGCCGGGAGAACCAGATCAGCAACCAGACCTCGCCCGAACACAAACACCACAATCATCACCACCACCGCGTTTGCCAGCTTGCTGAACTGCCCGGCCACAGCCATTGAGATGGGCGGCTGACTAAAAAGTGCTTTTGCCAGCGATCGCAATCGCACCAGCGCCCAGAACATGGCAATCCACTCCGGAAGTGTCACAAGCATGACCGCGGCAACAGGCGTCTCTGTATTACGGATCCAAGCGGTCCACATCGGCGAGATCATCAGCGTTGAACCACGACTATCGAGGTTTATTGACGCCCAAACAGCGAACAGCCAACCAAAAAACACCGTGAGCTGAAACACAGAACTCATGGACATCAGGTTCCGGGCGCGCTTTTGCAAGGGATTTAGAGTTGTCATAATATGATGCTTTTTTATTGTTTCAAAATAATTATATGCTGCATAACAGAATATTTCAAGCAAAAAAAAAGCATCAGGACGAGCCCGGCGCCGGCCAATGGAACTGGGGCGAACACGAATGACCACGGCGGTCGCCGCGCTGTGTTCAGAACCCGCCAAGACTCGCTTCGCTCGCACCCCCCGCCCCCATTGCAAGTGAAGAGGGGGCCACTGTGTTGAAATTCTTCAGAGCCGATATTTTCACGCCGGATTTGCACCCTGCTCGAACGCCAGCAACCATTTCTTTCGCTCCAGCCCACCGCGGTAGCCCGTGAGCGAGCCGTCCCTGCCGATCACCCGATGGCAAGGCACGACAATCGCGATGGGGTTGGCGCCGTTGGCGGCGCCGACGGCTCGCATGGCGCGGGGGCGTCCGATCAGCTCGGCCTGTTGCGCATAGTCGCGGGTCTCGCCGTAAGGAATGCGTTGCAGCGCTTTCCATACGGCTCGCTGAAACTCGGTACCTTTTGGTGCCAGCGGCAGGTCGAAGTCGGAACGTTCACGCCTGAACCAGGCTTCCAGTTGGCCCTTGCCCGCTCGGCTGAGGTCATTATCCGGCCGTTTATTTTCGGGGGCATCGATAAACCGCACGGCGGTAATGGCCATATCGGTTGCTTCGATCCGCAGCCAGCCCACGGGGGTCTTCAGATAGCTGTAACCCAATGTGTTCATCGTATTCATGCCAGACTCCATAGTCGAAAAGTCAGATAACTGCGCCCGGAAACGCTGCTATACCGGGCAGTGCAACGGTCTCTCGCCGCAAATTTATGCAACAGATGGGTTTACTCTCTCAAAAATAACCTGCTTCGGGACCTCACGAACGGTGAGCGTCAGCGACATGCTTAGATTGGACCGCAAACCCTGTAATCACGGAGGGTTCGAATAGAGACACAACCAGAATACATTTGACTAGCGGTTTGAACCATCACCAAAGCCATAAAGCTATAGCGAGGCAAACCAAACCAGTAATGCTTAGCGCACCAATACATAGGTGTTCAAATTGTTCATGAGCATAGTCCGGAAAAGACTGAAGCATCTTTTTCCGTTCTATTAAAGCGACTGAGAACAAAATAAAGAAACCGCAACTCATCCAAAATTTGGCGCTCAAAATTTCGCTTGCGAGTAACGAAAAAGCAAAAACCAGCTGACAAATAACCAAGAAAAATGTGGTAGTTGGCAGCTTCCAAGATAAATGACGCTTCGGCAAATCAATCACTTTATTACTCCTATGGGACTTACATGGAAGGCGGCAGGAGCGTGCTCCTACCGGAACGTGTCAACCATTTCCAACTCACGCATTTCATTTCTCCTTTTCTTGGGTTTAGGTTCGCCAGCCCACCGCTGGCATGCGAGTTTTTAGCCGACCCATTCCAGCCTGTCAACGACTCACCGGCACGGGGATGCGGTAGTCAGGATCAAGACCAATCGCCGGTGGAGGCGACGGCCGGAGGCTCATGTCCATCCCGATCCAGCCGCGACCGCCCCTCTGCAGAACCCGCCGGCGAAACTTGTCAGATCATCACCGTTGCGGCTGTTTCGCTTGTACTGTTGTTGATCATTTTCGGGCCCTTGGCCTGAACCCGCCTCGGGATCGGGCTGCGAAGCCCGACATACTTTGATGTAACTGAGCAAATAATCGCTCAAATAGTGCCGTACCTGCTCCAGTTAATCCCCTTGCTCATTCAGTCGTCTGCTTTTGCGGAAAAAGCCGGTTGGGACTAAAAACCTGATGATCGAAAACGATACGCCAACGATTGTCACCCAGGCAATATTGATCTCATCGACCCCATGTGTAAACACATCGTAAACCGCCGCGCCAAGCGCAGCCCCAGCGCCAAACTTCAGTGAGGAAGCCAGTTTATTTTTCAAGTCTCGGGTCTCCTTCAGAGTTACAAGTTCACATTTGCAGGCTTTGATCACCGCCGGTGCTGATGCGTGACCTTGTCGCGCAGGTAGATCCGTTCATTCCGGCTGGCAGCTGTCGCACCGTATCACCGCTCGGCTACGTCTCGAGCTCGGCAGCTTCGGCAATGGCGGCGCTCGGCGTCATGGCCGAAAGGCTCGCTACTTGCTTGAATCCACGGTTTTCAAGATCCCTGCGCCACCAGTCATTGGCCTTGAAACCCACGTAAATGATGACCCCCGCAATCAACACATATACCAAAGCGGCACCCTCGTCGCCGACCTCGCCGATCAGCGCCCACCGGAAAAGGTGTAGCAGAAGCAGCACACCAAAAATCACCAGGCCCAGCCCCCAAATACCCTTCACGAAAGCCCAAAGAACGCTGAAAAAAAGCGCCGGCCAACTGAAACCCTGCTTTACCGCCCGATAGCCCAGCACCGGGTGCTTGTAAACATCGAATGTGATCATGAACTATCCACGTAATTACAGCCAGGAAACCTGATCAATGTGTGCTCGCGACCCGCCCATGGACCGAATACAGCGGCTCGAGAACCCATTCATACAGCTTGCGACTCTCGCCCAGGATATCGGCCTCGACCAGCATCCCGGGGCGCAGCGGCTCTTCATTTCCGAAGGCCAGAATCGATTGCGCTTCCAGCGCGACCTTGACGCGGTAATAAGGTCCGCCGGCAGGATCGAGCCCGGCCAGCGTTCCCAGTTCAGGCCCTGTAAGAGCACTCCGCGAAATCCGCGTTACCGTACCACGATGATGCCCAAACTTCTGGTACGGAAAAGCCTGATACCGCAGCAACACGGTATCTCCCGGGGCTATGAATCCAATCGCCCGGCTGGGCAGCAGCAATTGCGCCTCCAGCCTGGAGCCTTCCGGCAGTAAAGTCAGCAACGGCTGAGCGGCCTGAATAGCCTGGCCGGCTTCGGCCACACGGCTGGCGACAATCCCGGCAGCCGGCGCCTTGATCAAAACCTCCGACCCGGTGCGGGCTTGCAATCGTTCTCTTGCAATGGCTGCAATTTCCTGTTCGACGATCGCAGCCCGGGCCTCCTTCTCCGCGGGAAGCTCGGCGAGACTTTGCTCAATTTGCGCAATCGACCGCCTTAGGGTCCGCGCCTGTCGCTCCATGGCCTGACGCGCGGCAATGCGATCCAGCAGCGCCTGCTCCTGCTGCTGGAGCTGCAATTCACTGACATAGCGCTCGCCTGACAGTTGGCGATAACGCGCCAGCATATCCCGTGCCAGTTGCACCTGTTCATCCTGGGTTGCACCTTCCTCCTCAATCGCGGCGAGTTCATCCCGGGCCAGTGAGAGTTGCCGCTTAAGACCATCGAGCTGCGCCTCCATCTGATCACCACGCACCCGTGCCTCTCTGGTCACACCCTCCTCCCGCCGGTGCAAGACTTCCTCCAGCGCAGCGCCAACATCAATGCCCGAGGCCAGCGCGCGAGGGACGGTCACAATCGCCAGGGCCTGGTGCTGCTCGACCGAGGCGCCTTCCTCGACCAGCATCTGCTCGACCACCCCTGCCGACGGCGCCATGACCGTGATCAGGCCCGCCGTGGGCACCAATTGCCCGGCGACCGGTGATCGTCGTGTGTACTCCCCAAAAAACAAAAACAGCAGCACACTCACTGCAACCAGGAACATGAATCCGCCGAGTAACCAGCCGTGCAATGGCTGAGCAAAGGAAATTCCCCCCAGCCATGCATTTCGACGTGCGTCCAATACTTCCTTGCGAAATAGCGAACTCATCAACTGCGCTTCCGGTTGAACTACCCATGCGCGGGCGAGGCTGCTGCCTGCCCGGGCCCGTGCCATGTTTCATCGCCATGGTCGGATGCACTTGCGGGAGACGCCACCTTCAATTTCCCGGGATCCAGTTCCCGTGCGATCCGGCCATTCTCCATCACCAGTACGCGATCGCATGAGGCAATCGTCTCCG
>CAYVPB010000085.1:0-10871 GCA_964453565.1 uncultured Halomonas sp.
TACCGGGCAGTGCAACGGTCTCTCGCCGCAAATTTATGCAACAGATGGGTTTACTTACCTGATTAGTAAGTGCCGGAGCCGGCGGGTAGCGGCGTTGCCTGCCGGCGAGTCGTGGGTCCATCGGCATTGCGATCGGGCAAGGTTCAAGGGAGCTCTGGTGCCTGTTGAACAGGTGCCGAGGCTTCCGAAGTTCAATGCCTTCCTTCAAACCCGACAGATGCGGATGGATGCTGAAAGGGCGTCATCTGATCCGCGACCCACGCCCGCCATCAGCCAACCCCACTCTCCGCTTGAGAGTTTCGTGCGACGCGCCGGACTCGCCCGCGGCGAGACCGGACATTGGTGCAGCGGGGGATGTCGGGGGCCTTAAACCGGCCGGGGCGGCGGAAGTCTCCGGGAGCCATCAGCATCCTGGCCAACACATGAAATTTTTAGGAAACCCGCACGACTCCCGGTTTCCCCGGAGGGCATCAAGGATTCACCAGCTCCCGGAAACCAGACAATTGCAACCGAACCGATAGACCCGGCCGGTTTAAGGCCCCCGACATCACCGGATGCTCGAAGCCATCTACTGGCTTGCAATCCGCAAAATCGGGTCAAGGCGTTTGATCGTGGGCCAATGGCTGAGAAATGTAGATAATCAGCTTTACTTATTGGCTTGCAGGCAAGTTCCCGCAGCCTGCTGGAGGCGCTGTTGTGGAGGTCCGAACCGCACGTCACCCGGTGGCTTACCAGCCGTGAACGCGTGGCCACCAGACCTCGTCATCCGAGGCGTTTCCGATCAGGTGGTAGCCGTCATGCTGGGCCGCGGTGGCGCAGGCATGGTTGGGCAGAATGCAAAGGCGCTGGCCGATTTCCAGCAGCCTGTCCGGGATCCGGCCACCGCCGCGCCGCGCGACGATTCCGTGTTCCTGGTTGGTGGCCCGCACGATCAGGTCGTCGATCGGATTGCCTTCCAGATCGCACACCATGCCGTAGCCCTGGTCGACTTCCTGATCTTTCGTGCCGCGGTCGCGCGACAGTGCCATCCAGCCGGCATCGATCAGAAACTCTCCGGCTTGCCGGCGATAGCCGATGACTTCGCACAGTACCGAGATCGCGATGTCGCCGATCTCGCACACTCCCAGTCCGGCCATGACCAGGTCCATGAACACATGGGTGCCCACGCGTACCTCGGTCACACCCTCAAGGTTTTCGGCAAAGCGCGCCGTTGGCGTGGAGCCGACGCTTACAATCGGGCATTCGAACCCGGCGCTTCGCAGCAGCCCGGCGCAGTCGACCACTGCGCGCCGCTCACGCTCGGCCGCGTTGATCAGGCAGTCGCGGTCGCGACAGTGATAGGCCGCACCCATATGGGTCAACACTCCTTCGACCGTGCAACCCGCGCGCTTCAGCAATCGGGCGGTTTCAGGCAGCGCCGGATCGTCGGCGCTGAAACCGCCGCGTTCGCCGTCGGCATCGATTTCCAGCATGACCGGAAAAGGCGAATTAAGATTATTTGCGGCATCGGCCAGAAGAACCGCGGCCGAGGCATTGTCCACCGTCACACGCAGCTTCAGTCCGGCAGCGATCAGTCTCGAAATACGCTGCAGTTTGCCGGGCGCGATACCAACGGCATAGATCTGGTCATCGAAGCCATGGGCGAAAAATGCCTCGGCCTCGGCCAGGGTCGAAACCGTAATGCCGGGGCTGCCCTGCCGCAGCATGCGCCGGGCAGGCTCGATGGCCTTGCAGGTCTTGACGTGCGGCCGGACTGCCGCGCCAAGTGCGCGAATGCGCCTGTCCATGCGCTCGATGTTGCGTTGCATGCGCTCAACATCCAGCAGCAGGCAAGGCGTGGTAGCTTTCATGTATGACTCATTCATCGAATGGTTTATAACCGCGGAATGATTGTGTGCCGGCTTGAAACGGAGAATATGCAGTGACCGATCACGGAGCTTACGATCAGATCATTGACCGGATTATCGCGCGGGTCGGAACCGATCTGGTGCTGGGTCTGCCGCTGGGCCTGGGCAAGCCCAATCGGCTGGTTAATGCCATTTACGACCGTGCCTGTCGCGACCCGGGCATTCACCTGGAAATCGTCACCGCGCTGTCGCTGGATATTCCGGAGCCGAAACACTGGCTGGAAGAGCGCATGATGGCGCCGATCATCGAACGCCAGTTCGGCGCCGATTATCCCCGCCTTCAGTACATGGTTGACGCCAGGCGCGACCGGTTGCCGCCCAATGTTCAAGTCAGCGAATTCTACTTCCAGTCCGGCGCGGCGCTGGGCAATCGGCACCTGCAACGCCATTACACCTCGTCGAACTACACTCATGTCGCGCGCGATCTGGTCGATCGGGGCGTCAACCTGCTGTGCCAGCTTGTGGCGCGAGACGAATCCGGCAAAATCAGCCTGTCATGCAATCCGGATGTGACCCTGGACCTGATCGCGTATTGCGATCGCCAGCGCAAGCCGCGCCCCATGGCCATCGCCCACGTTCATCCGGACTTGCCGTTCATGCACGGTGATGCGGTGGTGGACGAAGGTTTTTTCGACGAGGTGCTTGAAACCGATCCGGATCAGCCGCTGTTTGCGCTGCCACGCCAGCCGGTGACCTTGCAGGACCATGCGGTGGGACTGCACGCGGCCCGCCTGATTGCCGACGAAGGCACATTGCAGATCGGAATCGGCTCGCTCAGCGACGCACTGGTTTACGGCCTGATTCTCAGGCAGCGCGACAACCCGGCCTGGCGCGGAATCTGCGATTCACTGGGGCACGCGATGCCGGACGGGATCGGTGACGACGGGCCCTTCGAGCAGGGGCTGTACGGCGCCAGCGAGATGTTCCTTGATGGTTTCATGCATCTGTACAAGGCCGGCATCCTCAAACGCGAGGTGTTCGACGATCTGACCATGATGCGGCGGGTCAATGCCGGAATGGAACCGGACCAGGCGGGGCAGGGCGCATTGATGGACGGCGGCTTCTTTCTCGGCAGCTGCGAGTTCTACGACTTTCTCAATCGACTGGACGAGCATGAACGGCCCCGCTTTCGCATGCATGGCGTCGGCCGCATCAACCAGCTCTACGGCGGCCGGGAAGCGCTTGAAATCGAGCAGCGCCGGCACGCGCGGTTTGTCAATACCTGCATGATGATGACGCTGACCGGCGCGGCCGTCTCCGACGGGCTGGCCGATGTCCAGGTCGTCTCCGGCGTCGGTGGCCAGTACAACTTCGTCGCCATGGCCCATGCCATGGACGACGGCCGATCGGTGCTGATGCTGCGCGCCACGCGCGAGTCCAGCGGCAAGGCCAGCTCCAACATCGTCTGGCAGTACCCGCACACCACCATCCCGCGTCATCTGCGCGATCTGGTCGTGACCGAGTACGGCATCGCCGATCTGCGCGGCAAGACCGACGAGCAATGCATCCAGGCCATGATTGTCATCGCCGATGCACGCTTCCAGCAAGAACTGGCTGAACAGGCCAAATCGGCCGGCAAGCTGGCCCCGGACTGGCAAATTCCCGAATCGGCGCGCAACAACACGCCCGAGGCACTGGAAGCGATGCTGGCGCCGTTCCTGAAGCGCGGCCTGTTCCCGGATTATCCGTTCGGCAGCGACTTCACCGAAGTCGAACAGCGCCTGATCCCGGCACTGCAGAAGCTCAAGGCATTGAGTCGAAGCAAATGGGCGCTGGCCAAAGCGGCTCTTGCAGGGCGGCCGGCCGAGTATCCGGACGAATTGGCCCGCCTCGGCCTGGACAGCCCGAAAAACCTCACCGAAAAACTCTACGCCCGCCTGGTTGCCAGCGCGCTAAACGCTCAAAAAACCAGAGACGTAGTGCAAGGGGAATCCCCCCTGTAGGAGCTGCTTCCAGGCGGCGATTGTGGTTGGGCAGGAGCCTCGCCACCCGACGATCATGGAATGACTGGAATTCCTGTTCTGCTGCGGGTTAAGAAGTGTCGAAGGCATCCAGGGGGATGGACAGATAACGTTTCACCCGGCGCCGTTCGGCATTTGTCCAAACAGGAGAAACAAGCAATGAAAAACGCAAACGGGTTTATACCCTTCCTACGTATCGGATTCATAGCTGGATTTTTCGTTCTGCTTTATGGCCCCGGAATGTTGTTGGCGCAGGACTCTATCTATAGAAGTCCTATCGAAGCGAGTGTTTCCGACATGGCCGAGCTTACTTTTCGAGCAGGCAAAGGAAAATCACGACACAATCTTATTCAAAATGGCTCAAAGATCGCCGAAGTAATAATAGGTAACCGGGATTTTGCAAATATCTCTCTCCGCTTGCCAGCAGGTATTATCGAGGCAGGCGAGCTGAATGAGGAGAAGTTTTTCTTGGCTGTAATCCCCTATGATGGAAGCCCGGTGTATCTGGAACTTCCTTTTCCTGATTCAGATATGAATCCTGCCTCAATTCTCTCCTCTTTTGAGAAAATGGCCGGGGGGAAGAGTGGTGATCTTGAAAAAGCGCTTATTAACCCATCTGTTGCATAAATTTGCGGCGAGAGACCGTTGCACTGCCCGGTATAGCAGCGTTTCCGGGGCGCGTGCTCAATTTTCCAATCCTCACATAGAGTGAGCTATGTTCCGGTTGGAAAATATCCGCGCACGCCCCGGAAACACTACTCTCCGGGCTCTCGCACTCGGAAATTTATGCAACTGATGGGTTAAGCTGAAGTCGGACCTTGAGATGATCAAAGGCATTGAAGAGTTGTCCCTCGAGCCAGCCCAAGGCCTCGATAAATTTCCTCGGATTGGCGCCCAAGTGCTGTCAGAATCGGGATGTAATGCAACTGCTTGTGGCCTTGCAATTGCAGCCGTCGATGCAGCTGTTATCGCTATGGTATTGATTTGCACCGCTTCATTGGGCTCTGGTTGTGCAGCTGGCGCCGCGCTTGTATTGGGAGCCCTGTCGAATGCAGCAGCTCAGTGTGAAGGATGTATGAAACGGCTTGCCAGTAAGGATTGAATCAGTGCTCCGGGGCTATCGGAGCACTGATCTTTGATAGAGGAGTGGTACCTATGTCATCAGTTTTTTTGTCCGGATTCATCATTTTCTCCGTGATTGTCGCGATCGCATATGTCGTCGCTTTTTTTTCCAGGTCGCATGGCAAGAAAAAGATGGCGGTGTGGGTCTTGAGTGCATCTTTGCTTGGTATAACGACCATGACAATGCTTGAGAGTAGCCTGCCAATTGTGCTCAGAACTACATATTTGGGGCTGGTATTGATTGTTTGTGTGCTCTTGATAAAAAGTTTAGCCAGTGGCCGATAGCAAGCTGTGCCTGCAATCCACCTCCTCCTTCAGGAGGGGGTTCTTCTCCTGCGCCACCACCGCCGGATGATTGTGAGGAAGATGATGACATCCCATGCATCATCGGTGATATTCCTCCGATCTTCGTCAGTCCGCATATCATTTTTTAGCTCCGGATAAGCCATGGGCTATTCTTGAGTTGGGTAGGCCGCTGGTCTTCCAGCGGCCCATCTTTCGGGCGAACTGACAGCACAATTTTTCGGAGGAATGATGACAAGGGAGAACGAAACCTGGGCCAGAATGTTTTTGAAGGGCTGGATGATCCTTGTTGCCATCTGGGGCGCGGCCTTTCTGTTCGTGTTCATCAACATCGCTGGCGCCATTCTGGCAGGAATCCTGACGGCTTCGGTGACGGCCGAGCGCGGCTTTGTGCCCACGGCTGAGGCTGACGAGAGCAGCTTCGAGTTGTTTCTCGAATGGTTCGAGCGTGAGCATCCGGCGACGGAATACAGAATCGAGTCCGGAGAGTCGGAAGAATACCCGGCCTGCGGGCCGGGGAGCCAGATCCTGATCTACGAGACCAACCAACTCGGCGTCATGTCCCACGCGCCCCTTGAGGCAGCAAAGGAGTTGGGGCTCTGGAACTGCTGGCTGACATTCACGAGGGCAGCGCCCGCGCACGATGCACAAAACGGCCTGCTGTTCGGGTATGTGCCGGCGTTTGTGCTGATAGCCGCACTGGTGTTTGCCGCGCGCAGGCGCCCGGTCTGGCGCGGAATTTTCCTGCATTGGCAGCCGGTGGTCACGCCCCGCCGTGTGGTCCCGGTGGGCGCCGTGACCGCGCTGGGTGCGCTGCTGATCGCGATTGCCGCCGGTTACCTGCTGGCAATTGCGGGAGTTCCACTCGACGGGCCAACAGCGCTCGTCGACGCGGACAATCTGGCCTGGGGCTTGCCATTGATGGTGCTGTTCGCGCCCGTGGTCGAGGAATACACTTTTCGCGCCTGGCTGCAGGGCAGGCTGGGCTATGTGATCGGCGACAAGGCGGCGCTCATTGTCGCCACGCTGCTGTTTGTGGTCGCGCATCTCCCCGCCAGCGGCGCACATGCGCTAATGCTGCTGATTCCGGGATTGATGTTCGGCATGCTGTGGATGAAGACGCGCTCGTTGAGTGCATGCATCGTCGCCCACGGGTTGTTCAATCTCGGTGCGGTCGGGACCTGGATGTTGACCACCTGAGCCTGCCGTACATACCGGTTCGGCCTGAGCGAATAAATTACGTGCTACACTGATTCAGTGCGAATATCCGCGCCGGAGCCGAAGGATAGTGGAATGGCCAATCTCACCCTGAGCGTCGACGATGAGCTGCTGCAAAAGGCGCGCGAAGCCGCGGTGCGCGAACACACTTCAGTCAATGCGCTGGTGCGCGAATATCTCACGCAATACGTAAATGCCCGCGAGCGCCGTCTGCGTGCGCTGGATGCACTGGATGCCGTGGCCGAGCGCACCGGCTCGGCCAGTAAAGGGCGCTGGTCGCGCGAATCGCTTCACGAACGACCGACTGGCTGAACCCGGCTTCGGTCAATGCGGGTATTCATCGACACCAATCTCTGGGTGTACCGGCTCGATCGCCGCGAGCCCGACAAGTCCGTTTTTGTCGCCCGCTGGCTGCGTGAACTGGCGAGCGAACACGAGATTGTCATCAGCACGCAGGTATTGATCGAGCTGCGTTCGGTGCTCACGCGCAAGCTCAAACCAGCGCTGTCGTGGCAGGACACCCGGGCCGCACTCGAAGCGCTGGCTGGATTCGAGGTCGTGCCGGCATCTGCCAATCTGGTCCTCGATGCGCACGAGTTGGCGCGAGCCGAGAAACTTTCATGGTTCGACGCGTTGATTGTGGAGGCCGCCATCCGCGCAGGCTGTGCGCGGCTCTACAGTGAGGATTTCGATCATGGCCGGCGGTATGGTGAAATGATGGTCTACAATCCTTTTCGGATCGGGCAAGGCGCCGTTTGAGTCCAAACATGGTGATAAACCTTACCTGATTTGCGTAGATGGCTCAGCCATTGCTCCCACGATCCCCTTTCCCAATCATGATTTCCAATCACGATTGCGTAAGCCCAGTCCGGGTTTTCGTGCCAGTAGAGGATTCCGAGTATCGGGTGATGCCCCCTGCAGCCAGTCGCTCTGGCCGGTAGCTAAGTCAATTACGTAATCAGGTAACCTTATGGTCATGGCGTTGGCATGTCACGGAAGTCGCAGCGGCAGGCCATGTGCCGTCAAAAGAATCCTGCAAGGAGATATTGAATGTGCCGATTTACGTTCTACATGGGCGATGAGATTCCGATCGCCGATCTGGTCACAAGGCCGGAGAATTCGCTGATCAACCAGAGCGTACATGCCCGGGAACGCCCCGAGCCGCTCAATGGCGACGGGTTTGGACTGGCCTGGTACATGGCCGATGATCCACAGCCGGCACGCTTCCGCTCGCTGACCCCGGCCTGGAGCAACGCCAATCTGGCCGAGCTGGCGCGTGTGACCAGGACCCGCTGCATCATGGCGCATGTGCGCGCCGCGACCAGCGGCCGATTTGATGTCGCCGATGCCAACTGTCATCCGTTCCGCTGTGGGCGGTTTGCGTTCATGCACAACGGTGATGTTGCGGAATTTCCGAAGATTCGACGTGCGCTGATGGAGTCGCTGTCCGATGAAGGTTTTGCGCTGGTGCGGGGCACGACCGACAGCGAACACATGTTCGCGTTGGCGATGGAAAAGCTGCGCGGCCATGAACAGGACAGTTCATGCGAACTGCTGGCCGATGCACTGCAATTCACGATCAGGCGCATACGTGAGTTGTTGGCCGAGCATGCGCCGGGCAGCCATGCCTATCTCAATCTGGTGCTGACCGACGGCCGCAACGCTGCCGCCAGCCGTTTCAGCACCAATCCGGATTACATCGACAGCCTGTACATCAACCAGGGTTCAGGCTACCGATGCGACGATGGTGTTTGCTACATGGCCGAGCCCGATGATAGCGCTCGCGCGGTACTGATCAGCTCCGAGCCGCTCAACGAGGGCCCGCGCTGGCAGGAGGTGCCGCGCAATCATGTCGCATGGGTGTCGTCCGATCTGTCGCTGGAACTGGTTGAGCTGGCCTCCTCAGCCGGTGGTTGATTTGCGGTCTTGCCAGGAGGGTGCGAAGTCAATAATTTCCATGTTAGATGGCTTCTAGCATCCGGTGATGCCGGCCGCTTCGAGCCGGCCGGGGCGATCGGCCTGATCGCAATTGTCTGGTTTGCGGGAGCTGTGGTGTGCCGGTGAATACCCGCTGGGGAAACTGCAAGTCGTGCGGCCTTTCTCCAAACCTCATGGGTTGGCGAAGATGCTGATGGTTCCCGGGCGGCTTCCGCCGCCCCGACCGGCCCGAAGCCCCCGACACCCCCTGCTGCACCAATGTTCGAGTCTCGCTGCGGGTGAATCCAGCGGCTTGCACGAAACTCTCAGCGGGGAGTGGGGTTGCCTGGTGGTGAGGCGTGGGTCGCGGGTCCAATGACGATCGTTCCGCATCCATCCGCATCTGTTGAGCTTCTGGAACGCATTCAACTGCAGATGCCCCTGAACCTGTTCCACGGGCTCCGGAGCTCCCTTGAACTCTGCCTCAACCGCAATACCGATCGACCCACGACTCGCCAGCAGGCAACGCCGATCGCCGCCTGCCCCCGTAACCGACTTGGCGTAGAATCGAAGGACTTACATGACGATTGACATCAATTGCTAAAACCGATGAAATTACTGCCCGTTTTTCTGCTGCTGTTACTCGCCGGTTGCGGCGGCGATTCGACTGATGAATCCGCTTCTCCGGCCGTCGTCGATGACGAGGTTCATCTCGAGGCGCCCGAGCGGGTCGCGGGTCCGGCACCGGATTTGCTGATTGACCGCGCCCGGCTCGGGATCTATCACCCGGTCGAGCTCAAGCCGGGTCTTTCGCATCTGAGTGAGCGGCAGCGCGAGATGCTGCGAGTGCTGGTGGAGGCCTCGGAGATCATGGAGACGCTGTTCTGGCGCCAGGCTTATGGCGATCCGGAGACTCTGCTGGAAGCCTTTGCTGATGATCCGGAAGTGGCCGAGTTCATCCGCGTCAACTATGGTCCGTGGGTTCGTCTGGACGGCAACCGGCCGTTTCTTTCCGGCTATGTCGACAAGCCGGCCGGGGCCCGGTTCTATCCCGAGGACATGAGCGTCGAAGAGTTTCAGGCCTGGGACCATCCGGACAAGGACAACCCATACTCGCTGGTGCGCCGCGACGACAATGACGGGCTGGAGCTGGTGCCCTACCACGAGGCGTTTGCCGATCAACTGCAACGGGCCGCGGCACTTCTGCGCGAGGCAGCGGATTTGAGCGAAAGCAGCGGGTTTGCCGATTATCTGCGATTGCGCGCCGATGCTTTGCTGAGCGGCGAATACCAGGCCAGCGACATGGCCTGGATGGAAGTGCGCGACAACGATATCGAGCTGGTCTACGGTCCGATTGAAAGCTACGAGGACGGGCTGTTTGGCGTGCGCACCGCATTCGAGTCGTTCGTGCTGATCAAGGACCGCGAATGGTCTGCGCGGCTGGAACGCTATGCCGGCCAGCTCCCGGCGTTGCAGCGCGGCTTGCCGGTGCCCGATGAGTACAAGGCCGAAACTCCGGGGACCGATGCCGATCTGAATGCCTACGATGCGCTGTATTACGCCGGCGATGCCAACGCCGGGGCCAAGACCATTGCCATCAATCTGCCCAACGACGAGCAGGTGCAGCTGGAAAAGGGCACGCGCCGGTTGCAGATCAAGAACACCATGCAGGCCAAGTTCGATCATATTCTCGTGCCGCTTGCCGATTTGCTGATTGATTCTGAACAGCTTGAACACATCACCTTCGATGCATTCTTCGCCAACGTCATGTTTCACGAAGTCGCGCATGGCCTGGGCATCAAGTTCACCATCGATGACGGCCGGCCGGTGCGCGCGGCGCTGGGTGCGCACAATTCGGCAGTCGAGGAAGGCAAGGCCGATATCGTCGGCCTGAACATGATCGGCCAACTGATCGAGATGGATGAATGGGACGGCGATCTGCACGACCATTACGTCACCTTCCTGGCTGGGATCTTCCGCTCGACCCGGTTCGGCGCGGCTTCGGCTCATGGTCGGGCCAATATGGTGGCGTTCAATTTCTTCCTTGAACACGGAGCATTCCGGCGCGACGGGCAAAGTGGCCGCTACGCGGTTGACTTCGAGATTTTCGGGAAGGCCGTGGATGCGCTGTCAGAGCGCATACTGACCCTGCAGGGCGACGGCGATGCGGCCCGGGTGGCTGAGTTTCTCGAGCGCTACGGCCAAATGCCGGACTTCCTGCGCGCCGATCTCGATCGTGCCGGCGAAGCCGGGATTCCGGTCGATATCCGGTTGATCCAGGGCCTGGAAATATCGGGCCTTTGAGATTTTGATCGCTTGCGAAACAAAGTAAAGGAATTCCTGATCAGGTACGTGTTTCAGCTATTCTTAAACCGAACCGCAGGTTATTGAATTGAAACGTTTTTAGCAACCATGGTGCGACTGCTCACTGTCTTGAACACCT
>CAYVPB010000086.1:0-10831 GCA_964453565.1 uncultured Halomonas sp.
CCTTGACCACATACCGACTCGAGGTACGAATGAAATTTCTTTATCTGTGTGCATCTATCTTCATCTGTGGACTGCTCTCAAGTAACTGAATCATGGCGGCCAAGCCCTTTGCGTCGCTCGGCCGCCTACCTCCCGCGCAGGAACAGCCGGTCGAGCTGGGTCATGTCCAGCTCGACCCAGGTCGGGCGCCCATGATTGCATTGATCGCTGCGCTCGGTGCGCTCCATGTCGCGCAACAGCGCGTTCATTTCCTCCAGTGCCAACCTGCGGTTGGCTCTTACCGAGCCGTGGCAGGCGGCCGTGGATAGAAGTTCGTCGACCGCCTGCTCCACCTTGCTGCTTCGTCCAAGCTCGACCAGATCAGACAACATGTCGCGTACCAGACCGGCATGGTCGGCATTGGCCAGCAGCGCCGGCACCGCACGAATCAGGACACTTTCCGGGCCGGCGGCGGAAAGCTGAAAGCCCAGCCGCTCGAGCCCGGCGCAATGCTGCTCCAGCGCCGCGACTTCACGCGCCGAGCAGTTCAGGGTCTCCGGCACCAGCAGCGGCTGGACCCGCACCCGGTCCTCTTTCCAGGCCAGTTTCATCCGCTCATAGGTAATCCGTTCGTGCGCGGCATGCATGTCGACGATAACCAGACCACGGGCATTCTGCGCCAGCACATAGACGCCGTGAATCTGGGCCACGGCGAAGCCCAGCGGCGGCATGTCAGGATCGCAACCCGGCTCCACCCCGGTGGCGACAGCACCAGCCAGATCAGCATAGCGGGCGATGCTGTCTCCGACCGCGCCACCGGAAAAATTCCCGAACTGCCCGTAGCCGCGCCCGAGCAGCGCTGGACCATGGTGAAGTCCCAATCCGGACTGCGATGACTGTCCGGGGCCAGATGAGGACAGACCGGCCGGGGACGACCAACCCGGCCCGCCTCCGGCCCGGGTCTCGGCCAGCGCCCGCGCGAGCATCGAGAACAGAAAATCATGCACCCGCCGCCCATCGCGAAACCGCACCTCGGTCTTTTGCGGGTGAACATTGACGTCGACCCGGGCCGGATCGATTTCCAGCATCAGCACATATGCTGGGTGACGGCCCGCATACAGCACGTCCTGATAGGCCTGGCGAATTGCATGCGTGACCAGCCGATCGCGCACCAGCCGGCCGTTGACGAAAAAATACTGCATGTCGGCCTGGCTGCGCGAGAACGAGGGGCGCGCGATCCACCCATGCAGCCGCCGGCCATCATGCTCGGTCTGGACCGAGAGCGCGGCATCAACGAAGCCGCCACCGCAAACCCGCTCGACGCGCGCCAGCCGACCGGCGTCATCACTGGCCGCGGGCAGGGTGCGTATGGCCTTGCCGTTATGGGTCAGATCGAACGCCACCCCCATGCGCGCCAGCGCGAGCCGCTTGACCAACTCATCGACATGGTTGAACTCGGTGCGTTCGGTCTTGAGAAACTTGCGCCGCGCCGGGGTGTTGAAAAACAGGTCGCGCACGTCGACCATTGTGCCTGTCGGCATCGCGCAGGGCTCGGGCGCACCGGCCCGGCCGCCGTCACACTGCACCTGGACACCGGCATCAGCACCGGCAGTTCGTGAAGCCAGCGAAAGACGTGAGACCGAAGCAATACTGGCCAGCGCCTCGCCCCGAAAACCGAGGCTGGCAACCGCTTCCAGATCTTCCAGAGACTCGATCTTGCTGGTGGCGTGCGGCGTGAGCGCAAGCCCGATTTCTTCGGCCGCGATACCGAGTCCATTGTCGCTGACACGGATTCGACGCACCCCGCCGCCATCGATTTCGATCCGGATTCGGTCGGCGCCGGCATCAAGCGAATTCTCGGCCAGTTCCTTAACCACCGAGGCCGGTCTTTCGATGACTTCACCGGCGGCAATCTGATTGACCAGATGCGGCGACAAGGCACGAATCGGCATCAGGTCTCCGGCGCGTCCGGCAACCGCAACCGCTGGACCGGCTTGCCGCCAATGACATGCGATTGGATGATTTCTTCCAGATCCTGCTCGTCGATATAGGTGTACCAGACACCCTCCGGATAAACCACCAGCACCGGCCCCAGCTCGCAGCGATCCAGACACCCGGCCGTGTTGACCCGAACGCCACCGGGCCCGGCCAGCCCTAGCTGCTTGATCCGGGCCTTAGTCCAGCCGCGTATTTCCAGAGACCCGCAGCGGGCGCAGGAAGGACGATCGGCATCATCGGATCGTCGGTTGGTGCAAAAGAACAGATGCTTGTCGTAATACACGGTAGACGCAGATTCGGGGTGCGAACAATAACTGTACCGGATTTTGCCACGCTCAGGCCATGGCCCGGCATTCATGGCAAGGTGGTAGGATTATCGAAGTAGTGGGGTCTGTTCATGACCTGCCGCTGCGTCTTTCAACTCAAACATTGCCATGATTCCAATGGTCGAATTGTCGCAGCTTTCGCCATCTCAGCCGGCTGTGCGCAGCGAGCCCGGCGACATCGCCAGTGCCGAATGCCTGCACAAGCGGCTGAGCCAGGTGCGAAAAGCAACCGAGGCTCTGGTCGCGGCGCTGTCAGCGGAAGATCAGAATCTGCAGTCCATGCCTGAGGTCAGTCCGGCCAAGTGGCACCGGGCCCATACAAGCTGGTTTTTCGAGACCTTTGTGCTCGAACCGCATCTGCCCGGCTACCAGGTGTTTCACCCGGCCTTCGCCGAACTGTTCAATTCCTACTACAACGGGGTCGGCCGTCAGCACCCGAGACCGTATCGGGCGCTGCTTTCGCGCCCAAGCGCCGATGAAGTCGGCGATTATCGCCGCCACGTCGATGAGGCCCTGGCGCGCCTGGTCGACTGCGTCGAAGAAAGCGCCATCAGATCTCTGATCGAGCTCGGCATCGCCCACGAACAGCAGCATCAGGAACTGATCCTGACCGATCTCAAGCACGGCTTCAGCTTCAACCCGCTGGCTCCGGCGCTCGGCGCTGGCGCGCCGGACCCGTCCGGGGCAGCGCCGAAAGCTGGCTGGGTCCGGTTCGAAGCAGGAGACGCCGAGATCGGTGCAGATGGCGGGTCGTTCTGTTTTGACAACGAGCGCCCGCGTCACCGCGTGATCATCAATGCAGCGTTTGAATTGGCCGATCGGCCGGTGACCTGTGGTGATTACGCTGAATTCATCGCCGACGGCGGTTACCGACAGCCGCTGCTGTGGCTGTCCGACGGCTGGGCCTGGGTTGAGCGTGAAGGCATCGAAGCTCCACTGTACTGGCAGCGCGAGCAACAGCAGTGGAACGTTCGCACGCTTGCCGGAATGCAGCCGCTGGATCCGGCCGAACCGGTCTGCCACCTGAGTTTCTATGAAGCTGCGGCATTCGCCGAGTGGGCCAATGCCCGCCTGCCGACCGAAGCCGAGTGGGAACAAGCCGCGGCGCGGTATCCGGTCGAAGGGCAATTTGCCGACACCGGACGGTACCACCCGGCTCCGGTCGAGGCGACAGCGCGAGCAGCCTTGCGCCAGATTTTCGGCGGTGTGTGGGAATGGACGGCATCAGCCTACGCGCCCTACCCCGGCTTCAGCCCGGCCGGCGGTGCGATCGGAGAGTACAACGGCAAGTTCATGGCCAACCAGATGGTGCTTCGCGGCGGTAGTTGCGTCACACCGCCTGATCATGTCCGGCCCAGTTATCGCAACTTCTTCTACCCGGCCGACCGCTGGCAGTTCAGCGGTGTCAGGCTGGCTCGAGACGTCTGAATTTCCCGTCAGCGACATTCTCAAAGGAATCCAATCATGACACCCGATCAGAAGCGGCAATTTGCCGCCGATGTCCTCCATGGCCTGACCGCCAGGCCTCCCGCCATCCCTTGCAAATATCTTTATGACGAACGTGGATCGGAGCTGTTCGAAGCCATCTGCGAAACCGATGATTATTACGTCACGCGCGCGGACCTGGCACTGCACCGGACCCATATCGACGACATCGTCGCCGCGATCGGTCCACACGCGCACATCGTCGAGTTCGGTTCCGGCGCCGGGGTCAAGATCCGCGCCATTCTGGAGGCCGCCGAATCACCGAGAGCGTACACCGCCATCGAGATTTCGCGCGAGGCGCTTGAGCAGTCACTGGAAGCGCTGCGCGAACAGTTTCCCGCGATCGAGATTCACGGCCTGCAGGCCGACTACACCCAACCGATCGACAGCGAGGTCTTCCGGCTGGACCCGCCGGCCCGGCGCCGGGTGATCTACTTTCCCGGCTCGACCATCAGCAACTTCAGCCACAGCGAAGCGCATGATTTCCTGGCCCGCATGGCCAGGATGGCCGGGCCGGGCGGCGCCGTACTGATCGGCGTCGACCTGATCAAGCCCATAGCGCGTCTGGAGCGTGCCTACGACGACCGCGACGGGGTCACGGCGGCGTTCAATCTGAACCTGCTGACCCGGCTGCAGCGTGATCTGGGCGCACGCGTGAGCCTGGAAGACTTCCAGCACCGCGCCTGGTTCAACCCGCAGGAACAGCGCATCGAAATGCACCTGCTGGCGCGCCGCGATACGCGAATCGAATTGAACGGCAGGCACTTCGAATTTGCCGCCGGCGACTGCATCCACACCGAAAACAGCCACAAGTATTCGGTCGAAAGCTTCAGCGCCCTGCTCGATGGCACGGGGCTCAGGCGCGTGCAAACCTGGACCGATCCGGACGGCCTGTTCAGCATGCATCATCTGGAAGTGCACGCCGACAAGCCCGGTTCAGTCCACAGATGAACACTGATGAACACGGATTGAAGCAAAAGCTGGAAAAGCTTGAACCACGAAGGGCACGAAGAACACGAAGAAAAACACAGTCTGGCAGAGTGCACCCATCAGTTGCATGAATTTACGAGCGCGAGACCCCGGGCAGTAGTGTTTCCGGGCCGTGCGCTGAGATTTTTCAACCAGAGCATAATTCACTCTGTGTGAGGACTGAAAAATCAAGCACGCGGCCCGGAAGTGCTATACCGGGCAGAGTAGCAGTGTCGCGCTGAAAATGCTGTGCATCAGGCGCCAGCCGTATTTTGGTGCCATGCTAATTCCGGAACGGGACGAGGGAAAAATCATCTTTTAGATAAATCACAACCGGGGGGACCTCGCTGATCGAATCCAGGCCCCTTGAACAGTCGAGTCTTTCAGGATCTTCCGCTCTAAGTTGGCCTCCGCTCCTGACCACAAAGTAGAAGACGTCGCTCTTGTAGTATGTGTAGTCCCACAAGTACCAGGCCATTCCGTCCTCGCAAAGTTTATACTGAGTGTTAATGTTATCTTCAAAGCGTTGATTGAAATACCGGCACGCCTCGGAGTCTTCCTTTGTGTTGAGTGGCTCTACATCCGAAATAGACTCCGGAAGGGGGGCTTCATAGCTTTGGCGGAACTGTGTCTGCGACTTTCCGCTTAAGAACGTTTCAATAACAGCTCGACTCCCAGTGTATTCCGGAGGACAAGTACCGTTTAGATAGCGAGGCTCATAAATTAATTCAGGCGTGAACTGATCTTGCTCTCTGAGCTCTTTGAGTTGCTGAGCCCATTCTTTACCAGAAACTCTGGCATTCTCGGATTGCTGAGCCCAAGCTGCACCAGAAAACAAGGCTATGAAAACCAACAACATCATGTGATTACCTGAACGTCTCATTTCAATCCTCCTTATCCGGTAACAGGTTATTATCGAGTAACACCGCATTTTGCATCTTCATCACCTTCATGGTCACCCTTATGGTGGACTTCAGGCGAGTTCAGACCATCCTCGGGATTGTAGTCAGGCGTACAGATCGTGATTCCATCAGCATCGATTATCAGGCCGAGATCCGCGCCTTTTTGAGCAAGGAAATCAACGTCTTTTTGGCTTGGACGATTTCCATAAGTGAGCCCCTGAGATCCTTCGCACGTTGAGGTCTCACCGCGGCTCATGGGATGGGTATGGCCTAAAATTGCACCGGTATCGAACAGCCCTGGGAAGACCTCTGTTTGTGCCCCACATACAGAGCTGTTAAAAACAGCAATTCGCTCCGTCGAGCCGTTGGGATAACCCACACCCACCTGCTCCATCCGACCTGTCATGACGCCAGGCTGGTAGTTGCTCTCATCCCACATGTTCTGAGCCATTTGTGAGTTCATGTACGCTGCAACCATCTGTTGCTTCTCGGGCGTGTCGAGAAGCCCGCCCATGTCGCCGATCAGCTCTGCCGTGCAAGCTTGAGCAGGTACATCCAGGTCGGGGAAATCTCCGGGAAGGTCCCGCAATATCCCGAATGCGGCGATACTTCCACCTCCCATGGAAATTCTGATGAGCGCGACAGCACTGGCAATGCGCCAGCCAATGACTCTGATTCTGTCCGGGACTTCCTCGGATTCTTCCTCACCATCGCCATCGATACTCATAGTCTGAAAGGAATCGCCCCTCAGAGCGTCCAAAGTGGGTTCACTTGCGGCCAGCGAGCAGAGTTGCGGATCAGCAAGCGGATCATCCGAACAGCCGCCTCCCTCCGACCCGCCCCACGAGACGATGATATCGCCGTCAAGCATCGGCTCGTCTTCAGCGCCCTCGACGTACACGCTGTGCACCAGACGGTACGTTGTGTACTCGCCGTCGTAGGATTCCCGTTCGTAGTAACCGACATTGTCGGTTTGCGCAAACAACGCGGGCGACATGAGCATCATCGCCAGCAGCGAAACGAAACCCCAGTATCGTCTTTGCATTATTCTGCCCTCACTGCCCGGACCAATTTGATTTCAACAGCCAGCCCCCGTGCTCTGGAATTAACACAAACCGGAACGGCCTGTCAAGTTTCCATCAGATTCATTCAAAGCAATCCATTTGTCCAGAGGCCGATTGACAATTGTCCGGAAAGTGACTTATCGGTTCCTCCGCAGGGTGGGTTAGGCCACACAAAATTCAGAGTTCGCCTATTCTGCGCATCAGCGGCCTTCGGGCTCTATGGATTCCCAGTCGACAAACTCGAAACTTTCCTTGTAAAAGACCTCAACGCCATCTACCTCTGAGAAGACTGCAGCTTCTTGGTCTGGATTTTCGGGATTTGTTTCCAGCATAAAACCACCGCCGATAACGACGAAATAGAAATCGCCGCCCTTGTAGAAACTGACATCGTGCAAATACCACGCCTCGGCACCGTCGAAAACTCGTACCTGGGTATTGATCAGTTTGTCATACTGCCGAGCGAAATGCTCGCACGCTGCCGAATCATCCTTGTCTTGCAGAAGCTCGACTTCGGTCATGGAGGCCGGAGCAGCCGGGCCAAAAATTGCTCTCAATCTCCCGCCCATATGGCTTACCCTCATGAATCCTTCGATCCACCGTCGGGTTTCCGGGTACTCGGGTGGACATACTCGGTCGACGTAGCGAGGATTGTAGATTTTCTCCCCAGCAGCGGCGTGACTGATACACAAGGTTGCCGATAGCGCGCACAACCAATTTATTACTAAGGATCTTTTCATGCTTGACTCCTGCCGGATCCGCTATAGTCGGTTGAAACCACATTTCCCATCGTCATCGCCTTTATGGTGGGCTTGCTCCGGCGCGTCCACTCGGTCGTAATTCTCCGTGAATACAATAATTCCGTTGGCATCAATGATCAAGCCAAGAGCGAGGTTATCGTAGGCTCCGACATAGTTCGCGTCACCGCTAGACGGTGTATTCCGGTATGGAACAGCGGAAGAGCAGTGGGCTAGTGATTCGTTCCTATGATACGGATGCGTGTGTACCAGAATCGTTCCATCGGGCCACGAAGGATCCGGTGGGTCAAAAGTTGCGCCGCAAGCAGTTGACTCAAGATTCTGGGCTGGCATAAACGTGCCATTGGCAAAAGGTACCCGGCTGCTCCCGGCGGCCTACCAACACGCCTGGTGTGTAACCACTATCCCGCCAAAGGCTCTCCGCATCTGGCGAGTTCAAAAACGCCGCAACCAACTGTTGCTGCTCGGGCGTGAGAAGCCCGCCCATGTCGCCAATCATTTCCGCCGTGCATTCTTCGGCCTCGGACTCTTCCCCCAAAACAGGTTCCATCTCGTCCGGAAACTCACGCCCGTTGCCCAGTGCCGGGATGATTCCGGACATGCCGGAAAAGCGAAGAGAGACCACGGTCATACGGATCAGGCGGCGCCCGATGACAATGATGCGATCCGGCACGGCATTGATGATCTTGCCGATGCCGGAGGTTTGAAGCTGAGCGTCCAGGATGGTGGACGATGCTTGAAGTTGAGGGTCTGAAATGGCGGAGTTCAGGCAATCAGAATCGCCGGGCAGCCCGCCGCCGTCGCACCCGGACCCGTCGCCACTGCCCCAGCTCACCGGAATATCGCCGGGCAAATGCGGCTCGTTCTCTACACCCTCCACATGGAGGCTATAGACGAGCTGTAAGCCCACCTTATTCGCCACCGTGCCGTAGCGAGGGGCCGACAGGTTCTGTTTCCGGGGCGTTTCGCGACCGAGCGCACCGGAAGCGTACTCGCCTGTACGGTGAGGATGCGAGTCCGAGCGAAACGCCTTGGACGCAGAGCCTGGCGGCTCCGCAGTAGGCAGGGTGGTGAATAAGGTGGGGTCAGGTGGTGTCTTCGCCATCGTAGGATTCCACCTCGTAGTAGCCGACGTTATGGTTCTGCGCCGATACCGTGGAAAATGCCAAAGCCATCACCGAAAGCAAAAAGAAGCTTGACCGCGTTTGCATTGTATTTCCCCTGCTGCCCGATTATCTATAGCCCACGAGTTCTGTCTACCAAAATTTGGAGCCGAACTCAAGTTTTTTCGCGATTTTTTCACGCGCAATCATGCGGCGGTGGGTGTATGTTTTATTGCGGGCCGATCGCGGGCTTGTCCTCCATGACGGGGCTGACACAATGACGATGCCGGAAAAAGCATTGTTCGTTCCCGCAGACATCCAAAGGCTCCGGATATGAAAGGGGTGCATATGGACCCAAATCCTTCCCTTGAGCCAAGGCAATCTTTCGGTGCCTGTCCCGACTCTCTCGGCAAAGTTTCGTACATTCTCAAAACAACCATTACCATCTCAGACCAGCTCACGGAAAGACCGAGGCTGTTGCGCTGTCTGAATATGGCGGATTATTTGCTGGCATTATCCCCGGGGCTCACGGATTGCAACTTGCGCCACATAGATTCCCAGTCGATCCGCGTCAGGTTTCGCGGGTCAAGAACGATGACCCCGGTATGGTTGCCAAAACGACGTTCTTCGCCAGAACCGTCCGGATCTTCTTCGATCAAGAGGCCGCCACCAACGACGACGAAGTAAAACTCGCCACCCTTATAGAACGTGATGTCGTTTAGGTAATACGGATCGCTACCTTCGAACAGTCGGACTTGCCGATTAATACCTCTTTCAAAATGAAGGGTTAAGAACGAGCAGACTTCTGCGTCCTCGGCATCTTTCAGCACTTTGATGTCCTTCATGGATGCCGGCGACGTATCCGGGAAGACTTCTCGGAAACGACCGATCCAGTGCTCCATCCGCATGAAAGCCTCCATGTAGGAACGTGTCTCCCTATACTCTGGCGGACAAATCCTGTCGATATACCTGGGTTCGTAGATCACACTATTCCATTTACTCCCGAACTGCTGGGCGGAAGAGCCCGACATGAAGAGAAGGGTCGACAATGCGCTAATCAGATACAAGTTGAGCGTTTTCATGATTCAATCCTCCGCTAGTCAATTTCCGATCCGCTGAAATCCGCATTTTCCATCTTCCCCGCCCTTATGCTTTGCCTGATCGGACGCAGGGTCCCCATCATAATCCTTGGTGAAAACGATGAATCCATCTGCATCAATAATCAGACCGAGCAACGTAATGCCCGGAGTCTGGTGTAGGTCGATAACATCCCCGGATGACGGCACATTTCCGTATGGGGCTAATCCGCAGGCTGGATTTATTTCACCATTGGTCTAGGGATGGGTATGCACCAGGAACGTTCCGTCAGGAATTGGGCCGGGACCCGGGAAGCCGAAGGCCCCGGTGGTGCAGCCGTTCGCATCCGGCGTAACGGCTGGAATAAAAGTGCCGTTGGGCAAAAGAAATCCGGCCTGCTCCCGGCGGCCTACCAACACGCCTGGTGTGTAATTACTATCCCGCCAAAGGCTCTCCGCATCGGGCGAGCTCAAAAACGCCGCAATCAACTGTTGCTGCTCGGGCGTGAGAAGCCCGCCCATGTCGCCGATCATTTCTGCCGTGCAAGCTTGAGCAGGTACGTCCAGGTCGGGCATCTGTCCGGGGAATCCTCGCAATATACCCGTTGCCGCGAAACCAGCACCTCCTACGGTAATTCTTATAGCAACGACGGCAAGGGCAATGCGCCAGCCAATGACTCTGATTCTGTCCGGGACTTCCTCGGCGTCTTCTCCATCACCATTCAAAATCTGAAAATAGTCGCCACTCAGGTCATCCAGGGTGGGTTCACTTGCGGACAGTGAGCAAAGCCCCAGATCGGGGAGCGGACCATCCGGACATCCGCCTGCGGATCCACCGCCCCACGTGACGATGATGTCGCCATCAAGCATCGGCTCGTCTTCGGCGCCCTCGACGTACAGGCTGTGGACCCACCGGTAGGTGGTGTATTCGCCGTCGTAGGATTCCCACTCTTAGTAACCGACATTGTCGGTTTGCGCAAACAACGCGGGCGACATGAGCATCATCGCCAGCAGCGAAACGAAACCCCAGTATCCTCTTTGCATTATTCTGCCCTCACTGCACGGACCAATTTGATTTCAACAGCCAGCCCCCCGTGCTCTGGAATTTATACAAATCGAAACGGCCTGTCAAGTTTCCATCAGATTCATTCAAAGCAATCCATTTGTCCAGAGA
>CAYVPB010000087.1:0-10722 GCA_964453565.1 uncultured Halomonas sp.
GCTATCTCTGTCAGCCCTGTACAGACCCTTGGCGAGGAAGACCTTAGGATTGACGGTTCCCTAAGCATCGGTGAGACGCTGCAGAAGTTGCCAGCTGTCGGGCCCAGTCTCAATTCGAACGGCTCGGCCGGTACCAGTCACGGCGCGAGCAGCCTCAACTTACGCAACCTGGGCCCGAACCGCAGCCTCGTGTTGGTTAATGGCCACCGCTGGGTTAATGGTGCGGGTACGCGGGGTTTCCGTGATTTCGTTGATCTCAACACGGTCCCGCAGGTCATGATTGAGCGGGTGGAAGTGTTGCAGGATGGAGCGACGGCTATTTACGGTGCTGACGCTATCGCCGGTGTGGTCAACATGCACACCTATAGGGATTTCGAGGGCGCTCGCCTAGAAACCTACTATGGTAGCAGCGCCGAGGGTGACCGCGACACGAAGGGTGTCGATATACTACTTGGAAAGACATTTGGTAGTAGCAACTGGACCGTTGCGCTCGGCTGGGTCGACGAAGAGCCAATTTACACTCAGGATCGCGCTCTGACCGCGATTCCGCTCAATGGCCTAACATATGGTACGCCCGAGGGCATCTTCAGGGAAACCAATCTTGAAGGTGTGTTGCCGTTTCCATATCCGTCGCAAGGCATCACACGTGATCCCGGTGTCGACGGGTCCGTTGTTGCTAACTGGCGCCCAGCGGATACCGTTACAGATCGTTTTAATCGATATTACAACAACTACACAGTTGGTCCGATGGAGCGTACGTCAGTGTTCGTTCAGAACACGACGCAGTTCGATAGCGGCGTGACCTTTTCCTTGGAAGCACTTTATAACGAACGCAAGTCCGATCAGTTGTTCTCGATCAATCCTCCGCGTATTCGAGGAAGCCGCGGTTTCACCATTGCTGCAGATCCGCAGGTCAATCCCTTCGGAGTCGAATTCTCCGGTTCGGATTTCCGCATGGATAATTTCTTTCCCGCCATTGGTCAACGCGACAATGTTCAGGACGTGGATACGACGCGTATCGGCTTGGGTCTAGCTGGCGAGTTTTCGAATGGTTGGGCATGGGATGGCTTTTTGTCATGGGCAGAAAACGAGGCAACGTTCACCTCGGTCAATCAAATTCATCTCGACAAGCTCGCCTTAGGAATGCTCAATTGTAATGCGGCGGGAATAAGCTCTGATGTCTCTGATCTGCTGCAAGGATGTGTACCAGTCAATATGTTCGTCCCGATGACCCAGGAGGTGGTCGACTACGTTAGATACTCTCCAGTTGATTACAACAAGGCGGAGCAATTGGATTTCACGTTCAACACTACGGGTGAGTTGATTGACATGCCCGCTGGTCCCTTGGCGTTTGCCGCCGGAATCGAGTACCGCGAAGAAAAAGGTCTCGATAGGCAGGATGCTATTGCGACTTCATCACCTCGAGTTAATACGTATAGGACCACTACGTCGGCACCCCGTGATGGTACTGAGGGCCGGTACGACCTTAGCGAAGCGTATGCGGAATTCGACATGCCGCTTCTAATGAATCGCGCGTCAATCGAAGAACTTAGGGTGCAGGCTGCTGTGCGTTACTCGAACTACAGCACGTTCGGGAGCACCACTAATGCGAAGATTGGCGCATTATTGAGGCCCAGCGAAGACGTCATGCTACGCGCAACCTGGGCGGAAGGTTTCAGGGCGCCGTCCATTCTCGAACTCTTCGAAGGACTTCGATCAACCTCCATCCCAGTCGTAGACCCATGCAGTGGCGGCGGGGGTGGCCCGGGTTGCGCCGGCGTTCCCGCGGACTATGTGCAGCAGTCGCCGAATGTGCCTGCTACCGTTGGCGGCAATCCCGACTTAGAGCCTGAAACGTCGGAGAACATATCACTTGGATTGGTTTGGACGCCTGCGTGGCTGGAGGGCGCCAGCGCGACGATTGACTGGTACAGCATTGATATCGATGACACCATCAGCGCCTACGGTGCTCAGGATCTCCTGGATCTGTGCTCCACGACCGGGCAGCGATGCAATTTCATACAGCGGGATTCGACCGGCGAAATCATCAACATCGCTGATGGTCCGATCAACTTGAATCGTACGGAAGTGGAGGGCGTCGACCTCGTCGTGCGATACGCTCACGAGACTCGCTTCGGGTCGTTAGACTACACACTCCTAGCGTCCCGACTGCTCGATCTGACCCAAGAATCTAGGCTTTCCGACGGTACTATTTTGGTCGAGGATAAGGTCGGTACAGCGGCGAGTCGCGAGTCCTTTCCGGAATGGCGTGCGCTATTCATGGCGAAGTTGATTAACGATCGCTGGTCAGGATACTACTCCCTGCGTTTCATTGGGGACACGACAGAGTTTCCGGGTGGCGAGCCCAATCACATAGAGTCGGTGGCATATCACAACCTCTCAGGAAGCTATCACTTCAATGACGCCTTCAGCTTGCGTCTGGGCGTGGACAATGTGCTGGACAAGCAGCCGCCGGAGTCGTTTACGAATCTGAATATAAACTTCGACATCAGCACTTACAGCGCGGTGGGCCGCTTCTACTACGCACAGCTGACCTGGGGTGTCGATCTCTAGTTCTCGTTGGGGCGCTGGGAGTGAATCTCCCAGCGCTCCAGACCTCTCTTTGAAGTGCTGCGACGGCCTGGGGATGCAGGGACGGGCAGATGATGCATGAAACGAAAGCGCCCGCAGAAGCCGGCAGCCGGGTCAACCCGATGATCGTGATGCTTACGATCCTCCTGCTGGCCGTACTTCTGACCTGGATCGTAGATTCCGGTCAATATTCGCGCGACGGTCGACTCGTTATGCCGGGTACCTACGAGGTCCTTGAAAAGGACCGCTCGCTCGCACGATTATTCGATCCCACAAACGAACCAGGGGCGGGAGCCGCGCAACCAGTTAGCCTGCCAGGCGCCCTGCTGGCGATCCCTATCGGCTTAGAACGCATGGCTGGGCTCATATTCATGGTGCTGATCATCGGAGGTATGTTCGGCATCCTGACCGAGTCGGGCGCCATCGATGCGGGCCTCGAGCGCTTGCTTCACAGCGTGCGGGGCAATGTGTATTTGTTGGTACCCGCTCTAATGATCGTGTTTTCCGCGGGTAGCACATTCCTTGGTCTGGCCTCGGAATACCTGCTAATTATTCCGCTGATGGTGGCGCTGGCCAAACGGCTCGGCCTTTCGAGCATAATCGGTCTGGCTATCGTCACTGTGGCGGTCAAAGCGGGATACCTTTCCTCCGTGACCAATCCAGTACCTTTGAGCATCGCTCAACCGTTGGTCGGCGTGCAGATCTTCAGCGGAGCCGGCGTGAGGTTTTGGTTCTACCTTACCTTCACAGTGGTCGGTATCGCCTTCGTTCTATTAATGATTCGCCGAGAGGGAATTGATCCGGATATCGACTGGAAGGTCGAAACCGGCGCCCTATCTCGGCGGCATGCACTCGTGCTCACGGCCTTGGTTGTAGGCATCGCGATGCTGGTGTACGGATCTAATCGCTGGCATTGGTCTCACCACGAATTATCGGCTTACTACATCGGTATCAGCGTCGTGCTTGCTGCGTTGGGTGGGCTGCGGCCGAGCCAATCAGCGCGTGCGTTCGTAGAGGGTATGAAGAAGATCCTCCTTGCAACTACGCTAATTGGCGTGGCCTCCGCTGTGGCGGTCACGCTTGAAGATGGCAGAGTACTTGACTCGATCGTGCACTACCTTACCGCGATGGTCGGGGAGGACAATCCACTTCGAGCGACTTACGGTATGTTCATTTCTCAGCTGCTGTTGGACTTCCTGATCCCCTCCACCTCGGGGCAGGCCGCAGTTAGCATGCCGATTCTCGGACCTCTAGGGCAACTCTCCGGCGTGGAGCCCCAAACCACTGTGCTGGCCTTCCTCTTCGGCAACGGCATCACCAACATGTTGACGCCGACTTCTGGAACTCTCCTGGCGTACTTGGCGACGGCCGGCGTCGGTTGGTGGCAATGGGCCAGATTCATTTTTTGGTTGTGGTTGACCTTCATCGTAATCGCAATAATTTTGTTGACGGTTGCCGTGAACATCGGATTCTAAGATTGTCCGTTGCATCAAAAAGGATAACCCCCTCCTTTAGCGTCATGCTGCCGCTACGGGACGGTGTACGGCTCGCAACCGATATCTATCTTCCAGAGTCTGGGGAGCCCGTTGCCGTCTTGCTTGAGCGAACCCCCTACGACAAGTCAGGTGTGAGCCGTGCGGAGATCATTCCGGAGCGGGAGACCCCGTTGACACGGCCCGAAGTTGCCCGATTCTTCACCGAGCATGGGTACGCTGTCGCCATGCAGGATTGCCGAGGTCGCTACGCGTCTGAGGGCGACTTCGTCAAGTACGTCAACGAAGCTGAGGATGGTTATGACACTATCGCCTGGCTGAGTGATCAGGCGTGGTGCGATGGACGCGTCGCTACGTTTGGCCTGTCCTACGGTGCGCATACGCAGCTTGCGGCCGCTTGCCTGGGGCCGCCTGCTCTCGCCTGCATGTTCATGGACTCAGGCGGCTTCTCCAGTGCATTCCACGGTGGTATACGCCGCGGCGGCGCTTTCGAACTTAAGCAGGTAACTTGGGCTCACCGCCATGCGATGCGCCTGGCCGATCGGCGCAAAGACACCGCTCTGATCGCGAGCCTCTCAAGCCGTGATCTGCAGGATTGGTTCAGGGACATGCCATGGGAGGTTGGGAATTCGCCGCTGACGCCTGCTCCGGATTTCGAATCCTACTTATTCGATCAATGGCGTTCTGGTTTGTTCGACGAGAGGTGGCGCCGTCCCGGTCTTTATGCCGAAGCTTATTATCATAAAATACCGGCGATCCCCGTGTGCATCGTCGGAAGTTGGTACGATCCCTACATACTCGCCTGCATCACCCATTTCCAGCGGCTGAGGGAAAACGGCAACGAGCGCGTGCGTCTGCTGCTGGGTCCCTGGACACATGGTGACCGTTCGCTAACTCATGCCGGCAGCGTCGATTTTGGCTCTGCAGCGCGCCTGGAAGGAAACATCGCCCAAGACTATCTTCGATATCGGCTCGAATGGTTTGACCGCTGGTTGCAAAACCCCGACGCGGCACCGGAGCAACGTCCGGTACGATATTTCCGAATGGGCGGAGGGCAGGGCGGCCGGAATGCTGATGGCCGTGTGAGGCATGGTGGCGGTTGGTTCGCTGCAAGCCAATGGCCGCCAGCCGGCGAGCGCTTGCGCATGTATCTTCACGGATCCGGACAATTGTCGGCGGATCCGCCGGCGGACGCGGGATTCAAATTGGAGTACCAGTTCGATCCGAATGATCCAGTGCCGACTATTGGAGGGGCCATCACGTCCGGCGACCCGGTCATGGCAGGCGGTGCATTCGACCAGCGCGTGGTGCCGAGCACGTTCACCTACCGCAAGGATGCGCCATGCATCCCGCTATCCCGCCGGAAAGACGTGCTGGTGTTTGAAACTGAAGTATTGGAAGAAGATCTCGATGTCACAGGTTCGGTCACGGCACAGCTATGGGTGTCTTCCGATCGTCCCGATACGGATTTTGCGATCAAACTAATCGATGTTCATCCACCCTGCGAAGGTTCCCCTGAGGAGTTTGCCATGAATATCTGCGACGGGATATTGAGGGCGCGCTTCAGGGAGGGCTTTGAACACGAAGCGTTTATGGAGCCAGAAGCCATCTATTGCATCAGAGTCGCCGCGTTTCCGACCAGTAACGTGTTCAAAAAAGGCCACCGGGTGCGGCTCGATGTGTCAAGCAGTAATTTCCCCCAGTTCGATATCAACCCCAACAGCGGGGCTCCGTGTGGCACCGGGAGACAGCGCCTGACCGCAACCAATGCTGTCCACTGTAGTGCCGAATACCCTTCGTATATCGAACTCTCGGTGCTTACACGGACGGAAGCTGGATCGTGCGAGTAACGTAAATGGAGGGCAAATATACGTGAAACTGATCACCCGACGTGCGTTGCTGTGCATGGGCTTAGCCAGTGTGCCGGCAGCCCTCACGGGATGCCTAGGCGGCCCGGGCCGGTCTGGCACATTTACCGTGACGGCGTCCGGCCAAGCGCTGATGACTCACGACCTCTGTGCAAGCAGATACCCTGGATTCGACCGGGTAATAAATGAGTTGCAGCGTGGTGACATATGCTTTACTGGGCTAGAGGCACCGGTGCGCACGCCTCGCTCGGGCGAACCGACTCGATCAGGCATCTACCTCCACGTGGCACCGCTGTCGGTGCTGAGTTGCCTAGACAGCATGGGTTTCGACTTTCTGGCGCTCTCCAATAATCACGCCTACGACCTAGGTTCACGGGGAATCACTGCGAATCGGGAGGCTGTGCTGCAAGCTGGTTTTTCGGCCGCTGGCACAGGCAAGGATCTGACGCAGGCTAGCGAACCGGGTTATCACGACGGAAAGCATCGAGTCGGGTTAGTGGCCATGGCCATTGGAAAGATAAGAGACGGTGGCGCGGCGACCGTCGACCGGCCGGGCGTCAATGAGGTACGTTGGGACGGCGATCGGCCGATGGAGAGGGATGTCGAGCGAGTACTTGACTCCATCGGAATCGCATCAAGGCACTCCGAATGTGTCATTGTCTACCTATCGAATCACCAGTGGGGCGACGACAACGCCCGGACAAAGCCATGGGCACGCGATCTCGCGCGACGTTGCATTGATGCTGGCGGAGATATCTACGTCACCCATGGCGCTCCATTGCTGCATGGGTTGGAAGTCTATCGGGGCCGGCCTATTTTTCACGGTCTCGGCAGCCTCGTTTTTCATTCGCGCACGCCGGTCGGGCATTACCCTGCGGAAACTTGGGAGAGCGCTATCGCCCATGTTTCGTTCACAGGCAATAGACTGCAGGGCATTGAGGTGGTACCCGTGGCGCTCAACGAGGTCGGGGATGACCCGCAAAATGCGAATGCAACGCGGGGACGCCCACGGCTTGCCCATGGGAAGCAAGCGCGACGGATTCTTGAGAGATTCGCGAGTTTAACGGCCGCCATGGGCTCGGAGGTTCTGATTCGGGAGGAGCGGGGGTATCTTGTCAGGTGACGGAAAGTCTGGCGCTACCCTGAGCCATTAAGGGCAGGCTGTAGGTTGGAACAGCCGAAGCAGACATGGAATCACGTAGCGAGAACGTAGCGTTAAGCCGTTATTCGGCGAGTCTCAGCGGAACGTAGCAGCAAATAGAGTGAGAGCCCGCCACTTAACTTTTGAATTCATTGAAAAGAGATTTGCCAATTGCTCCTACGCATCCCTATGACATTCCTGCCATGAGCCACATGAAAAATTGCCCACATCGTCGAGAAATACAGGTTGCGCCGATGATGGATTGGACGGAAGGAATTGGAATAGCCGCTTAATATCAATCAGTTATGAATTCAGCTTAGCGACAAGTCGGCCGGATAACGCACCGACGTTTCTGGCGAAATTGCCTAAATTGGATGCTTGAGCTCTGGCCTTATTGCTTCCGAGTGTGAATAGACCATCTCGCACCAGAGGTCGACTAACGTGGGTTCGGCGGTTAAGCAGATTAGACCGATCTCGTTTACGGACCTGTAACCGTGACAGTGGTTCAAGAACTCCCGGTTCTTAGCCTCGGTGTAACGCCGTCGCGTCCTATTGTTCACCTGCAACTCTTTCTTTGCCTTGGTAAAGTCTGGGTGTTGCAACCACCGGTTGAATTCACAATCCTGGGTAAATGATGTGGACGAGAAGTTCAGTACCGGAGGCGGGCTCAAGGGTGCGGCCGATCTGCTGTGGAAAAAGCAGGAGGACCTTACCGGTCAGGTAATCGGTAACTATCAGCTTGCCGAGCGGATTGGCCAGGGTGGCATGGGGGTCGTTTACCGGGCCCGGCCTGCTGACGATCGGCTGGAACGCGAAGTGGCAATCAAGCTCCTGCCAAGCGGCCCGGCTCTTCGAGACCTCGTCCAACGATTCAGCCGCGAAGCGGCAATCCAGAGTCGGATGTCTCACGCGAATATCACTCGTCTCTACGATGCGGGTGTATCCGATAAGGGGCTTCCGTTTCTCGTTATGGAGTTTGTGGACGGCGAGCCGATCGACACATACTGCGAGAGGCGCGAGCTGAATGTGGAGCAGCGGGTCCAGCTAATTCGGGAGGTCGCTGCCGGAATAGCAAGCGCGCACGCCAACCTCGTCTTGCACTGCGACATCAAGCCGTCAAACGTACTGATTGATTCGGAGGGGCAACCGAAGTTGCTCGACTTCGGCATCGCCATGCTGCTGGATGACCCGGCCGCCGACGTAACATTGAGAACGATGGCGCTTACGCCTACGTACGCCAGCCCGGAGCAGCTGACAGGGAAAAGGGCCAGCGTCGCAACGGACGTCTATCAGCTTGGCTTGCTTCTCTATCATGTTGTGGCGGGTGAGTCGCTGTACGCCGACGAGGAAATGGCGTCGGCGATCGAGCGCGTGGTACGCGATGAAACCGTGCGATTGCCGCCCGACTCGATATCGAAGATCAGCAAGGACCTGCAGGCCATCATCCTGAAGTGCATTCAGGCGGACCCGGGCGCGCGTTACTCCGATGTGAATGCATTCAGTGAGGACCTGCGGCGATATCTCGAGGGTTTCCCAATCGCCGCTCGCGCCCCGCGCTGGTGGATGCCCGTAACAAAGTTGATTCGACGCAATGCCGGGATCTCGGTCGCCTTTGCAGTTCTCATTGTCGCGCTGGTCATGGGCAATTTCCTGTACCTCACGGCCCTCCTCGAGAGTCGCGAAGAAGCTCGAAATGAAGCGCAGCGTGCCGCAGCCGTGACCGAATTCCTGGTTGGTACATTCGAAGCAAGTGCCCCCGGACTTCCCGGGGCTCAGCAGGTCACAGCGGAGGATCTGCTACAAGCCGGGGCACAGTCTCTCGAAACGCAGCTGCACGATCAGCCTGCGTTGCGCGCCGACATTCTGTACACGGTCGGTCGTCTATACATGCTTCTGGGGCAATACGAGACGAGCGAGAAATTCCTACGTGAATCGCTGGCAATCGGCGAGTCGCTACACGGCGCCGAGCACGAGGACCTTGTGGATGTACACAAAGCCCTGGGAGAGCTCCTCAATCTGTATCCGGAGCAACGCGAGCAAGCTGGCATGCATCTCAGTAAGGCGATGGAAATACACCGCGAGCACTATGGCCTTGATGCCAAATACGCCCGGCTGCTCTCGGCGAAGGCCACTGCGGAAATCTACCAGTGGCAACGCTATGAGGTAGCACTGGATCTGCTACAGCAAGCTCAGGCGATACAGGACCGTCTGCTGAGTCCGCGTGACGCAGACCGACTCCCTGTGCTTCGGGACCTCATGAACGTTCATGTCTACCTCGGCAATCTGGAGACAGCCGAGCAGTTCGGACGGCGGGCCCTGGCACTGGCGGAATCGCAGTTTGGGCCAGTGCATGTAAAGGTCCATAACCCGCTTTATTACCTTGCCCGACTGCTCGTAGCCCAAGGGCGAATTGCCGAAGCGGTGCTCCTCTTCGAACGTGACCTGAAACTCGTACAGGCCGTGTATGGGCAGGAGCACGGCGCTACAGCTAGTGTGTACCTGAATCTAGCGAACGCGTTACGCCGCGCCGGTCAACCCAACGACGCGTTAGAAGCAGCGCAGGAGGCACTGGATATTTACGAACGTACGATGGGTAAAGACCATTCGCGCTATGCCAGCGCGGCGACTTTGCTCGCTGCGCTGCTCCAGGAGACTGGAAGCCCGGAGGATGCAGAGCCACTGCTGCTGGAAGCCGTGGCGACGTACGAGGCAACCGTAGGCCGCAACCACACGAACACGGCCTATGGGGTGAAAGAGTACGGCGACTATCTGTTTCGGGCGGGCCGCCTGGACGAGGCCCGTCTCCAGTATATTCGGGCGCACGAAATCCGGCAGGCTGTATCCGGGGACGAGCATCCCGAAACCGCGCTTCTGGTTGTAGCCATAGGTGCCGCTGAGCTCGCGCTGGGCAATCTCGAGCAAGCAGAGTCTCTTTTTCAACGAGCACTGTCGGTACAGCAAGAAGCCTTGTCGCCGGATCATCCCCGATTGGCGGAGACTCTTTCATTCATTGGATCGGTTCATGTAGCCCGCGGCCAAGGGGATGCCTGCCGGGGCCCGCTCCAGCGCGCGCTGGAGATCCGCCAGACGGTCTTTTCTACCGATCACCCGACTGTGCGAAAGGCACGGTCGGAGCTGGAGACGTGCCTGGAGATCGGTAACTAGCTGGCTAGTCTAGGTTTAGCCAAGAGGCTTGAGCTGGCGAGATCGAAGCCGGCGATGACACTGACGCCAATGCCGAGATCGATATCGATGGGCTGGCCGCGTTGATCGACACTCACCAGATCCCAGTAGGTCGTGCCGAGCGAGTTCCCCGTGTAATCCCGGATGCGGTAGGCGAATCCGTAGCTGTAGTAGTAACGTAGCTTGAAGCGCGTGGAGCCGGTGCTGGTCGAGTAGGTCAGGGTATGGAGTGCACAGATGTTGTAGGCGAAATCATAGACATAGGTCGTATCGGCGTTGGTCGTGCTCTTTTTGAGCAGCGTGAGCGTGTTGACTCAATTTTGCCTATCAAATAGTATCGATATACCTATCAGGTAGGTTAAATTATATGGCCACGCAGAGCACGCTGGGAACCCTGTTCGGCGGGCGCGCCGCAACCCGGGTTCTATTGTTTATCGAGAACTAC
>CAYVPB010000088.1:0-10192 GCA_964453565.1 uncultured Halomonas sp.
GCGCAACTGCTTTGGGAGCAGTAGGTCGCAGGTTCGAATCCTGCCACCCCGACCATCGGCTTGACCGGCCGGCCTTGCCACGGGCCGGAATTTGGAAGCCGCGAGGTCGGCGGTAGAGGCCGGCTTTTGACCGGCCCGGGTGTGCGAGGCAAGTTTGCGCCTGTAGCTCAACCGGACAGAGCATCGGCCTTCTAAGCCGAGGGTTGCAGGTTCGAGTCCTGCCAGGCGCGCCAGATTTGCCCGGTTGCGCGTTCTGGTCGGAAGGCTGACGTGTAAGCGACAGCCGGTACAATGGTGGGCGTAGCTCAGGGGTAGAGCACTGGATTGTGGCTCCAGCGGTCGTGGGTTCAAATCCCATCGTCCACCCCAATTCGATCCCCGTCGCGCCCGGCGTGGCGGGAACAATAGGTCCGGCGTGCAAGCCAGCCGGAGCGGAAAGTCCACGGGCCGTTAGCTCAATTGGCAGAGCAGTGGACTCTTAATCCATTGGTTGTAGGTTCGATTCCTACACGGCCCACCATTACGCGGCGCGCAGTCCGGGGCTCAGGCTTCGCAGTGTGCGCCGCTTCGCCGTAAGGTGCGCGGCAGAAATCATTTGACTTGAATACACGAGCAGAAATCCAGATGCAGGTATCGATGGAAAAGACGGGTGACCTCGGGCGGCGGCTGACGGTCGAGTTGCCTTCCGAAGAGATCGACAGCAAGGTCTTCGGTCGTCTTAATGAATTGCGCGGCCAGGTTCGTCTGAAGGGCTTTCGACCGGGCAAGGTGCCGTTGAACGTGGTGCGCCAGCGTTATGGCGCCCAGGTGCGCCAGGAAGTGTTGCAGGAGGCGATGCAGGGCGCGCTGCAGGAGGCCATCAGCGAACAGCAGTTGCGCGTGGCCGGGGTGTCCAGTCTGGCGCCGGCGGATGGCGATTCCAGCGAGGAAACTTTCCGTTTCACCGCCGAGGTTGAGGTATTCCCCGAACTGCCGGAGATCGACGTCGCCGACCTTGAACTGGATCGGCCAGTGGTCGAGATTACCGAACACGATGTCGATGACATGATCGGGACCCTGCGCGAGCAGCGTCGGAGCTGGTCGTCCGCGGAGCGAGCGGCGGCCGAGGGAGATCGCGTGACGGTCGAATTTCATGCCAACCTTGATGATCTTCGAGTTCCCGCCAGCGGCGAGCAGAAGTTTCAGCCGGTACTGGGCAGTGGCGTGCTGTTCGAGGCTTTCGAAAAATTGCTGATCGGCACCCGGGCTGGCGATTCCGGTCAGGCCGAACTCGAGTTTCCGGATGACTTTGGTGAGCCGGAGCTGGCCGGGCAGATGGCCGACATCGAATACACGGTCAAGGCGGTCGAGTCTTCCGATATGCCCGCGGCTGACGATGCCTTTGCCGAGAGCTTCGGGATCGAAGGTGGAATGGAGCAGATGCGTGCCGATGTGCGCAAGAACCTCGAGCGTGAAATGCGCAGCGCGAAATCAACTCGGCTGAAACATCAGGTCACCGACCGCCTGGCTGAACGCTACGCCGATTTCAGCTTGCCCCAGGCGGCGGTGCAACAGGAAATCGCACAGATGCAGGCGCAGTTGCGCCAGCAGTATGGCGAACAGATTGAATTGCCGGAAGATCAGTTGCGCCCCGGAGCCGAGAAGCGGGTCCGGCTCGGCTTTCTGCTGGCCGAAATTGCCCGCCAGAATCAGATGGAAGTTGAGCCGGCGCGGGTCGATGCACGCATTGGTGACATTGCCGATACCTACGAGAATCCGACTGAGGTGATTGAACTGTACCGGCAGAATGAGCAACTGATCGACCAGATCGAAAACAGCGTCCTCGAGGAGCAGGTGGTCGACTGGGTGCTGGAAAATGCGCAGGTCAACGAGCGCGAGATGAAGTTCAAGGAGCTGATAGACCAGTCATGAATGAAAAAGCACTGAATCTGGTACCCATGGTGGTCGAGCAGTCGGCCCGGGGCGAGCGCGCCTACGACATTTATTCACGTCTGCTCAAGGAGCGCGTGATTTTCATTGTTGGTCCGATCGAGGATTACTCCGCCAACCTGATCGTGGCGCAACTGCTGTATCTCGAAAGCGAGAATCCGGAAAAAGACGTCAATATCTACATCAATTCACCGGGCGGTTCGGTGACCGCCGGCATGGCTATCTACGACACCATGCAATTCATCAAGCCGCATGTCTCGACCATGTGCGTCGGTCAGGCCGCCAGCATGGGAGCATTGCTGCTGGCCGCCGGTGAGCCTGACAAGCGGTATGCACTGCCGCATTCGCGGGTCATGATTCACCAGCCGCTGGGCGGATTTCAGGGACAGGCCTCGGATATCGACATCCATGCCCGTGAAATCCTGAAAATGAAGGAGCAGCTAAACCGGATTTTGCAACAGCACACCGGCCAGGATATTGAATCGATCGAGCGCGACACCGATCGGGACAAGTTTCTGGATGCAAGAGAAGCTTGCGAATATGGCCTGATCGACCATGTGCTCGAGAGCAGAGCCGGCGATTCAACCGATTCGGGCAAGTAGATCAGACAGGCTGTCCGGCACCGTGTCACTGAGCCGGATTGACGCCGGCTCGCGCGTTTTCGGTTACCATGTTTCCGGCTTCATCGAAAAACCGGCTCAATGAGCGAATCTTCCGGCGAAAACAAGGTCCTGTACTGCTCCTTTTGCGGCAAGAGTCAGCATGAGGTGCGCAAGCTGATTGCGGGCCCCAGCGTCTACATCTGCGACGAATGCGTCGAATTGTGCAATGACATCATCCGCGAGGAACTCGAGGAATCCGCTGCTGGCGAGCGCGAACACCTGCCATCGCCCAGGGAAATTCACGAATTTCTTGATCAGTACGTCATCGGTCAGCCGCATGCCAAGCGCGTGCTTTCTGTGGCGGTCTACAACCACTACAAGCGGCTGGAGTCGTTCAAGCACCGCGAGGACGTGGAACTCGCCAAGAGCAATATCCTGCTGATCGGTCCGACCGGCTCGGGCAAGACGCTGCTGGCTGAAACGCTCGCACGCATGCTCAACGTGCCATTCACGATCGCCGATGCGACGACCCTGACCGAGGCTGGCTACGTCGGCGAGGACGTCGAGAACATCATTCAGAAGCTGCTGCAAAAATGTGAATACGATGTCGAAAAGGCTCAGACCGGAATCGTCTATATCGACGAAATCGACAAGATCTCGCGCAAGGCCGAGAACCCCTCGATCACGCGCGATGTCTCCGGCGAAGGTGTGCAGCAGGCGTTGCTGAAACTGATCGAGGGCACCATGGCCTCGGTGCCGCCGCAGGGCGGGCGCAAGCATCCGCAGCAGGAATTCCTGCAGGTCGACACCCGCAACATTCTGTTCATCGTCGGCGGCGCGTTCGCCGGCCTTGACAAGGTGATTCAGGATCGCTCCGAGGCCGCCGGAATTGGTTTCCGCGCCGAGGTCAAGGGCAAGAGCGAGACAAACCCGTCCGAACTGATCGCTTCGGTCGAGCCGGAGGACCTGATCCGCTACGGTCTGATTCCCGAGTTCGTCGGTCGTTTGCCGGTAGTGGCCACGCTGCGCGAGCTCGACGAGGATGCGCTGGTGCGAATCCTGGTCGAACCCAAGAATGCCGTGGTCAAGCAGTTCAAGAAACTGTTCGAGATGGAACAGTGTGAACTCGAAGTGCGCGACGACGCGCTTGTGGCCATTGCACGCAAGGCGATGGAGCGCAAGACCGGCGCACGCGGTCTTAGGACCATCATGGAGAACGTGCTGCTCGACAGCATGTACGATTTGCCATCAACTGACGATGTGGTCAAGATCGTCGTTGACGAAGCGGTCATCAACGGCGAATCCAAGCCTTATATGATCTTCGAAAGCAATCGCCGGGCCTCGGGCGAATCCTGACGTAGCGGTTGCGGCCTGCGCGCTGCCCCATCGTGAATCGCCGGCGCGAGTCGGCAATTGTTCATGGTCGTGTCACCGGCGCGGGTTGAATCATCTCCATCCAGCGCCAATATCCTGAGCAGTCCCTGACCCCATTCCGGCGCTGGTGCGTCGAGCGAGTATATAAAGCCATGGCAACATCCCGAAATCCCGATTCACCGATCCAGACCACCCGGCAGCCGACGCCGGTGCTGAGCCTGCGCGATGTGGTGGTCTATCCCCACATGGTGATCCCGCTTTTTGTCGGCCGCGAGCGTTCCGTGCGGGCGCTGGACGAGGCCATGAATGTCGACAAGCGGATTCTTCTGATCACCCAGAAGAGCCCCGAAATCGAGGAGCCGGGACCGGATGAACTGTTCGAATGCGGAACGCTGGCCACCATCCTGCAAATGCTGCGCCTGCCGGACGGCACCACCAAGGTGCTGGTCGAGGGCGTCGAGCGGGTCCGGATCAACAGCCTGGATGAGAGCAGTGGCTACCTGGCCGGAAAATGGAGCCCGATTGAAGTCGCGGAGGATGACGACGAGGAAGCGCTGGAGGTGACCACGCGCAGCCTGCTGGGTCTGTTCGAGCAGTATGTCAAACTAAGCCGCAAGATTCCGGTCGAATTGCTGACCACGCTTTCGGGCATTCAGGACCCGAGCCGGCAGGCCGATACTATCGCGGCACATCTGGGAATCCGGATCGAGGACAAGCAGCAGATTCTCGAAACCGCCGACCTGCGCGAGCGCATGGAGCGTCTGATGGCCCTGATCGAGGGCGAAATCGACGTGCTCAAGCTGGAAAAGCGCATTCGCGGGCGAGTCAAGACCCAGATGGAAAAGAGCCAGCGCGAGTACTACCTGAATGAGCAGATGAAGGCCATTCAGAAGGAACTGGGCGATCTGGACGAGTCCGGTACCGACATGGGCGATCTGGAAAAGAAGATCGAAAGTGCGGGGATGCCCAAGGAAGCGCTGAAAAAGGCCAAGAGCGAATTCAACAAGCTCAAGATGATGTCGCCGATGTCGGCCGAGGCGACCGTGGTCCGCAATTATCTGGACTGGATGCTGGCTGTGCCGTGGAAGAAGCGCAGCCGGGTGCGGCATGACATCCACGGTGCAGAGGAAATTCTCGAGGCCGATCATTACGGACTGGAGCGGGTCAAGGAACGCATCCTCGAGTACCTTGCGGTGCAAAAGCGGGTCAAGAAGCTCAAGGGTCCGATTCTGTGCCTGGTCGGGCCGCCCGGCGTCGGCAAAACTTCGCTGGGGCGCTCGATTGCGCGAGCAACCGCCCGTGAATTTATTCGCATGAGCCTTGGCGGCGTGCGTGACGAGGCTGAAATCCGCGGCCACCGGCGTACCTACATCGGCTCCATGCCGGGCCGGGTGGTGCAGAACATGGCCAAGATTGGTACGCGCAACCCGCTGTTCATGCTTGATGAGCTCGACAAGATGAGCATGGATTTCCGCGGCGATCCGTCCTCGGCCTTGCTGGAGGTCCTGGATCCGGAGCAGAACAACACATTCGCCGACCATTATCTGGAAGTCGACTATGATCTTTCCGAGGTGATGTTCCTGGCCACTGCCAATTCGCTGAATATTCCGGCGCCGTTGCTTGACCGGATGGAAATCATCCGCATCCCCGGTTACACCGAGGACGAGAAACTCAACATCGCGCGCAGGTACCTGTTGCCCAAGCAGATGGAACAGCACGGGCTGAAGGAATCGGAGCTTTCACTCAGCGATACCGCGATCACCGACATCATCCGCTATTACACCCGCGAAGCAGGCGTGCGCAATGTCGAGCGTGAATTGGCCAAGATCTGCCGCAAGGTGGTCAAGGAGTTGAGCCTGGATGAAAAGCTGGACAAGCGCCAGGTCACGACGCGCAATCTGGGTAAGTATCTTGGCGTCAGGCGGTTCCGCTTTGGCCGCGCCGAGGAGCGCGACGAAATCGGCCAGGTGACCGGTCTGGCATGGACCGAGGTCGGCGGCGAACTGCTGCAGATCGAGGCCAACGCGGTGCCTGGAAAAGGCAAGCTGACCCTGACCGGGCAACTCGGAGAGGTCATGCAGGAATCGGTGCAGGCCGCGCTTTCGGTGGTGCGCTCACGTGCCGGGGTTCTCGGGCTGGATCCGGAATTTCATCAAAAAAAGGACTTGCACGTCCACGTGCCCGAGGGTGCGACGCCGAAGGATGGACCCAGTGCCGGCATTGCGATGGTGACCGCCCTGGTTTCGGTATTGACCGGGGTCAAGGTGCGTGCAGATGTCGCCATGACCGGCGAGATCACCCTCCGGGGCCGTGTGCTCCCGATCGGCGGACTCAAGGAAAAGCTGCTGGCGGCATTGCGAGGCGGCATCGATACCGTCATGATTCCGAAGGAAAACGAAAAGGATCTGGTCGAGATTCCAGACCGGATCAAGAAAGATCTCAGGATCGAGCCGGTGGAGTGGATCGACGAAGTACTTGACATTGCGTTGGCAGAACAGCCGCCAAGTGCTGAAATTCCCGGCGGAAAACAGAGCGCGGAATCCGCCGGTGCGCAGTCCGGGGTCACCCATTGACCGCCACCGCTTGCAAATGCCTGTCCGGGATTGCCCGAAAATCGCCATTCCAGCGCTATTGGGCGTGTAAGTGAGTCTCGGATAACGTTATACTGGCGGTCATCACTGGGTCTGGGGGAGTAACACTGCCGCCGGATGAGCGGGGGTACGTCCGATATCCGGTTTTATCGCTTGCGCGATGCGCAGCGGTTGATACCGCGGGCATCGGTGATATACCATCAGGGTGGGGCGGCCGAGTATCGAATCTTGCTCGGCGGTCTGACATCCGGCATGGGTGTCGAAAATCAATAACGAGGATCTGGAGCAAACTTAACCATGAATAAATCAGAATTTATCGAGCAGGTGGCAAGCAAATCTGGCCTGACCAAGGCAGATGCCAATCGCGCGCTTGACGCGTTCATCGAAACCGTTTCCAAGGCCCTGAAGAAGGGGGATACGGTCTCACTGGTCGGTTTCGGGACATTCTCCGTCAAGAAGCGTGCCGCGCGTACGGGCCGCAATCCGGCAACTGGCGAAACCATCAAGATCAAAGCATCTAAGTCGCCGGCGTTCAAGCCTGGCAAAGCGTTCAAGGACGCAATATAATCACAGGCTTGAATGTTTCGGGTGCTTAGCTCAGTTGGGAGAGCATCGCCCTTACAAGGCGAGGGTCGGCGGTTCGAGCCCGTCAGCACCCACCAGAAAGTTTCGGAGTGGTAGTTCAGTTGGTTAGAATACCGGCCTGTCACGCCGGGGGTCGCGGGTTCGAGTCCCGTCCACTCCGCCATACCTGCCCGCCTCGCGATCACTGAGACGGGTTGGCGAGCGCCCGGCCCGTCCGGGCATCGCCGTGATTGCGTTCACCGAGCCGTGAACGGAGATGACGCGTTCTTGCGAGGATTGCGTTACAAGATATTATGATCTGCGTCGGGGCGCCCTCGCGGCGCCCCGACTGCATTACGACCGCGTTCGGGTAACTATCCTATGCTGCAAGCCATTCGCGACCGGGTTACCGGCATCGTTGCCATCTTCGTCCTTGGCCTCCTGGCAGTGCCGTTTCTGTTTTTCGGCGTGGAAAGCTATATCACCAGCGTGCCGCAGGATTCGGTTGCCAAGGTCGGTGACACGGAAATCACCGTCAACGAATTCCAGGCCGAATTCTCCCGCTATCGGGCGCAGTTGCGCGAGCAGCAGGGCGAGGACTACAACGAACTCGTGGCCAATCGACCCGAGGCCCGACGTGAATTTCTCGAAGGCATGATCGACCAGAGTCTGTTGATAGAGCATGCGCAAAAGCTGGGCATGTCGATCAGTCCTAATACGGTCGCCGAAATGATTCGCAACGTTCCTGCATTCCAGGTCAACGGCCGCTTCGATCCGGAGGTCTATCGCCAGAGTCTGATCGCCAGTGGCCGGCCCCCGGCCCAGTTCGAGAATGAGCTGGCGCGCGATCTTCTGGTGCAGGAATTGCCCGCCGCGGTCACAAGCTCGGCACTGGTGACCGAAGCCGATGTCGATCGCTGGTTGAGAACTCAATTGCAGCAGCGCTCGATCGCATGGATTGTGATCGAGGCCGCCGGTTTTGGTGACCGGATTAAAGTCGGAGAGCAACAGATCGAACGATTCTACGAAGACAACACCAATCAGTTTATGCGACCGGAACGAATTACGGTCGAATACGTCGAGCTCGATGCACAAGAGCTGGCCCAGGACATGGAAGTCGAAGATGAGGAGCTCCATCAGCGCTATGAGGCCACGCTGGATCGATTCATGACCCGAGAGCAGCGTCGGGCCGCGCATATTCTGATTACTCCCGAGGGTGCCGGCGACGAGGAACAGGCGCGGCAACTGGCCGAATCTCTGCACTCGCGGATCACCGCGGGGGAAGACTTCGCTGAACTGGCAAGAGAATTTTCCGAAGACCCGGTCTCGGCCGACGATGACGGCAGCCTCGGCTGGATCGAGCCGGGCGTGATGATGCCCGGGTTCGAGAGCGTCCTTTTCGAACTGGCTGAAGGGGAGGTTTCGGAACCGGTTCAGACCGAGTTCGGCTGGCACATCATCAAGCTCAATGAGATTGATGAGCCGCGCGGCCAGTCTTTCAAGGAAGCTCGCGAGCAGATTGTCGAAGAAGTGCGCGAGGAGCGTGCCGACGAACTGTATATAGAATTGACGGACCGTTTGATCGACATGATTTATGCCGATCCAACCGGGCTCGAGGCCATTGCTGGCGATCTTGGTCTGGAATTGCGGCAGGCCGGTCCCTTTTCACGCTTCAATGCCAGCGGAGTACTGGCCCGGCCGGAAGTTCTTGAAGAAGCATTTTCCGATCTGGTGTTGCTGGAGCGCCAGACTTCCGAGCCGATCGAGATCGAGCGCAATCGCGCCGTCGTGTTGCGGGTTATCGAACATCAGCAGCCGATTCCCCGTGTGCTGGAAGACGTGAGCGATGAAATCCATCAGCGACTGGTGCGAGACGCGACGCGAGAGGCGGCGAGGGAGCGAGGCGAGGAGTTGCGCCAGCAGATCCTCAACAGCGATACCAGCCTCGCGGATCTGGCCGAAACAATGGAACTGGAACTGAATGAGCAGAGTGTGACCCGCCGCAGCTTCGAGCTCGGCAGCCAGGTTCTCAACGAGATCTTCAGGCTTCCGGAACCCACGGCCGGTGAAACGGTGGTGGAACTGATCGGTCGTGGAAATGACTGGCTGCTGGTTGAACTGGACGAAGTGCTTCCGGGCGATCCGGCCCTGGCCGATGACGCGCAGCGTCGAAGTGCACGCCAGCAGATCGAGTTTTCCCGCTCCAGCCGGGAGTTCGAAGGGCTTCTGGCCTGGCTCAGAGCCAACACCGAAATTCAGGTGGTTGAAGATCGCCTTTGAGTTCAGTCCAGCCCCGCCATGCCGACGATGTTGTATCCGGCATCCACGTAGGTGATTTCGCCGGTGATGCCGGCAGCAAGATCTGAACATAGAAACGCCGCTGCATTGCCGACGTCCTCGATCGAGACGCTGCGACGAAGCGGGGCGGTCGTTTCGACATGCTCCAGCATGGATCTGAACTTTGAAATGCCCGCAGCGGCCAGGGTCTTGATTGGTCCGGCCGAGATGGCGTTGACGCGAATGCCATCCGGGCCCAGGCCATGAGCCAGATAGCGCACCGATGCTTCCAGGGAAGCCTTGGCCAGCCCCATCACGTTGTAGCTCGGCATTGCGCGCACCGCACCGAGATAACTCAGGGTCAGCAGGGCTCCGCTGCGTCCCTGCATCATCGGCCGGGCCGCCCTGGCCAGGGCGGCGAAACTGTAGCTGGAAATGTCGTGGGCGATCCGGAAACCCTCGCGCGAAACCACGTCGGCAAATTCCCCCTCGACCTGATCGCGCGGGGCGAACCCGACGGCATGGACGACGATATCGAGCCCATCCCAGTGGCTGCCGACCGCCTCGAAAGTCGCTTTGATCTGATCATCGTAAGCGACGTCCAGCGGGATCACCAGTTGCGAGCCGGTCTGCTGCGCAATCTTTTCGACCCGCGGCCTGAGTTTCTCATTCTGGTAGGTGAAGGCCAGTTCCGCGCCTTCGCGGTGCATCGCCTCGGCGATGCCCCAGGCAATGGAACGCGGGCTGGCGACCCCGACGATCAATGCGCGCTTGCCTTTCAGAATTCCCATGATGTTCCGATTTCCCGGTTGCGTGTCTTGGTTGTTTTGCCGGGTTGGTGCCCCGGGCAGGAGT
>CAYVPB010000089.1:0-9895 GCA_964453565.1 uncultured Halomonas sp.
GCGTAATCTGTGGTTGCTTTTTCAAATGGCTGACATACATACGTAATCAGGAAAACATTTGTAATCAGCGCCCTTTCGTAAATCATGATTCGTAAACTGAAAACCACCCGGAGCGTAGACAAGAGCCACTCTTGATTTTTCTATTTACGATTCACCATTTACGATTTACGAAAGACATATACAACGCCGAAACCAAATGCCGGCTTTGATCGTGAGCGGAGCCACCTTTTGGTTAAAAACATCAGCGTTCATCCGCGGCCAGCTTTTTATTTTTTACTACCCGGTCGATCTCGACCAGGGTTTCGAGCAGCCCTTCCATATGCGATAACCGCATCGAGTTGGGGCCGTCGCACAGGGCTTTTTCCGGCTCGGGGTGGGTTTCGGTGAAGATGCCGGCCACACCCACGGCGACGGCCGCGCGCGCAAGCACCGGGATGAACTCGCGCGCGCCGCCCGAACTGTCACCCTGCCCGCCCGGCAACTGCACCGAGTGGGTTGCGTCGAACACCACCGGGCAGCCGGTTTCGCGCATGATCGCCAGCGAGCGCATGTCCGAAACCAGGTTGTTGTAACCGAAGCTGAAACCCCTTTCGCAAACAAGAATCTGGTCATTCCCGGCCGCGTGCGCCTTTTCGACTACGGTACGCATTTCCCATGGCGACAGGAACTGGCCCTTCTTGATGTTCATAGGCTTGCCGGCGCGAGCGACATTCTGAATGAAATTGGTCTGCCGGCACAGAAACGCCGGGGTCTGCAACACATCGACGACCGCCGCGACTTCGTCAATCGGGGTGTCTTCATGCACATCGGTCAGAACCGGCACACCGATCTGCTCACGCACCGCAGCGAGGATTTCCAGGCCGCCTTGCACGCCCGGACCGCGGTAAGACTGGACCGAAGTGCGATTGGCCTTGTCGAAAGAGCCCTTGAACACATATGGAATCCCGAGCCTGGTGGTCAGCTCGGCCAGATGACCGGCCACATCCAGACAGAGCTGCATCGATTCCAGAGTATCAGGCCCGGCAATCAGAAAGAACCGCTGATCCAGACCGACTTCGTAATCGGCGATTTTCATGACGCGGCAGCCTCGCGCGGAGCAGCGACCAATTGTCTGTATTCGGCTGCGGCCCGAATGAAGCCAGTGAACAATGGATGACCATCGCGCGGCGTCGAGGTGAATTCGGGATGGAACTGGCAACCAATGAACCAGGGATGGCCCGGCAACTCGACGATTTCGACCAGCATCCCGTCGGCCGAAAGGCCCGCGACCTTCATGCCATGGCGTTCCAGTGTTTCGCGGTAGTTGTTGTTGAATTCATAGCGATGCCGATGGCGCTCGAAGATCTCGTCCCTGCCGTAGAGCTTGCGCACCTTCGTTCCTGGGACCAGTTTGCAGCGCTGGGCGCCCAGACGCATGGTGCCACCCAAATCGCAACCCTCGTCGCGCAACTGTCGCTGGCCCTTGTCGTCCAGCCATTCGGTGATCAGCCCAATCACCGGATGTGGTGAATCCGGATCGATCTCGGTTGAATTGGAGTTTTCCAGCCCCGCGACATTGCGCGCGAATTCAACCACCGCAGCCTGCAGGCCGAGGCAGATCCCAAGGTACGGAATGCCTTTTTCACGGGCGTGACGAATCGCGGCGATCTTGCCCTCGAACCCGCGTTCGCCAAAGCCGCCAGGCACCAGGATTGCGTGCGCGCGATCCAGAGCTTCCGGGCCCTGCTGCTCGATCTGTTCGGAATCCACCGGCAGGATGCGCACCCGCGTCCGGTCCACCAGACCGCCGGACAGCAGAGCTTCGTTAAGTGATTTGTAGGCATCGGCATGGTCAACGTACTTGCCGACCATGGCCACGGTCACCTCCCGCTCCGGCCGTGCGCGACGTTCCACCACGTCTTCCCAATCCGACAGATCGGCAGAGCCGGCCTTGAGTCCGAGCCGGTCGAGCACGGTCCGGTCCAGGCCCTGGCGCTGGTAAAACAGCGGAATCTTGTAGATGTTGTCGACATCCACGGCCGAAATCACCGCTTCCTGGCTGACATTGGTAAACAGCGCGATTTTCTTGCGTTCACCTTCCGAAAGCATCCGCTCACAGCGACACAGCAACACATCGGGCTGGATGCCGATCGAGCGCAGTTCCTTGACCGAGTGCTGGGTCGGCTTGGTCTTGATCTCCTCGGCTGCTCGCAGATAAGGCACCAGGGTCAGGTGCATGAACATCGCGCTTTTACCGTATTCGCTGCCGAGCTGGCGAATGGCCTCGAGGAATGGCAGCGACTCGATGTCGCCGACGGTTCCGCCGATCTCGACCAGTGCCACGTCATAGCCCTCGGCAGCCTGCTCGATCGAATCCTTGATTTCGTCGGTGATATGCGGAATCACCTGTACCGTGGAACCCAGATAATCCCCACGGCGCTCGCGGGCGATCACGGTGGCGTAGATCTTGCCGGTGGTGAAGTTGTTGCCGCGGGTCATGCGGGTGCGCACGAAACGCTCGTAATGGCCCAGATCCAGATCGGTTTCGGCGCCGTCTTCGGTGACAAATACCTCACCGTGCTGAAACGGGCTCATCGTGCCAGGATCAATATTGATATAGGGATCGAGCTTGAGCATGGTCACGCGCAGACCGCGCGCTTCGAGAATCGAGGCCAGCGAAGCGGCCGCTATCCCCTTGCCCAGGGACGATACGACGCCGCCGGTAACGAAAATCAGAGAGGCCATAGTTACTGTTTTCCGGGCCAGGATGAGTCCGGGGCTGAATTGTACTCCAGTCCGCCCGCTGCCGCCGCTTCGCGGTACCAGGTGACGCAGGTGCGGAGCGTTGCTATACTTCCTCGAGGTGGGCGTGCGCCAGGCGCTGGAGGGATAGACAATGTCGGATAAAAAAGAACACAATCAGTCGCGCGGCGGCTTGAAACAGGCCGGCCCTCAGGGCACCCAGGTTTTTTCGCGCAAGCAGCTGGGGGAAATGCTGGAGCATGCCGAACAGACCGCTGATCCGGGCCAGGGTGCCATGCTGATCGTCGAAAGCGAAGCCGAGCGGCGACAATTCCCGCTCAAGGCAGGACGCGTCACTATTGGCAGATCGCGGGTCTGTGACCTGTATATCGAGGAACCCAGCATGTCTTCGGAACATGCCCGAATGGTTCATGCCGAGGGGGCTTGGCGGATCATCAATCTGCTTTCGACCAACGGCGTGTTTGTCAATGGTGAAAAAGTTTTCTCCCACGAATTGCGTGACGGCGATGAAATCCGGCTGGGGCGCGCCCGCCTGCTTTTTCGCAACTCGAGCGAAAAACCTCGGGAAAAACGCACAAGCGCGACCGGCTCCTTCGGTGCAGTCGCGGCCGTGATTCTTTCCGCGACAGCGGTCATCGCACTGATCACCTGGTTGCTGTTGCGCTGAACATGGAACGCATCGGCCGCTATGAGATCATTCGTGAGTTGGGCCGGGGTTCGATGTCGATTGTCTATGAGGCGTTCGACAATCGAATCGATCGCCGTCTGGCAATCAAGGTGCTGCGCCGCAAATTCGCCAGTGACGTATCCGCCCGCCAGCGCTTCCTGCGCGAAGCTCGCGCGGCAGGTAGCCTGGCGCATCCCAATGTGGTGACCGTATTCGATGTCGGCCAGGCCGAAGCCTCACCTTACATGGTCATGGAGCTGTTGCCTGGCGCGACACTGGAGCAGTGGCTGGACCGCCAGAGTCTGGTCGAACTCGACCTCCGCAAGCTGATCAATCTGACCATTCAATTGGCGCGCGGGCTGTCACATGCCCATGCCCACGGCGTGATTCATCGCGATATCAAGCCCGCCAATATTCACTATGACCCCAAAAGCAATATCGCCAAGATGATGGATTTCGGCATCGCCGCGATTGACAATCCGACCGCCTCGCGCAAGGCTGATGGCTCGATCGCCGGCACCCTGACGCATCTGGCTCCAGAAGTTCTGGGGGGAAGCAGTGCCAATGAGCGCTCGGATCTTTATTCGCTGGGGGTTGTGATGTTTCAGTTGATCTCCGGTCGACTGCCTTTCGATGGCGAGACAGGCGAGGAAATCGCCGAACAGGTCATTCATCATCGCACCGTGCCATTGCAGACGATCCGGCCCGGCACGCCAAAGGAACTGACCGATCTGACCCTGCGGCTGATGACGCTGGAACCGGATTCCCGGCCGTCCAGCGCCACGCAAGTGGTCGAGGAACTTGAAGAAATCCGTGACGGCATGCGCCGGGGGTTGTTGCAGAGCGCGCGCCGGCGCTCGGCCGAATGGCGCTGGCCGCTGGCAATCGGTGTCGGTATGGCACTGGTGCTGGTGCTGGGTCTGCAGTATATTTATCAACGTCAGAATCAGGCAATCGCCGAGGCGACGTTTGCCTTCGGCGATGCTCTTGCAAGCCTGGTGGCCCAGGAGACCGCCGAAGCATTGATCCTCGACGACACCGCGGGGTTGGGGGTGCTGGTTTCGGATTTCGCCGCCAACCCGGGCATCAGTCATCTGCATATCGCAAATGACCGTGGAATCATTCAGGCCAGCACCGATCCGTTTCTGCGCGGAGAGGGGATACCGGAAACAGGTGGGCAACCGGTGGTGCGCGACCAGGGAAGTGTCGATTTAGTCCGCACCGGGAACGACGTGCTTGAATTTCGAGTGCCTATTCGCTATCAGGCCAGGCGGGTCGGCCAGGTCCGGCTGGGGCTGGAAGGGCGGACACTGCAGGAGACTGCGCGCGGGACCCTGATCATGTTCACCGTCGTATTCATGACTTCGCTGACTGCACTGGCGATCGGACTGGCCTGGCTGACGCGGCGCCAGCACCAAGTGCTGCGCAGACTGTCCTGGGGTCTCAAGCGACTTCAGAGAGGCCAGTTCCAATTTCGGCTGGAGGCGAATCCGCGCGATGAATACGCGCGAACCTATCGAGAATTCAACCGTCTGGCAGTGCGTTTGCAGGAAAGCGTTCGGCCCAGACACCATCCGGAGGATACCGATGATCAGGACAGTATCCCGCGCATCTCCCTGCCGGCCGATACCTCGGCGCATGAAACCCTTGAACTGTCGGAAACCCGGCCGGAACACCCTGACGGCTCCGAGCCAACCTCATTCAGCGATCATTCCAACATCCGGAAATTCAAGCGTAACTGAGGCCGGTTGATCTCCCTGATATGCTTGCGGGCCCCGCTCAGCGTTCATCCAGTCGGGTACGCAGTTCGAGGGCGCGCTGCAGATAGATCTGTGCCGGCTCAAAGTCGGGCACCACCTCCAGCAACACCTGCCAAAGCCGAATGGCACGATCGACATCCCGATTTCTCCAAGCTGTCAGTGCCGAGACGTGTATGCGCTCGGTCACTTCGGATGCTAGCTGATCCACCAGCACGACCGCCGGCCTGAAGCTCGGTTCGGTCGCCATCGCCTCGCGTCCGATTTCCAGGGCCGCGACATCCTGGCCCTCGCGCCGCAGAACGACCGCCTGCTGGTAAAGGTCGCGGGCACGATTTTCCGCCATTTCCGCCGGCTGAGGATCAACCGGCGGCTCCGATTCGACGACTACCGGATCCGGGACCGGCGATGCATCAAACATCGGACCCTCGACGGCGGGCGCCGCCGGCTCCTGCGATGCCGGCACCCGCAAAATGGTGCCAACAGCAACCCGCATGGGTATGGGAATTTCATTCAGACGCGCCAATGCCACGAACATCAGGGGGTCTCCCAGTTCCCGATTGGCGATTTCGGACAACGATTGACCCGATGCAATCTGGATCCTGACATACGGCGCGGGCAACAGTTCGTCTGGAGCCTGTTCCAATTGTGCCAGCAGTTTCCGGACAATCGCCGAGCCCGAATCACGCACTTTCAACTGCTCCAGCAACTGTCGCGCCTGGTCAAACCGGCCGTGTTCGAGATCGCTCAGCGCCCGCGCCAGCCCCGTGCGCTGTGTGGCGGACTCCGGCTCTTCCGAAGACGCAAATGGGGCCGGCTCGGGACTGGATGGATCTCCGGATTCAAACAGTGCGCAGGCGGGAATCAGCAATACGGCAATCATGGCTGCAATAGCCGGTCCGCTCAGGCCTGAAAGCGACCTGTCAGAAAATGATCGCGGGCTCGACGCACACCTGCCCGCACGATCTGCGAGCGTCTTGAACGGGAGGAGTGCGGCGGCACTCCGGCTCGTCCTGTTCAATTTTTTCGATAGCATCTCGGGCCGTTACAGGGTGAGGGAAACGGCTGCAGTCCGGGGTCGTGGCCACCGGGCACCGGCCACATCTTAGCGCGAACGGCTGGCGTCAACGCAGGGTTTTTTCATGAGGACTGGATGACAATCAGGCTTGCCATGCGCCCAGTGTGACGATCACGTCGATAACTGAAGAAACGCTGCGGTTCCGAAGCGCTGCACAGGCCACAGTCCTCGATATCCGAAACGCCGGCAGCCTGCAGGCACCCTCGTGCGATGCCGATCAGATCGGCATGCAGATGACCGACCCCGCCGGGTTTGATCTCACAGGGTCGAAAGCATTCCGGATATTCGGGAAAATGGCCGACAAATTCGGGTCCAACCTGATACGGCTCTGACCCGATTCGAGGTCCGATCCAGGCCCGCACAGCAACGGGGTCGGTCGGCAATGCAGCAATCGCGGCCTGCACGACGCCCGCGGCAAGGCCGCGCCAGCCGGCATGCACCGCGGCAACGCAACGGCCCCGGGTATCGGCCAGCAGAATCGGCAGACAATCGGCCGTCAACACACAGGCTACTTGTCCCGGACGATCGCTCCAGGCGGCGTCGGCTTCGATTCCCGGATACCAGTCGTCCAGGTGAATGACGCGGCTTCCATGAACTTGTGCAAGCCAGCGGGGCGGCTCGGGCAAAAGCGATTGCAGGCGCCGCCGGTTTTCGGCAACCGCGCCGGGATCGTCGCCACAGTCTGAGCCAAGATTGAAATCATCGAAAGGCGGCAGACTGACGCCCCCCTGCCGGGTGGTCGAAAAACCTCGCACCGGCTGGCGGAAGCCCGCCTGGATCAGGTTGCTACGATCAGGATTCAATTTCAGACTTTAGAGCAGCGATCAATACTGCAAGATCGATCGGCACGGGAGCTTCCACGACAATCGGACTGGCCGTGACGGGATGCTTGAATTCGACTTTCTCCGCATGCAGCGCCTGTCGAGGGAATTGCTGCAAGGTCTGCCGTTGCGCCTCACTCAGACCAGCAGCGCAACCGCGACGGCCATAGACCGGATCGCCGATCAGCGGGAAGCCAATGTGCTGCATGTGGACCCTGATCTGATGGGTTCGGCCGGTTTCAAGTTGAAGATCCAGCATGCTTGATCCGGTCAGATGGCGATTGACCCGGAAATGCGTTCGCGCGGCCCGACCGTCGGCCCGAACCACCTGCCGCCGGCGATCGACCGGATGGCGGCCCAGTGGTGCGTCGACCACCCCACCGGCAATGACATGGCCCCAGACCACGGCAATGTAGTGCCGATGGATTTCGCGCCGTTTCAGAACCTCGACCAGTCTTTTGTGTGCAATGGGCGTGCGCGCCACCAGCAGACAGCCGGAGGTGTCCTTATCCAGCCTGTGCACAAGACCGGCACGCGGCAGCATTTCCAGGTTCTGATCGAGGTGCAGTAAGCCATTGACCAGCGTGCCGGCGCGATTGCCCGAGCCCGGGTGGACGACCAGGCCGGGTGGCTTGTCGATCACCAGCACATGTTCGTCCTGGTGAAGCACGTTCAGACTCATGGCTTCGGCAGTTGGATTGGTCTCGTGCGGCTGCCAGGTCGCTTCGAGTTCGATGGTTTCTCCGGCGCGCAGCCGATGGTTGGGCTTGACCTGTTGCCCGTTGACCCGCAACTCACCGCTGCGGATCCATTCTGTCAGCCGGCTGCGCGAGAATTGCTGCCAAAAAACCGCTGCGACCCGATCCAGCCGCCGTCCGGCATGATCGGCCGCGGCCTCGAACCCTGCCTGAATTTGCTCGTGCCTTTCCATCAAATTCTTACCGGTATTTCAATCGCCGAATATCAGAATCTTACCTGATTACGTGGATGACTCAGGCACACCAGGGGGGGGAACCTTTAGTCCACAGATTTCACGGACCGGGGCTTGAACGCTAATGCGTCAGGCGCTGCCTCGATAACGGCCGGATCGGGTTATTATCCGGTGTTGACTCGCTTTACCGGACAGATCATGCGCAAAACAACTTTTCTGTTTCTGATCCTGGCTGCGCTGCTGGCTGCCTGCGGCGGCAAGGAGCAGCGCGAAGACGAGATCGGTGCCGAGGAACTGTATGCGGAAGCACAGCGCGCCCTGAATTCATCGAACTACTCCAGGGCGGTCCAGCTTTATCGAGTGTTGACGGTCCGTTTTCCGTTCGGCCGCCACGCCGAGCAGGCCCTGCTGGACATGGCCTATGCGCAGTTCAAGGGCGGCCAGGGTGACGCCGCAATCGAATCCCTCAACCGTTTTCTCAGGACCTATCCGACCCATCCCAATGTCGATTACGCCTGGTATCTGAAAGGGCTGGTCAATTACGAAAACACCATGGTGTTCCTGCGCAGGATCATGCCGGACCGGGCCGCCGACCGTGATCAGGAGGCCGCGCGCGAGTCGTTCCGCGACTTCCAGGAGCTCATCAACCGCCATCCCGACAGCCGCTACGTCCCGGACGCGCGCCAGCGAATGGTCTTTTTGCGCAACATCATGGCCGAATATGAAATCGCGGTGGGTGAATACTACGCGCGTCGCAAGGCCTGGGTTGCGTCACTGAACCGGGCCCGTTATGTAATCGAAAACTACCCCGGGGCACCGGCCACCATCGACGCGTTGCAAATGTTGGCGCGAGCATATGAAAACCTGGAAATGCCGGAGCTGGCCGCCGACACCCGCGACGTTCTGGAATTCAATTACGCAGACCTGGTCGACGACGACAAGCGCGAGGGGCTGCTGCGCCGGCTCTGGCCGTTTGACTGACCAAAGAGGTAGAAATCGCGCGATCATATTACTGTCGGGTGGACTGGACTCGGCCACGGCCCTGGCGGTCGCGCGTGAAGCCGGATTCGACTGTCATACCTTGGCACTGGATTATGGCCAGCGCCACCGCTCGGAGCTAACTGCGGCGGCGCGGGTCTCGAAACATCTGGGGACAGACGCGCATCGCGTGGTGCGGGTCGACCTGAGAGCCATCGGCGGCTCGGCCCTGACCGACGAGATCGAGGTGCCCGAGGCCGGCGGCGAAGGGATCCCGGTGACCTACGTGCCGGCGCGCAACTCGATTCTGCTTTCGATTGCGCTGGGCCTTGCCGAAACGCTTGGTGCAGGTCGAATTTTCATTGGCGTCAATGCCCTGGACTATTCCGGATATCCTGACTGCCGACCCGCGTTCATCGCGGGGTTCGAAGATCTTGCCAATGTCGCCACCAAAATCACCACCGAGGGGAATCGAATCAGTATCGAAACGCCGCTGATTCATCTGTCCAAGGCCGAAATCATTCGACTTGGAACCCGCCTCGGGGTTGACTACGGAATGACTGTTTCGTGCTATCAGGCCGACCCGGACGGCCGAGCCTGCGGCCACTGCGATTCCTGCGCCCTTAGGCGCCAGGGATTCAGCCAGGCCGGACTCCCCGACCCCACCCGTTATCAATCCTGATTACGTAGCTGACTCAGCCACACCGAGACAAAAACCCCGGAACCGCAGATTCACGCAGATTTTTGTTTTGACTGGAGCTGTTCGCTTTTTGAAATGGCAGATACTTGTACATGATCAGGGATGGCTTTCGCGCGTGATCATTGTCGACACTGGAGGCCGGAGCGCAGAAACCGCAGTGTACAAGTTCGTACATGAGGATTTCGAGCACCGCCGGACGCCCTCGGGCGCATATGCCGCAA
>CAYVPB010000090.1:0-2877 GCA_964453565.1 uncultured Halomonas sp.
GCGGTCAAATGCGTATCCATGAAACCGGGGCACTGGATGCGCTCAACCGGATCATAGAGGACCGCAACCGGGAGATTGTAGCCGCGCTCCAGCAATCGCTGGGCATGCTGATTCTGATCGCCCTGGTCGTCGCGCTGCTCGCCTGCCTGGTCTTCTGGACCTTCTATTGCCGCATTCAGCGCCCGCTGCGCAACGTCGCCGAAGGCGTCCGGCGCTTCGGCGAGGGCGATGAATCCGTGCGCATCGCCGTCAACGGCAATGACGAGGTCAGCGACGTTGCGCGCCTGTTCAACCAGGCCATGGATCAGCGCGCGGCCTACCAGTTGCAACTGCAGGAACGGATCAAGGAACAGCGCTGCCTGTACCGGGTGCTCGAGTTGACCACGGACGAAAATCTGTCGGTGGCCGAGGTCTGCCGGGAAACCGCGCAACTGATCTCGGCGCACGTGCTGCACGAGGATGCGGCCATGGCCCGCGTCCATTGCGACAGCAAGACCTTCGCCAGCGACAACTGGACCGAGCCCCGGGCCGTGATGGCCAGCCCGTTCCCGGTCGACGGGAAGGAGAGCGGGCGGGTCGAGGTCGGCTACGCGCGCGAGCTACCCGATCAACCCGGCGGCGAAGGGCCGTTTCTGGCCGAGGAACGTACCCTGCTCGATTCGATCGCCATGCACCTGGCGCGCATGCTTCAGGACCGCAAGCTTCGCGACGCGCTGGCGCGCAGCCAGCGACTCCAGGCGGTCGGCGAGCTGACCGGGGGCATCGCGCACGATTTCAACAATCTGCTGACGGTCATCCAGGGCAACGCCGAGCTGCTCGGCGACATGTATTCAGATCGCGATGCCGAAGCGGCCGAGCTGGCCGGCATGATCGATTCGGCGGCGCGGCGCGGCGCCGAGCTCACGCACCGGCTGCTGGCATTCGCCCGGCGCCAGGCACTGGAGCCGCGCGCCGTCGATGTCAACCGGCTGGTCGAGGACATGCGCGGCCTGCTCCAGCGCACACTGGGCGAGCACGTGGCGCTGGAACTCAAGTTCGGCGACGATTTTTGGCCGGCGCTGGTCGATCCGGCCCAGCTCGAAACCGCGCTGCTCAACCTCGTTGTTAACGCGCGCGACGCGATGCCCGAGGGCGGCGGGCTGATGATCGAGACGTCCAATGTGGTGCTGGATGACGACTTTGCCGAAGCCCGGCCCGAAGTGACGCCGGGCGACTACGTGCTGGTGGCGGTCAGCGATACCGGCACCGGGATGGCGCCGGAGGTTCTGGAGCGGGCGTTCGAGCCGTTCTTCACCACCAAGCCGAAAGACCGGGGGACCGGTCTCGGGCTGTCGATGGTCTACGGCTTCATCAAGCAGTCGTCCGGCCACGTGGCGGTCTACTCCGAGCCCGGTGAGGGCACCACGGTACGACTTTACCTGCCGCGCGCCGGGGCGGCCGAAGAGGTCGCCGAAAAACCGGAAAGCGCCTCGATACCGCGCGGCGAGGCGCGCGTGCTGCTGGTCGAGGATGACGACCTGGTGCGCCGGTACACCCACGACCAGCTCGCCGCGCTGGGATACCGCGTTCAGTCGGCCGCCGACGGCTTCGAGGCGAAAACGATCCTGGAAAGCGGCGAGCCCTTCGACCTGCTGCTGACCGATATTGTCATGCCGGGCGGCATGAGCGGGCGCGATCTGGCAAGGATTGCCGTTGAAATCCGGCCGGAACTGAAGGTGCTGTACATGTCCGGCTATACCGAGAATGCGATTGTGCACCACGGACGGCTGGATCCGGGCGTGAGCCTGCTTTCCAAGCCGTTCCGGCGGGCAGATCTGGCGCGCAAGGTGCATAATGTACTGACCGGCGACAATCCCGGGGGCGAGGCGTAATGAATACAAATCAAACGGTTGGAGACGATAGCAAGAAACGGCTGCTGATCGTCGACGACGATGAAATGGTCGGGCGCACGCTGCAAAGCATCGCCCGGCGACAGGGTTTTGATGCCCGGTTCACCTGTGATGCCGAGCGGTTCCTGGAACTCGTCGAGCAATGGAAGCCGGGCGTGCTGGCCATTGATCTGGTGATGCCCCGGATGGACGGCATCGAGGTCCTCAGGCGGCTCGGCGAGCAGGGTGCGAGCGCGTTTGTCATCGTCACCAGCGGGGTCGGGCAGCGCGTGCTCGACGCGGCGGTGCGCTCGGCGCGCGAGCACGGCCTGCATATCGCGGGCATGCTGCCCAAGCCGTTTTCGGTCGGCGACGTGACTCGCCTCCTGGATCAATGCCAGGTCTCCGGTTCGAATGGGCCGGTGCCGCGCGAAGAGGCGTCGCAGACCTCCCCCGTCGTCGACGAGGCCCTGCTGCTCGAGGCGCTGGACAACGACCAGTTTCATGTCGAGTATCAGCCCAAGGTGCGCTGCGCCGACGGCAGCCTGGCCGGCTTCGAGGCGCTGGCGCGCTGGCATCATCCGGAGCTGGGCCCGATCCCGCCGGGCCATTTCATTCAGGTGGCCGAGCGAACTGAATTGATGCCGCGACTGAGCGGACACTTGTTCGAGATCGCGCTGGAATGGTTTTCCGGCATCAAGGCCCCGGATGGCGGGGAAACGCCGCTGACCCTTGCGCTTAACCTTTCGGCCCGCTCGCTGGAGCGCGAGGATCTGGTCGAAAATATTCGCGAGTGCTGCAAGCGTTTCGGCATCCGGCATGACCGGTTGATTCTGGAGCTGACCGAAACCAGCGCGATGCGCGATGCGGTGCGCTCGCTGGACCTGCTGACCAGCCTGCGGGTGGCCGGATTCCAGCTTTCCATCGACGATTTCGGCACCGGTTATTCGTCCATGGTGCAGCTTGTGCGATTACCGTTCTCGGAAATCAAGGTCGACAAGTCGTTCGT
>CAYVPB010000090.1:2977-9871 GCA_964453565.1 uncultured Halomonas sp.
TGGTGCAGCTTGTGCGATTACCGTTCTCGGAAATCAAGGTCGACAAGTCGTTCGTCATGTCGGCCGAGGCCTCGGAGGAATCGCGCACCGTGGTGCGTTCGGTGGTGGAGATGGGCAAGGCGCTGGGGCTGGAGACCACGGCCGAGGGCGTGGAGACCGAGTGGGCGATGGACTTCCTGCGCGCCATGGACTGCGACTACGCGCAGGGCTTTCTGATCGCCCGGCCGCTGGATGGCGAAACGGTCAGGGCCCGCTGGAAGCTTTGAGCCCACCGCCGAAGCAACGAAAACCGAAAAACGAAAAGCGGGACACGAACGCGGGTATTTCTAATGTCCGGGCGCAGGCGCCAGGCGGGTCCGATTCCGGCCGTTTTGCTTGCACCAGCGCAATGCGTCGTCGGCGCGCTGGACCAGCGCGCGCACCGGCTCGCGCTGTGCCTGGTCAAGAATTGCGCCGCCGATCGAAACGGTTATCGGCGGTAGCCCGTCGGCCAGCGGTGTATTCTGATTTTCGACCGCGCCGCGGATCCGCTCGGCCACCTCGCCCAGGCTTTCGGGCGTGACGTCTTCGAGCAGCACGACGAATTCCTCGCCGCCGTATCGTCCGAGCCGATCGGTATCGCGCAGACATTCGCGAATGCGCTCTACAACGAGACGCAATGCATCGTCGCCGCGCGCATGGCCGAGCTGGTCGTTGACCGGCTTGAACCGATCGATGTCGATGAACAGAATACCCATGGCGCGGCCCCCGGCCAGCGCCCGTTCGCGGGCCGAGGCCGCCAGACGATCGAACGCGGTGCGCGCCAGCGCCCCGGTCAGGTCGTCGTGGTCGGCCCTGAGGCGCGCCATGTCGCGTTGTGATCGGACGCTGGCAATCTCCTCGGCCAGGCCGAAAAACATCACGGTGCTGGAAAATACCAGGGCGATTGGAAACAGGACTTCGGGCAGAACGTCGCCCGTATTTCGCACCAGAAGTTCGAACGTCATGGCGCTGGCGATCAGAAACGGCGGGCTCCAGGCGACCACCACCACGCGCGATGCGCGGTGGCCGCGCAGCCCGTCGATCAGGCTGACGCCGAACAGGATCGCGGTGATCAGCAGCAACAGCAGGTTATCGGCGGTTGCCGTGCCGTCGATCCGGCCGAATCGGGGCACCAACAGCAACGCCAGCAACAGCGCCACGGCCGACAGCAAAACGGCCAGCACGCGCCACGCGCGTGGCCGCCGATCCGGCAGCGAGATCAATCGCGCAAGACCCAGCCCGACGGCCAGCGCCCCCAGATTGCCGCCGATCTTGTGCAGGGCCCAGATGTCGGCGGCCCGGGCCAGCAGCGGCAGTTCGTAGACGGTGCCCTGGGTGGCCATGAAGTACAGCAGCGCGCCGGCGAGGCCCGCGGCGATCAGCACGAAAGTTAGATTACCCAGCGCCAGGGTCATTGCGATGCCGGCCAGCACCATCGCGGCCAGGGTTCCCATGAGCGCCGCTTGGGTCATGCTCTCGCGGCGGCTTTGCGCGCGCAGGGTATCGGTGCCGATGATTTCAACGTCGACGGGTTTGTTGAAACTGGTGTGCGCGCACACTTCGATTACCTGTCCGGCCTCGAGCCGATCGGACAGCGGGACCACCGACAATCGGGCCGGCCAGGTTCGGTCGCGGTGGTCTCCGGTCTTGGTCCGTCGAATGATCGATGGGTTGTCCGGCAGGGCCACCCGGAAATCCGAGGGATAGGGATAATCCAGTGCCAGCACGAGATCCTGCCCGGAAGAAATGTCGCGCTCGATCCGGATTTGCCACAAACCGCTGCCGGAAAGCGTTTGCGGGCTTTCCGCGTAAATCTCCGGGGCCGGGCAATCCGGCGCGAAATTCAAGCTCGCATCCATCGCCGGCATCACCCGGAAAGCGGGCGTAGCCGGCGCTGGAGGCGCGGCCCCGGCGACCGCCCAGACCAGCACCAGGGTCAAGAGCACAAGTAAAGACAGCGCGGTGGGACTGATTCGATCTGCATTGACGGTGCGCGCTGGATGCATGTTTGGTGTTTGTATCGGAAAGGTGTACCGGAAGACAAGCGTGCAGTCGGCAAACCTGAACGCCCGGTAAATTTAAAGCAGTGCGGCAAGAACATCAAGTACGGGCCGAAAAACCCGCTCTCTCATGTAAACCCATTCCTGATTATTGACGTTACTCAGCCAACGCTAAAAAGCGCGCCACAGATTACACGGATTTACACCAGCGCGGTGTTGGGGCCCATGAGCATGAACAGGTTGGAGCCATTCCGCAAGACCTGGCAGACCCCTCGCTACAGAGGTTCCTTAATGCTTAATCTGCTGAACAAGCCTTGCCAATGGGGCCATGCGCGCGCGGTGTAGCGACAGGGATCCGTCGTCGCCGATGCTGTAGTTGTCGGTCATTTTCAGCACGTCGATGAACTGGTTCTCGACCGTCATGTCCGGGCAGGCCATCATGGTCATGGCGATGTTCTGGCCGAACTGGATGCGCTGTCCAGATTTGATGGCATAGCTGCCGTTGAAGGTGTTGCAGGCGCCATTGCCGTGCAGGCGGGATTCTTCCGAACGCAGCAGCAGGAAGGCCTGCTTCTGGTTTTCGCCGGTTTCGACCGGCTGACCGCGTAATTCGGTCAATATCCAGCGACTATCCTCGATTTGTGGATCGTGCAGGTGCTGGTGCAAAGTGTATTGGGCCGCGAGTTCGCCGTCGATACGGTGACCTTGCTGATCGAGCATGAACAACCGGTGCTCACCCACCTGATAGTCCTGGGCTTTGCCGTCTTCGGCGTTCAGCGTGACGATACTGCCGGCATCATTCCAGGTAAACGTGCCGCTGTCGGTGACCGGGATGGGACTTTCGTCAATATAGCGCATGGAGCGCTGGAAAGTCTCATCATCGTTAAGCGTGATTGTAGTCTCGATGCCCGGGCAACTGGCGCAAGGAACCACACCCGAATAGGTGCCGGCCCAGTCTACCGACAGTCGGCTGGAATCGGCCGGTGTGGGCGATGCCGACCGTTCGGTTGCAGCCGCTGACGGCGCCGCCGACGGGTTGTCGGGCGCCGGCGGTGGGGCATCAGCCGGCTGAAAGGTGAAGGGCTCGGCCGGCTCGAAGCTAGCCGAGCTCTCGCCGGCGAGGATCCGCTCCATATCCACCCCGAGGTCGAGCTTCAGGACTTCTGCGTCTTCCGAGAAATCCAGGTTGGCCAGGTCCACCCAGAAGACCGAGGGAGAAATCACCGACTCGACGTAGTAGCGCCGATCAAGATGATCGGCCACGACGCGCCAGCGGGTGGTTGAGAGGTTGGGTTGATCGGCGATGCTGATCCCCCACGGCACGGAGGTCTGCCGGATGACGCTGAAGACCGAAGCGGCCGCGCGGCGGGGATCGGCGGTTTGTTCGACCGCGTTGATGTAAAAGCTCGCGCGCACGAAGCGGTCGGTGGCGCGCACGGTTCCGGGCAGGAACTCGCGCGGGTTGACGCCTTGCCAATACTCGCGAATGGCAAGCTGCCGCTCATAGGTCGGCTCATTGGTCATGATCTGGTAGCTGCGGTCATGCCAGATCGTCATCTCGCCGTCGACAAACTCGATGATCGCGCTGTCGCCGGTGGCGTCGGACATTGACAGGTGAACTGTCGCGGCGCGTCCGGGCGGTCCGACCGGTACTTCGCCGCCCTGGACGAGAACCGGGTTCTCGCCCAGATCGGCCACCGCTTCGGCCACGGTCGCGTAGCGGTCGAGCATGTACTGCGGGAATACCGACAACGAAATGCGCGGGGTCTGGCCATCATCTGCCGGGTAGGTCGCTTCCACTTCCCACAGAAGATTGACCATGAGACCGGCCTCGTTCATTCCGTCCGCCGTGGCGATGTCGTAGCCCGACACGGCGAGGCTGCCGTAGCGCGAGGTCCACTGCACCGACCTCGGTCCGGCCGCGCCGTCGCGTTCCATGCCGCGCGGAAAGACCCACAGGTTGCTGACCATCGGCAGCTTCCAGTCCATGCTGCGACCCGTAAGAACACGGTCCTCGGGTCCGAGGTAGACCGCGCGCGTGCAGGCCTCGGCCAGCGATATCGCGAGGATCAGAGCCGCGACCAGCGCAATGAAGGTAAAGACATTTCGGGCCATTCAACTCTCCCTCATGCGACAGAACGTCATGATTTCTTGCGGTTCAGTATACCCATCTGTTGCATAAATTTGCGGCGCGAGACCGTTGCACTGCCGGTATAGCAGCGTTTCCGGGGCGCGTGCTCAATTTTCCAATCCTCACATAGAGTGAGCTATGTTCCGGTTGGAAAATATCCGCGCACGCCCCGGAAACACTACTCTCCGGGCTCTCGCACTCGGAAATTTATGCAACTGATGGGTAGGCCTGTTGGGGTCACGTCTTGTTTCATGCGTTTAACTGCAAATCCATGAAACAAGACCAGAACCAGCCGGCTCCTCCGATCTCGTAACACAGCCCGCGGTAAAGCATTGCTATACCGTTGTTTTAATTGAATATACTGCATGAATACTATATACTTGCATAGTCTTCAAAAGAGATCTGACCATGTCCCTCCCGGCACCCATCCAGACCGCTTCCGGGCCCCGCAGGCTCGCCGAAATCGAGGACGAAATCACCGAGCTGGCCGCCCATATTCACGCCGCAACCTTTCGACTGCTGGAACTGATTCGCAAGTTCGACGAATGCGACGGCTGGTTCGGGCCCGGGCTGAAATCCTGTGCGCACTGGCTCAATTGGAAATGTGGAATTGGACTTGGCGCAGCGAGAGAAAAGCTCCGGGTTGCCCACGCGCTGAAAGAGCTGCCGCAGATCAGTGAGGCCTTCCGGTGCGGCACGATCAGCTTTTCCAAGGTCCGCGCGATGACCCGCGTCGCAACGCCGGAAAACGAGGAATACCTGATGATGATCGCGCGGCACGGAACCGCTTCGCACATGGAACATCTGGTGCGACAGTTTCGCAAGGTCAAGCGCATCGAAGCCATGGAAGCGGAAAACCACCGACACCAAATGCGCGAGCTGAACTGGCACGTCGACGACGACGGCAGCTACGTGCTCAGGGCAAGACTGACGCCGGAACAGGGCGAGCGCGTCATCAAGGCCATCGAAGCGGCGATGGCCGAGCAATTCGAGGAGCGGAGAAACGTTTCCGCGGAAACGTCGGAGCGTCCGGAGATCGAACCCCAGAGCGAACCGGTCGCGCAGCGGCGGGCCGACGCGCTGGAACGGCTGGCCGACGCTTTCTTCGGCAAATCGGGTGGCGCTGGAGCATCCGCAGTCACCGGTGGCGACCGCTGCACCATCAACCTGCACACCACCCCCGATACGCTCGCCGCCGACGGCGAGACCGCCGAAGCCGAACTCGAATCCGGCGCACACGTTTCCGCGGAAACGTCCCGCAGGCTGGCCTGCGATTGCGGCGTCGTCCACTGGCACGAAGACGATGATGGCCAGGCGCTGAATATCGGCCGCAAGACCCGCAGTATTCCGCCGGCAATCCGGCGCGCGCTGCAGAAACGCGACCACGGCTGTCGTTTTCCGGGCTGCACGGCAAACAAATACGTCGATGCACACCACATCATCCATTGGGCGGATGGTGGGGAGACGAAAATGGACAACCTCGTCCTGCTTTGCCGCCACCATCACCGCCTCGTCCACGAAGGCGGCTACGGCGTCCGGATGACCGACAAAGGCGTCCCGAAATTCGCCGACCCAACCGGCCGAACCATCCCGCAAGTCGCCGAAACACGTTTCCGCGGAAACGTTTTTACTCTCCGACAGGAAAATCGCAATGCCGGCCTCCGAATCGGGCCGGAAACGACGGTTCCGCTGTGGGAAGGCGAGAGAATGGACGATGGGATTGCGGTTGAAGCGTTGTTGTGGCTCGAATCTCCGGAAAACGCCCAAACAGAGCCGAGGGAATCGACATGACCAACAACATCGAAGTCCGCTACCGGCACCCAACAGTTGCATCAATTCCCGGCACAAGATCGTGGTACTGCCCGGAATAGCAGCGTTTCCAGGTCGCGTGCTCAGTTTTTCAATCCTCACATAGTGTGAACTATGCTCCGGTTGAAAAACTTCCGCGCCACCCCCCCGGAAACACTACTCTCCGGGCTCTTGTATCCGGGAATCGATGCAACTGTTGGGTTCACCGCGACGGCGGCAACAACAAGAAGTGCGAGTCAGTGGTGATCGCCAATCCCGACGGCATTGCACCTGAATAAATCGAACAAGCAATCCGTTCACGATGAACATTCGCTTGAGCCGTAGCGCAGTGGCTTCAGGCTAGAGCGGTTTCCGCCGCTGGAGTGGAAGGCTGACGAGGAAAACTGAGGAGTAGTAGAATGGAAATCATGGCTACCAGTATCCGGGAAACTCTGCACACCCTGGCCGAGCAGTTGCCGGAGGATGCGAGCCTCGAAGATGTCATCGAGCGTCTGCGGTACCTACGCGCGGTTGAGGAAGGCAAGCGCGCAGCCGCGCGTGGCGAGTTCGCCAGCGACGAAGAAGTCCGCCGCGTATTTGCCAAATACGGAGTCGTGAGGCGAAGCGTTGCTGTGGTTTGAATCGCCGGAAAACTCCCTAACAGAGCCGAGGGAAGCGACATGACCAACAACCTCGAAGTCCGATATCTTTACAGAGACGGCGGCAACAACAAGAAGTGCCAGTCGATAGTGATCGCCAATCCCGACCGCATTACACCTGAACAACTCGAACAAGCAATCCGTTCACGATTCAGCGATCTGCAGGTCTGGCCGGACATCCTGCATTTCCAACCTCAAAACCTAGGCTGGCCCACCGCGTATTTCCCCGGCCACGACCTCAACGGCGAGGATTTGAATGTGCATGAGATCGACCGGATTTCGCGAACCAACGCAC
>CAYVPB010000091.1:0-9740 GCA_964453565.1 uncultured Halomonas sp.
GAGTACATGAGGATTTTTCGACCCGACGAAGCGCGCTCAGTGGGCAAAAGACGCGGCCCTTGCACTACAAAGCCTGGTCGCCTTCTTCTCCCGTCCTTATCCTCACCGCCCGCTCAATCGAGGTCACGAAGATCTTGCCGTCGCCGATCTTGCCCGATGCCGCGGTTTCGCGAATGATCTCGACCACGCGTTCGACCCGCTCGTCGGCCACCGCGATTTCAAGTTTCAGCTTGGGCAGGAAATCAACCACGTATTCGGCGCCACGGTACAGCTCGGTGTGACCCTTTTGCCGGCCGAAGCCCTTGACCTCGCTGACCGTCATGCCGGCTACGCCGGCCTCGCCCAGCGCGTCGCGGACGTCGTCGAGCTTGAACGGCTTGATGATGGCGGTAATCAGTTTCATTCAATGTCACTCCGGCTGTGGCAGACTATTGCTCATCTTAAATGGTCCAAGCCTTTGCCATGGGTCCCGATCTCAAGACACTTGATGAAATCACGCGCAAGCTGGCCGAGGTCTTGCCACGCGAACTGAAAAACGCCGGCGAGGATTTCGAGGCGCGTTTCCGCCGCGTGCTGGAGACGCAGTTTGCGAAGCTCGATCTGGTCACGCGCGAAGAGTTCGACATCCAGGTGCGTGTCCTTGAACGTTCGCGCGAAAAGCTCGAACGTCTCGAAAAACTGATAGCCGCACAGGATTCGAGTCGGGCATGAGAATCCATACCTGCACCGGAGCGCCCAGCCCGAAACGGGTGACCGCCTTTCTGGCCGAGAAAGGCATGGATATCGAGCGGGTCGAAGTCGATCTGCGCTCCGGTGAGCACCTCAGCGACGCGTTTCAGGCCATGAGCCCGGATTGTACGGTGCCGGTGCTGGAACTCAACAGCGGAGAATGCCTGTGGAATACGGTGGCGATTCGCCAGTACCTGGAGGAAATCCAACCTGAGCCGGCGCTGCTGGGTCACGATGCACTGGAGCGCGCCCGGGTCACCCAGTGGACCGGATGGCTGGAACACAATGGTTTCCTGGCGGCCGCCGAAGCTTTTCGCAACAACGCCGTGGGCATGCAGGAACGTGCATTGCCAGGACGCCGTCCGATAGCGCAGATCAGGGCGTTGGCCGAGCGCGGCACAAAGCGGTTCGGCTTTTACCTCGAGGATTTGGACCGGCGCCTGGCTGAATCGGCGCATGTGGCCGGACCGGAGTTCTCGGTCGCCGACCTCGATGCCTTCATCGTGCTCGAATTCGGGCTGCGTGCGACCCGGCTTTCGATCGACCCATACGAGCAGCTTTCGGGCTGGTACCAGCGCATCGGCGAGCGGCCTTCGCTGGCAGGGTAACCTCGCATCGGAATTTTCCTACATCAATCCGCGCCGGATTCCTACACCGGCTCGCGGCGGTTTGCCGATGGTCCTGGCTGGTAAAAAGCGCCAGACTGATAGCCGGTCTTCAAATCAGCAGCGTACCCATCATGTCTCTGGCCTGCATCAACGCCCGCGCCCAGCTCGGCGTGGCTTCTCCGGAGGTTCGGGTGGAAGTTCACCTGGCCGGTGGCCTGCCCAGCTTCAACATCGTCGGACTGCCCGAGACGGCGGTGCGCGAGTCGCGCGACCGGGTCCGCGCGGCCATTACCAACTCGGGATTCACGCCGCCCTCAAGGCGAATTACGGTTTCGCTGGCGCCCGCCGACCTGCCCAAGGACGGAGGTCGTTTCGATCTGCCGATCGCGCTTGGCATTCTTGTCGCCTCCAGACAGTTGAAGGTTGCCGATCTCGAACGTTACGAGTTTCTCGGCGAGCTTTCGCTGGGCGGCCAGGTGCGTGCCGTGCCCGGCTGCCTGCCGGCCATCCTGCACGCACGCGAGATCGGTCGATGCCTGGTGCTCCCGCGAGCCAACGGTCTGGAAGCCGGCCTGGTCAGCGGTGTCGAGTGCCGGCTGGCCGATGATCTTGCCGGGGTGTGTGCCGCACTTGCCGGCCGCTCGGAGCTGAGCCGCCCGGAGATCGTTGCCCGGGTCGCCAGTGCCAATCTGCCTGATCTGGCCGACGTGCACGGCCAGGCACGCGCCCGCCGCGCGCTGGAAATTGCCGCGGCCGGCGGACATAACCTGCTGATGATCGGGCCGCCAGGCACCGGGAAGACCCTCCTGGCTTCACGGCTGCCGGGTATTTTGCCGGAAATGGAAGAGGACGAAGCGCTGGAAACGGCCTCGATTGCCTCGATTACCGGGCGCGTGTTGGACCCGCAACGCTGGCGCGAGCGACCGTTTCGCTGCCCGCATCACACCGCCAGCGGGGTGGCGCTGGTTGGTGGCGGCGCGCGGCCTCGTCCGGGCGAGATTTCGCTGGCGCACAATGGTGTGCTGTTTCTCGATGAACTGCCCGAGTTCGACCGGCGTGTGCTGGAAGTTCTGCGCGAGCCACTGGAGTCCGGTCGCATCGTGATCTCCCGCGCTGCGCTGCAGGCCGAATATCCTGCCCGCTTTCAGTTGATATCGGCGATGAATCCGTGCCCGTGCGGTTATTCCGGCGATGAGTCCGGGCGCTGCCACTGCTCACCGGAACAGATCTTCCGCTATCGGGCGCGGATTTCCGGGCCGCTGCTGGACCGCATTGACCTGCATGTGGAAGTACCGCGCCAGAAGATCAGCGAGCACCCGCCCGGAGAGCCCAGCGCGCGAGTGCGCGAGCGGGTCGCCGCGGCACGTAGCCGGCAGCTCAATCGCGGCGGGCTGAATGCCGCGCTCGACGTGGCCGAGGTGCGAGCGCACTGCGGGCTGGATGAAAAGGGAAGAAAATTGCTGGAGACTGCCTGCGAGCGGCTGAACCTGTCGGCGAGGGCGCACCAGAGAATCCTGAAAGTGGCCCGAACGATTGCCGATCTGGACGGCGCAGCGGAAATCGGCAATGCTCATCTGGCCGAGGCCATCGGTTATCGCCAGCTTGATCGGCGAATACGTGAAGCGGCCTGATCATGATCAGTTAAAATCCGATTCCGTTTGACACGCGTCTTTCGAGGGCGCACCGGACCTGATGGCAGTATTGATTCGATTCGTGGCGGCCATGGGCCTGATCGCCGCGTTGATTCCCGTTCCGGCGCAGGCGCAGCCGGTGCGCACCGAAATTGTCGGCATTTCCGGTGAAATGCTGACCAATGTGCGCATTGGCCTGTCATTGAAACAGGCCGAGGACCTGGAGCAGGTTTCGGTATGGCGCCTGCGCCAGATGGCGCGTCACGCGCGCGAGGAAGTGCGCGATGCGCTCGAGCCGTTCGGCTACTACTCGGCCAATGTTTCGGTGCGGCTGGAGGAGCCGGTGGAACCCGGCGGCCCCCGGCGCGCGCGCGTTGAAGTGATGCCCGGCGAGCCGGTGCGCGTGGTCGCACGAAACGTCGCGCTTTCGCCCCAGGCGCTGGAGATCGAGGCGTTCGAACGCTGGTTGGAGAACTGGCCGCTGGAAATCGACGCGGTGCTGCGCCACCCGCCTTATACCCAGGCGCTTGAAAATCTGCGCCAACTGGCCGAAAACCACGGCTTTTTCGATGGTCGCTTCGTCCAGCGATCAATCCGTGTGGAACCGGCCCGAAACGCGGCCCGCATTGGGGTCGATTATGACGCCGGTCGGCGCTACCGCATCGGCAATATCGATTTTGGCGATACCGGTTTCGATCACGATCTGATGAACGCACTGACTATTGTCGACCGGGGTCAGCCTTACCTTGCCAGGGACATCGACCGGCAGCGAGAGGTTCTGGTGCGCGCCGGCTACTTCGAGCAGGTGATCATCGAGCAGCGCCGCAATGCCGAGTCGGGTGAGGTTGATCTGGACTATCGGCTTGAAAAACGCCCGCCCAACACCTGGCGTGTGCTGGCCGGCTTCGGCACCGATACCGGCCCGCGCGGCCAACTGGGGTGGACCCGACACTATCTTTCCAGTCGCGGCGACCGTCTCGAAACACGCTTCGGTGCTCAGGAAAAAGACAGTGAATTCGTGCTGCGCAGTGATTATCAACATCCTTTCGGCAGCGAGCCGGGCAATTTTCTCACCGTCGGGGTGCTGCTCAGGCGCGAGCGCGACCGATTCAGATTCGAAGATGAAAATCGGGTCGAGGCGGTATTCGATCCGTTCAGTGGCAGCCGTTACCAGGCCGAGCTCAGCGTCGGGCGGCTGCGCGAGCGCCCGCTGCTGGCCGGACCCTATCGACCTGTGGTGGAGAGATTGTTCATAAGCTTCCTGCACGAGCGGTTCGATGCGTTCTCGGAAGGCTCGCTGGATGCCGAACAGGAAGCGCTGCTGGCAGCCAATCCGGGGATTGCGCCGTTTCTCGATACTTCCACGAATACCGTTGCCGTCGGTGGCGAGTGGACTCTTTCGCGCCTGAGCGGAGAGGGTTTTGGTACCCAGGGGCTGTTCGCCCGGACCCGGATCATGGGTGCGCTGGAGGCGCTGGGCTCGGACACCAGCTTTCTCCAGGGCTATATGACCGCGCGCTGGCACTGGCTGTTGGCGCCGCGGCACAAGCTGCTGATGCGCGGCGAGATCGGCTACACCGAGGCCGATACCGAAGTCTTCGACCTTTCGATTCCGAACGATCCGCGCGAACTGCGGCTGGAAATCACCGAGCTGCCGGAACTTTTCCGCTTCAAGACTGGCGGCGACCGTTCGGTGCGCGGCTTTGGCTTTGAAGTGCTGAGCACCAACCGCAATGGCGCCAACCATACGCTGGTCGGATCACTGGAATACGAGTACAATTTTTTTGGTGATTTCTCTGTTGCCGCGTTTGTCGACCACGGCAATGCTTTCAATGATTTCTCCAAACCCAGGCTCAAGACCGGATTCGGCGCCGGGGTGCGCTGGTATACCCTGATCGGACCGGTGCAACTCGATATCGCCCGGCCGGTCGAGGACAGCGGCATCCGCATTCACTTCACCATCGGGACCAGCCTGTTTTGAAACGTCTGCTGATCATCATTTCCGTGGTTCTGGGTGCGCTGCTGCTGCTTGCGGCAGTGGCCTGGTGGTGGCTCACCACGACCCGCGGCGGCGCGGAGTTTGCGCTCAATCGGGCCGCGCCGGCATTGGACCAGCTCGCCTATGAGCGGCTCGAAGGCGGCCTGCGCGGTGGCCTGCGCCTGAGCTCACTGCAAATCGAACACCAGGGCATAAAGTTCAGCGCCGGCGAGGTCGAACTGGCGGCCACGCTGCGACTGCTGCCGCTGGGGGTTCGGGTTGAACATCTGAGGGTGGACGACGGTCGTCTGATTCTCTCCGGGAATGAGGGCGGGCCCGCCGAACCATTCGAAATGGGCGATTACACCGCACCCATCGAGGTGCGGATCGAATCGGTCGAGGTCGACCGGTTCACGTTCCTGAACGTCCCTGAAGCCGAGCCGCTGGAGATCGAGCGCTTCGAATTCGCCGGACGCTATGCCGAGGCGCTGGAAATCGAGCGGATGGCGCTTTCCATCAAGCCGCACACCTTGCAGGCCAGCGGGCAGCTCGGGCTGGATAGTCCGTGGCCAATCGCATTGTCGCTGGCACTGGATGCCGAACTGGAACCGGGTCGATCGCAGCAAATGGAAATCGATCTGCAGGGCGAGCTGGCCGATCTGGCGATCGGGCTGAATGCACGGGGGCCGGCGACGCTGAATGGGCGGATCAACCTGCGCGGTCTGCCGGCACCCGGACAATTGAATGCAGCGCTGGATCTATCGGGCCGACTTTCCGGATGGCCGGGGATTGACGGCACAATCGACGAGCTCCAGTTGCGCGGCTCCGGACGGCTTGACGACTGGCAGGCTGAGCTCAAGGGTGCGCTTGCGTGGCCGGAACTGCCGCCGGCAGCGCTGGCGCTGAATGCGCGCGGCGACAGCGAGCAGGTCATGCTCGAGTCTTCCACCATCGACATGCTGGACGGACGGATCATGCTGGACGGCGAAGTCGCGCTGGCCGAGACGATCACGGCCGGCGCCCGCCTGCGCCTGAATGGCCTCGATTTCACCGCCGTGTACCCGGAATGGCCGAACCAGGCCCGTGTATCCGGTCGACTCGATGCCGCCTGGGACGGCACGCGCCTTTCCGTCAATGGGCTGGAATTGCACGCGCCACCGGCGCCGCTGAGCGTCACCGGCCAAGGCTCGTTCACATTACCGGATGAACAGGTCAGCCTGGCGCTCGAATGGCAGTCGTTGACCTGGCCGCCGGTTGTCGATGAGGTCGAACAGGCGCTGTTTTCCAGCCGTGCCGGAACGCTGGAGGCCAGCGGCAAGATCTCTGAATGGCGCACGGAAATTGAGGCGTGGTTGAGGCTGCCCGAGCAGCCGGAGGCGCGCATCCAGCTCGAGGCCGATGGGGACTCGAATACGGTTCAGATCCAGCAAGCGCGGATCGACCTGCCGGAAGCGGGCGCGGCCGAGCTTGCCGGAAGGTTTGTTTATCAGCAACCGTATTCGGCATCGCTGGATGTGCAGTTGACCGATTTCGATCCGGCTTTCTTCATCGCCGAGCTTCCCGGGCGCGTTGACAGCGACATGGTGCTGCAACTCAACGGAATGGACCCCATCGCCGCCAGCCTTAAAATCCGCTCGCTCTCGGGCAATCTGCGCCAGGTGTCGCTGACGGGCTCCGGTCGGGCGTTACTGTCCGGAGACCGCTTCGAGCAGGGCCGGCTTGCGCTTGCGCTGGGAGAAAACCGGATCGAGCTTGCCAGTGCCGACGGCCGCGTTTGGCAGTTCGAGGTCGATGCCGAGCGACTGGACCAGCTCTGGCCCGATTTGTCCGGCAGCGTTCGGCTTTCCGCCGCGGTCGATCCGGTCGAGCGCGATATCGACTGGACCCTGGCAAGTCCCGGTGCCGCGTGGCAGGACTTTCGCGCCGCCAGCATCAATGGGAGTGGCCGGGTGAGTTTCGATGACACCCTCGCCATCGAAAGCTGCATCAATGCCGAGGACGTCGACCTGAATCCATGGGAGCGCCTGGATCGGGTCGAGTGGCGGTTGGCGGGCGACTGCCAGCGCCATGAGTTTTCGCTCTATCTCGGCGGGACCCGGGCGACCCTTGATCTGACCGCATCGGGAACCCTGCCTGGCTGTCTCGATTCGCCGGCGAACTGGATCGGCGAACTGGATCGGCTGCAGATTGCCGAGACGCCGGTCGGGGCCTGGCAACTGGACCGTCCACTGTCGATTCGGCTGGCAGATGGTGTCTTTCGTGCCGACCCGGCCTGCCTGTGGACGACCGGCTCGGACGGTCGCTTTTGCCTGAATGAGCTGGATGCTGGCGAAACCGGGCGCGCGATGGTGGCGTTCAACTCGGTGCCCATGGACCTGTTGCTGTTGCCTATGGATCCGGTATTCACGCTGGACAGCGACTTGCGCGGGCTGGTGCAACTGGAGTGGGGCGGAGACGGAGTGCACGGCATCGAAAGTACATTGCTGCTGAGCGAGGGTGCGGTGCGAATGCTCGAAGCCGAAGAGGATCTTGTGCGCATCCGAGGCTCGCGGCTGCACCTGAGTTCTCCCCGGCCGGGCGACCTGGAGGCCGATCTGGTGCTGCGGCTGGAACAGCAAAGCAAAATTACCGCGCGTGCCCGGATTCCGAATCTGAACGCACTGGAAAGCGCCGAACTGGACGCCCGTGCCAATCTCGACCTGCCCAATCTGGGTGCGTTCAATCGCCTGGTGCCGCAGCTTGATCGCATGGCTGGTCGTCTGGAGGCCGATTTAAGAGCCGCCGGGCCGTTGTTTTCGCCAACTCTCAATGGTCGGCTGGCCCTGCGCGAAGCCGGTTTTTTCTACGCGCCGCTGGGCTCACGGGTCGAGGATCTGGATCTGGAATTGACCGCCGACGCCGAGGGTGGCCGCCTGGAAGGCGGGTTTGTCGCCGGTTCCGGTCAGGCCCGGGTCTGGGGCGATCTGGACCTGATGGCCGAGCAGGGCTGGCGGGCCACCGCCGCGATTGAAGGCAGCGAATTGCGGATGTTCAATGTCAAGTGGCTGGACATGACCGTCTCGCCCGACCTGGATCTCGCAATTTCGCCGGAGCGCCTGGATCTGAACGGCGTACTTACCATCAGCCAGGCGCGGCTGGGTATGCCGCCCGGCGCCGATCAGCGGATTCCCGCCTCGCCGGACGTCGTCGTGGCCGGGGAGGAGGAACCGGAACAATCCGGGGACTCGACCGCGTTGCGCGAAATGGCCGGCGAACTGAGTCTGATCCTCAGCGATGACGTGCGATTGGCGGCTGCCGGCATGGAGACCCATCTGGCTGGCGCGCTGGACCTGCAGTGGATACCGGGCAAGCCCATGCCGGAAGGCCGCGGCACCATCCGGCTGGTCGACGGCTCCTATCGCGCTTTCGGCCAGAGTCTCGAAGTGACCGAAGGCGATGTGCTGTTTACCGGCAACCCGGTCGACAACCCGGTACTTCAGATCGAGGCGGTGCGCGAGATCTTCGGCGATCCCCTTGTCCGGTCTGCCGGTGTGCAGATTCGCGGTCCGGCCCAGGATCCGAACATCGAACTGTTCACCTCACCGCCGACCAGCCGTGAAAAAGCGCTGGCCTACGTGCTCACGGGCGCTGACTTCGATCATGCCGGGGGACAGGGCGCCTTCAGTGTCGGCTTCTGGGTCTTGCCAAACGTTTTTGTCAGTTACGGCCTGGGTCTGTTTGACAGCGGTAACGTCCTCGCCGCCCGCTGGGAACTGTCTCGCCGCTGGGGGCTGCGGGCCACTTCGGGGGAACGTGACACCGGGGCTGATGTCAGCTTTATCATAGACCGTTGACCGACTGTTGAAACGGCTCCACCCAAGGAGAAAAAAATGTCCCCAACTTGGATTCCGCGCCTGCTGCTGTCGCTGGTCCTGATGTTGCCGACAGCACTTTCGGCACTACAGTCAGATGACCAGGAAACGTCCGCGGAAACGCCTGCCGAAACACGGCAGATTTACCCTCACCTGGCCGCCGGACTGATTGCGGGCGATGTGGCCGTGATCGATGTTCGCTCTGCCGAGGAAGTTGAGGCGACCGGTCTGCTCGCCGGTGCGGTCAACATTCCCCACACCCGGACCGAGGACCTTGCCAGGTTCATCGGCGAAAACGCCGGCCGGGCGATGGTGCTGTACTGCCGATCCGGCAGGCGCGTGGGAATCGCCATCGAAGCCTTGCGCGAGCTGGGCTACCATGGTCTGGTCAACGCTGGCGGATATGACGATCTGGCCGCGGCACTTGAAAATCGCAACTGAACCCCGGCCGTCATCTGGCCGGGCAAAATCACGGATTTGCAATGAACGAAGAGCAGAAAAAGCAGCTTGAAGCCCACAATCATGCCACCACCGCTTTCATCGACCTGGCCAACAAGCTGTCCAAGCAAGAGGGTCAGGATGTCAAGGTGGTCTCGGCGGCCCTGATGGCCGCTTCAGGCATCTACGCAACCTTCATCACCGCCGGCAATGAAGGCGTGTTGGCACCCGGCGGCGTCGACAAGGTCGCCGAAATGTACAAGAACAATCTCGGCTACATCCAGGAGCGCAAGAAGGAGGAACTCCAAGCCAAGGGCAAGAAACTGCAACCGCTTGGCAAGGACCGGGACACCCAACTGGCCACCCCGTATGCCGAACAGATGAAAAAAGACCGTCAGGCCAAGACCTGAATCCCTTTCACAATGGGCCCTTAGCTCAGTTGGTTAGAGCAGCCGACTCATAATCGGTAGGTCGCAGGTTCAAGTCCTGCAGGGCCCACCATCTT
>CAYVPB010000092.1:0-9687 GCA_964453565.1 uncultured Halomonas sp.
CCGGGCAAGGCGGCGATTTCTTCGGCGCACGAGCTGGCCACCGAGGCCGGTTTCGAGGTACTGGCCGCCGGAGGCAACGCCTTCGATGCCGCGGTTGGGGTCTCCGCGGCGCTGGCGGTAGTCGAGCCCGCCTCTTCCGGCGCCGGCGGCGGTGGCTTCTGGTTGATGCATAGAGCCCAAGACGGCTTTTCCACCATGGTCGACGGGCGCGAGGAAGCGCCGGCCACGGCCAGCGCCGACATGTATATTGACGAAAACGGTGAAGTCAATCGCGACCTGGCCATTAACGGTCCGCTGGCCGCCGGGGTTCCGGGCGCGCCGGCGGCCTGGGTACATATTGTTGAAAATCATGGCCGACTACCACTGGAAACCGTGCTCAAGCCCGCCATCCGGCTGGCCGAGGAAGGCTTTCCGGTCGATCTCAAGTACCAGCAACTTCTCAATTTCCGCACCCACATCATGCAACAGTGGCAATACACGGCCGATATCTTCATGCCCGGTGGCGACCTGCCCGATATCGGAGACCTGATCGTGCAGCAGGATCTGGCCGCAACGCTCAGGCGTCTGGCCGAAGGCGGCCACAACGGCTTCTACAGGGGCAAGACCGCCGATATGCTGGTTGACGGCGCGCGCGCCGCCGGCGGCATCTGGACGCGGGCGGACTTTGCCGCCTACCAGGTCGTCGAGCGCGATCCAATTACCATCGATCACGCCGGCTACACCCTGCTGACTGCCTCGCCGCCGTCTTCGGGCGGGATTGCAATCGCTCAGGTGCTGAATCTGATCGAGGCGTTCGACTGGCAGAACATGACCCGGGTCGACCGCGTCCACCTGCTGGCCGAAGCGATGCGACGTGCCTATCGTGATCGTGCGCTTTATCTGGGCGATCCGGACTTTGTCGAGATTCCGACTGATCTGCTGTTGAGCAAAGAATATGCCGCGGGCCTTCGCACCACGATCCGGATGGATCGCGCCCTGCCCTCGGCACACCTGGCAGCCGATCCCTCACGGGTGCTGGAATCGGACAACACCACTCACTTCTCGCTGATCGATGCCGAAGGCAACATGGTCTCGGCGACACTCACGGTCAACCTGCCCTACGGCTCGGCGTTCGCCGCTCCCGGCACCGGCGTGTTGCTGAACAACGAGATGGACGACTTCTCGGCCAAGGACGGCGAACCCAACGCATTCGGCCTGATCGGTTTCGCCGCCAATGCGATCGAGCCGGGCAAGCGCATGCTGTCGTCGATGAGCCCGACGATTGTCATGGGCGAGGACAAGGCCGCGATTCTCGGCACGCCGGGCGGCTCGCGCATCATCACCATGGTCATTCTCGGCATCCTCGACTTTCTCGAAGGCAACGGGCCGGAATCGTGGGTCTCGATGCCGCGTTTTCATCACCAGTATCTGCCCGACGAAATCTCGATCGAGGCCGATGCGCTGGGCGAAGACGAGATCGCCGCGCTGGTGCAACGCGGGCACAACGTCACGACCCGCTCGCGTCCCTGGGGCAACATGCACGGGGTATTGTGGAACCGCGCCACCGGCGAGCTATCCGCGGCCCATGACCCGCGCTGGGAATCGGGCGGAGCGGAAGTTCGTTGAATCGCGCCGGTCCTGCGAGGTTGGGGTAACCTTTTACGATGAGCGAAATCGATATCCGCAAGCACCATGACTTCGATCTCGAGGGTGCGCAACAGGTGGCCGATGATCTGGCCCGGGACCTCGCCGAGAAGTTCGGGATCGAATATGGCTGGGATGGCGATACGATCGTGTTCGAGCGGCCCGGCTGTCACGGCGAGATCGATGTCGATGCCGAGTGCGTGCACGTGCGCGCGCGGCTGGGTTTCTTTCTGAGCTATCTGCAACCGGCCGTGGAGCGCGAGATTCACCGCTACCTGGACGAGCACTTCAACCCGAATTCTTCATGATTTTCCGGTAAAGGAACGAATGCGGCGGCGTTCTCGCTTGTCGGGACGGCGGCCCGGGCCACCCTTTCTCAACAACCGCCTTTCCTCTGCGATCCGCTCGCGGCGCTCGATGCTCGCCTGCGTTTCCTGGTAGAGCCTGCATGCCTCGCTCGCCGGACCGCGCCGTTCGGAAAGATTCACGATCCCAAGCTCAAACACGCTCTCGCCGCGCACGATCTTCAATCGATCACCCGGGATAACACTTCGGGCCGGCTTGCACACGCGTCCGTTGAGTTCAACATGCCCGCCTTTCACCGCGGTCTGAGCCAGCGACCGGGTCTTGAAAAACCGCGCCGCCCAGAGCCACTTGTCGATGCGTACCGAATTGGTCATCCCCGGCTGTGAAAATTCCCGTACATTGGTCACTCAGCCTAACCGACAACCGCATCTGCATGCACATCCAGAATATCAGGATCAGGCTTCGAGTCCCGAACCTGGATGTCCAGGCCTGAACCAGTGCGATCCGGCGATTCCAATGCCCCGACAGACAGATCCGCCGCCGGTGACCAGTGCCTACCGCAGTGGCATGCGCTTGAGATCGAACAGATCCTGCGCCGGCTCGAAGTCGATCGAGAAGGGCTCGATGCCGCCGAAGCAAAGCGGCGTTGCGATCAATACGGTCCAAACAGGCTTCCCGAAGCTGCGGCACGCCCACCCTGGAAGCGGCTACTGGCACAGTTTCACAATGTCCTGATTTATGCATTGCTGGTCGCGGCCATTCTGGCGTTGGCGCTGGGCCATCTACTGGATTCGACGGTCATCGCAGCGGTAGTGCTGGTCAATGCCCTGATCGGCTTCATCCAGGAGGGGCGGGCCGAAGCGGCGATGGCGGCAATCGACAAAATGCTGGCACTGGACGCCGAGGTCCGTCGTAACGGACGCTGGCGCCAGGTAGCCGCCGAGGAGCTGGTTCCGGGCGATCTGGTGCGCATCAGCGACGGTCAGCGGGTGCCGGCCGACCTGCGTCTGATCGAGCTGCATGGATTGCGCGTCGAGCAGGCTGCGCTGACCGGCGAGTCGGTGCCAGTCAGCAAGCACACCGATCCTGTTGAAGACCGGGCAGCTCTGGCGGATCGTCGCTGCATGGCCTATTCCGGCACACTGGTCGCCGGCGGTCAGGCAATCGGCGCGGTGATCGCTACCGGTGCTGAAACCGAGATCGGACACATCAGCAGCATGCTGGGAGAAGTGGAGAAACTGACCACGCCGCTGGTGCGCCAGATCAACCGTTTCGGTCATCATCTGACCATTGCCCTGGCGCTGCTGACCTCGCTGGTTATCGGTTCCGGCGTGCTGATTCATGGAATGGGGGTCTCCGACGGATTTGTTGCCGGAGTGGCCTTGATCGTGGCGGCAATTCCCGAGGGTCTTCCGGCCATCATCACCATCACCCTGGCAATTGGCGTGCGACGCATGGCGGCGCGCAACGCCATCATCCGCCGCCTGCCAGCGGTTGAAACGCTGGGCTCGGTGACCGTGATCTGCAGTGACAAAACCGGAACGCTGACGCAGAATCGGTTGCGCGCACTACGCATACTGCTGCACGATGAGGACCTGGATCATGATCGCCTCGAATGTCCACCCGAAGCGCTGAAGGCACTGATCCACGCCGGGGTGCTGTGCAATGACGCGGAGATCGAGAGTGGCCATGGCGATCCCATCGAGCGGGCCTTGCTGGAACTTGCCGGAAACGCCGGCGCGGACGCCGAGGCAATCCGCGCGCAATCGCCACGTCGTGAACTGATTCCGTTTTCGTCTTCGGCCAGGTGGATGGCCTCGGTGCATGCAGACGGCATCATGGTCAAGGGTGCGCCTGAAGTACTGATTGATCATTGCACGAGCGCGCTGGGCCCGGATGGCGATATCGGTCTGGATCGCCGGCAATGGCGTCGCAGACTGGATCAGCTTGCCGGCCAGGGTTTCCGGCTGCTGGCGCTGGCCGACGCCCCGGCCGAGCGCCAGGTCGCAGAGGATCGACTGCCTGATGATCTGCGGCTGCTCGGAATCGTTGCCTTCGAGGATCCGCTGCGCGACGAAGTCGCTGAAGCAATCAGCGCCTGTAACGCCGCCGGGATCCGGGTCAAGATGATCACCGGAGATCATCCCGACACCGCAAGCGCTGTGGCCCGGGCAGTGGGCCTGGACGGTGCCGACCGGACTCTGACCGGGAAACAACTTGACCAGCTCGGCGCGGATGCGCTGGCCGAGCAGGCCGAGTACAGCAATGTATTCGCCCGCACCACATCGGAGCATAAGCTGCGTCTGGTCGAGGCCTTGCAAACACACGGTGAAGTGGTGGCGATGACCGGCGACGGCGCCAACGACGCACCGGCACTCAAACGCGCCGACATCGGGATCTCGATGGGCATCAAGGGCACCGAGGCGGCGCATGAAGCCTCGGAAATGGTGCTCACCAACGACCATTTTGCCACGATTGTGGCCGGCATCGAAGAAGGTCGCGGAGTTTACGACAACATCCGCAAGGCGCTGGTTTTCATCCTGCCGACCAATGCTGCCGAGGCGCTGGTGATCATGCTGGCGGTACTGGCCGGTCTGGCGCTGCCGCTAACCCCGGTGCAGGTGCTGTGGGTCAACATGGCCACCGCCATCACGCTGGCGCTTGCGCTGGCGTTCGAGCCGGTCGAGCGCGGCGTCATGCAATTGCCGCCGCGTAATCCGAAAACCGGTCTGGTCACCCGGCTGATGGTTGCACGCATCGTATGGGTGGGCCTGGTACTGACCGCGATGGTGTTCTGGATGTTCAACCATGTACTCGACGCCACCGGCAACGAACTACTGGCGCGTTCGGTGGCATTGAACATGCTGGTCGCCGGCGAGATTGTGTACCTGTTCAATTGCCGGCGCTGGCTGAGTGCCAGTTGGACTGCGGAAGCTCTGGGTGCCAATCCGGTTGCCTGGCTCAGCGTCGCGGTGCTGTTCGCGTTGCAGGGGCTGCTGACCTACTGGCCGCCATTGCAGGGGGTCTTCGGCCTGGTGGGGCTTGAACTGCGGCACTGGGCGATGATCGCTGCGGCCTCGGCAGTCGTGTTCGTGCTGGTTGAGATTGAAAAAAGGCTGATTTCCAGTCGATGATCGATACGGCGTAACTGCTCCAGCAACTGCTTGCGCTACAGCGCTTCCTCGTCGGCGTGAATCGCATTGGTTGCGGTGACAATGATTAAATCGCGCGGTCGCGGGCTTTCGATCCACTGGTCCGGCCGGTGGCGAAGGCCGGTTTCGTCTTGTGATGTATTGTGATTCATGATGATGCTTGGCGGTGTCGCGCGGTCCAGTCCCGGCCCTGACGCATCAGTTCGACGAATGCCTGCTCATCCCCGCCCGATACGGCTTTCGAGAACCGTGCAAGTGTCGATTGAAGAATCTGCAACACCTCGCCTTCATACGGGTTGAGGTGCTGGATTTCAAAATAAAGATGGGGGTTTTCAGCCGCCACGTCGCTTGCAATCGCGAGCTGACGCGCAAACGTGGTCGACGACAGCGCCTCCAGATCCTCTTCATCGGCCGCGGCCAGACTGGCGGCGAACACCACGTTCAACGCATGCGAAAGTCCCAGCACCCAGGCCATCAGCCGGTCATGCTGCTCCAGTCCAATCTCGACCAGCGATACCATGGTGTGATCGAAAAGCGCACGTGCGGCCTGCACGGCGTCGGGACTTCCACAGTCCATCAACAATACATGACGCCCGGCCAGCAGGCGTGTGTCAGGGCCGAACATGGGATGAATGGAGCACACTTTCAGACCGGCCACACGAGCGGCCCGCAGGCTATTGATCAGCGGCGACTTGATCGAGGCGACGTCGAAGACTACACCCGGCGGCCTGATTTCGGTCAGCCGCTCGATGATCTCGCGTGAGGCCGCAATCGGTGCAGCAACCACGATCAATTCACAATCCAGCGGCGCCTGGCGCCAGTCGCTCCAGCCCTCATCAGCCTCGCCGATCGCCGGGTCGGCCACCAATGGCGTAAACCCCTGGGCGTGCAGAAACCGGACCAGCCAGTATCCCAGTCTACCGGCACCGCCGATCACCAGCGCGCGCTTGCCGCGCCCGTGTTCCGACAGCGCCACACGCTCGGTTTCCTGGCGTGTCAGCGAGGCTTCGATCAGCCGGGTCAACAGCGACTCAGCGACTTCGGGGTCAAGACCGGATTCGGCCGCATGTGCGCGCACACCATCCAGTACTTCACGCTCGCGCCGAAAATCGCGCAACTGGCGCCCGGCCGAACGCTTCAGCCGCCCAATCTCGGATACAACCCGTTGCCGCTCGGCCGCGCGCTCAACCAGTTCCCGGTCGATGCGATCAAGCTGTGCCCGAAGCTCACCCAACCGTGTCTTGTCAGTGGTCATCTGAGTTCACCGCGCTTGCATGCAACCGCATGGTTTTTATTTGCGTTCATTTGCGGTTAAACCCTTTCGGGAAGTTTCTCAAACCCGGCTCATGAACTCGCCCGTTTCAGTATTGACCCTGATCCGCTCGCCGGGCGTGATGTAGTCGGGTACCATCACTTCGATTCCGGTGGTCGTGGTCGCCGGCTTGGCCGAACGGCTGGCGGTCGCGCCCTTCATCACCGGCGCGGTATCGACGACTTCCAGCTCCACCGATTGCGGCAACTGGATCGCCACCGGGCTGCCCGAAATCAGCAATACATAGATTCCGCCCAGGCCATCGGTGATGTAGCCGCCCAGGTCCCCGATCGCGCTATCGTTGAGGAGGTATTGGCTGTAGTCCTCGTCATCCATGAACACCCAGTCCTCGCCGTCGCGATAGGAATACGTGGACTGGCGCCGGACCAGATCAGCCTCGCGCGCCGCATCGTCGCCCTTGAGGGTCAATTCCTGGCGCTCGCCGCCGGGGATGGCCTCAAGCCTGAAGCGATAGAGCGTGCCGCCGCCGCGCGCGGTCGGTGCCGAGCGCGAAAGATCGCGCACCACCCAGACCTTGCCGTCGTGCTCGATCACGAATCCACGCTTGATTTCACTGGCTTTGGGCACTGCTGCTTTCCTTGGCGGAGATCAGGTCCGATAGTGTAGCGGTCACGATCCTCGCGCGGTCCGTCAGGATCTGCAACGGAACATTTCCTGCGCCATGAAGAACCGTACAATCGGGGGCTGAACAAGTTGCGCCCCCGAGAGCCTGGATGAGGCAGTACTTCTGGTTGCATTAGCGACGCGTTCAAGAATCGATTTCACCTTTCCAAGCGGACACGCAGAATGACCCAACCAAACTCGCACTACCCCCGTTTTCATCTCGCACTACCGGTCACCGACCTGGACCGGACCCGGGATTTCTATGAAAAACTGCTCGGTTGCGGCACCGGCCGCGAGTCCCAGCGCTGGGTCGATCTCGACTTCTTTGGCCACCAGCTCGTGCTGCACCTGGTCAATCCCGGGGATCATCCGGCCGCGGCGACCAATCCGGTTGATGGCCATCAGGTTCCGGCCGCGCACTTCGGGCCGGTGCTGGCCTGGGCAGATTGGGAATCGCTCGCGGATCGGTTGAAGAGCCTTGGCGTGGAATTCCTGATCGAACCGACCGTGCGCTTTCGCGGGCAAGCCGGCGAACAGGCGACCATGTTCGTGCGCGACCCCAGCGGCAACTGTCTCGAATTCAAGGCGATGCGACATCCGGAGCAGCTTTTTGCCCGGGATCCATCCTGACGGTCACACGATATGAAAGGATTGCCCATACGCCGGATCTTCGTCACCAGTGTGCTGTCGCTTTCAGCATTGCTGGTCGCGGCCTGGTTTGGGGGCCGCTGGTGGCTTTCAGGCAGTCTGCTGCCGGGCGAAGGCAGCCGTGAACTGCAAGGGCTCAAGTCTTCGGTAGAGGTATTGTTCGATGGCCGCGGAATTCCGCGCATCTACGCCCGATCCGATGCCGACGCACTGACCGCGCTGGGCTGGTTGCATGCCTCGGAGCGGTTGTTCCAGATGGAACTGATGCGCCGGGTGGCGCGTGGTGAGATCGCCGAAATCGTCGGTCCGGCCGGGACCGAAAGCGATTTCGTCCATCGCCAGTACGGATTCTCGCGGCGCATCGAGCTCGACCCGCCGCGACTGGATGACGAAACCGGAAAACTGATCGAAGCCTATGTCAACGGCATCAACGCCCGCCTTTTGTCAGGACGTCAACTGCCGCCGGGATTCTTGCTGCTGGGCATCGAGCCGCGGCCATGGACGGTCAATGACGTGCTGACCCTGGCCTACTACCAGACCTGGTATCCGACCACTCTGGTGCAGCGTCTGGCCGAAGCATGGCGAGACGCCGCCCGCGCGCACGGCCAACCCGGATCCGACTGGCTTGACCGGCTGCCCGACTGGGGGATTCCGAGTGTTCCGCCGGCACGCATCACGGAAGCGTCCAATACCTGGGCCGTGGCGCCGGAAAAGTCCGCCAGCGGCTCAGCACTGCATGCTTCCGATCCGCATCTTGACTACACCGGCGCACCCGGCATGTGGTATGCCGTCGGCCTGCATACGGAACAAACCCTGGATGTACTGGGAGTCACCGCGCCGGGGCTGCCGTTCATCGCCATGGGCCATAACGGCCGGATTGCATTCGCTTTCACGGTCGCGCCGGTGGACATGTTCGAGATCTACCGCTTCGATAGAGATCCGCGCGACTCCAGTCGTATTGTAGGTCCCGAGGGGCCGGTGGACATGCACGAGCGAAGCGAAACAATCCACGTTCGCGGCCGCGAACAGCCGGTCGAAAGACGCGTTCTCACCACCCCCTGGGGCCCGGCCAGCGAACTTGACGATGGCCGCGTGGAAGTCCTTCACTGGGCCGGATTCGAACTGCCGGTGTCGAACCTGATCAGGAATGGTCTGGCGCTGAACCGATCCGGCGATTTCGACACATTCAGAAACGCGGCAAGCGACATGGGCGCGCTGTCGGTCAACTGGAGTTACTCCGATGCCGCGGGCAACATCGGATATGTGCAGTCCACCCCGATTCCGCTCCGGCAACACCGTCGTTTCCATGCCCCGCTGGACGGTGCCGAGCCGGGCAATCACTGGGCCGGATTCGTATCTCCTTCGGATCGTCCCTTTGCGCTCAATCCTGAACAGGGCTGGATTGCCAACGCCAACAACCATGCATCATCGGATTCGGCCTGGCCGATGCCGGGCTTTTACAAGCATCTGCGCATGCGCCGCGCGGCCAGCGTTCTGCAAAACGGCAGGATTTTTACCGCCGACGATATGCGCGCCATGCAACTGGACCGGACCTCGGAGCGGGCGCTGACCTGGAAAGGCTGGCTGGCCGACATCGCACGCGAAACCGGGCGAGAGGCGCTGGCCGAAGAATTGCGCAACTGGGACGGCGAGATGACACGCGATTCCGAGCTGGCCGGCCTGTTCACGCTGTGGTGGCAGTTCCTGCCCATGCACCTGTTCCGCGACAGCGCGCTGGGGAACTGGCGGCATGGAAGAACGTTGCTGGACGACTGGCTGCATCTGCCGCCGGGGCAGTTCGAACTGGCCCGGGTGCCGCGCGACCAGGCTGCCCGGGCTGCGCTGGACGATGCCCTGCGACACGGCATCCGGCCGCTGGGACAAATCCAGACGCTGACCATCCGTCACGCGCTGGCCGAGGCCGGGGTGCTCGATGTCTGGCTGGGCCTGACCCGCGGCCCCATCCCCATCGGCGGCGACCCGGGCAGCCTGAACGTGACCTATCACGCCTTCGACGAACGC
>CAYVPB010000093.1:0-9491 GCA_964453565.1 uncultured Halomonas sp.
CCTATTTACTTTCCTCAGACCTGGCTGTCGATACCATAGCGGTCTTCTACATAATCGCGGAAGCGCAAGAACTCGCCTTCGAAATGCAGCTTGAATTCACCGGTGGCGCCATTGCGGTGCTTACCGATGATGATTTCGGCCAGGCCCTTGTCGGCCGAGTCCTCGTTATAGACTTCGTCGCGATAGATGAACAGAATCATGTCGGCATCCTGCTCGATTGCACCGGATTCACGCAGATCGGCCATGACCGGCCGCTTGTTCGGACGTTGTTCCAGGGCCCGGTTCAACTGCGACAAGGCAATCACGGGCACCTTCAACTCCTTGGCCAGTGCCTTGAGCGAGCGCGAAATCTCGCTGATCTCGGTGGTCCGGTTTTCCTTGTTGCCCGGGACCTGCATCAACTGCAGATAATCGATCAGGATCAGCCCGATATTGTGTTCGCGCCTGAGCCTGCGCGCGCGCGCGCGCAGATCGGTGGGTGACAGGGCCGGAGTCTCGTCAATATAGATATCTGCTTTTCTCAGCAGGGTCATGGCCGATTGAAGACTGGCATAGTCATGCTCGTCCAGCCGTCCGGTACGCAACTTGTTCTGGTCGATCCGGCCCCAGGAAGAGAACAGGCGCAGGACCAGTTGTAGATCCGACATTTCCATCGAAAACACCGCGACCGGAAGCTTCGCCTTGATCGCCGCACTGGCGGCAATGTTCATCGCAAAGCTCGTTTTCCCCATCGCCGGCCTCCCGGCAACGATGATCAGGTCGGTGGGCTGCAGACCGGCGGTACGACGGTCCAGTTCAACGAAGCCGGACGGCACTCCGGTGATATCGCCGTGCTGGTCCTGGAGTTCATTGAGCCGGTCCATGGCACGCGACATGACATCGCGAACATGGCTGTAGGTCGACCCGGCGCGCATGCCCTGCTCGGCAATCGCGTACATCTTCTGTTCGGCCGCTTCCAGCAGTTCGCGGCTGCCAAGCCCGCTCGGGTTGAGCGCGGAATCGGCGACCGTGGTCCCGATTTCGATCAATTGCCTGAGAATCGACTTCTCGCGCACGATCTCCGCGTAACCCAGCACATTCGACGTGCCGGGCGTGTCATTGGCCAGCATGGTCAGATAAGCACCGCCCTCGACTCGATCCAGCAGATCATTGCGGCCAAACCAGTCGGCCACGGTAACCGCATCCGAAGGCTGGTGATCGGCCTGCAGTTCAGTAATCGCACGCCAGATCAGTCGATGAATCTCGCGGTAGAAATCCTGTTCACCCAGGCGGTCGGAAACCTTGTCCCAGGCATGCTCGGACAACATCAGTGCACCCAGCAAACTCTGTTCCGCCTCCATTGAATTGGGTGGCTGGCGCACGGTTCGAAGCGGGGAAATGTTGGAATCTGCCAAGAGCGTGGTCCCGTAGAACAGTCTGGAGAGGTCCGAAGACGCGTCAGTCCGCGATCGCGAACCCTCCGCTACAGTGTAACCCTGCATCGCCCGGAGATCGGGAGAATCCGAGGGGTCGAATTCTCCGAAAGCCCGCCGTCATCCCGGTGGGTGGGCAGGAGTCAGCCGGCGCTGGCTTCCTCGCCGATGACCCGAATGCTGATTTCGGTGATCACATCGGCGTGCAGGATCAGACCCACGCTGAACTCTCCGGTTTCCCGGATCGGGCCCTCGGGTTGATCGACTTCGGCCTTTTCCACCGGATAGCCCATCTCGGTCAGCCGATCGGCAATTTCACGCGCGCTGATCGAGCCGTAAAGCCGGCCTTCAGGCGAGACCTTGACATGAAAAGCAACCGAATCCAGGGCATCGATTGCTTCACGCCTGGCCTCGGCTGCCGAAAGCTTGTCCGATGCCTGGCGCTGCAGTTCCTCGCGTTCGGCTTCGAATTTCTTGAGGTTTTCCCGGGTCGCCGGCACTGCCTTGCCGCGCGGCAAAAGGAAATTTCGGCCATAGCCCGGCTTGACATTGACAGTCTCTCCGAGGTCGCCCAGGTTATGCACCTTTTCAAGCAGAATCAGTTGCATGGGGCACCTCAGTGGTTGTCAGTGTAGGGCAGCAGCGCAAGATAGCGGGCACGCTTGACCGCAGTCGAGAGCTGGCGCTGGTAGCGCGCCTTGGTACCGGTAATCCGGCTTGGAATGATCTTCCCCGTCTCGCCGACGAAGTCCTTGAGCAGGTCGATATCCTTATAATCGACTTCTTCAATCCCTTCAACGGTGAAACGGCAATACTTGCGGCGTCTGAAAAACTTGGCCATGGTTTCAAGCCTCCTGTTCGTCGCGGCTGCGGGCGTCTTCATCGGAATCGTCGTCATCCTCATCCGCGTCGCTGTTGTCATCGCTTTCACTGTCGTCATAGTGTCGGCGACGTGTCTCACGATCATCCTTCTCTTCCTTGCGCTTGAGCATGATCGATGGCTCGCTGATCGCTTCGCTGCGCCGCACCACAAGGTGCCGCAGGATCGCGTCATTGAAACGGAAAATTCCCTCAAGCTCCTCCAGCGTCTCGGCGTCGCACTCGATATTGAGCAAAAGATAATGCGCCTTGTGCAACTTGGCGATGGTATAGGCAAGCTGAAGCCGGCCCCAGTCCTCGGAACGATGCACCTGGCCACCGCGCGATTCGACAATCGAGCGGTAGCGCTCGAGCATGCCGGGCACCTGTTCACTCTGGTCAGGGTGGACCAGAAACACGATTTCGTAGTGTCTCAAACATCTTCTCCTTGTGGATGAACCCGCCGATGCTGCTCGGCCGGTAAAGCCCCCGGTCGGCAGCAAAGCCAGCCGCCGTGGAGCAAGACCCGATTAACGGGAAGCCGTGAATTATAGCAGCAAAAAACTTTCGTGATCACGTAGTTGCCTCAACCACGCTGAGACAGAAAAACCACGCAACCGCAGACTCACCCAGATGCTTTTCCGGTCACGGCGCCATCAAACCGATCTGTAGACGCGGAAGCGCCAGTCCGATTTGTAGCGAATCCAGCGCTGCCCAGGACTGACCGATCAACTCGCCACTGTCGGCCGCAAATACCCGCAGGCGCAACACAGCCGGGCGTTGCTCGCTCACGCGATACGGCGCCAGCTCCAGTTCGACATCCAGCGGCATTCCGGCGGCGTCGACCGGAACGACCGCAACACCGTCGGAGCGCAATTCGAATGCTTTGGCAACCCGCCAGTCGCCGCCGGCGCGAGCGCGCACGCCCGCCCAGCCCTCGAACATGGCCAGACGTTGCAGTTCCAGCACCCGGTCGGGAATCCGAGGGTCACCACTTTCCGGATCGATCACGCGGTCGGCAATCACCAGGGTGCGACCATCATGGGCGATTTCCTTGATCAGCGCCGAAGCCCCGTCACCCGCGCCGAAGCGGCAGGTATCGGCCAAGGTTCTGGCAACAAATCCAGGCTCCTGAACAATCACTTCCAACGGACAACTGCCCAGTATCGTTCCATCCGGACCCAGCGGCGAAAACCTTCCGCCGAGCCGACCTTCCAGTCGCGACGGTTCGAACAAGAGCCGGAATTCACGCTGCGCCGCACCCGGATCAATCTGCCTGAGGTGGATCGAAACCGATTGTGCCCCAACTCGTTCGATTTCGACCTGCAGCCGAACAAGATCCACTTCGGTTTCACGGCCGGAGGCCGGCCCGGCGTAATCTCCAGCCAGCGAGCGTGCGATTCGCTCCGCCTGCATCAGGCTCTGGCCTTGGGAAGCAGCATTATTGTCGCGCGGCGGCGCAGTTCCACAGCCCACCACCAGCAGCAGTGCCATCCATGGCCACACCAGTTTCATGGTGCCAGAAATCTCCTGATCAAAGGAATCACGGAAGGATCACTGCTTGGCCGGGCTCGAAGTGTTGGGTCCTGATGGCATTTCCCCCATCAGCACGCCCGGATCGACTCGCGTATTTCCGAGATTCATGCGCCAGTCCAGATGTGGGCCGGTCACACGCCCGGTTGCACCCACTCGCGCGACAAGCTCGCCCTGCTCCACGCGTTGACCGGTTTCGACCAGAATTTCATCCAGGTGCAGAAACGCCGAACTCAAGCCAAGCCCGTGATCGATGAACAGGGTGCCTCCGGAAAAGAACATGTCGGGATGCACCAGAGTCACGATTCCGGCCGCCGGCGCAAGCACCGGCGTGCCCGTCGGCGCGGCAATGTCCAGGCCCCAATGGGGACTGCGCGGCTGGCCATTGAGAATCCGCTGTGAACCGTAAACGCCGGTAATCGGACCGGTCAGCGGCCAGATGAAACCCTGGCTGAAATCGCTGCGGTCATCGACGCTCTGGCGGGCCTGGCGGGCCATCTCCGCCTCGGCCCGGATCCGCTCAAGGGATTCGGGGTCAGGGGTGACCTGGCCTGGCGGCAGACCGTCGATATGCTGAACATCGAATTGGCGCTCACGCAATTGGAACTCGCGCTCCAATGTGCAGCCCCCGGGCTGCTCCACCACCAGGCGCCGTTGACCGGTTTCATCCCGGCCGAAACCGAGCAGGAAATGACCATCACCGGCGGCAGCCAGTTCCTGACCATCAAGCAGAATCCGGGAGCCGGGCTCCGCCCTGCCGATCATCAGCCCGCCCTGCACCGGCTCACCGGACAGCACCAGCGCGGAGTCTCCGCTGCCGACGGCCAGCGGCGCGACCATGAGCTGGAACGCGAGCAGCACCACGAACGCCAATCCCCGATTCGAGCGCATGCAATCCGGAACCGGGATTGCTGTCAGGGCATTCAGGTCAGGCATCGCCGCGGGCACGCACAATCAGATTCTGTCCAGGTCGCAGCACACTGTCGGCCTCCAACCGGTTCCAGCGCAGCAAGTCATCGATACCCACCTGGTGCCGCCGCGAGATTCTCCAAAGCGAATCGCCCTGGCGCACGACATAGCGACCGTCGGACGACACCTGCGGTGGATCGGGGCGGTGATCGGCGTCGATGACCAGCCGTTGCCCCGGACGGATCAGGGTATTGCGCCCCAGCCCGTTCATTTGCTGGAGCGCTGCCACAGAGACCCCGAATCGGCGCGCAATCACCCACAGGCTTTCGCCGGAACGCACGCGGTGGATGAAACGGTCGGTTGGCAGCAACTGCTGCTGCAGCGCCGCCAGTTCCCGATAGCCGTTCTCCAGCCCGGGAAGGCGGGTCGGCTCGGAGCCGACACTGCCCGGCAGCAGCAGTTGCTGACCGGCCACCAGCCGTGTCGACTTCATGCCGTTGGCCTGCATCAGCGCATCGATCGAAGTGCTGTGGCGCCGGGCCAGCACTGACAGTGAATCGCCTCGCTGCACGCGCACCGTGCGCGGTTCCAGCGGCGGCAGTGGCGGAATCTCTTCCAGCGCCTGACGAACCGTTTCGGCCTGCCCGATCGGCACCGCCAGATGATGTGGGCCGGAAGGCGGGGTCAGGTGCCGGCTGAGTCCTGCATTGAGCGTCACAAGATCGGACAGTTCCAGCGAGGCGGCATGGGCAAGCGCCACGACATCGACCGGGCCATCGAATTGCAGTGTTTCCACGCCCGGACTGTCCTCGACCGAAGGCGGCACGAATGCATATTTCACCGGCTCGCGGAACAGGCAGGCCAGACCGTTCAGCTTCGGCACATAGCTGCGGGTCTCGCGCGGCAATGGAAGTTCATCAAACCGGGTCCCCAGCCCACGCTCCGCATTGCGTCGCATGGTGCGCTGCACGCGACCCTGTCCGGCGTTGTAGGCAGCCAGAGCCAGCTCCCAGTCATCATCGAACAGTTCGCCAAGATAGCGCAGATAGTCCAGCGCGGCGCGTGTAGCTACGACGAAATCGCGCCGACCGTCGTACCAGTCATTGATCTCGACACCGAAATCCCTTGCTGTACCGCTGAGAAACTGCCACGGCCCGGCGGCACGGCCATGAGAATAGGCAAACGGATCAAATGCGCTCTCAATGACTGGCAACAGCGCGAGTTCACCCGGGAGCCCGCGCTGCTCCAGTTCTGTCACGATCATGTTCAGCCACGGCCGGGCGCGATTGAACACGCGCCGCATGTAATCCGGGTTGTCGGCATACCAGCGCGCCCAGCGATCGGCGCGGGAGCCATCCGGACAGGATGCAAGTGCGAACTGCCCGACCAGCCGCGGCCAGATCGACCGCGGGCCAGTGTGCTGATCGGCATCCACCTGCGGGCTTGAATCCAGGGCCAGACGCGCAAAGGCTTCGTCGATCGCCGCAAAAGGATCCGAAGGCGATGGCTCTGGCGCGGTGCGGACCTCCGATTCCGGTTCTGCCTGCGTGCGAGTTGAATCCGTGGCGCAGCCACCCAGAAAAACTGCGCCAATCAGACCTGAAGCAACGAGAGGATTGAGGAATTTGCTGAGCATTCGGATTCCGGATGAGGTTTCAAAATCAGTGAGAACAGATCCTCCCTACCGCAGCGGCCAAGACCATGTCCGCGGCAAGCGGGAGTTCCGACCCTTGCAGTAGAATGCCGGAAAGACACTGGTATTGCAATTTTACGCAATGTTTTTTACATCACGCAGCACTTTTCACATGCTGCCACAACCGCCGGTGACAAAACCGGAAAGATAATTCTTTTGAAACCTTCCAATGAAAATGTCCTGGACTTGCTGCGCAGCGCGGGAAGACCACTGACCCGGCGCCTGATATCGGAACATTTCGGGCTCGATCACGAACAATCCGACCAGCAGATCAAACCCATACTGCTCGATCTGATCGCGCAGGGGCGCGTGGTGCGCAACCGGCGCGCGGCTTATGGCCTGGCCGAACACATGGATCTGATCCGTGGCCGCGTCAGCGCGCACGCCGACGGCTTCGGATTCGTCATTCCCGACGAGGACGGAACAGATCTGTTTCTTGCCCCGCGCCAGATGCGACAGGTGTTCGACGGCGACCGGGTGCTGGCCGCGGTCAGTGGTGTCGACCGCCGCGGCCGCAAGGAAGGACAGATTGTTGAAATTCTGGAACGCGTGCGCAACCAGATCGTCGGGCGGCTGGTGCTGGAGGGTGGTGCCGCCTTCGTCGCGCCCGACGATCCCAAGCTCACGCATGACATCGTCATCCCCAACCCGTCTCATGCCGAGGCGAAACCCGGCAAAATCGTGGTCGCGCGCATCACCCAGCCGCCCACATCGGAACGACCGCCGCTGGGCGAAATCGTCAGCGTGCTGGGACACGCCGATGAACCGGGCATGGCCACCCGGATCGCGATCTTCAATCATCAGTTGCCCGAAGAGTTTCCCGACCCGGTGATTGCCGAGGCCCGGGCTTTCGGCGATCAGGTAGACCCGGCACGGGCCGAAGGCCGGCTTGACCTGCGCAAACTGCCGCTGGTGACCATCGACGGTGCCGACGCGCGCGATTTCGATGATGCCGTCCACGCCGAAAAGGCCGGCGACGGTTATCGGGTGTATGTGGCCATCGCCGATGTGGCCGAATACGTCACTCCCGGTTCGGCACTGGATGCCGAGGCGGTCAAGCGCGGCACCTCGGCCTACTTTCCCGACCAGGTCGTGCCGATGCTGCCCGAGACCCTGTCCAATGGCCTGTGCTCGCTCAATCCGGACGTCGACCGGCTGGTACTGGTATGCGAGATGCGCCTCGACGGCAAGGGCAAGGTCACTTCCAGCCGCTTCCACGAGGCCGTGATGCGCTCGGCCGCGCGTCTGACCTACGACCAGGTCCAGCGCATGGTCGAAGCCGGTGATCCTGAACTCAACCAGCGCTTCGGGCATGTGCGGAAAAACCTGGACACGCTGTTCGAGGTCTACCGGCTGATGGCGCGCCGGCGCGAGCGCCGTGGTGCGATCGATTTCGACTCCAGCGAAGTGCAATTCGTGTTCGACGACCAGGGTCGGGTCGAGCAGCTTCGCCGCCGCACCCGGCACGACGCCCACCGGTTGATCGAGGAATGCATGATCGCGGCCAACGTCGAGGCCGCAAGGGCCGCACACCGCGGCGACCTGGCCACCCTCTATCGGGTCCATGACAAGCCGCCGCCGGACAAGCTGGCCGATCTGGAAACATTTCTCTCGGCACACGGGCTCAAGATCCGTTGGAAGGACGACCCGGAACCGGCCGATCTGACCCGGATCCAGCAGCAGGCGCGCAATACGCCGATCGCGCCGCTGGTCGATGCCGTGCTGTTGCGCTCGCTGGCACTGGCGGTGTATTCGCCGGAAGACCGCGGCCACTTTGGCCTGGCGCTGGAAAGCTACGCCCACTTCACCTCGCCGATCCGCCGCTACCCCGATCTGCTGCTGCACCGCGCGCTCAAACATCAACTGCGCAAGCAGTCGAAAAAGAACTACCCCTATTCGGTCAAGCAGATGGTCGAACTGGGCCGTGAATGTTCGTGGCTGGAAAGACGCGCCGAGGATGCTGGTCGCGAAGTTGATGGCCGGCTCAAGTGCCTGTACATGCAACGTCATGTAGGCGATGAATTCGACGGCGTGATCACCGGAGTCACCGGTTTTGGCGCATTCATTGAAATCCCCGAAATGGGCGTCAGCGGCCTGGTGCACGTCACCGCCCTGCCCAACGACTACTACCACTTCGACCCGGTTGGCAAGGTGCTTACCGGAGAACGCCGCGGTCTGCGCTACCGGCTGGCCGACGCAATCCGCATCGAGGTTCTGGGTGTCAGCGTGGATGAGCGCAAGATCGACTTCCGCATCGCCGGAGAACGTAACGACGAGGACAGCGGCAAAGGTGCCGTGGGCAAGCGCGGCAAATCCCGCGGCAAGAAAGCCCGGCGCAGGCGCGGATAATTCGGGATGAAACGCCAGCGCGCTTTCGGCATCAATGCCGTCGAGGCCCTGCTGCAACAGCATCCAGAACGCGTCATTCAGCTCTGGACCGACCCGAAACACGAGCGCGCGGCACGGCTGGACATATTGGCGCGCAAGCACGGCATCGCGGTCGAGCAGGCCCGAAGCGCGAACCTGGACAAACTCGCCCAGGGCGGGCACCACCAGGGCGTGGTCGCAGAATTCCGGCCAGCCGCGCCGCTGGACGAGCGGGATCTTCTGGTATCGATCGAACAAGCCGGCAGCCACGCCCTGCTGCTGGTGCTCGACCAGGTCCAGGACCCGCATAATCTCGGTGCCTGTCTGCGTTCGGCGGCCGCCGCTGGCTGCAGCGCGGTCGTGATTCCGCGTGATCGCTCGGCTAGCCTGACCTCGGCCGCGCGCCGGGCTGCAGCGGGTGCGGCCGAAATCGTACCACTGAGCGAAGTCGCCAACCTCGCGCGCGCCATGGAGCAATGGCAACAGGCCGGGCTATGGTGCACCGGCCTGGCCGGCGAAGCCGAACACGAGCTCTACGACCTCGACCTCACCGGCCCTCTGGCCCTGGTGCTGGGCGGCGAGGAAAAAGGACTCAGACGCCTGACCCGCGAACGCTGCGACACGCTGGCGAAAATCCCCATGCCCGGCGGCATGGAAAGCCTCAACGTCTCGGTCGCCGCCGGCATCGCGTTGTTCGAAGCCCTCCGCCAGCGCCGCAA
>CAYVPB010000094.1:0-9126 GCA_964453565.1 uncultured Halomonas sp.
TGGTGGAGCCAGGCGGGATCGAACCGCCGACCTCTACAATGCCATTGTAGCGCTCTCCCAGCTGAGCTATGGCCCCGAGAACAAGCCGCGCATGATAGCGAAATTCAGGACGTGTGTCAATCAAGGATTGGCTGCGAATACTCGGGCTTCACTGCCTGAATCGACTCCTTTCCATATTGGGCCCTGCACTCGACATCGACTATCATTGCCGGGCTGATACATTCCCTTGACGGTCCGCCATGTCCATTCTCTCCCTGATCGAAGTAGAAGTCTCTGTTGGTGGGCCGCTGCTGCTCGATGAGGTCAGTCTGTCGGTCGACGCCGGCGAGCGCGTGGCGGTCGTGGGACGAAATGGGGCCGGGAAGTCGACGCTTCTGCGCCTGATCGGAGGACAAATCGAGCCAGATGCCGGCGAGGTCCGTCGTCGCTCCAACTTGCGTGTGGCGGGAGTGGCTCAGGAAGTGCCGGAGGCTGAGTCCGGCACGGTATTCGAGGTCGTTGCCCGCGGCCTGGGTGAGCTGGGGAGCTGGATTCGTGAATACCATGCCGCCGCCAGTGGCCGATTCGATTTTGAACGCCTGGCCGAACTGCAGGAGAAGATCGAAAGCGCGGGCGGATGGGATGCTGATCGGCGCATCGAAGCCGTGATGGAGAAACTGGCGCTTGACGGAGATGCGGCGTTCGAACAGCTTTCCGGTGGTTTAAAGCGGCGGGCGCTGCTGGGACAGGCGCTCGCGGGTCAGCCGGATCTGCTGCTTCTTGATGAACCTACCAATCATCTCGATATCGATTCGATCGAGTGGCTCGAGGAGTTTCTGGGCCAGTATAAGGGCGCTGTTTTGTTCGTCAGCCACGACCGGCGTTTTGTCGATCACCTTGCCACCCGCATTGTCGAGATCGACCGCGGGCATTTGACTTCCTGGCCCGGAGACTGGCGGAACTATCTGCGACGAAAGGAAGAGCGACTCAACGCAGAAGAGCAGGGAAACCGCCAGTTTGACCGCAAGCTGGCCGAGGAAGAGAACTGGATCCGACAGGGCATCAAGGCACGTCGCACCCGCAATGAGGGGCGGGTGCGGGCATTGCAGGCAATGCGTCGCGAGCGCGCACGACGCCGCGAGCAACTTGGCCAGGTTCGCATGCAGGCCGCTGACGCGGGTCAATCGGGCAAGAAGGTCATCGAGGTTGAAGACATGACTTTCGGCTGGGATGAAGCGCCTGTGATTCGCGACTTTTCGACCACGATCTTTCGGGGAGATCGAATCGCGTTGATCGGACCCAACGGCAGCGGCAAGACGACCTTGCTGAAACTGCTGCTGGGCGAGTTGTCACCCCAGGCCGGGGAAGTGCGGCTCGGAACCCGGCTGCAAATCGCCTATTTTGATCAGCTTCGCTCGGTTTTGCGCGATGACTGGAGTGCGGCCGAGAATGTCGGTGAAGGCCGTGAATTCATCACGATCAATGGCCGGGAGAAGCACGTGATCGGATATCTGCAGGATTTCCTGTTCACGCCGGCGCGCGCACGCGCGCCGATTGCGAAGCTGTCCGGCGGCGAGCGCAATCGGCTGCTACTGGCCCGTCTTTTCGCGCGTCCCTCCAATCTGCTGGTCATGGACGAGCCGACCAACGACCTGGATGGCGAAACGCTGGAGCTTCTGGAAGAACTGCTATCCGATTATCCGGGTACCTTGCTGCTGGTCAGTCATGATCGCACCTTCCTCGACAACGTCGTGACCGCGTCGCTGGTCATGCAAGGGCGAGGCCGGGTGGAGGAATACGTTGGTGGCTATTCCGACTGGAAGCGCAAGGCGGGATCGGCGCATACCCCTTCGGAGCGGCTTGCGGAGAAACCTGCAACGGTCCTGGGTGGGTCATCAGCTTGGCCGAAAAAGAGCAAGCTCAGCTACAAGCTTGCTCGCGAACTGGAATCCCTGCCCGAGCGTGTAGAGGAACTGGAAGCGCGCATGCAGCGGCTTGCCGTGACACTGAATGACAACGAATTCTACAATCGTCCTGCCGAAGAAATCGCCCGCGTAAATGCCGAAGTTGCCGCGCTGCAGGGGGAAATCAACCATGCCTATCAGCGGTGGGAGGCCCTGGAGAGCGATAGTCCGGCTGAATGATCTTTGGATCTTCCTCTCCTTTTTCCTTTAAAAATAAAAAACCCGACCAATGGCCGGGTTCTTCATTTGTGGCTGGGGGAGAGGGATTCGAACCCCCGCTGACGGAGTCAGAGTCCGTAGTCCTACCGCTAGACGATCCCCCAGGAGATCGTATTCTTCTGCATAGGGTTGGATTTTTGACGAATCCAATCCGACTTCGCTATTTTCGTCTGGCGAGCGAATTTTTTGTCGTCCCGCAAAACAAATCGGGCTACCGGATCTGACGAGCCGTTTTCGTTCTGGTCGGCGGCGCGCGGAGCGCAGGAACCGGAGTGCGCTTTTAGAAAAATGAGGATTCCGAGCACCGCACGACGTCGAGAAGGACGAAACAAGGCCGTCAAATCAGCGCTTCGAGTATTGTGTGGCCTTCCTTGCCTTATGCAAACCAATCTTCTTGCGTTCCACTGCACGGGCGTCACGGGTCAGGAAGCCGGCCGTGCGCAGTTCTGCGCGCAGATTTTCGTCATATTCGGTCAGCGCGCGGGCCAGGCCCAGGCGCAATGCACCGGCCTGGCCGGTGGTGCCGCCGCCCGAGACGGTGGCACGAATGTCGAACTTGTCGCCCAGTTTGGTGACTTCCAGCGGCTGCCGCGCAATCATGCGCGCGGTTTCGCGCCCGAAAAATTCTTCCAGTGACTTGTTGTTGACAATGACCTGACCATTACCCTTGCGCAGAAAAACGCGCGCAGTGGAGGTCTTGCGGCGGCCGGTCCCGTAAAACTGTTCGTTTGCCATCTTGGTGTCCGTTATCAGAGTTCCAGAGCGCGCGGTTGTTGCGCGGTGTGCGGATGTTCGGCGCCGGCATAGACCTTGAGCTTCTTCAGCATCGCTCGGCCCAGGGGATTTTTCGGCATCATGCCCTTGACCGACTGCTGGATGACTCGCTCCGGGTGCTTGTCCAGCAATTTCTCCAGCGAAATCGACTTCAGATTGCCGATGTAGCCAGTATGTCGGTGATAGATCTTGTCGGTCATCTTGCGACCTGTTACAGCAATCCTGTCGGCGTTGATGACCACGACATAGTCGCCGGTATCAACATGAGGCGTGAATTCCGGCTTGTGCTTGCCGCGCAGACGGCGGGCGATTTCGGTTGAAAGTCGACCCAGATTCTTGCCGGCCGCATCGACCAGCAGCCATTCGCGACGCACTTGTTCAGGCTTGGCGCTGAAAGTTTTCATTGGTTCAATTCCTGCTGATGGCGAGGCTGTGCGCCCCTCGCTTTACTAAAGAGCGAGAATTCTACAGGACTATGGGCAAAAGCGCAACATCAGAGCTGCTTTTGGGCCGGCGCGTTGCCGGGTTGCTCATGTGTCCGGCCCTGGCCTGGGTTCAAGGTTGGGGTTGCGCGCCCGGATGACCGATTCGGCGGTCGGCGTTCCCTCCGGCGCATCGGGCGCCTGATTGAGCATCTGGCCATCGGCGTTGAAATAGCGGATCACCGCGCGGCGATCTGTGAGCGGTCCTTCGAAACTCAGGGTGGCAAAGTTGCGGCCGGCGACGTGATCGATCTCGCCGGGAAAAATGTCCAGGCGATTGGGATTATCTTCGCTGGCCGCCGCCGGGGCCGGGCCCGCGGTCAGTGACGAGCTGGTGATTTCATGGAAAACGAAATCCTCTGCGCCGGTTGTGCCACGCCGTTGCTCGCCGTCGGGTGCGAGCACCAGCCGGTTGACTTCGCCGAAATGGACGTCGCCGGTGATGAAGATGACATCGTGCAGATTCTCGGCGATCAGTCGATCAAACAGGTAATGCCATTCCTCCCGGTAGCTCATCAATCCGTCGGCCGAGTAGGGCGACAGCATCTGACTGCCGACGGCAACGACGTGGAAGGTCGAGGGATAGCTGCCGTCGGACTGGCCGCGATTGAACTTCATCAATTCAACCAGCCAGTCGATCTGCGATTTGCCCAGCTTCTGAGCCGCCCGGCCGGAGAGTTCCGGGTGCTCCAGGTCGGGGATGGTGCGATAGCTGCGGTTGTCGAGCAGATAGAAATGCACGTCGCCCCAGGCGAAGTAGCCGGTGATGTCTTCGCCGCCGGGCATGCCACCGCCCGGGTTGGCCCAGAACAGCTCGAATATTTCGCGCGCCAGATCGCGTTGCCAGAATTCCCGGCCGGCGTCGTTGGGCCCGTAATCGTGATCGTCCCAGATTGCATACTGAGGGATGGTCGCGAGCATGCCGCGAAGATGCGGAATGGAGCGGTCGTAGGACCAGCGGTGGATCATCCCGGTACGCGTTGTCCAGTCGGGTTCGCGGTAGTAGACGCTGTCGCCGAGCCAGACGAACAGGTCTGGCTGCTGCTCATAAACGGTTTCGAAAATATGGTACTCGCCGCCCCAGGGTGGACTGTTGAGGCGGTCATGGCCGCCGGCCTGATTGATGTAGGAACAACTGCCGAAACCGATCGAAAAGTCGAATACTTCGTGCCCGGTTTCGCGAAAGCGCCAGTTGCGCGGGGTCTGAAAGGCTGGTTGGATTGTGGCTTCGTCGCGGTCCTGCAGGATGATTTGCTGATTGTCGAGCAGGATGCTGTAATGGTAGCGGGTGCCGGCATGTACGCGATCGGCCACCATGTGAGCGACGAAGCCGTCCTCGTGGCGGGTCGTGACCGGCCGGGTCGTCTCGATTGCGTCCGGATTATCGACCGGCCAGTATTTGATCCGGACTTCGGCCGCTGCGTCGGTCTGGGCCCAGAGTTGTACTTCAGCCATTGCCGCGGACCCGACCATGGGGCCGGCGACCAGTCGTGGCTGCGAGGCCTGAACCGTCGCGGTCAGCGCCACAGAACTTATCAGCAGTAAACGAAACAGTTTCATGGGCGGGATTCTGATACGGGACCGGAAACCCGGGCCGCGGCGGCCCGGGGAAGATCCGGGGCCGATTCAGTTGAACCAGGTGCGCATCTCCACGCCCCACATTGGCGGCGGGTTGATGAACCCGGTCAGGTTGTTGAAGTCGATGCCGCCGCGCAGGAACGTACGATCGGTGATGTTGCGACCGAACAGCGCAAGGTCCCAGCGGCCGTCGTTGAGTTCCACACCCATGCGCAGGCCGCCGATCGCATCTGTGCCATTGCTGAATTCGCGCGAGTTGTAGAGGAAGAAGTTGGCTTTGGTCGCCACGGTCCAGTCGGTGAACACGTAAAACTCATGTCCGGCGCCGAACGGCACGCCGTAACGGGCGGTCCAGTTGGCGATCCAGCGCGGCGCATTGGGCAGCCGGTTGCCGTCGACGGAAATGAAGCGTTGTCCGTCGATTTCGACAATCGGGTTGTCGATGACACAGGTCTCGGGGCAGACGCCGTTGACACCCCCGGGGAAGGGGACACGCAAGCTGGCATCGTTGATTTTGGTGTAGTTGTAGCTGACTCCGGCGGTCACACGCAGGTTCGGCGTCACCAGCCAGTCGGCGTCGACCTCGAATCCTCGACCGTCGGTGTCGTCGGCGTTGAGCAGGCGCGCGGTATTGACGTCGCCGCCGACGGCCGTCAGTTGCTGGTCGTTCATGTCATACCAGTAGCCAGCCAGGTTCAGGCGCAGTCGATTGCGCAGCAGATTGGCCTTGGCACCGGCCTCGATCGAGAAAATAGTTTCGGTATCAGCCACGGTGATGTCGTTGGCGAACGCCACGCGGCCCTGGATGGAGGGCGCGCGGAAGCCTCGGGCCAGGCGCGTGTAGAACGTGGTGGCATCGTCGATGTCGTAGCTCAGGCTGGCATCCCAGCTGACGACCTCGTCGCTGGTCGAGCGCGTCTGCAGCGGAAGCACGCCCGGACCGCCCTGGGTGCGCTCGGCTTCGAAATCCTTGTCTTCCTCGGTGTAGCGCACGCCGCCCGAGAGGCGCAACCGGTCGCTCAAGTGGATGTCGACAGAGCCGAACAGCGCCCAGGCCTCGGTTTCCTGGCGCTGGCGCGCGCGGTTGTTGAGTTCGCCGCTGGCCAGCGAATTGAAACCGAAATTGTTGATCTTCAGATCATCGGAAAAGTAGAAGAATCCGGTCTGGAAGTCGACCCGGCCGAAACCGTCGCCAGCCAGGCGCAACTCCTGCGTCCACTGATCCAGGTCCGGAACGTCGGAGCCGGACTCGGACGGAAACGGAATGAATCCGGGGCCGAAGTTGTCCGGACCCAGGAAGGCCGCTCCGAAACCTCCGTCGATATCGCCGCGTCCGATTGGCTTGCTGGCATTCTGGAATCCGGTGATCGAGGTCAGGGTCAGTCGGTCGGTCAGGTTGTAATCCAGATTCAGGCTGGTTCCCTGCAGATCGATGCCCTGGTCGTTTTCGCCATCCTGGAATACCACATCGCGCCGGAAATCATCGCGGAATCCGCCGCCGGGCTGGATGATGTTGGCCCGGAAGATTTCGGAGTTGCCGTCGAAACTGCGCACATGGAAGGTCAGCAGCGCGCTCAGCCGTTCATTGGGCGTGTACAGAAGTTGCGCGCGCGCGCCCAGATCATTCATGCGGCCGAGCTCGCGTGTGTTGGGTGGTGCGGTTTCGGCCAGGTTATCGATGTAATCACCGCGATGCTGGAAGCGCGCCGAGACCCGTGCTGCGAGCACGCCGTCAATGATTGAGCCGCCGATCGCGCCCTCGAACTGGTAGCTGTCGAAACGGCCATAGGAGGCCGCGGTGTAGGCATCGAATTCGTGGCTGGGCTTGCGTGTCTCGATCTTGACAATGCCGGCGGGCGTGTTGCGACCGAACAGCGTACCCTGAGCGCCGCGCAGCACCTCGATGCGCTCGATGTCGAACATCATCTGGCTTTTCAGCAGCACGTTTTCCTGGACCACGCCGTCGATGTACAGTCCGACGGGCTGGGATGCATTGAGATCGAAGTCGGTGTTGCCCAGCCCGCGAATGTAGAAACGCGGCATGATGTTGCCGTTCGAGCCGTCGGCATACAGACTTGGCACCCGAGCCGAAAGGTCGCGTATATCGGATCCGGGCGAGGTCACTGAATCCAGTGCATCACCATCGAAAAGGGCCACCGACGAGGGCACGTCGCGAAGCGCCTGCTCGCGCTTCTGCGCGGTGACGACGATTTCGTCGTGCACCAGCAGGGTCTCGTCCCGCTCATTCCGGTCGGTTTCAGTCTGGGCGGGCAGATGAGCGCAAAATAGCAGCGCGGCAACAACCAAGGTGGCTTCGGCAAGGCGGATATTTCGCGATCGGGTGATCGATTTCATCGGTTTTGGCTCCCTGATGTCTGCAAGTCCCGGCCCGAATGATACCAGTCCGCGAGTTCCCAAAAAGATGTCAATTTCGTGAATTGATGTACTCCGCCACTCTGCAGCACAGGCTGATCACACGCCAGGCCAGGGTCCGCGCTCAGATCGAAGGGATTTCCAGCACTGCGCCAGGATGGATGACATCGCCGTTGATTGCATTGGCCTGGCGCAATCTGTTGAGACTGACCGAGTAGCGCTGGGCGATGGTGCCCAGGGTATCGCCGCGCCGGACCACATGGCGAGCCGGCTCGCCGCGGTTGGCGGCGAACCAGGTGCCCTGTGGCGCCTTGTCGCGGAAATGGGCCTCGATGCCCTGTCTGAGCGCCGTGGCGATGCGTTCGCGATGGGCTCTGGAGCCCAGATTGGCCTCGTCACTGGGGTTGCTGATGAAGCCAACCTCAACCAGCACGCTGGGGACGTCGGGCGAGCGCAGGACTACGAAGTTGGCGCTTTCGACACGCCGCTTGTGGGTCTTGCCTACGCTTCGCAGTTCACCCAGGAGTTTCTCGGCCGCCTCATTGCTGTATTCCAGCGAGGCGTTTTGCGAAAGGTCCAGCAGCACGGTGCGCAGCATGTCGTCGTTCGGGTTGAAATCGACGCCGCCGATCAGATCTGCCTCGTTTTCGCTCTGCGCCAGAAGACGGGCGGCTTCACTGGAAGCTCCGCCGCGTGAAAGAATGTAGACCGAGCTGCCGCGCACGCGGAAATCGCGAAAGGCGTCGGCATGGATGGATACGAACAGATCCGCGCGTGCCTCGCGTGCGCGCTGGAAGCGTTCGCGCAACGGCACGTAGTAGTCACCGGTACGGATCATCACCGGCTGCATGCCCGGCGCCGCTTCGATCTGGCGCTTCAGCTCGCGCGCTATGGCCAGAACGATGTTCTTCTCGAAGCTTCCGGCCGGCCCGATCGCGCCCGGATCTTCGCCGCCGTGCCCGGCATCGATGGCCACGATCATGTCACGCTCCCGGTCGGCTGCCTGGCGCGCCGCCTCGCGCACCCGATCGGCGGCCGGGGTGGCGCTCTCGGGGAACAAGTCGAGCACAAGGCGATGACCGTATTGGCCGGTGGGTTCAAGCAGAAAGCTGCGCGGGCGGGTCTTTTCTTCGAGATCCAGTACGACCCGCAGATCGGTACCGTTGCGCACGCCATGGCGCACGCGCTGGACGACACCGGCATGTTCCCGGTTCAGTTCGGGCTCAACGCCGATGCCGGATTGCTTGAGGTCGACCACCAGGCGGTGCGGATCTGACAGCGAAAATACGCTGTATTCGATTTTGCGGTCCAGGTCCAGCACTACCCGGGTCTTGTCCGGGCCGGTCCATACACGCACGTTCTCGACCGTGCCGCCTGAGACGGACATGCTGGTCGAGAGCAGGAGCAACAGGATCGGGAGCCGAAATTTGCTCATCTGATTGCGGTTGTCCCCGGTTGACGGATTGTTTCAGGCGTTACTATGCCGCGAAACAATCCGGAATGCAAGAGTGAAAACTTGTTTTATTTTAATGCTCTGGGAATGATTTATGATGTTGTTTACGGCTCATTTACGACACCAGCAGCCAATGCCGCTCCCCGCCTGTCGGCCATCTGGCCAATCGCCAAGGGATACCTAACCAGGTATGCAATAATCTTCGTGTTCTTCGTGCCCTGCTTTTGACTTTCATCCATGGGCAAAAATGTTCCTGATTACGTATGTATGTCAGCCATTTGAAAAAGCAACCACAGATTACGCA
>CAYVPB010000095.1:0-8736 GCA_964453565.1 uncultured Halomonas sp.
CTCCTTATTCTTCGTGCACGTCGTGTTCGCGATCGAGCTTGTTCATGCGCCAGGCGTAGAAGAAGATCAGGATCAGAAACGTGTAGATGGAACCCTGCTGGGCGAACCAGAACCCGAGCGGATATCCGAACAACTGAAAGTTGTCCAGCGGCTCGGCAAGGACGATACCGAAACCGAAGGAAACGATGCACCAGACGACCAGACAGCCAAACATGATTCTCTTGTTGGCGTTCCAGTAGGCGTCCCGGCGATCCTGGTGTTGCGATTGTTGTGACATCTTTCTACCCTCTGGCATTTGTGCTGTTGTGCAGGGAAGATAGCAGCGGGGGTGGCGAATTGCGCTTCGACTTTAGTCGACAGCCGGGAGATGAAAAGCATCCTGGAAGTTTGTGCTTTCAAAGCCTTTTTGGTGTTTTTTCCGCCCCGGGCGTAGTGGCGGTGCGCAAACGGTGGCTGCTATGATTGAACGCTCGCTTCTGTTCATGGTGTAGCCGTCGATGTTTTCGCCGCAATTGATCGCGCTGATCGCGCTGGCCTACGTGGGCCTGCTGTTTGCGCTGGCGTGGCTCGGCGATTGGCTGCCCGCACATCGCCTTGGAGGATCTGCGCGCGCGGTGATCTACAGTCTTTCGCTGGCGGTGTACTGCACTTCCTGGACCTTTTTCGGCGCGGTCGGCAGTGCCGTGACAGACGGCTGGCTGTTCGCGACCATCTATCTCGGACCCATTCTGGTCATGCTGCTGGGCTATGACTTGATGCGTCGCATCCTGGTGCTGACCCACGAGCAGCGACTGACTTCGATTGCCGACTTCATTGCCTGGCGGTTCGGTCGATTGCGTCCACTGGCAATGCTGATCACTGTGGCCGCGGTACTGGGCTCCATCCCTTACCTGGCGTTACAGCTCAAGGCGGTGACCACCGGCGTGGTCGTGATCGTTGACGGCCCGACCGGTCTTTCCGATGGCTGGCTGGCGCTGATTCTGGCGCTCTCGCTGGGTGCATTCTCGATCCTGTTCGGTGCGCGCCGGCTGGAGGCCAGCGAGCATCACCGCGGCTTGGTACTGGCGGTGGCATTCGAGTCGCTGGTCAAGCTGGTGGCTTTTGCCGTGGTTGGCCTGTGGGCGCTGTTCGCATTGCTGGGCGGGCCCGGCGCGATGGCCGAGACCATCAGCGAAAATCCGCAGTATCGTGAACTGTTTGGCCAGCGTTCCCTGCCCTCGGCATTCTGGACCCAGACCCTGCTGGCGGCCGCGGCGATCCTGTGCCTGCCGCGCCAGTTTCAGGTCACGTTCGTCGAGAATGAACGCAGTGAAGACCTGGCCACGGCGCGCTGGCTGTTTCCGCTGTACCTGCTGCTGTTCACGCTGCTGGTGGTGCCGATCGCGGTGGCCGGGCTGGAACGCTTCCCTGCCGGTGGTGTCGCCGCCGAGACTTTTCTCCTTAATCTGCCGATGAGCGATGGTCAGGCCGCCATGACCATGCTTTCTTTCCTGGGCGGCTTTTCGGCCGCCACCGGTATGGTAATTGTTGCCACCGTCGCGCTGGCGAACATGGTCAGCAACGAGCTGATCGCACCGCTGCTGATTCGCATGGGTCTGCAGCGTGGCCACGGTTTTGCCTCGTCGCTGCTGCTTGGGCGCCGCCTGACCATCCTGTTTCTGGCCTGCGCGGCGTGGCTGTATTACCTGAGCCTGCAGGGTTCCGAGGCGCTGGCTTCGATCGGCCTGGTCGCGTTCGGAGCGGTGATCCACTTTGCCCCGGCGCTGGTGCTGGGAGTGTACTGGAAACGGCTGAGTCGAGAAGGAGCGATGGCGGGTCTGGTTGTCGGGCTTTTAGGCTGGATGCTGCTGGTGTTTTTGCCATCACTGGGAATTCCCTGGCCCGAACGGCTTTCGCCCGGGGTTCATGACGCGACCCGCATCAGCCTGCTTCTGAACGTGGTCGCGCTGGTCTCAGTATCACTCTGGGTGCGGCGGCGACGTCCGACTTTACCAATGCTGCTGGGACGCCGCGAGGAGCGCAGCCCGGTCACGGTCGGTGAGCTGCGCCGACTTGCGACCGGGTTCATCGGTGCCGAACGGGTCGAATCGGCTTTTGTCGGCGTCTTGCCGGGCCGACAGGATGGCTTGCCCGGGCAAACCGATGGTCTGCCGGCCGATGCCGAACTGGTCGGGTTCACCGAGCGCCTGCTGGCAGGCTGCATCGGCTCGGCTTCGGCGCGGTCAGTGCTGACCGCAGGGCTTCGCCGCAAGGGTCTGACCACCGGCCAGGCGCTGGAGCTGCTGGAAGACACCTCCAGCGCCATCCGTTTCAACCGCGACCTGCTTGAAGCCACCCTGGACCATATCAGTCAGGGGGTCAGTGTGGTCGATGCCGATTTGCGCCTGGTGAGCTGGAATCGTGCCTATGTTGAACTGTTTAGCTATCCGTCCGGTCTGGTCTACCCGGGCCGGCCGGTGCAAGAGCTGATCCGATTCAATCTGGAACGCGATTACGGCGATGAGCAGGAACGGATCGAGGCGGCGGTGGATCGGCGCATGCACCACATGCGTCGGGGCACGCCTTACGTCTACGAACGGCGGCATGACGACGGACGTGTCATCGAGATTCGCGGCAACCCCATGCCGGGTGGGGGTTATGTCACCACTTATACCGACATTACCGGGTTCAAGCAGACCGAAGCGGAACTCAAATCGGCCTATGCCACGATGGAACATCAGGTGGCCGATCGCACCCGGGAGCTGCGCGCGACCATGAATGCGCTGGAATTGGCTCGCGAAGATGCCGAGCATGCCAACCGCTCCAAGACCCGGTTCCTGGCCGCGGCCAGCCATGACCTGTTGCAGCCGCTGAATGCGGCCCGGCTGTTCTCGTCCAATCTGATTCAGCGATCAACCCGTTTCGATACCGAAGATGCCCGGCTGGTGCGGCGGGTCGATCACAGCCTGGCGGTGGCCGAGGAACTGCTGTCGGCACTGCTCGATATCAGCCGCCTGGACCAGGGCGCACTCAAACCCAACCTGTCCGACATCCGGATCTCGATCCTGCTCAATCGGATTGATCGTCAGTTCAAGGCGCTGGCCGAGCGTCGCGGACTTTCGTTTCGGGTCAAAGCCAGCGTTGCGACGGTCCATACCGACCCGAAACTGCTGCAGCGCATCCTGTTTAATCTGGTCAACAACGCACTTCGCTATACCCCCGCCGGCGGTGTGCTGGTGGGTTGCCGCCGCCGTGGCGAGCGCTTGCAAATCTCGGTTTACGATACCGGTCCAGGCATCGTTGCCGAGGCTCGGGAACGTATTTTCGAGGAATTCGAGCGGCTGGAAGGCAACGCGGAAAACAACGATTTCGGCCAAGGCCTGGGGTTGGGCCTTTCGATCTGCCGCCGCATCAGCAGGATGCTGGAGGCGGGGCTGGATTTGAAATCCGAGCCCGGTCGTGGCAGTGCCTTTTCGGTCTCAGTGCCGTTGTCCTTTTCCATTCAGTCTGAGAGCACGCCGGACGACGCGCCGGTGCCCACAGGTTCGTCCACGCATTCGCTGGCCGGTCTGCGCGTGTTGTGCATCGACGATGATCGGGAAATTCTCGACGGCATGGTAATGCTGCTGGAACGCTGGGGTTGCCGGGTTGATATCGCCACGGGAGCGCAACAGGCAATCGCCGCCCCAGTACCGGATTTCATCCTGGCCGATTACCATCTTGGAGGCACGATGGACGGAATCGAGGTTTGCCGTGAAATTCGCACGCAAGCCGGCGCCGGGATTCCGGTGATCATGCTGACCGCTGACCGCGGCGAGGCGCTGGCGGAGCGATGCCAGGCGCTGGGCTTTGGCCGGTTATTCAAACCGGTCAAGCCGGCCCGATTGCGTGCGCTGATCCAGTACACGCTGGCCGACCGCATCCGGCGTGGCGAGCAATCTGCCCAGGAGCCGGGCAACCCCTGAATCACCCTGTTGCGGCCATGGCTATTCAGGCCAAGGTTCCTTAGAATGGCAGGACTGACATCAGCCTGGAATCCAGCCCGTATGTTGAATATTCTTCAAACGTCTTTGCCTGCCTCCTGCGCGCACAGGGACTTTTCCCCATTCGGGTGGAATCACCGATACGCCACTCGTTCGACAAATCCGTTGTACGGAAAATATCCCACGCGATCATCGCGCCAATTCATGGAAGGTGCCGGTTAGCCTGAAATGTGGTGCCCGTTCTGCAATCACACCGACACCCGAGTGGTGGATTCGCGCCTGACCTCCGATGGTTATCAGATTCGGCGCCGGCGCGAATGCGCGTCTTGCGGTGCGCGCTTCAACACCTACGAAACACCGATGCTCAAGGCGCCCAATGTAATCAAGTCCGATGGCTCGCGCGAGCCGTTCAAGGAGGAAAAGCTGCGCTCGGGCATGATGCGCGCGCTGGAAAAACGTCCGGTCGAGACGCAACAGGTCGAACGCGCCATTCGCGACCTGCTGCGCAAGATCCGCACGCTCGAAGATGCCGAAATCCCGAGCAAGGACATCGGCGAGTGGGTCGCGGCCTCGCTCGCACGTCTCGATCAGGTCGCCTACGTGCGATTCGCTTCGGTCTATCGGCGTTTCGAGGACGTGCAGGCATTTCGCGAGGAAATCGAGAGGTTGGAACGAGAAAATCCCGGCGGCATCGATGCCCGGCAGATTTCCCTGCTGGGCCGGCGTGATGATTGAATTGCCCCCCATCGCGCCCCACAAGCACAGGAACCTGCTTGCAGGCGAACCGGTCGCGATTTATCGCTTGCAAGCAAGCTCCTACAGTGGATCATGCCCAATTGCTCCGCCCTGCAGGAGCGGTATCCGACTGTGCCTGATGAGTTGATCTATCGATGAATTCCGGTCCCTTCACCGCCACCGACCACGCCATGATGGCCGAGGCTTTGCGCCTGGCGCGCAACGGCCTGTGGACCACCGCGCCGAATCCGCGCGTCGGTTGCGTGATTGCGCGCGGCAGCGAAATCATCGGCCGCGGCTGGCACGAACGTGCCGGCGGGCCGCATGCTGAGGTGGCTGCACTGGCCGAGGCCGGAACGGGTGCGCGCGGCGCGACCGCATACGTGACACTGGAGCCGTGCAGTCATCACGGCCGCATGCCGCCGTGCGCCGATGCGTTGATTGAAGCCGGCCTCGTGCGCGTAGTCGCGGCGATCGGCGATCCGGATCCGCGGGTCAACGGGGGAGGGTTGCAGAAATTGCACGACGGCGGCATCGAAGTCGCCCTGGGTCTGATGCAAGCCCAGGCGAGGGCGCTGAATATCGGATTCTTCAGCCGCATCGAGCGCCATCGGCCCTGGATCCGGGTCAAGCTGGCCGGCTCCATCGACGGCCGCGCGATTGGCCCGGACGGGCGCTCGCAATGGATCACCGCCGAGCCCGCGCGCCGCGACGGGCATCGATTCCGGGCCCGCGCCGATGCCGTTCTGACCGGTATCGGCACGATTCTTGCCGATGATCCCGGGCTGGATGTCAGGCTGCCGGAATTTCAGGCCCGACGCCGGGTCGTGGTGGTCGACAGCCGGGCCAGGCTGCCGGAATCGGCCCGGGTATTGTCCACTGCGAGCGAGCTGTTGCACTGCGTCAGCGAATCCGCCGGGTCGTCACCGGCCGACAGCCGGCGTCTGGTCGTCGACACCGATGACCAGGGCCGGCTGCGCGTGGAATCGCTCATGGCCGAACTGGCGCGGCGCGAAGTCAACGAGTTGCATGTCGAGGCCGGGCCGCGGCTTTCCGGAGCGTTGCTGGTCGCGGGTCTGGCCGATGAAATCGTGCTGTACCAGTCCGCCGGCATGATCGGAGAGCGCGGCGGTGCGCTGGTGAAGCTGCCGGGGGTGGAAAACCTGGATCAACGCCTCCACTTCCAGTGCATCGATGAGCGACGGGTTGGCCCGGACCGGCGCCTGATTCTGCGCCCGACCGTTTTGCGATCGGATTGATTTTCAGTCCGATAGACTTTCGACTTTTTTCAAGGCTCCCTGCATGTTTACCGGAATCGTCAAGGCCCGCGGCCGACTGAGCAGGATTTCCGTCACCGCCGGTGGCAAACGACTGCGCCTGGAGTGCCAGGTACTGGCCGGTTTCGGCCTCAGTCCGGGCGACAGCATTTCCGTCAACGGTGTATGCCTGACCGCGCTTGCGCCCGAGGCTGAAGCCTTCGAGGCCGATGTTTCGCCCGAGACACTGAAGCTGACCACGCTGGGACGGCTGCAAGCCGGCGCGGCTGTCAACCTGGAGCCGGCGCTGAAAGCTGGCGATTCGCTGGGCGGTCATCTGGTCTCCGGTCATGTCGATGGACTTGCCACTCTGGTCGAGCGCGAGCCGCTGGGCGACAATTGTCGTGATAATCAGCGCATGCGCTTCGAGGTGCCCGAGGCGCTGGCGCGCTATATTTCTCAGAAGGGTTCGGTCACGCTCGACGGGGTGAGCCTGACCGTCAATCGGGTCGATGGCGCCGGATTCGAACTCAATCTGATTCCGCATACGCTGGAAGTCACCACTTTGGGCGTGCTGGAGGTGGGCGATCTGGTCAATCTCGAGGTGGATCAGATCGCGCGCTACCTGGAACGCCTGCTGGAGCACAGATGACCATGCAATTCGATTCCATCGAATCCATCCTCGACGATATCCGCGTCGGGCGCATGGTCGTGATGCTCGATGACGAGGATCGCGAAAACGAAGGCGACCTGATCATGGCGGCCAGCATGGTCAAGCCCGAAGACATCAATTTCATGGCCCGCTGGGGCCGCGGGCTGATCTGCCTGTCGCTGACACGCGAGCGCTGTCGCCAGCTCGGTCTGGAGCTGATGGTGCGCGACACCGACCGCCATCACAGAACCAACTTCACTGTCTCGATCGAGGCCGCCGAAGGCGTGACCACCGGCATTTCAGCCTATGACCGGGCGCATACCATCCGCACCGCGGTGCGGCCGGATACAGTCCCCGACGACCTGACCCAGCCCGGTCATGTGTTTCCGCTCATGGCCCAGCCCGGCGGCGTACTGGCGCGTGCCGGACATACTGAGGCCAGCCAGGATCTGGCACTGCTGGCCGGCCTGGAGCCATCCGGCGTGCTGGTTGAGATTCTCAATGAAGACGGCACCATGGCGCGCCGGCCGGAACTGGAGAGCTTCGTGGGCGAACACGGCCTGAAGATGGGTAGCGTGGCCGACCTGATCCGCTATCGGCTGGGCACCGAACAGAATGTCGAATGCATTCATGCCCAGCAGGTCGGCACGCCTCACGGACGGTTCGAACTCAAGGTATTCCGCGACCGCATCAACCGCAAACTGCACTGGGCCCTGCAGCGCGGCGAGATCGATCCGCTTCGCCCGTTCCCGGTGCGCGTGCATGTTCCGGAACTGCTCGGGGATGTGCTGGGCATTACCGAGCCAGCTTTCGGTATGCCGCTGAATGCCGCGCTGGCCGATATCGCGCGGCGCGGTCGGGGCTTGGCGCTGGTGCTGGGATATGATGAAAGCGATGACGATCGCCTGGCCGGATTGACCGGGCCGGGTACGCCAGCCGAACACGCTGAAATGGGCAAGGACCGTTCGGCCAACGAATTGCGAAGCTATGGCATTGCCGCCCAGATTCTGGCCGATCTGGGAATCCGCCGCATGCAGGTGTTCGGCGCGCCCAAGCGACTTCACGCGCTGGATGGTTTCGGCCTGGAGATCACTGAATACGTGGTGCCCGAGGAACGTCATGACTGAAATCGAATTTTCCGCCGACGGCAAGGATGTGAGGATCGGCATCGCGGTGGCCCGCTTCAACGCCGAAATTACCGACATGCTGCTGGCCGGCTGCCGTGCCGCCCTGGTCGAGGCCGGAATGCGGGTCGAAGACCTCAGGTTCGTGCGGGTTCCCGGGGCCTGGGAATTGCCCCTGACCTGCCGGATGCTGATCGAAAATGGTCGTTTCGACGCCGTCATCGCACTGGGTGCCGTGATTCGCGGCGAAACCGCGCACTTTGAATTCATCAGCGCCGAGTGCGCCCGCGGCCTGCAGCAACTGGGTCTGGAAACCGGCGTGCCGGTCGCTTTTGGTGTGCTGACGCCGGAAAACGTTGATCAGGCCCGTCAGCGGGCCGACCCGCAACGCGGCAACAAGGGCCGCGAGGTCGCACTTGCGGCGCTGGAGATGGTCGGGCTGGGCAAGGCGCTGGCAGGCAGGGCAGGGCATGACGCGTAGAACGCGGCCCGGCAAACATCGAGAAAGTCCGTTCGAGCCGCGCCGGCGAGCGCGCCGGCGAGCGCTACAGGCGCTGTATCAGTGGCAACTCAACGACGACTCGGCGGCCAGCATCATCGCGCAGTTTCTCGAAGAGCAGAACTTCGAAGGCGTCGATGGCGGGTATTTCGAGACCCTGGTCCGCGAAGTGATCGCTCGCGGCGACCAACTCGATCACAAGCTCGGCCCGCATATCGAGAGGCTGGATTCCTCGCTCGACCAGATGGAGCGTGTAATCCTTCGCATCGGCGCCAATGAACTGCTGCACCACGTCGAAATCCCCTATCGCGTCGTGATCGACGAGGCCGTGGAACTGGCGCATCGCTTCGGCGCCGAACAGGGCCACAGCTTCGTCAACGGCGTGCTCGACCGGCTGGCGCGCGAAGCCCGACCCGCCGAGCTCAGCCACCCCTTGTAGGAGCGGCCTCCAAACTGCGATTCGATACCCGGTCGGCCCGCGATCAACCACTACCCCAAGGCATCATCA
>CAYVPB010000096.1:0-8586 GCA_964453565.1 uncultured Halomonas sp.
GCTGGCACGGAGTTTACCCATCAGTTGCATAAATTTCCGAGTGCGAGAGCCCGGAAACGCTGCTATACCGGGCAGTGTAACGGTCTCTCGCCGCAAATTTATGCAACAGATGGGTTTACCATGAACAAATCCGAGCAAAAACGACTCGACGAGCTATACTGGTGCATGACTCCGGAAAGTTCAGCGGACAGCACAGGCCAAATTATGCGTGTCCTGATCAGCTTTTAGCCCATCGGCCTGTCAGTTGCCGAACTGGTCTCCAATAGGCGTTAACCATGGAATCACCAGTTCACGCGCTTTCTTCGCGGCGTTCAGCGAGGTGTATTCAAGCTGCTCGACGCTGGATGATCCAACCAGGTTGCCGGCGATCAGATCATAGGTCATGGCCTCAACCTGTACGCTGTAGGCAGTGTCATACCGGCCGTAGAATTGAAGCTCACGTGTGCCCACGGGTCGTGCACGCACTAACACGGCATAGCGGATCCCCGCATCGCTGGCGGCATCGGTCAGCCCGGACAGTTCCAGGCCATCGTCCAGTACATAATTGTTCACGTTGCGAATGAACGCAGGATCTGTGACGTTCTTGCCGCGCTGTCTCAAATGCGCTTCGATTTCATTGCGCATCGGCTCGGTGATGCGGGGATCGCCCACGCCCAGCACGGTAACGCCTCTCGGTGCGGAACGCGGCGGTGGACTTCGGTTTGCCGCAGACTCCGGTTCGGCTACCGGACGGGGTGCAACCATGCTTGTATCGACCAACGCGAGCTGCTCGCTCGGGGGCGCCGGGACATTGTGTGACGGCATATCATTTGATCCGTTCGGTGCCTGTCGGTCGGTCGCTGGAGGGTCCGCGTAGGATGGGCGCAACTGGTCAAGCAGTGCCGTCGCGCTGGCGCCCCGAGAACCTGATCTGTCTGCGCTGGATGTCTCCGAGAAGCCGAGGCTGCTACCGGGGGTTGAGCCGGTCACTCGTCCATCCGCGGGAGCCACAGTCGGCGGCACTGGTTCCTGTTGAACCACGGTGTTCGGTGCTTCGATCGTGGAATTGGCTGGCATGCCATCATCATCGCCGCCAAGGCCGCCAGTGAGCGCAATCGCGAACCCTATCAGCCCGACTCCTGCCAACACACCGCCGGCGATGGCAAGCAGCCGGTAGCGGCGCGTGCCTGTTACGGGAACGCTGCGCGTGGGGTCCGGTGAGGCAATCCCGGGGTTGCCCGATTGTGTGGTCCGGTCGCCTAGGGCGGTGGTCGCGGCGCGGACCCCGCCCGCGCCGGATGCGACTATGGTCGGGGCGGTCTGCTGTTGGCGTTGGGTCTGTGCAACATGGCCCGGGCGAAGGGCTTCAAGCAACTGAGAATAGCTGGAGTAGCGAGCTTCGGGGTCACGCGCCAGCATGCGGCCCAGAATGGCGGCGGTTTCTGCGCCGAACTGCTGTTCGATGGCGGACAGGTCTGGAAAACCTTCGGTCGTATAACGAGCCATCAAGGCAGACAGGTCGTCTTCCGGCAGCAGGCGCTCGCCCAGCAGCATTTCGTACCAGACCGCACCCAGTGCGAAGATATCGACGCGTCGGTCGCTTCGGCCATGCTCAATCAGTTCCGGTGCCATGTAACCTGGTGTTCCCATCACCGTAGAGCTGGTGCTGGCTTCGCCGTATTGCACGCAGGCGATGCCGAAGTCGGTCAGTAGAGCGCGGCCGTTGCGATCCAGCATGACATTGCCCGGCTTGACGTCGTGGTGAACAATATTCTTTTCGTCGGCGGCCGCTAGAGCCTCGGCACATTCGCGAATGATTCGGCTGGCCATTTCCGGCACGCAGCGACCATTCTTGGCCAAATACTCGGCCAGTGACTCGCCGTCGACATATTCCATTACGAAATAGGGCTGGCCTTCGTGTTCGTCCGCGAGGTATAGTCGCACGCAGTTCGGATGGTTCAGTGCCGCAACATTGCGCGCTTCGCGCAGAAATCGTGCTACTACGAGTTCATCCTGGCTCAATTCCTCGTTCAGACATTTGATCGCGACATGTCGCTCGAGATTGGGGTCAAGGGCCTTGTACACGATGCCCATGCCGCCGCGTCCCAGTTCACGGATGATCTGATAGCGTCCCAAGTGCTGAATCATTCCCGGTCTCCGGTAGATTTGAAACTCGAATTGCGCTGACGTGCCCCTTTTATACCCACTCATTGCCGTTTAGGCAAGGCCTGTCGGCCGGATTGATCCGGAATCGCTCCGGATTTTTCCGCCGTTTGACCGTACGCGCGTTGCCAGAATGCGGGAATTGACTACGGGCGAAAGATCGAATATTCTGGTGTGGACCGCGGTCGGTGCGGGAGCTTCCGAGAATTCGCACTGAAACCGCTGTCACAGCGATGTAATCATTCATTCAACTTAGGGGATGCAGCAGTGAAATACCGAGTTCTCTCCGCGCAATTTGCGGTATCTGGATTGTTTTTCGCGTGGCTGGGTCTGATGACGCCGGTCGCAGTGGCCCAGGGGGATCAAGGCTATGGACTCAAGGTATATCGGACCGACTCCAGTCTGTACCCATTCGTTCAGGTGTATCTACGCACGTTCGATCTTGAACGCAAGCCGCTGGTCAATCTGAATGAGCTCAATCTGGGAATCATGGTCAACGGGCGTCCGTATGATGTTTCCAAGCGTCAGTACTTCATCCAGACTGTGGCCCGACGTCCCGACGTGGTACGCGCGATATTCGTGCTGGATACCAGTGGCAGCATGCGCGGCGCACCATTTGAGGCAGCGTTAAAGGCGGCCGCTGCGTTTATCGACGCCAAGCGTGAACAGGATGAGGTAGCCGTGATCGCGCTGGATGAATCGGATCGCGGCCATGAGCTGATATCGGATTTCGAGCGTGATTCAGGTGCTTTGGTCCGGCGGCTCGCGGGGCTGCGGGCTGAAACTGCTCAGTCACGGATTTACGACGCATTGGCCGCAGCCATGCAGTTGGCTGCGACTACCGATTTCACCGCACGTGGCGACTCGCTGGCGCGCGTTGCTTCGACTTCAATCGTGCTGTTTTCGGATGGTGCCGATGAGGGTAGCGCGCTGAGCCGATCGGATTTGATGAACCGAATCTCGGGGTTTTCGATTCCTGTTCCTATCACCAGCATGGGCTATGTCACCAGTGATCCATCGGCGCTGCGCAATCTGGAGGCGCTGAGCACTAACAGTTTCGGCGGGTTCCACGACGTTTCTACAGACCCGTCCCGAATGATTCGCATCGTTGAAGACATTCATCGTGTGATGCTCAACGATTACGTGTTGACCTTCCGATCTTACGTGCCGGTGGACGGTGGAGTGCACAATCTGCGAATCGGTCTTGAGTACCCCAGTGGTAGCGGACAGCGTACCGCCGAGGCGGCCACCTTTGAAGCCATTTCGCCACCGCCGCTGCCGGCCATAAATCAGGCGCGCCAGCAACTTAACCAGCGCCTTGAGAAAGTAGACGATCCTTACATGGAGGATGAACTCGCTGTCGATTGAGGCGATGTCTGATTCATCTGTTGCCAGGACCCGTGAGCCTGTTAAGGTGACTGCAGAAGATCGCGCGCATGCCCTGTTGTGTGCGCTGAGTCCAGCCGCATTGCAGCGCGAGTGGAGTGTTCCCGAAACCGGCATCGTGATTGGCCGAGATTCGGACAGAGCAGACGTGGTTGTGGCCGGCGCCACCATATCTCGTCAGCATTGCCTGTTGCGATGCGATATGGAGGGGTCGTGGTGGTTGGAGGATCTTTCCTCTACCAACGGATTGTATCTTGATGGGACGCGAGTCGATGGCCCGGCGCGGATTGGCCCGGGGCAGGTCATAGGCCTGGGCCATGCGGATGTGCCTGAGTTTATTTTTTATCCGGCGGGAGAGTCGGAACGCTCGCGGCGGTTCAGGCTGGCGCCGGCCGATCGATGGACATTGGGGCGAGCAATATCGGCCGATGTCAGTTTGCCGGGAGACAGCTCGATCAGTCTGCGTCACGCCGAACTCCTGCAGACGCCGCACGGGTTGGAGATCCGTGACGCAGGCAGTCGTAATGGAACCTGGATTGATGGTCAGCGCATCAATTGCGCTCGGGTCCATTTTGATTCAGTGGTGCTGGTTGGGAATTCCAGGCTGCGTTTCGAGATCACGGCAGATCAGGGTCTCGAGGTTCATGTGCTGGGCGCCGGTGGCGGCATAGGGGTGCAGGCGTTACAGGTTTCACGCCAGGCCCGAACATGGCGCAACAAGACTACCAAGCTGCTTCTGGATGGGATTTCGCTGGTGCTGGAGCCAGGGTCGTTCACCGGCATTCTCGGGCCCAGCGGAGCGGGCAAGACAACGCTGCTGAAATCAATCAACGGTTACAACCTGCCCACCGACGGCCACGTCCTTTACAACGATATTTCGCTGCATGGGCAACTCGATCTTTTTCGATCCAATCTCGGGTATGTGCCGCAGGACGATATCATCCATGTTGAGTTGTCCGTATATCGTTGTCTGGACTATATCGCCCGGCTGCGACTGCCGAATGACGTCAATGACAGACAGCGCGGCGAAATCCTGCGCACTACGCTGGAAACCCTCGGATTGTCGCATGTGTGCGATATTCCGATCGAACGCCTCAGCGGGGGCCAGCGCAAGCGGGTCTCCATTGCCGCCGAACTGATTACGCGTCCGGGGATTTTGTTTCTGGATGAGCCCACCTCGGGACTGGATCCGAGTACCGAAGAGCGCCTGATGCGTCACTTCGGCGACCTGGCCGGCGCTGGACGCACGGTGGTCATCACCACTCATATCCTGTATAACCTTTCGCTGCTGGACCGCATCGTAATTGTTGCACGCGGGAAACTGTGTTTTTTCGGCACTCCAGACGAGGCGATTGATTTCTTTTCCGAATTGGATCCCGAGTGCGTGGACGGGCGTGTTCGTCCTACCCGGATCTTTGAGTTGCTTGAAGGCGCCATGATCGGGCTGGAGCCGGGTGCGACGGTGACAGACAAAAATCTTGTTGAAATCGCAACGAATTGCGCCGAGCGCTATCGTAAAAGCGATTACTGCCATCGCTATATTGAAGATCGGCTCAGCCCGTTCGGCCGCCGCCTGTTGTCCTCGGGGCCGGATGAAACGCAACGCGGGAGGCGCCGTGCCGCAGAAATGCTTTCGGCGATCACCCGCTGGCGAGCCTTTCCCGTGCTGGCCGCGCGTCATTGGCGCATCCGCACCCAGGGTCTGCGTTCATTGCTGGTGTATTTGCTGGTGCCAATGGCGCTTTCCTTGGTTACCCTCTCGATGTCGGTGCCCGAGTCGATATCGGCCGAGCAACTGGAACGGGAGCACGCTGGCATCGCCTCCGCGGTAAAAGCTACGCCGGGAGGCGATGCCTTGCTCAAAACCCTGTTTCCAACAGGCGCGAACTCCGCTCGGCAAAATGGCGCGGACATTGTCTTTGCAATTCAGCGGCAAACCGAAGCCAGCCTCCCGGTCCCGCTAAGCGTATTGCTGATGTTCACGCTGATGGCAACGTTTACCGGAACTCTGATGGCTTGCCTGGAGCTTTCGAATGAACGCGAGGTGTTCAGACGCGAGCGCATGGCTGGTCTCAGTGCAACGGTGTATGTTGTTTCCAAGCTGCCTTTCCTGTTTGTCCTGACTGCTGTGCAATGCCTCGTATTCATCGCTGTGTGCATGATTTCGCCGGAATTGCGCCAGATGTCGTTGATGATGCTGGCGCTTTCCATGATTGTTACGGCATGGGCTGCCTGCGTGCTGGGACTCCTGATCAGCGCGTTGGATCCGACTCCGGGCCGGCTTTCCGTGCTGCTTGCGGTGGCCGTAGTGCTGCCGCAACTGGTGCTGAGTGGCGCGTTGGCTCCTGATTACTATGCCGGAATGTCCACCCTGACTTCAACGCTGGCCGATATTTCGCCTGCACGCTGGGGCTTCGAAATGCTGCTTTCGGCGGCGTTTGACGATCTGCAGCGCACACACTGGGGGTGGATCGGTGACCTGGTGCGTGATCGGATCGGGTTCCTGTTCGGGGGCGGAGTTTATTTCCGCGCCACCGTGGTGCTATTTCTGCTGTCGTTGCTGTTCTTGTCCCTGACAGTGTGGCGCGTAACGGCCCAAGCTCGCCCGCGCTGATCGCTTGGCGCGGCGCCCTTGGTCGACTCCGGATTATCAGCTATGGAATTTTTGCTTTGCCCGGCAGGCGCGCGTTAATCGTTTATGTCTCCGAATGTGAGTGTTTTGCAACCCGACATACGGGTGGACTGCCGATGAGATTACAAAACTGCGGAGCGTTCGCCGGTAGTGGCGAGGTTTTTTGATGATTAAATGTTCCGTCATTATCGACACATGCATTTCAAAATGGCATAATCGAGTCGCGGAATTTAGGATTGCGAGTTTCGCAGGTTGTGCAGCACCTCGGCGCAGCGGAGAAAGCGCGAAGCCCGGCACTGGATGCCGCGGGAATTCCACGATTTCCTGCACGTCTCGGTTGCTCGGGTCGTGACACCAAAAGATCCGCAAACCAATTGAGGGGACTGAAAGACGTGATGACAAGCACTGCCTGATAAGGCCGAAATGGCGCGTAATCGGGGGAGAATCCGGTTCAGAAAACAGGCATGAGCTTGTATGACATTGCCGCGAGCTTTTCCAATTGCTTTCAATTTCGTTTTCTTTCAAATATGAATGGTTGTTTATAAAAAGGAGGCAACATGAAACGCAGGTCATTAATAAACTATAGTCAATCGCTGGCACTGGTGGCCCTGTCGCTGCTTTTGGCCGGATGCCCGGCGGGTACGACCACCAATGTCCGTGAAAACTCGGGACGCAACATGGCTGATGTGGCTGCCGAACGTTATGATGGGCCCAAAGCGCGCATTGCTGTCGCCCGTTTCGAAAACAAGACCGCCGATTCCCGGAACTGGTACAGCCCGTCGATAGGGGACGGTATGGCTGACATGCTGACCACCGCACTGGTGAATTCCGGCCGTTACATTGTGCTTGAACGCGATAGTCTTGACACCGTGCTTGGCGAGCAGGATCTGGGGGCCAGCGGTCGCGTACGTGGTGACACTGCCGCAGCTATTGGCGAAATCGAGGGTGCGGAACTGCTGGTGGTCGCGGCGGTCACCGAGTTCATGGAGAACGCCGGTGGCACTCAGGGCGCTGTTGGCGGGGGCAGCCTCGGTCGCGCGCTGGGCGCGATCGCGGGCGGCAGCCGCAGCGCTCATATGGCCATTGATTTGCGTGTGGTGGACGCCACAACTTCCAGAATCCTGGCCGCAACCAGTGTGGAAGGTGAAGCGCGTGACTTCAATCTGGCCGGGGCCCTTGGCGGCGCCACAGGTACGGTCGGTTTGGCCGGCGGGCTCTCGAGTTGGAAAAACACACCTCGGGAAAAGGCGTTGCGGGATGTTATTCATGGTGCCGTGGACTATGTGATCTCGGTTACGCCGGCCGAAATGATGCGCTACGATGCTTTGGGCAATCCCATAGGTCAGGCGCCGGACTCTGGATACTCAAGCTCAACGCCGGCGGTGCAACAGGTTGTCATCACGGCATCGTCTTTGAATGTACGCTCTGGTCCCGGCAGCGGCCATGGAGTGCTGTTCCAGCTTTCCTCCGGGACAGTGGTCGATGCAATCGCTCGTGAAGGGGGCTGGGTCAATATTCGCGACGAGGTTGGACGCGAAGGCTGGGTTTCGGACGATTTTGTGCTTGAAGTACAGTAATACTGTACCAGCCAGTCCATCCTGGAGAGCGTGTTAAGCGGATTCGGGGACCATTTACGTCGCGCTATTAACCCGGCATTTAAGTAGACCCATCTGTTGCATAAATTTGCGGCGAGAGACCGTTGCACTGCCCGGTATAGCAGCGTTTCCGGGGCGCGTGCTCAATTTTCCAATCCTCACATAGAGTGAGCTATGTTCCGGTTGGAAAATATCCGCGCACGCCCCGGAAACACTACTCTCCGGGCTCTCGCACTCGGAAATTTATGCAACTGATGGGTAGATATGATTGGGCTTACGCCGCATATTGAATCGAACTCGCCTGAAAGCGTTTCATTATTCGTGCCGGAAGTTTTTGTATCTTCCACAGGTGGGCAATCGCTTTGGCTTTCAGTTGGTTCTAGTGTGCTGTCTGGTATTAATTGGTGATATGAGCGAGTCGCCAAGCGGTCAGCTGCGGCGTTAGGGCTCCTGGAAAGGCAATCAGCATTCCCGGCGAGCCCTGCCTTGCAGCTAAGCGCTTTCCGACTCGCTGAATGTTACAGAATTAGTGACGGGGCACACTAGTCACGTGCGGACGTACCACCATGAACGCCGGCTTTGAGGTCACAGTTCAGGTACTCATCCGGATTCAATTCTGGCGAATAGGCCGGGAGATAGAACACTTCAATCTCGTCTTGGTGCTCAGCCAGCCATGCTTTGACGATCTTGGCATGGTGAATCCGCAGGTTGTCGAGAATCAGATAGACCTTCCGGTTGGAGTCATCGATCAGACGCTTCATGAAATCGATCAGCAAATCAGCGTTCATGGTGCCATCGAAAAAACGGAACCGCACCTTGCCCTGGTTGGTG
>CAYVPB010000097.1:0-8459 GCA_964453565.1 uncultured Halomonas sp.
GCTATACCGGGCAGTGCAACGGTCTCTCGCCGCAAATTTATGCAACAGATGGGTGGAATTAACCGTTTTGCAGCGGCCCTCGGCGTAGCCTCAGGTTAACGTTCAATCGCCGGTTGCACGCTGTAAGACCCGAATCGAAGGCTCGAAAGTGATCAAGGCAGCAAACCCTGAACCCGGGACATGCTTTGGTCAAGCAAAAACAGATTCAAATTCAATAATCTGCGCAAATCTGCGTAATCTGTGGTTGCTTTTTCAAATGGCTGACATACATACGTAATCAGGAACTTCTTTAAAGCTTTTAACCAACAGGCAGCGAAATGAATCAACCACAGGGACAAAAGTGCTACACCCACCTGAGCGGGTTGGAGCCGTTGACCATTACGCCCGATCTGGGCTTTGTCAATGTCGGTGAGCGCACCAATGTCACCGGCTCGGCAAAGTTCAAGCGCCTGATTGCCGAGGACAAGTACGATGAGGCGGTCGAGGTGGCGCTGCAGCAGGTCGGAAACGGCGCCCAGGTCATCGACGTAAACATGGACGAGGGGCTGCTCGATTCGAAGCAGGCCATGACCGACTTTCTGAACCTGATCATGGCCGAGCCCGATATCGCCCGCGTTCCGGTGATGGTGGATTCCAGCAAGTGGGAGGTGATCGAAGCCGGGCTGAAGTGCCTGCAGGGCAAGGGCATTGTCAATTCGATCAGCCTCAAGGAAGGCGAGCAGCAGTTCCTGGAGCAGGCGCGCAAGATCCGGATGTATGGTGCCGCGGTCATCGTCATGGCGTTCGACGAGACCGGCCAGGCCGATTCAGCCGAGCGCATGGTCGAGTGTCTGTCACGCGCGCACAAACTGTTGACCGAAAAGGTCGGCTTTCCACCCGAGGACATCATTTTCGACCCGAACATTTTCCCGGTCGCCACCGGCATGGACGAACACAACAACTATTCGATGGAATTCATCAACGCGACCCGTGAACTGAAAAAAAAGTTTCCTGAATGCCATATTTCGGGTGGCGTTTCGAACATGTCGTTTTCGTTTCGCGGCAACAATCCGGTGCGAGAAGCGATGCACTCGGTGTTCCTGTATCACGCCACACAGGCCGGCATGGACATGGGCATCGTCAACGCCGGCCAGCTCGCGGTCTACGACGATATCGACGAAGAACTGCGCGAACTGGTCGAGGACGTGGTACTCAATCGCCGCGACGATGCGACCGAACGACTGCTGGAGGCGGCGGACAAGTACAAGGGCGAGGGCCAGAAACAGGAAAAGGACGAGGCCTGGCGCGAGAAATCGGTGGCCGAACGACTCAAGTACTCGCTGGTCAAGGGCGTCGACAAGTACGTGGTCGAAGACACCGAGGAAGCTCGGCAGAATTTCGATACCTCGCTGGAGGTCATTGAAGGCCCGCTGATGGACGGCATGAACTATGTCGGCGATCTGTTCGGGGCCGGCAAGATGTTCCTGCCGCAGGTGGTCAAGTCCGCCCGGGTGATGAAAAAGGCGGTGGCCCACCTGATTCCCTACCTTGAGGCCGAAAAGAAAGTCGGCGAGAAAAAAGGCAAGGTGCTGATGGCCACAGTCAAGGGCGACGTGCACGATATCGGCAAGAACATCGTCGGCGTGGTGCTGGCCTGCAACGGCTTCGATGTGCACGACTTGGGTGTGATGGTCCCGGCCGACAAGATCCTGGACGAGGCCGAAAAGGAAGACGTGGACATCATCGGCCTGTCGGGATTGATCACGCCATCGCTGGACGAAATGGTCAGCGTGGCCGAAGCGATGACCAAACGCGGCATGATCCTGCCACTGCTGATCGGCGGCGCGACGACTTCGCGCGCGCATACAGCCCTCAAGATCGACCCGCAGTACGACGCGCCGGTGTGCTGGGTCAAGGATGCTTCGCGCTCGGTGGACGTGGTCCGGAAGCTGGCCAGCAAGGTCAATCGAGATGACTATGCAAGAAAGATTGCCGAAGACTACGAAGATTACCGCGAGCGCGCGGCCAACAAGAAAAAGCGCAAGCCGTTGATCTCGATCGACAAGGCGCGCGAGAATGCGTTCGAGTTCGACTGGAGTAGCTATCAACCGGAAAAGCCGTTCAAGCCCGGGATCAACGTCATTGATGACTGGCCGCTGGAAGATCTGGTCGAGGTCATCGACTGGACGCCGTTCTTCCAGACCTGGGAGCTGGCCGGGCGCTATCCCGACATTCTCGAGGATGAGAAAGTCGGGGAAGCGGCCACCGGCCTGTTCGAGGACGCCCGGGAAATGCTCAAGCGCATCGTCGAGGAGAAATGGCTTCAGCCCAGGGCCGTGTGCGCACTGCTGCCTGCCAACCGCGACGGTGACGACATCCTGCTCTACAAGGACGAGTCGCGCGAACAGGCGCTGGAACGTATGGTGTGTCTGCGCCAGCAATCCAAAAAACCCTCGGCCAACCTGTGCCTGGCCGATTACGTTGCGCCGGCCGATTCAGGCATTGAGGACTGGGCCGGGCTGTTCGCCGTCACCACCGGACACGGCATCGAGGAGGCAAAAAAGAAACTGCCCGAAAACGACGACTATTCCGGCATCATGCTGCAGGCGCTGGCCGACCGGCTGGCAGAAGCACTGGCCGAAGCGCTGCACGCGAAGGTTCGGCGTGAGCTTTGGGGTTATGCGCCCGATGAAAAGCTCGGAAACCAGGAGTTGATCAAGGAGAAGTATCGCGGAATTCGTCCGGCACCCGGATATCCGGCCTGCCCTGACCACAGCGAGAAAGAAAAGATCTTCAAGCTGCTTGATGCACCGGGCAATATCGGTGTTGAGCTGACCGAATCATTCGCCATGCATCCGGCCGCGGCTGTCAGCGGTTACTACTTTGGCCACCCCGAGTCCAAGTACTTCGTCGTCGGCAAGCTCGGCAAGGATCAGGTCAAGGACTACGCCCGGCGCAAGGACATCGGTATGGAACAGGCCGAAAAATTCCTGCGGCCGAATCTCGATTACTAGTCTGGATTACTGATCTGGATCACTATTCTGGATTACTAAGCGCCACTTCGCCGAATGATGCCCCCGCAACGCCACAGCAAATAGTTGACCGCGATCCAGAAGTGCTTGAAGGCGGGGTTGCGGGTCTGTTTGTGGTGGTAGCGGTAATAGATCTGCTGGGCGATGACGGCCAGGCGGAACAGGCCGTAGACTTCGTAAAACGCCCAATGGTCGACTTTCATGCCCACGCGTTCACAGTAATACTCGACCACCTCGGCACGCGTGAACATGCCCTGCAGATGCGTGGGCTGGCGGCGGAAGCCCTTGAAGTAGCGGTCATCGTCAGCCTGCACCCAGTAGGCCATGGCGTTGCCCAGATCCATCAGCGGATCGCCCAGCGTGGCCATTTCCCAATCCAGCACGCCGATAATGGTCAGCGGGTCGTGCGGGTCCAGCACCAGGTTGTCGAAACGGTAATCACCGTGAATCAGCCGGATCGCGACCTCATCGGGAATGTTGTCGGCCAGCCAGCGCATGACTTTCTCGCCGCGCATGACATTCCAGGTCCGCGCTTTCCGAAACCGTTCCGACCAACCCTCGATCTGGCGCCGGTTGTAGCCGGCCCCCTTGGCCAGCCGGTCCAGGCCGGCGGCGGCGATGTCCACCGAGTGCAGTTCGACCAGCGTGTCGATGGCATTGCGGCACAACCCGCGCGCCTGGTCTTCGGACAGTCGCATCCCGAGCGGCAGATTGGCGCGCGGGATGATGCCCTCCAGCCGCTGCATGACATAGAAATCGCAACCAATGACCGACTGATCGTCGCAGGCGGCCAGCATTTCAGGCACCTTGGCAAACATCGGCTTGAGCGCCTTCTGAATGCGAAACTCGCGCAGCACATCGTGGGCGGATTTTGCCTTGGTCCCAGGCGGTGGCCGGCGCAGAATCAGGTCGCGGCCCGGATAGCGCAGACGATAGGTCAGGTTCGAAGCACCCTTTGGAAACTGCTGGATTTCCGGCGTTCCTTCCAGGCCCTCGATACGTGCTTTGAGCCAGGCATCGACTGCCGCGACATCGAAGTTGTCCTCTTCGCGCACCGGGCACGGACGATCAAGCCATTGTTCAGGGTTCGAATCATTCATCCGGGTTTGTTGACTCCGCGTCCAGCCACCGATACAGGGTACGCCGCCCGACGCCCAACAGGGCGGCGGCGCGGCGCTTGTTGCCGCCCGTGCGACCGAGGACATAGCGAATGTAGCGGGAGCGCACCTCGTCCAGCGACGGGAGCATGTCGCCTTCGATCAGTTCTGCCGGCAGCGCATCTGCAGCCGAATTCGTCGCGCCACCCTTGCCGGCCTCTCCCCTGGACCGACGAAGCCGCTGCGGCAGGTCAGACACCGTCACGACCTCGCCATTGCAAAAGGTCACCGCCCGCTCGATCACGTTGTTGAGCTCACGCACATTCCCCGGCCAGTCATGCGACCGTAAACTGGCCAGCACTCGATCGTCCAGGCGACGGGCCGGCCGGCCGGTATTTTCCGCGTACTCGAGCAGGAACCGCTGGGCCAGCATTTCGAGATCGTCAGCGCGCGCCGACAGCGGTGGCACTTCGATCTGAAAGGTTTCGAGCCGAAAATACAGATCGGCGCGAAACTCGCCGCTTTCGACCCGCGCCGACAATTCCCGATTGGTCGCGGCGATCACCCGGACATCGACCTGCTCCTCGTACTCGGCCCCGACCGGACGGATTCGCCCGTCCTGCAGGGCACGCAACAATCGGGCCTGCAAAGCCGGCGGCATCTCGCTGATCTCGTCGAGAAACAGCGTGCCGCCGTCGGCCTCGCGGAACAACCCGGCCCGGTCACGCTCCGCACCGGTAAAAGCCCCTGCGACATTGCCGAAAAATTCGCTCTCCATCAGTTCGGACGGGATGGCCGCGCAATTGACCACCACCAGCGGCTTGCCGGCCCGGTGGCTTTCGGCATGCAGCGCGCGCGCGACTTTTTCCTTTCCGGAACCGGAAGGCCCGGTAATCAGTACCGGGCCGTCGGCCCGGGCCACTCGGCGAATCTGGTCGAACAGCTCCAGCATTGCCGGGCTGTTGCCCAGCATGCCGTGAAAACCAGGTGCATCAATGCCATCATCGCGGTTTTCGAGCCGGTCTCGCAACCGACGATGTTCCACCAACCGTTCACAAGCGATCAGGAAATGGTCGATATCCAGCGGCTTGGTCAAAAAATTGTCGGCACCGGCCTTGAGCGCGGCCACAGCACGTTCGACCGTGCCGAAAGCCGTGATCATCAGCACTGATGGCGCTCTGGGCAGGCGCAACAGCGATTCAAGCAACTGCATGCCGTCGGCGCCGGGAAGCTGAAGATCAGTGACCACCAGATCGGGCCTGAATTCGCCAGCGAGCCTATAACCGGCCTCGGCCGACCGTCCGGCGCGCACCTCCCAGCCCCGGCCCGCCAGTTCCTCGACCAGCATCAGGTTAAGATCACGGTCGTCTTCCACCACCACAACGCGCGCCGGATCGGTCATCGGGCTTCCCCGGTTGGCAAGCGCAGGTCGAACCGACATCCGCCCAGCCGCCGGCCTGTCGCGACGCTGACATCGCCGCCATGCAGTTCCGCCACGGTGCGCACGATGGTCAGTCCCAGGCCGGTACCCTCGCCGCTGGGCCGATCGGTATGAAATGGCTCGAAAACCCTGCCGGACTGGTCGGGTTCCAGTCCGGGACCATCATCCTCGACCGAAATCACCGCGTGCTCGCCGTCCCGTTCAACTCTCACTTCGACGGACGTACGGGCCGCCTGGAGTGCGTTTCGCACCAGATTCAGCACCGCATGCTCGATCCGCACCGGAAGAACCAGCACCCCGATTCCGGCCTCGGGGTGAAACTCCAGCTCGACTTCACGGCTTTCCGCCTCGGGCCGCGCGCCCATCACCGCCCGCTCCACGATCCCGGCAAGATCCCGAACCTCGGCATCGACGACCGGGTCCCGGACCAGGCTCATCAATTGCTCGACCAGTTGCCGGGTGCGCCGCAGTTGCTCGACAATGCGGTTCAGGCGACGTCGGGATTCAGGCTCCGGATCGGACTGCCGCAGACGCTGAACATCGGTCTGGATCACGGTCAGTGGCGCTCCCAGTTCGTGCGCAACGCCGGCCGAGAATCGGCCCAGGGCGGCCTGACTTTCCTGGGCCCGCATCTTTTCGCGCAAGCGTGCCTCCCCGGCCTGGCGCGCCAGCACTTCGGCCTCGGCGCGATCCAGGGTATCGAGCATCCGGTTCATTCCGCCGGCCAGACGTGCCAGTTCCAGCGGTGGCCGCACCCGCGCCCGCCAACCTCGGTCACCGCCCGAGACGTTGCGCATATCCGCAAGCAGGCGCCGCACCGGCCGCGTGACCGCGACCCGATGGCCCACCAGCATCACGGCAAAAATCAACGCCAGCCCCACCAGTGCAACTGCGATCCCGGTCCAGCGCAGACGCTCCAGGCGCGAACGGATTTCGCTTTCCTCGCGCACCACCTGGAGTAATCCGTCGATACGACCCAGTGACGGAGCCAACGGCACGAAGTAGGAATACACCGCCTCTCCCGCAAAATCATCGTACTGGCCGATTTCCTCGCCGAGCGCGACCAGTTCAGCCGCCTGGATCTGTTCGGCCGGCCCCGGCATGGCTTCACCGGCCACCGCAATTCGTCGGCCGGAGCTGTCATAGACCGCGGCGCCATACACCCTGCCGATTTCGGAAACCGCACCCAGCGCCTCACCAAGACGTTGACGGTCTCCATCGCGCAAAGCGCCCTCCAGCGGCAGGCGGAGACTACGTGCAACCAGCTCGATTTCCTTTTCCAGCCGAGCCTCGAGCATGGTCTCGACCGAGAAAAAGATCATCGTCACCGGAAACGCCAGCACCGCCGCAACCGGCACCAGCACGTACACGATCAGCATTCCACGCAGGCTTCTCATTCGGCTTGTATTTCAGGCACATGGATCATTATGACACACTCAAAGTGCGCATGCCGAATAGTGAAGATCTCAACTCTCTGATTTATAAAGGTATGTATTTCTGGCATCGAAAATGCACCAAGCATCATGCACTCAAACTCACAAACGAGGCAAGACTAATGAAACTGATGATTTCGGCAATGACCTTGGCACTGACGTTCGCATTCGCCGCCCCCGTGGTCGCACAACAGGCGGCGCCACAACAGCAACCGCCGCAGCAGAAAATCGAGGTGACCGATTCCGACCTGAATTCGTTTGCCACGGCGCAGACCTCGATCACGGAAATTCAGCAGGATTATTCACAACGCCTGCAGGGCGTCAATGATCCGGAGAAAGCCAACGAGCTGCAGCAGGAAGCCAATGAAAAGATGGTCAGCGCGGTCGAGGAATCCGGGCTGGATGTTGAATCATTCAATGCCATCGCAATGGCAATCCAGAACGATCCCGAACTGCAGCAGCGTCTTCAGGAAATTCAGGAAATGCTGTAATGGCTACTCGCTGAATGTGCGGCCCGCTCGGGCAGCGCATTGCATGAAAAACCGGCGCCGGATGTGGCCAGAACGCTGCATCCGGCGCTGTTGTTTTCGGTCCCGGCCCGAGGACATCACAGTGACTCGACCGGTTCTCCCCGATATTTGCCGAACTCGAATTTCGAAACCACCATCTTGTGTACTTCGTCCGGCCCGTCGGCAATGCGCAGGGCACGCATCCCCGACCAGGCCTGGGCCAGCGGAAAATCCTCACACATGCCGGCGCCGCCGTGAAGCTGGATTGCCATGTCAATCACCTCCAGCGCCATGCGAGGAACCGCGACCTTGATCTGCGAGACCTCGTTCATCGCACCGCGAATGCCGTTTTCATCCAGCATCCAGGCAGCTTTGAGCACCAGCAGGCGGGCCTGTTCAATCGCGATCCGGGCATCGGCGATTCGCTCGGCGTTACCGCCCAGCTTCGCCAGCGGCCGGCCGAAAGCCTGACGCGACAGCGCCCGGCGGCAGGCCAGCTCCAGTGCCCGCTCGGCCAGTCCGATCGCGCGCATACAATGATGGATACGGCCCGGGCCGAGCCGCCCCTGCGCAATTTCGAAACCGCGACCGGGCCCGGCAACGACGGCTGATGCCGGCAAACGGACATTTTCGAACGAAACCTCTCCGTGACCGTGCGGTGCATCTTCGAAGCCCATGGCATGCAGCATGCGCCCGATCCTCACGCCTGGCGTCTCGGCCGGCACCAGAACCATGGAGTGACGACGATGTCGATCGGCATTGAGGTCGGTCAACCCCATGAAGATCAGCACTTTGCAATCCGGATGTCCCAGCCCGGTAGACCACCACTTGCGGCCATTGAGCACGACCTCGTCACCTTCGATCAAGGCGGTCGCTTGCATGTTGGTCGCATCGGATGACGCCACCTCCGGCTCGGTCATGCAGAAGGCCGAACGGATCCGCCCCTGCAACAGCGGCTCAAGCCATTG
>CAYVPB010000098.1:0-5138 GCA_964453565.1 uncultured Halomonas sp.
AACACTACTCTCCGGGCTCTCGCACTCGGAAATTTATGCAACTGATGGGTAAACTACGTAATCAGGAATGTTTTTATCCTTGTGCATTGGTGGATAAAAACGCCCTGTTTCTTTCAAGGATCATCAATGAAGATCAAGCATATCCACGCACGTGAGATTCTGGATTCGCGCGGCAATCCGACGCTGGAAGCCGATGTGACGCTGGAAAATGGGGTTTCCGGCCGCGCGGCCGTGCCTTCCGGGGCCTCGACCGGTGTTCGCGAGGCGGTGGAATTGCGTGATGGCGACGAGGCTCGCTATCTGGGCAAGGGAGTCAGGACGGCGGTAGCGCACGTCAACGGCGAAATTGCAAAAGCACTGGCCGACTTCGATGCCAGCGATCAGCAAGCCCTGGACGAGCGGATGATCCAGCTTGACGGTAAAGACAACAAATCCCGGCTGGGCGCCAACGCGCTGCTTGGTGTATCGCTTGCCGCCGCGCATGCTGTCTCCCGGGCGCGTGGTCAGTGGCTGTATGAGCACCTGCTCGAATCCTCCGGTCAGACGCCCTGCCTGCCGGTGCCGATGATGAATATCGTCAACGGCGGCGCGCATGCCGACAACCGCGTCGATATCCAGGAATTCATGATCATGCCGGTAGGGCTGCGGGACTTTCCCTCGGCTTTGCAGTGCGGCGCGGAAATCTTCCATGCCCTCAAATCCACACTGAAGGCCCGGGGATTGAACACTGCAGTTGGCGACGAGGGCGGATTCGCCCCGGATCTCAACTCCAATGAGGCAGCGCTGGAATTGATCATGACTGCAATCGTCGAGGCTGGATACAAGCCGGGCGAGCATGTCGCGCTGGCACTGGATGTTGCTTCCAGCGAATTCTGCACGGAAGGTCATTATACGCTGGATTCGGAAGGCCGGGCTTTCGGCCGGGCCGAATTCGTGGAGTATCTCTCCGGCTTGGTGTCACGCTTCCCGATTGTTTCGGTCGAGGACGGCATGGATGAAAATGACTGGGAAGGCTGGAGCTTGCTGACCGAAGCGTTGGGTGGCGCGGTTCAACTGGTTGGAGATGATCTGTTCGTGACCAATACCTCGATCCTTGAACTTGGCATCAAAGAGGGTGTGGGCAACGCCATCCTGATCAAGCCCAACCAGATCGGCACGCTGACCGAAACCATTCGTGCCATCGACATGGCTCGCGCAGCCGGCTACGGCACCATCATTTCACATCGCTCCGGTGAGACCGAAGATGTCACCATTGCCGATCTCGCGGTCGCCACGGGCGCCGGCCAGATCAAGACCGGCTCGCTGTGCCGCTCGGACCGGGTGGCCAAGTACAACCAGTTGCTGAGAATCCACGAGCGCCTGGGTGAATCCGCGCGCTGGCCGGGTCGTTCGGTGTTGTACAGGTCAGAGTGATAAACCCCAACGTCGCGTAAATCTTCGCAAGCTGGATCAAACAACGGTCAGGATCATTCGTCGAGTTTTTCCAGGATTGCGCCGATGATATCGTTCATTGTCAGGATGCCTTGCAGCTCATTGTCGCTGGTCACGATCAGACGCTTGATGTCGAGTTGCAGCATCATTGCCGTGGCATGCCGGATTTCCAGTTGTCGAGGCACCGCCAGCGCCGGTTTTCGGGCCACATCGTAAACATTGATCAAATCCACATCGCCCTCTTCCTGGACAATGGTGCGCAATAGCATGGTATAGGTCACGATGCCATAGGCGTCGTTTGGAGATTGTTTCTCCACCACGACCGACTTGACCTTGTGATCGCGCATCAACTCCATGGCCTCGCGCAATTTGGCTATTGGCGAGATCGTGATCACGTTTTCGACCATTAGATCGGCGACGGTCTGTCTTGATTTTCCGTTAGGCATATTCAGTTCCTTACAGTTCGTCCCTGAGGCTTTCAGTAAAGTGTTCGACCTCTTGCATATTGAACCCTCCCACATGTTCAATCGGAAAGGTGAATACAACTCCACGGGAGTCATTCTCCAGATCAAGTTCGCGCGTCAGGCACTTCATGACCTGGAGTGAAAGCCGCCTCTCCAATATGAACATGAGGATGGACTGGCTGCCTTCATAGGTCAGGCCGAAGAAGGTCTTCTTTTCGTCGGCCGTAATGCCGCGCGCATTGAACAGCGTTACCGCGCCGGCGCCTTCTTTTTTGGCAATATCAACGGCCTTGCCTTCCATTTCCTCCGCCAATACTGCCAAAAGTACTGAAAATTTCATTGCTCGACACCTCGTATCTTGGTGAACAGTTCGCTAATACTCGCGTAAATCATCACGCTGACAATCGGAAAAATCGATGCGAATGCGATCAGGCCGAAACCATCGATCATCACACTTCTGCCTTCGATGTTAATCGCCAGTCCAATCCCCAGGGCCGTGATCAGCGGCACCGTGACTTCGGAGGTCGTCACACCACCAAGATCGAACGCCAGCGCCGTGATGTAGCGTGGACTGACGAGGGTTAGTGCAATGACAATCGCATAGCCGGCGATGATATACATATGGATCGAATCGCCACTGATGATTCGATGTACGCCGATGGTAATGCCGACCGCCACACCAAGTGCGACCACCATTCGGAGCAAGGAACCCCGGATTCTGCCGGTGGCAGCCTGTTCGGCCTGGCGGCCGACTGCGATCAGTGCGGGCTCGGCCATGGTGGTCGCGAAGCCGATACAAAATGCAAAAATGTAAATCCAGAACATGCGGTCATGCAGGATCAGTTGCTCGGCCATGCTCTCGCCGATCGGGAACAGGCCCATTTTCAGCCCGACGACAAATGCATACAGGCCGATGATCACCAGCAAAAAGCCGAACGCGGCAATTCCCGGTCTCGGCAGCCTGCGGCGCAGCACGATGAACTGGAAAAAAAGAATTGTGAAAACGATCGGTGCGACATCCCGGACCATTCCAAGCAAGTCGGCCAACGGCGAGCTTGCAGGCTGATCCTGTTCGCCGGCCGGGTCGATGGTGATGAACTCGGATTGCTTGCCGGAAATATCCGGATCATCGGGAAAGGCGATAATTCCATAGATTTGCACTGTGATCATCGGCACCATCACCGCCAGTGCAACCAGGCCGAAACCGTCGGTCAGTGGGCTGCGGCCGCGAATGCTTGCTGCCAACCCCAGGCCCAGCGCGGCAATCAGCGGTACGGTGACGATATTGGTGGTTACGCCACCGGAGTCGTAGGCCAAGCCGATGATTTCTGGCGGTGCAAAAAAGGTCACCAGAACGACCAGCAGGTAGCCGCCAATCATCATCCAGTGCAGCGGCAGGCCAAGGATGATTCGGAGCACCCCGAGTGCAATGACCAGACCCACCGAGGTCGCGACCAGTAACCTCAGAACCAGCGGATTGACATGCCCGTCGCTGATGGCTTCGGCCTGTTCGGCCACCGCAATAAGCGCCGGTTCGGCGATCACTGCGGAAAATCCCATACAGAATCCGAACAGCATCAGCCAGGGCAGCGAGCCCATGGCCGCGAATTCGTTCGACAGCGTCTTGCCGATCGGAAACACGCCCAGATCCAGCCCTTGCAGAAACAGCGCTACACCGAATACCACGATCAACAGACCCAGCGCCATGCCCCAGACACCATCCGGCACCTGATGCAGAACGAAAATCTGGAATGCGGCCACAACCAGCACGATCGGCAGCAGGTTGCGCCCGGCATGCAGCAGCGTTTCGGCGAAATATCGGTACCAGGTCATGGAATACCGGCAAACCTCATGTTGCAACACAGGCTCCTAGTTCGGTGCCGAAGCCTTGGTCTCCCGAAGCCATCGTCCAGAAGAGAGGATGGATGCTCAAAAAACGCCATGCAAAACTGGAAACGTTTGGATTTCATGAATGGCTGTTCCGGCAATCGCTTCGGGTTCGTGGTTGGGATTCTAACCACAATAGGCTATCATTCCAGTCCTATCTGCTGAATCAATAGTGACTGGATCGTGCGCTCAAAAGTCCTTGCCTGCCTGATTTTCGTAACCGGGGTCTGGGCTTCAGGCTATCAGATCGGTTTTGCCAACCAGATCGTGCTTGAACTGAATCAAGGGATGCTGCGGCCAATCGGTTTGTCTGTGGTGGCAGACAAAACGATTGCCGACGTTCCAGCGGCTCATCCGCTTGGTTACAGAAGGCTTGAATTTGCCGGCCTGTCACCCCAGTCGCTCCGTATTTCAGCCCCCGGTGGCGCGATCGATGCGTTTGCCGGCGGCGAGCTTCAATACCATGCCCGTCTGGAATTTCAAGTTGCCGATCAGGTCGTTGATCTCGACAATTTCCGGCTGGATCCCGACCCGGATGAGGCGCTGACGCTTCGCCTGCTGGATGGCAACGGCATCGCCTGGCTTCGATTGGATCATGGTCATTTCGAGTTGACCGACAGCAATTCATTATTCGAATTGCGTCATGCCAATCTGAGCATCAGTCGTCATTTCGCGCAGACCCTCGGCCAATCGGAACTCGAAGGCCTGGCGATCGGAACAGCGCACCTGCGTGCCCCGGTCATGAGCATGACTGCGACGACCGGAGAAATGGCGATGGGCGAAAGCCAGTGTTCGGAGCCGAATTGGCCTGGCGAGTCGGATTTTGAAGCCGATGTCGCGCTCACCGGCCTTGGCCGCTTCAATATTGGCGCTCAGCAAATGCGCTGCAGTGATTGCAACGGGATCGACAGTGGCACTGTGGTCGTGGCCACCGATGCGACCTTGCACAACGAAGGTAGTGCTGACGTGCCATGGTGGCGCCAGTTCAGCGATCCGCAGCCTCCTTATGGCAACGATCAGCACCCGTTTCTGGTCTGGAATTTTTATCGTCTGAGCGCTTCCGGAGTGCTGGAACAGATTGGAGTCTCCGGAGTCAAGCATGCCTTCTACTCGATCAATCAGGGCTGCCCCTGCGCCGGCGGCAACATTCTCTGGACCGGGTGCGGTGATAACTACAGCGCATCGACCAACGACGAGAGTGACTACCTGGCGCCGCGAAATGAGGTGCTGCCGTTTACCGGTCAGTGGGGTCGGTGCGAGTCGCGATTCGATCCGGATTGCAGTAGCCAACAGACCGTTTCTGGTGATGATGGATATGCCAATCGGTTGCGGCTGGCCGAGGTTGACCTGAATTCC
>CAYVPB010000098.1:5238-8454 GCA_964453565.1 uncultured Halomonas sp.
GTCACGCCCGCCGAAGCGGGACGATTCAGATATGACCACGTCGTCATGAACCATGAATTGACCAGGGCCACTACCAGCGGGCAGGAACCGGACCTTGAGATTGAAACCAGTACGGGATTTTCGGCTTTCTCCATACCACTGCGGCCGGACACTGTAATCACCGGGATTGATTCCGCGCGCGCGGACCGGAACACGGGCCAGAACTGGCCCGGTCAGCGGCAGGGCGGCGAGTTGCGCTGGGATGATCCCGGCGACACGCCGTTGAACTGGGGGCGGGCATTCCGCTTCTCGATTCTGGCTTCGGGCGCGCCCGAACCGGCAACCGGCGCACTGGAAGTCGATCAATCTCCGTCCGGCGTTTTTTATTTCCCGACCCTTGCCCCGGGGTCGGATCGTCTCTTCGGTGACGGTTTTGGGGATGCGCTCGAGAACGACGGCTGAAACTGTCTGAAGGCGGTCCAGGTTCGTTAACGGATTTCTCCGAGACCATATCCCGACCTTCAGTCGCACCTGTTTGCAAGCGGTCTGCCCCTTCGGCTTGATTCATGATCCAGCCGGCCCCACCCTGTGGATAACTATTTCTTTCAGGAGATTCCGATGCGAATGGACAAACTCACGGCACGCTTCCAGCAGGCGCTGAGCGAGGCCCAGAGCATGGCGCTGGGAATGGATCACGCCATGCTCGAGCCCGAGCACGTCATGGTCGCACTGCTAGATCAGGAAGGGGGCGGCATGCGGGGTCTGCTGACCAAGGCTGGCGCCCAGGTCGCATCGCTGCGTTCGCAACTCGGTGAAAAGCTCGATGGAATGCCGAAAGTCTCCGGCGACCAGGCCGGGCAGATCAACCTGTCCAACGATCTGGGCCGGGTGCTCAACCTGACCGACAAGATCGCGCAAAAGCGCGGTGACTCCTACATCGCCTCGGAATTGTTCGTATTGGCCGCGCTGGAAGCCAAGGTGCCTCTGACCGAAATCCTGCACAAGGCCCGCGTGACCCGAAACGAAATCGAGCAGGCGATCGATTCGGTACGCGGCGGCGAGAAGGTCGGGGATCCCAACGCCGAGGATACCCGCGAGGCACTCGAGAAGTACACCATCGATCTGACCGAAAAGGCCGAGCAATCGCGCCTGGACCCGGTCATCGGCCGTGACGAGGAAATTCGGCGCGCCGTCCAGGTGCTGCAGCGCAGGACCAAGAACAATCCGGTTCTGATCGGCGAGCCCGGTGTCGGCAAGACAGCGATTGTTGAAGGACTGGCCCAGCGCATCGTAAACGGCGAAGTGCCTGAGGGCCTGCGCGACAAGCGCGTGCTGTCGTTGGACATGGGCGCGTTGATCGCCGGCGCCAAATATCGCGGCGAATTCGAAGAGCGGCTAAAGGCCGTACTCAACGACCTCAAGAAACAAGAAGGCCGGATCATCCTGTTCATCGACGAAGTCCATACCATGGTAGGCGCAGGTAAGGCCGAAGGCTCCATGGATGCCGGCAACATGCTCAAGCCCGCGCTTGCGCGCGGCGAGCTGCACTGCATCGGCGCCACCACGCTGGACGAATACCGCGAGAACATCGAAAAAGACGCCGCGCTGGAGCGAAGATTCCAGAAAGTGGTTATTGATGAACCTTCGGTCGAGGACACAATCGCGATTCTGCGCGGCCTGCAGGAACGCTATGAAGTCCATCACGGGGTCGACATCACCGACCCGGCCCTGGTCGCCGCCGCCACGCTGTCGCAGCGCTACATCACCGATCGCCAACTGCCCGACAAGGCGATCGACCTCATGGACGAGGCGGCCAGCCGGATCCGGATGGAGATCGATTCCAAGCCCGAAGCACTGGACCGGCTGGAGCGCAGACTGATTCAGCTCCGGATCGAGCGTGAAGCGCTCAAGTCCGAAACCGACGAAGCATCGAAAAAGCGCCTCGCGGATCTGGAAGATCAGATTCGCGAAGCCGAGCGCGAGTTCTCCGATCTTGAAGAAATCTGGAAGTCCGAGAAATCTTCGGTGCAGGGCGCCACGCACATCAAGGAAGAACTTGAGCGCGCCCGTGCCGAACTGGACAATGCCCGGCGTGCCCAGGACTGGTCGCGCATGGCCGAGCTCCAGCACGGCAGGATTCCCGATCTGGAACAGCAGCTTGAGCAAGCCGAGTCCGAAGACACCACCCGGCACTTCCAGCTTCTGCGCAACAAGGTCACCGAGGAAGAAATTGCCGAAGTGGTCAGCCGCTGGACCGGCATCCCGGTCTCGAAGATGCTGGAGGGCGAGCGCGACAAGCTGTTGCGCATGGAACAGGCCCTGCACGAGCGCGTCGTCGGGCAGGACGAGGCGGTCAAGGCCGTTGCCGATGCGATCCGCAGATCCAGGGCAGGGCTTGCCGACCCGAACCGGCCCAACGGCTCATTCCTGTTCCTCGGTCCCACCGGCGTCGGCAAGACCGAGCTATGCAAGTCGCTGGCTGCATTCCTGTTCGATACCGAGGATGCGATGGTGCGCATCGACATGTCGGAGTTCATGGAAAAGCATGCCGTGGCAAGACTTATCGGCGCGCCGCCGGGCTATGTCGGCTACGAGGAGGGCGGATATCTGACAGAAACCGTGCGCCGACGTCCCTATTCAGTCATCCTGCTGGATGAAGTCGAAAAGGCCCATCCGGATGTGTTCAACATCCTGCTGCAGGTGCTCGACGACGGCCGCCTCACCGACGGCCACGGCCGCACAGTGGACTTTCGCAACACCGTCATCGTCATGACCTCCAACCTCGGCTCGGACCGCATTCAGCGCATGGCCGGCGAGGAAAACTACGATGCAATGAAAACCGCGGTCATGGAAGTCGTCGGTCAGCAATTCCGGCCTGAATTCATCAACCGCGTCGATGAAATCGTCGTGTTCCATCCGCTGGATCAGGCGCAGATCCGCGAAATCGCCGCCATTCAGGTCAAGTATCTCGAAAAGCGTCTGGCCGAGCGCGAAATGAACTTCGAAATCACCGATGCAGCGCTCGATCTTCTGGGCAAGGCCGGCTTCGACCCGGTCTACGGCGCCAGACCGCTCAAGCGCGCCATCCAGCACCGGCTCGAAAATCCGCTGGCGCAGAAAATCCTTGCCGGTGACTACGCCCCGGGTGACACAATTCGAATCGACGCCCCGGAAGGCGAACTCCGCTTCGACCGGGTCGCCGCAAGCGAAGCCGCCTGAAGCAACATCGAAGCGGGG
>CAYVPB010000099.1:0-8426 GCA_964453565.1 uncultured Halomonas sp.
TCGGAGTCGGGAAACCGTTGAGGGCCTTCACTTCATTGAGCGTTCCATCGGGCCCACCTTCGGAACTCGCACCGTTGTCGCCGACGATGTAGATAATCATCGTGTTGTCGGCGTCGGGCAATTGGTTGACGGCGTCGATCAAGCGACCGCACTCGTGGTCGGCGAAGGCCAGATAGCCCGCGTAATTTTCAAACAGACGCAGGTAAAGCTTCTTCTGATCGGCGGAGAGTGTGTCCCAGGCGGGCACCCATTCCGGGCGCGGCGTGAGTTTCGTATCCGGCGGGATGATTCCGTTCTTGAGCTGCCGAGCATAGGTTTCCTCGCGGACCTTCTCCCAACCCTGATCGAACTGGCCCTTGAATTTTTGGCTCCATCCTTTCGGCGCATGATGCGGAGCATGGGCTGCGCCGGGGGCGAAGTATATGAAGAAGGGTTTCTGCGGTGCGACAGACTTCGAATATTGCATGTATTGGATCGCCCGGTCGGTCATGTCGGTCAACAAGTGATAACCTTCCTCCGGCGAGGTTTGCGGTTCGACGGCGCGTGTGTTCTCAAACAGCGCGGGATAATACTGGTGCGCTTCTCCGCCGATGAATCCATAGAAATACTCAAAGCCCATGCCGGTCGGCCAGCGATCAAACGGCCCGGCCACGCTGCTTTCCCAGTCGGGCGTGTTGTGATTCTTGCCGAACCATGAAGTCGCGTACCCATTCCCTTTCAGTGTGGCGGCGACCGAGGCGGTGGTCTTTGGGATCATGTTGTTGTAGCTGGGGAAACCGGTCGCCCACTCGGCCAGGAAACCCGAGCCCGCATTGTGGTGATTTCGTCCGGTGATGAGCGCTGCGCGCGTCGGCCCACAGATCGCGGTGGTATGAAAGCGCGTGTAGCGCAGACCCTGCTTGGCCAACTTGTCTAATTCTGGCGTGGGAATGGGACCGCCGAAAGTGCTGGTCTGGCCAAAGCCAACATCATCCAATAGGATGACCACAACATTGGGCGCTCCGGCCGGAGGCGCCGGCAACCGAGGCCAGGCGGACGTGGATTCCTTGTAGGTCTTGCCGATGACACCCTCGAATTCAGGTTCGGCAAGCGGAATGACAGAGCGATCCGGCTGAGCGACTGCCGCTCCGGACAAGACCAGGGCAGCAACGGCAAGCAGCCCTCGCCAGTTTTTTATCTTGCTTCTGCTCTTCATATTTCCTCTCCTCTACAAAATGGGTTCACGAAATTCGTCGAGACTGATTCTGCTCGCCTCGGTATTCATCTTCAGACTTGCCAATAAAGCGATACATCACAGCGCCCAGCGCACCGCCGATTAGCGGCGCCAACCAGAACAACCACAACTGTGCGGTCGCCCAGTCCCCGACATACAGCGCCACGCCCGTGCTGCGCGCAGGGTTCACCGAGGTGTTGGTGACCGGGATACTGATCAGGTGGATCAGGGTCAGGCCCAGACCGATGGCGATCGGCGCGAAACCTGCCGGCGCGCGCTCGTCGGTGGCACCCAGAATGATGATGACAAACATCATCGTCATCACGATCTCGGTGATCAGCGCTGACTGCATGGAATAACCACCCGGCGAGTGTTCGCCGTAGCCGTTCGACGCGAATCCGCTGCTGACGTCGAATCCGGCCTGACCGCTGGCGATCAGGTAAAGCACGCCACCCGCCACGATGCCTCCGAGCACCTGTGCGACGATGTAGGGAAGCAAGTCCTTGGCCGGAAACCGACCGCCGGCCCACAGCCCGACGGAAACGGCCGGATTGAGATGACAGCCGGAAATGTGTCCGATTGCGTAGGCCATGGTGAGCACGGTCAGGCCGAAGGCCAGCGAGACCCCAAGGAATCCGATGCCGAGTTCAGGAAACGCCGCGGCAAGCACTGCACTGCCACAACCCCCAAGAACGAGCCAGAACGTACCCACAAACTCTGCCGCGTATTTTTTCATTAGCGTGTACCGGGTTGCCGCATGCTTTGCAGAACAGAGTTCAGGTCATCCACCTTGGGCGAAAAACTCGGCTGCCGGGGCGGGAACTTCTCGAAGCTTTCCACAAAAGTCGCCAGCTGCATAATCGCCGGGCCAAATAGCCACGACCGGTTCTCCGCCCATTCGTCGTAGCCGCGAGCCTCATGGAAACGCTCGAAGGGATCGATCTTGAGGTTGGTGATGTACGGTGAGCTCAAGGTCGCCTGATCGGCGCGGAACCAGCCGTCCTGGTCCGTGTACATCAGTTTCCATGGCCCGTAGCGCAGCCCGTGGAAGGTGGTTTCGGTGAAGTAGTAGTAGTCCTCGCGTTGCGACGGGCCGTTGTTGAGCACCAGCTCACTCTGGTCGTAGCCGTCAAGATGAACCTTGTAGCGGTTGCCGCCGACTTTCTTGCCAGAGAGCAACTCTTCTTTCAGCTCAGGCTGGCCAAGCATAGACATGAAGGTCGGCACCCAGTCCTCCATGGTCATGAACTCACCTGTGGTCGCGCCGGCGGGGATATGCCCTTCCCACTTGACCACCACCGGTACGCGATAGCCACCTTCGTAGCCACCCGCGCCCTTCTCACCCCGAAAGGGTTGATTGCCACCGTCGGGCCAGGAGTTGGACGCCGCACCGTTGTCGGTCGCGAACATGACGATGGTGTTGTCCGCAACGCCAAGCTCGTCCAGCAAGCCAAGCAGGGTCCCGACAATATCGTCGAGCTCGGCCATGCCATCAGCGTACACGCCGAGGCCCGTTTTGCCGTCGTACTCAGGCGACAGATTGGTGCGGTAGTGCATGCGCGTCGTGTTGTGCCAGACGAAGAACGGCTTGCCGGCGGCCACTGCCTCGCGGATAAAGCGCGTGGACTGCTCGAGTACTTCATTCTCGATAATGCGCTGCCGTTCCCGTCCGAAGGGACCCAGGTCTTCTACCTCCTGGCTACCGTCAGGCAGGCGTCGCGAGTGGATCACCCCGCGCTGCTTGTCAAAACCGTAGCGGGCGATGATCGCGGGGTCCTTGGGATAGTCGTCCTGTTCGGGATATTCCCCGGCGTTCAGGTGGTAGAGAATGCCGAAAAACTCGTCGAAGCCGTGGGCAGTCGGCAGGTACTCGTCAAGATCACCGAGGTGGTTCTTGCCGAACTGACCGGTGGCGTAGCCGAGGGGCTTTAAGAATTCAGCCAGGGTCGGGTCTTCCTTCTGCAGGCCCTGGGGCGCGCCAGGCAGGCCAACCGTGCTGAGCCCGGTGCGCATCGGGTACTGGCCCGTAATGAACGCCGCGCGGCCGGCTGTGCACGAGGCATGCGCGTAATGGTCCATGAAAATCATGCCATCGGCGGCGATGCTGTCGATATTGGGCGTGCTGTTGCCCATCATGCCGCGGTGATAGGCGCTGATATCCCACATGCCGACATCATCACCCCAGATGACCAGGATGTTGGGGCGCTCGGCGTCCTGCGCGTGCGCCGCGCCGGCGATAAAAAAGGTGAACAAGACCATGAGTCCATGCATTCGCTTCATTTCTTTGTCTCCCGAGACAGTAGTTGGTTTGGAAATGTGCTTGTGGTTGCTTTTTGGGCGCTTCAGCGCGGGAACAGCAGGGTCACGACAAAGCGCACGCCGAGGCCCTCAGGACCGGCGTCCGGCGAGTCCACCCAGTAACGCAGCCCGGTGCCGAAGCTGACCAGCTGGTCACCGACCTTCGTCACCTTGGTCACCACCAGGTTCAGCGGCACCGACCACTGCTCCCCTTCCCAGTCGTAGGTGCTCTCCACGTTGGCGCTGAAAGTCCAGGCCGTTGGCGTGGTGTAGGAGACAAAGGGCTGCAGGAAAGTCGCGTTAATGTCGGCCCGCTCGCTGTCGCCGCCGATGGATGTGATGTGGTTTGTCAGTGCACCGTAGGTCCAGGGGCCTTGCTGCTTCAGTGCCACGCCGGTCGGACCCAGGCCCCACTTCTCGGTGCCGAGCAGATCGTCGGTGGCCGTAGGCAGCAGGAAAACCGGGCCAGCACCAACGATCCAGCCGCCCTCGGTGGGCTCGACCGGCGAGAAAAACACGCTCTGCACGATGTCGCCGAGTCCCGACTGGCTGCCCGCGCCGGTGAAGATGTCGCTCTGATCGACCAGCGGCACGATGGTGCGCGAGATCACATTCCAGTCCTCGTTGAGGCTGAACGGCACCACCGGTTGAAGGTTAAGGCTCCAGCGGTCGCCGTCGTCGGCGGAGCCGATGTTCTGGTCGTAGTTCAGCTGGAACGGTACGCTGATGAGCGATGCGACCGGGTTGGCGAGTTGCTTGGCCAGGTCTTCCTCGCTTTGCTGTGCTGCACCCGGCAGCGCCCAAGAGGCACCTAGCGCAAGAGCGGCGATGCTGAAATTGCGGTAGTTCATGTTCATCCCCCTGCTCCTTCCTTGACAACATTCAGCATCGCCGCCGTCAGGGCGAGGATCATATCCTATTCCTGGATGGCGTCTATGTATATCGCGACAACCGACCACCCCGGTTTCAGCGCGTCCGGGCACCGGATAAAAGTGAACTCGAGGATCTGGTGCAACGGATCAGTCAACGGGTAGGGCGTTGCCTGGAACGCCAGGGCTTGCTGGAGCAGGATGCCGAGCAGGCCTGGCTGGACCTCGACCCCGCCGAGGATACCGATGCCATGCCTCAGATTCTGGGCAGTTCCATCTCCTACCGCATAGCCGTCGGCCCACAGCAGGGACGTAAAGCTTTCATGATCCGCACCATCCGTCCGCTGGACAGACCTGATCCTGGACTGGAGCGGGTGGCCAGGGCCAATGGTTTCTCTCTCCACGCCGGGGTCAGCTGTGAGGGGAATCAGAAAGACAAGCGTGAGCGCCTGTGTCGGTATATTTCCCGCCCCGCCGTGGCAGTCCCTCGCCTTTCACTGAGCTCCACGGGCAAGGTGCTTTACACCCTGAAGACACCGTACCGGGATGGAACGACCCAGGTGGCCTTCGAACCGGTGGAACTCGCGCCTCGCTTATCGCCTCTGTGGTACTGGCCTTCGCATTCGGGTCCATCGGTTGTGAGCAAGAGGGGCCTGCCGAAAAGACCGGCCAGAACATCGATCAGGCGACCGAGAAGACCGGGGAGAGGATGGATGCGGCGAAGGAGTCGCTGGGAGATGCGGCCGAAAGGGCAGGTCAGTATATGAGCGATGCGATGATCACGGCCAAGATCAAGGCTGACATGCTCGCCGACCCCTTGCTCGAGGTACTTCAGATCGAGGTGACCACGACGAATGGCGCCGTGGAGCTCAGCGGTGTCGTCGATTCGCAGGAGGGCATCGATAGAAGCATCGAGATCGCCAATGGTATCGAGGCCGTGAGATCCGTCGAAAGCGCGCTCGTCGTGAAGGGCGCGAAGTAGCAAGGCATTATACATTGAAAAAGGTCTAAGATGGACGCGGCAGGTCCAGACCCGGCAGGTCACAGTGCCGGCGAACGGGGCGACCGAGCAGTCCTTCTATTGGGCATCCCACTATACATTCGTAACCGTTTACTCCTAAACCACTGGAGTAATGATCATGAATTTTGATTTCACCAAGCACAACGTCGGCAACATCGATCGCCTGATCCGAGCGGCTCTAGGCGTTCTGCTGATCGCCAGCGTCTTATTCGGCAGCAGCTGGGTGGTCGGGCTGATTGGCGCAGTGCTGCTTGGCACCGCCTATTTCCGGTTCTGCCCGGCCTCACCCTGAAAGAAAAGAGGGATGCGAAGAAAGATAAGCACGAAGCCAAGACCTCGCTGGGAAACGTCAAAGGCGGCTTGGCCTGATGCGCGGACGGAGACCCGCCAGGGTCTCCAAACGAGCCAGACCAGGCCCGTGGCATCACTCGCGAACTGTGCGATATCCAGTATTCGGTATCGAGCCCGATTATGGGGTTGAAGTTAAATCCGCTCCGTGCGGTATGACACCTAAGGTCACCCAGAAGAATGACCAACGTCAGTTTGGTCGGCGACAATGACCTGTCGGGGTAAAGTGAAGAACGCGTCTTCGCCTCGTGTCTTGCGGAATTGGCGGGAGGTGGATTTTCAAGGTCCGGCTCCAGGCAACGGGTGCTTGAGCACTTGATGGCGGGTCCACGTGCGTTACCGCACCGATCGGCTCAGGGTTCTCCAGTAGATTGGTGACAGCGCAAGGTCCAGGTTGGCTGGCACGTCGCCTGATCTCGGCCGCAGGGATTCTTGCAGCAATCAGCGCATTCATCAGAAGGAGAGGCCCCAGTGAAACAGATGTCGAAACTCGCCGTCGGCCTGATTGGCCTCACGCTGGTGAGTGGCCTGGTTGGCTGTAGCGGGATGAGTAAGCAGACGCGGAACACCGCAGTTGGCGCCGGTGTCGGGGGTGTCGCCGGCTCCGTCCTGACGGGTGGCAGCGTGCTCGGCACGGTCGGTGGGGCGGCGGTCGGTGGTGTCATTGGCCACGAGGTCGATTAGGACTGGCACTGAGCCGAAGGGGCGTGAGGCCGTACGCCTCCGCACGGCCTGGCGAAGACAGGGAGGTCGTCAGCCTTGCCATCCCGAGCCGGATTGTCGTGGGGCCAGTGCCAGGGGGCAGGGGGTGAGGTCGATCCTCCAGGGGGCAAACTGTCCGCTACCGAACATCTCGTGCGACAATCGAGCCTGGGCCGCACGGCTTAAGGACACCCGGAGATTGCGTCTGGCGCAGGCATCCCTCGCCAGGATCTGACCAGCCAATGCCTCCAGTCGGGATGACCTTGACGGGCGGAGGCCCCGATCCAAGGCCCCATGCAGCGGGCGTTATAGCCGGCTACATCGGCGTAGGTGCGATCGATCTCCACATCCTGTTGCGTGCGGGTCGAAAGGAGATCGTGGAACTGCAGGCCGGTGATCGCCAGCACCGGCACACCGTCGAGCTTAGCGTCGTAGAGCCCGTTGATCATGTGCAGCGCACCCGGGCCGGAGGTGGCCACGCAGAGGCCAAGCTTGCCGGTGTACTTGGCATAGCCGCAGGCGGCCAACGCGGCCGTCTCCTCGTGGCGAACCTGCACGATGGAGATCTCGTCCCGTCGTTTGCGAAAGGCCTCGATGATGCCATTGACGCCGTCACCGGGCAGACCGAAGACGGTGTTTACGCCCCAATCGACGAGCGTCTCCACGAGTACATCGCCGGTGGTCAGTCTGCCCTCGTCGTTAGCAAATCCAAGCGCCATGATGTCCTCCGGATTAGGGAGCTGGTTTTTCGCGAGCCGGGGCAACCAGGCGCCGGCGCGCCCTGGGATTCGATCCGGGCGATGAGCGGGCTCAACTTGCCGCGTTGTGGAGCCTCGGCACGCAGTACCGGTCAATCGCTTCACCAGAACTCGCACGATTGATGCCGATCGACCTGACTGCGACGAGCAGCGCCTTTCATATCGCGGTTCGGAGGGCCAGGTCTCCTAGTCGAACGCCCAGGCGACACCTTGCGGAGGCTCACATGACAACCACCAGCCACTATGATCTTCAAGTGCAGACATCGCTGCTGGACGAAATCAAGCGACTCGCTGCCGAAGACGGCACAAGCGTCGATCAATTCATCAACGTCGCCATCGCGGAGAAGGCCGCGGCGCTGCGCACGGCGGCCTACTTCCGGGAGCGCACAGCACGAGCGGACCTCCCAGCATTCGATCGCATCCTTGCCAAGGCAGGGAGCGAGCCCCCACGCATCGGTGACGAAAGGCCGAGCGCCAGAGGGCACCATCAGTAGTCACCCCTGGAGTGGAGAAATTGCGCACTGTGCGTGAGCTTAGACCTACGGACAGTGTCGTTACATGGGAGACCAGACCCTGCTCTCCTGCTGCCTTCTCGAGGCGCTCGGCATTCGCTTCCCCAGGCAAACTGCCAAGGCATTGTAGACAGTAAGCCGCTCCCGCCACTTTTCCCGCTTTGAATTATATTTCATATCGTTATGGCGTAATACGCCGGTTCTGTGGCTGGAAGATCCGCCGGAGGCTGCGGCGGAAAGGCACGCGGTAGGCCCGCGGGACGCGGCTTCTTGCGGGCCGCATCGTATCTGGGGAATGCGGTGCCTTTGTCACCGCGTTCGAAATGTCGCAGCGGTTTCAACTCTTCGAGACGAGGATCCTCGATAGGACACCTCAGGGTCAGACCCCACTTTTTCTCTGCAAAGACCGCTGGGAAAGGTGGCCGTGGGCGGCCTCTGAAGGCACGGGAGGAGTGGGTCAGCCCAGAGGAGCGATTCAGGGAGCCTGACCATTACGGAGCCGAATTGGCGTTGCCCGGCCGGCGAGCACCTGGCGGACATCGAATGCCGTGACGGCGTCTCTCATCCGCGACATATTCGCGCAGCACCGCATCGATGCGCGTCTGCCAGCCCGGCCCGCTGGCGTTGAAGTACGCGGACACCTCGCATTTCTTCCGCCTGTCGTCGGCATTTCAACCGCGGTCGCTTCCAGAACCCAGTTACACG
>CAYVPB010000100.1:0-8094 GCA_964453565.1 uncultured Halomonas sp.
ACCCCGGCAATGGCGCCGTGCAGGGTTTCCAGGGCGAATTCGGCGCGTTCGAATTCGTTCAGCGCCCGGGTGCGCTCCTCGACCATGCGCTGGGCATGCACCAGCGCGCCGATCACCAACGCCAGCAGGCATGCGCCCAGCGCTCCGGTCAGCAGCACTGGTAGCCGATTTCTGGCCACATAGCGGCGGACGCGGTACCAGCGCTCGCCGCGGCGCGCCTGGATGGGGCGGTGTTCGAGGATGCGGCGCAGTTCGGCGGCCAGTTCCTCGACGCTGGCGTAGCGGCGGTCGGGCTCCTTGCGCAGGCACCTGAGGACTACCGTGTCGAGGTCGTCACGCAGCGCCCGCGACAGTGCGCTCGCATGTGCCAGGCCGCGATATTGCGCGGTCTCGGCCGGTGCCTGCAGGCAGCGCTGGGTCATGGAGGGCGCGGGCCGGTCGAGAATGGTGCGCTCGATTTCGGCTGCGCCGGCCTCGCCGAGGTCGAACGGGCCGGTGCCGGCCAGGAGTTCGTACAGCAGCAGACCCAACTGGTAGATATCACAGGCTACACCCACCGGCTCGCCGCGCAACTGCTCCGGCGCGGCGGTCCTGGGAGTGATGAAGCGTTCGCGCGTGCGGGTGTTGTCGCCCGGTTCCGGCTGCAGGTTCTTGGCAATGCCGAAATCCAGCAGCTTGGGCATGCCCAGCGAATCGACCAGCACGTTGGCCGACTTGATATCGCGGTGAACCACCAGCCGGCTGTGGGCATACGATACGGCTTCGAGAATTTTCAGGAACAAACGCACGCGGGCCTTCAGATCCAGCTTGTGCTGGTCGCAATAGGGCAATAGCGGCGTGCCGTCGATCAGCTCCATCAGCACGTAGGGCTGGTCATCCTCCAGCGTGCCCGTATCCAGAAACCGGCAGATGCCGGGGTGGTTGAGCGAGGCCAGAAGGCGGCGCTCATTGGAGAAGCGATTGACCAGCACATCGCTGCGTGCGTGCGAGCGCAGCAGTTTGATGGCGGCATTCTGCCTGACCTGTCCATCGACCCGGTGCACGCGGTAGACATTGCCCATACCGCCGGTGCCGATGCACTCGCCGATCTCGAACGGGCCAGCGCGGCGGCCGTCCAGGTTGAGTTCAGGTACGGCCTTGCGGATCAGCCGGTCGATACCCGATTCGCTCTGAACGCCCGATTGGGTGATTTCACGGTCAAGGTCGAGCAGTGCAATGACTTCGGCGCTGAGCTCCGGGTCTCCGTTGCAGAGCCTTCTGGCCGTATCTGCGCGCTCTTCCGGGGGCACTTCGAGACAGGCCTCGAAGAGTTCACGAAGATTGCGCAGATCCGGCCGCACGCTCATTTCGCCTGATCCCCGTCGGCCGCGACGCGCTGTTTCAGCCAGGCACGGGCAAACCGCCAGCGCCGGCCGACCGTGGAGGCCGAAACCTCGCAGACCCGCGCGATTTCGTCGATCTTGAGCCCGGCGAACATGCGCAATTCCACCGTTCGGAGCACTTCCGGGTCGGCCTCCCCGAGCTCGTCGAGCAACTGATCGAGCAGCAGCAGGTCAATCTGGTGATCGGTATCGGGGATCTGGCATTCCATGTAGTCCTGATACTCGACCTGCCTGAACTCGCTGCCGCGCTTGCTGGCACCCCGGTAACGCAAGTAGTCGACCAGCACCCGCCGCACCACGGTGGCTGCAATCGCCAGGAAGTGGTCGCGATTCTGCCAGTCCACGCTTTTCTGGCGGTTGAGTTTTTCATAGGCTTCGTTGGCCAGCGCCGTCGCGCACAGGGTCAGGTCGCCGTCGGAAACACGGCTGATATGGGCCTGCGCCTGGGCGCACATGATCGGGTAGATGGCCTCGAACAGGCGGTTCTCGGCTGCCTTGTCCCCATCGCGCCAGCGGCCCAGTAGTTCGGTCAAGGGAGCAGTGTCGATGCTCATGTCAGCAGGAATCAGGGATTGTTTCAGTCCGGATGGGGGATGAAAACTGCCGCCAGGCTCCGGGCTGTGGCGGTCGTTGGCAACGTGTGCCAGCAACGTTGAAGCACTGAATGGCTGGATGGTACATCTTGACCCCTTTAGACCTGAATGGCCGCAATTTGGGTGACACAAACGCGCAGGCGGGTGCGAGCCCGGTTGCAGGCCAGTGCCCGATTGCGACAAAGTCCGATACTCGGCAAATTGTCGTCTGGATGGTCGGGATGGCTGGTCATCTGCTGCAGACTCCTCGCTTACCGTCACAACCGGGCCTGGTCTCGCTCGGTCCCACATGCGAACTTGCACGGCCTGGCAATCGCTGCGTGAAATTCAGTATAGAGGTTGGACGCTTGGAATTCCAAGTGCCTGTTCGAGCACCCGGCGAGTTCCCATCTGGCAGTATCCGTGACCCGTGGCCCCGAACGCCGCGCCGCCCGGATTAGCGGTGCCTGCGGGAATTAGCTAATGATCGAGCGGATCTGCGAGGTTGCTCAAGCTTCGCTCAGCTCATGATCATCCGGGTCCGGGCCGGCGAATTCATATTCGCCGCCGGCCTCCAGCGCGCGGCGCCAGGCCGGGCGCTGGTGGACCCGGTTGACCCACAGCGCGATATGTGGATAGTTCGCGCGTGCGATCGTGCCCTTGGCCAGCGCGGCCTCGAGCGGAAAGCTCATCTGGATGTCGGCGGCGGAAATCCGTTTGCCCGAGAACCACTCGTTTTCCGCCAGGAATGCATCGACATGCGAAAAATGGGTTTCGATCTGACGGTCGGTAAAACTGCGATCGACTTCATCGGCAATGCGTCCGGTCAAGGGGCGGATGAAAAACGGGACCGGGGGCTCGCGCAGTTTCGAAAAAACCAGTTTCACTAACAACGGGGGCATCAGTGAGGCTTCCGCGTAGTGCATCCAGTAATGAAACTGCCAGTAGCCGGGGTCTTCCGGGGAAGGCGCCCAGTCGCCCTCGCCGTAGCTGCGCGCCAGATATTCGATGATGGTGGCCGATTCGGCCAGGGTCTGTTTGTCGTCGACCAGTACCGGCGATTTGCCCAAGGGGTGCACCTTTTTCAATGATCCGGGCGCGAGATTGGTCTTCGGGTCGCGCTTGTAGTGCTTGATCCGGTATTCAACGCCCAGCTCTTCGAGCATCCACAGGATGCGCTGCGAACGGGAATTTTCCAGATGGTGCAATGTGATCATGACGCAGACTCCCGATTCAGGGGCTGGTTCCGACCACCCCCGGTGATGTTTTGGCTATCGCCGACGACAGTGCAGGCCCGAAAGCTGGATGAATGCTTCAGCTTACGGCTTCCGCCGGTGGAGCCGGGCCGGCCTGGTCTCCGGCGGCACGGTCGATCATCAGCGCAATCGCCCCGTCGCCGGTGACGTTGGCGGCCGTGCCAAAGCTGTCCTGGGCCATGTACAGCGCGATCATCAGCGCAATCGCGACTTCGCCGAAGCCCAGCATCGAGCCAAGCAAACCCACCGCCGCCATGACCGCGCCGCCGGGCACGCCGGGGGCAGCCATCATCACCACACCCAGCATCATGATGAACGGCAGGATGTCGAACAGGCCGGGCATGGCCAGGCCTTCCCGCAGCACGGTTACGGCGATTGCGCAGGAAACGATGGTGATGGTCGAGCCGGACAGGTGAATCGTGGCGCACAGCGGCACGGTGAAGTCCGCGATATGCTCGCGCACGCCGTTTTTGCGCACTGATTGCAGCGTGACCGGAATGGTCGCCGCACTGGACATCGTGCCCAGCGCGGTGAAATAGGCCGGCAGCATGCCCTTGATCAGAGCGAAAGGCGAGGCTCCGGCGCTCAGGCCCGCGATCGTGAACAGCACAAAAATCCAGATCCAGTGCAGCGAGACCGCCAGCAGCAGCACGATGCCGAAGGATTTGAGGGTATCGAACACGCTGCCGGCCGCGGCCAGATCGGCAAATATGCCGGCGATGTAGAACGGCAGCAGCGGAATGATGACCGTGACCAGCAGCTTTTCGATTACATCGCGGCCCTGATCGAACACCTTCTTCAGGGTTTCGGCGCCGGTGGCGGCAATGCCCAGGCCGAAGATGAACGCGGTGGCCAGTGCCGACATGACACCCAGCAGCGGTGGAATCTCCAGCGCGATGAACGGCGCCAGCACCCCGTGCGAAACCTCTTCGACCAGTTCTTCGGAGTCGGAAAGCAGCCGCACCAGGATCGCGGCGACCAGGTAGGCGAGCAGCCCGGCCAGCAGGGTCGAGGCATAAGCCGTGCCCAGCGTGCGCCCCAGCAGCGCGCCGGATTCGCGCGGCAGCCCGGCAATGCCGCTGGTGATGTAGAACAGGATCAAAAGCGGCACGGTGAAGAACAGCAGCTCACCAAAAAGGACCTTGAAGGTCACCAGCAGCCGGGCAATCCACTCCGGCGCGATCAGTCCGATAAGAGTGCCGATTACAATACCGGCGATGAGTTTCAGAATCAATTTCACGACGTTCCCCGATTTGGTTTTTGTTTTCGACGCTGCCTGATGATACGCGCTCCGGGTGGTTGTGGTCCGGGCTATTCTTCAGCTTGATCGGCCCATCCGGCGCGACCGAAGCCGAGCGTTTCCGAACGTGCCGTGTGAATTCCGGATTGGTCAGTTGGCGTAGCAGACTTTCAGTTCCGGGCCGTGGGCCAGGAGTGCGTCGAGCGCCAGACTGGCTTGCAGCCGGATCTCGGGGCAGGCGATGTGGCTTCCCTCAGAATCCATGCAGGCCCCGATTTCCAGGTCCAATGCGAGATTCCGGCAAATTTGCGGCTCGATTGGCTGCAATTTTTGTTGGACGCGGAACATGCCGCCGCCCGGCCCGGCCCGGCCATGGTCAAGGAAAAGGATTCGGTAGCGACATATTCTCCATCTGCTCGGCTGAAGTGTGCCAAGCCCTGAATCCCGCGCAACTTGGTGTTTTACGGGATGAACCAATCCAGAGTGGCCATGCATGGTTTGGTGGTGCCGTGATTTTCAGCCCTGGAGGCAACATTCAATCGCGCCGGATCGGAAACGCTTCGAGGCGCGCAATGCTGGTCGGCTTGAATTTCCGGGAGGGGCTTTTCGCCACAGGCGCAAAGCACTATTGCCAGCGCCGCAACAGGCGCCAGACGGGAGCAAGCCAGTTTCCGTGTGATCATCCTTTAGGTTATGCACGAAGTTTCTCGAGGATGCCTTCGAGTTCGTCCAGACTGGTGTAGCGGATGGTCATCTGGCCCTTGCCGGATGATGAGTGCCGGAACGAGACCGGCGCACACAGGGTTTCGGACAGTTCGCGTTCCAGGCGCGTGATGTCCGGGTCCTTGCGTGGTTCCGGCTTGCTCTGCTGCGCGCCGGACTTGATGCGCTTGACCAGCGCTTCGGTCTGGCGCACGGACAGATCGAGGTTGACGACCTGTGTTGCCGCCTTGAGCTGCTCGTTGCCGGAAAGCGCCAGCAGCGCGCGTGCGTGACCCATGTCGATCCTGCGCTGGTCGACCAGTTCGCGCACTTTCGGTTCCAGCTCCAGCAGCCGGAGCAGGTTGCTGACCGAGGCGCGTGAGCGGCCGACGTTGGCCGCGGCCTGCTCATGGGTCAGTTCGAATTCCCCGATCAGCCGGTAAAGCGCGCCGGCCTCCTCGATCGGATTGAGGTTCTCGCGCTGGATGTTTTCGATCAGCGCCATGGCCAGCGTGACTTCGTCGGGTACGTCGCGGATCACGGCAGGGATCTCGCTCAAGCCGGCTTTTTGCGCGGCCCGCCAGCGGCGTTCTCCGGCGATCAGTTCGTAGCCTTCGCCGGAGCCCAGACGGCGCACCACGATGGGTTGCACCACACCCTGGGCGCGGATGGAGTCGGCCAGCTCGTTGAGCCGGTCCGGGTCCATGCCGGTGCGTGGCTGGTAGCGGCCGGGACGGATCAGATCCAGCGCCAGTTTCTTCAGCGAGTCTTCGTTGCCCCCCTCGGCGGGGTTGCTGGACGGTGCGGATCGTGTCTTGCCCAGCAATGCATTGAGATTCTTGCCCAGCGGAGCTTTCTTGCGGCTTGCCATGTCAGGCCCTCATCCTGCGTACATATTCGCCGGCCAGGCCCCGGTAGGCCAGTGCGCCGCGCGATTCGGGATCATAGCTCAGCACCGACTCACCGTAGCTGGGTGACTCGGCGACCCGGACGTTGCGCGGCACGATGGTGTTGTAGAGCTTTTGACCGAAATGTTCGGCAAGTTGGCGCGAGACCGCGCCGGAGAGATTGTTGCGGATGTCATACATGGTCCGCACCAGGCCCTCGATCTCCAGATCCGGATTAACCGAGTGCTGGATCTGCTCGATGGTGTTGACCAGCGCGGTCAGGCCCTCCAGCGCGTAGTATTCGCACTGCATCGGAATCAGCACGCGGTCGGCCGCGGTCAGCGCGTTGAGTGTCAGCACGTTGAGTGCCGGCGGGCAGTCGATCAGGATGTCGTCATACTGGCCGCGAATCGATGCCAGTGCCTGTTTCAGCGCGCCGGCGCGGTCGTCGCGCTCCATCAACTCGACTTCCGCGGCGGTCAGGTCGCCGGTGGCCGGTACCAGGTCCAGCGCCGCAGAGGCCGGCCGCACACGGGCCTGCTCGATACTGACTTCACCGATCAGCACCTCGGCGGTGGTCGGCTGCCCCTCGCTGATCTCGACGCCCAGCCCGGTGGTGCAATTGCCCTGCGGATCGATATCGACCAGCAACACCCGCCGTTCCATCAACGCCAGCCCGGCGCCGAGATTCAGCGCGGTCGTGGTCTTGCCGACTCCGCCTTTCTGGTTCGCGATTGCGACAACGCGTGTATTTCTGCTCAACTGCGGTCTCCGCGGGTCACGATGACCGGGCAGCGCGCGCCGGCCTGCCCGGGCCTGGTCAATGAATGCATCGCGACATTGTACGCACAAGCTCTCACCCCGGCGATACCACAGATTTTGATCCTGTCAGCCTGCCCCGTTCCGGCGCAGGAGCGGCGTCCACGCCGCGACAGGAACTTGAAAGTCAGGCTGTCTTCACGTTCCGCCCGGATGAGCGGTGGTTGGGAATCAATCGTCGACCCTGTCGCTTTCTTGATCTCCGGATCGCGACTTGACCACGCATCGGCCGGAAACGCTTCCAGACCACGAAATGCTGGTGAATTCGACGACCCTTCCGCTTTGTTCACAAGCCTCTGTCATTCGCTGAATGTTGTTCTCCGCACGCACACCAAACACGAAATATGTTCCCAGAATTGCTGCGATCAGCAGCAAGGCAGTCATCAACTTTTGAATATTTCCAGAATATTGCATTGAAGCCTCCTTCACTCTCCAATAGTCTTCACACCGAGTCGGGTGGTGATTAATCCCGGTTGAAAGACCAGAAAGACCAGTAGTATCTGGCTCCGTGTCACGTGCAAAACACGGAGGCAATTCCGCATTGCAGGTTCTTCAGACACCGGAGGAGTTCCTCCGGTGCATTTGCCACCCTTTTAGCTCCTCAAGGGTCCGGGTCATCTTCGCCACCGTCGGAGCCGTCGCCATGTTCCTGCCCAATGTTCGGAACACAGTGGGACTCCACGCTCCCACACCCGGAAATACTGTTGATTTCAACCGACATCCCACTCGAGGCACATGCCGCGGACATGCGGGCAATGTTATTATCCGCACGGCGCTCACATGCAAAAAATGCAACAGTCGCAGCCCCTACACAGCCAGCGGCTGCCCAAGCCCCGGCAAAGCATGGGAGCTGAAAACCCTCGGTTTTATACTCGTCCACAACTGCCTGGGGAATGCTGCCTGCCAGCACTTCTCCGTCGTCTGTAGCAATCACCCATGTTTGGGCGGAAATATCAAACTCGAAGAAATCAGCACCACCGAGAGAGTTTGATTAGAAATAGGAGACTGTCTCTGAGCTTTCATCGATCTCGATCGTCGACTCAATGGGCTCCGATGCGACAAGTATCGGACCTGATGTCGGATCCAATGTCAAAGTCTGGGCAATCGAATGGAGTGGCAGCCAGATAACAGTGGCCACGATTGCAATAGTAATCAAACGTTTCATGTGAATGCTCCTTAGGTTACCCATCTGTTGCATAAATTTGCGGCGAGAGACCGTTGCACTGCCCGGTATAG
>CAYVPB010000101.1:0-7883 GCA_964453565.1 uncultured Halomonas sp.
TGAATTGAAACGTTTTTAGCAACCATGGTGCGACTGCTCACTGTCTTGAACACCTTAAACCATAGACTCGGGCCTTTTGGTCACAAGCCAGCCATTGAATCGAGGGCTTTTGTCCAGGGCGCGGATCGCTGTCGTCAAGGTCATTCGAAAACAGTCAATAATCTGCGTGAATCTTCGTAATCTGCGGTTCCATGGTTTTCCTGTCTCGGCTTGGCTGAGGAATGTGCGTAATCAGGAAAGAATCTATTCCGGCGCCGGGCTCGAAATGCGGTTTAGCCCTGGACCCGGGACCGTCCGAGCTGGTTGAGGAGGCAGAGCGCAACACTTTGTGGATTTCGCATCCAACTGAAATGATCTTCGTCCAGCACCGCCGCGCCTCCTTCGGGCTCGACATGCTCCAGTTGGCAGCGTTTCAGCTTGGCGGTCAGCCATTGCATCGAAGCCTCCGGTACGAACCAGTCGCGGGCCAGTCGCAACGCAATCACCGGTACTGTCAGTCTTGCCAGAGCGTGTTCAGCATCGAAATCCAGGCTGTCCAGATCATAGTGGCCGGTGCGCGCGGTACGCGACCAGTCGCGCATCACTCCAGTGGCCTCGTGGCCCGCGAATCTAAGCGCTCGACCGGGGAAATATCCGAATGCGCGTGCGATCACCGGCGCGCAATGAATCAGAGCGAAAACCGCGGCTCGCGCTGGCCATGGAAAGGTCGGGTAGTAGGGAGAACCGCCGGCAATCAGCATCAGCCCCGCGACGTTTAATGATTCCCTTGCGGCCAGCAGACAGGCAAGTTGCGAGCCGAGGCTGTGTCCGGCAAGCCAGACGTATCCGCCCGGCGCCGCGCCAATGGCCGCGCGCAATGAAGCCGAGAGGTCAAATTCCAGCAGTTCCCGATAGCCCCAGTCGAAGCCCCGGCGGGCACGCAGGTTCGATGAGCCGATTCCGCGCCATTCATGGATCAGTACGCTGTCACCGTGTTCGGCCATGACCTGGGCAAAGTCAATATAGTGACGGGCCGTAATTCCCATGCCGGGCAAAAGCAGCAGGCAGCGCCGTGGCCGCCCGGAGGCAACTTTGATCAGTTCGAAGCGATGCCCGTCAGCACTTTCGACCTCGATACGGGGCTGGTCGTGCGGCATTGCTATTGCACCAGCGAAATACCCACGCCAATGGTGGTCTGGCGGTGGTTGTAGTCGATCAGGGTTTCGCCATAGCCGGTAAAAATTTGCAGATAGCCTTTCAGGTCGCCGACCAGCGGGTAGTGCCATTCCAGTTGCAGTGCGCCGCGATTAGTGCCGGCGTTGTAGCGAATCAGTGCGCCCAAATCGTGGCGGTTACGTCGCCACTTGACCCGGACGTCACCGTGACCCAGAAAATCCTCGATATCGGGATTGTCGTCATCGTTGTCGACCTCCACGCGCAGCCAGGGCCGTATGAATACCTGCCAGTCGCCGCGCTCGAAGCCGAAATCGGCATAGATTCGGTTCCAGCTTCGCGAGCGTGGCTGGCTGCGTCCATTGGACTGGTGGACGAAGCCGAAATTGGCGAACTGCCAGCGCAGTGGGCCCAGGTTCAGGCCGGTGCGCCAGGTGGCGAAAACCTCGGGGGAGTAATTGGTTTCGCGAAACGGTGCTGACTCCACGCCGTTGTAGGCTTGCCAGCTCGACTGTTGGGTGAAGGCGAACCACAGATCGCCGTTATCGCCCAGCATATTGTCGAGCAGTTTGGCCTTGAAGCTCAACTGGAACTTCGCCTCGATGGAGTCGAGATTGTCCGATTCGGTCACCGAGCGACCGGCCGCGGGGGAATCCGGGAAGCTGTTGCGGCGGGTAGTATAGCGCAGCGGCAACACATATACCGGCTGGTAGGTGCGAACGCGCAACAATCCGCCGTGAGTGACATCGTCCAGTTCCCAGGCGCGCATCATGCGTGACCGGGCGACGGAAGTCTCGGGTTTGATATCGACAACAGCCTTCACGGTCTCCTCACCCAGAGCAGATTGCCCGCCCTGGACCGCGGGACGAAGTCCATCAAGCAGTTCATGCTGGCCGGTCAAATTTGCACCCGGAATGGCGTCGTAGCATGCTAGTCGGCGCAGCGGGTCTTCAAGCACCCGGCAGGCGTCCAGCGCTTCCTGAGCATCCTGGTCAACTGCCGCGGCCGGCATGGTCGCACCAAAGGCAAGCAGCAACGCCGCACAAAAGCATGTTCCGATTCGCATCCCGAATCGCATCTTGAATCCTCCTGAAACCTCAGCCATGATCCGGCATGCCTGAACCACGGCTCGCAATCATACCGTCGGGCGGGGTTGCAGCGAACGAGACCGCGCAGGTGGCCGTTGCCGGGTCGTTTCGGATTGGTATGATGCCCGACATGCTCCTAGAGCTTGATTCCAGATCCGGATGTGCCCAGCCATGCCGAAAACCCGTTCCGCCAACCCGTTCGAGCATCCCGGCCCGTACTCTGGTGCTGAATGGCTGCGATCGGGAACTCGATCCTGCTCCATGGCATTTTCGGAAGCCGCGACATGAATTCATCCGCGACCTCGGATGTGCTGGTGGTGGGTGGCGGGCTGGCCGGGATCGTCTCCGCGCTGGAGTTGCTGCGTGCCGGCCAGTCGGTGACCGTGGTCGATCGCGATAAGCCCGAGCGCTTTGGCGGTCTGGCGTTGTGGGCCTTCGGCGGCATGGCGCTTGTCGGAACACCCGAGCAGGCCCGGGCGAAAATCCCCGACTCCCCCCGACTGGCATTGGCCGACTGGCTGCGGTTCGGCGAAGTCGACCCGAATGACCGCTGCTCGGTGGCCTGGGCCGAGCATTATGTCGAGCGCTCGTGCGCCGATGTCCATGACTGGTTGGTCGGGGAAGGGTTTAAGTTTCTGCCCGCGGTCAACTGGGTTGAACGCGGCCTTTTCGGCGACGGCAACTCGTTACCACGCTATCACATTGTCTGGGGAACGGCGCGCGAGCTGGTACGCCGATTGGGCGCGTCAATGCGCGAGGCTGGCGCCGGCGGTCGGCTGAGAATCCTGCATGGCCATCGCGTCGATGCGATCGAGCAGTCCGGTGGTCGCGTCAGTGGTGTGCTGGCGATGGACAGCGATGGGGCCGAGGTGCGCCTTGACGCACCGGTGGTGGTGCTGGCCAGCGGAGGAATCAACGGCTCGCATGAACAGTGCCGCGCCAACTGGCCGAAGCATCGCCCGTGCCCGGAGCGAATGCTCAACGGCGCGCACCCCTTCGCCGATGGTCGGCTGCACAGGTTCGCCGAAAAGAACCTGGGTGGCCGGATCGTCAATGCCGGCGAGATGTGGAACTACGCCGCCGGTTTCCCGCATCCGTTCCCGCATTTCCAGGGCCACGGCCTGTCGGCGGTTCCGTGCAAATCGGCGCTGTGGCTGGACCACCAGGGACAGCGCATCGGGCCCGAGCCGCTGGTAACCGGCTTCGATACCCACTGGCTATGCCGGCGCGTGGCCGAGCAGCGCAAGCCCTGGACCTGGCATCTGTTGAACCGGCGCATTGCACTCAAGGAATTCGCGATCTCCGGGGCCGAACACAATCCGTCCATCCGCGAAAAGCGCTTCCCGACCGTCCTCAAGGAGTTGCTGCTGGGCAACAAGCGGCTGTATGCGCAGATGCGGCGAGAGTGCCCGGATTTCCTGGTCGACGACACGCTTGCCGGTCTGGCCGACAAAATGAATGCGCTGACCGCATCCCACGATATCGACCCGGCCGTGCTGCAAGCGACCGTGGACGACTTCGATGCAAACTTCGCCCACCGCAGCGCACTCAACAACGACGACCAGATCCGCCGCATCCTGCATGCCCGGCAATGGGGCCCGGACAAGCTGCGTACCTGCAAGCCCGCGCCGCTGAAGAAGAAGGGCGCCGGGCCGTTCATCGCCATCCGCATGCAGTTGATCACGCGCAAGAGCCTGGGCGGGCTGCGCACCGATCTGCAAAGCCGCGTACTGGATGCTGCTGACTGTCCCATACCAGGTCTTTACTGCGTCGGCGAGGCAGCCGGCTTCGGCGGCGGCGGTTGCAGCGGCAAGCGTTCGCTGGAAGGCACCTTCCTGCCCGGCTGCATCCTCACCGCCCGCGCCGCCGCGCGGGCTATCAGCACCGGTGGTTGAAGATGATTCGAAGAATTCCGGCTACCGCCTCTGACTTCCGCAAGCTTGCCCGCCGCCGGCTGCCGCGGTTTTTGTACGACTACTATGCCGGCGGCGCGGGGCGCGAGCAAACGCTGGCGGAAAACGCCTCGGGCTGGACTACCGTCGGCTTGCGCCAAAGAGTGCTGGTCGATGTCGAGGGCATCGATACCGCCTCACGCCTGGCCGGAGAGGATTGTACCTTGCCGCTGGCGCTGGCCCCGATTGGTCTGGCCGGGATGGCGGCGCGGCGCGGCGAGGTTCAGGCGGTGCATGCTGCCAACGCCACTGGCGTACCGTTCGCGCTGTCGACGGTTGGTCTGTGTGGGCTGAATGAAGTGAAGGCCGCGGCTAGCGCGCCATTCTGGTTTCAGCTTTACATGATCCGTGACCGCGGCATTGTCGAGACGGTGATCGACGAGGCCTGGGCCGCCGGTTGCCGGACCCTGATGTTTACCGTCGACCTGCCGATGCCCGGCCCGCGTCATCGCGACATCCGCAACGGCATGGCCGTGCCCGGCGCGCGCGCGAAGCTGCTGAAAGTCGGCCAGATACTGGCGCGGCCGGGCTGGCTATGGAGCGTGCCGGTACGCGGCGGCCCGATGTCTTTGGGAACAATGAACCCACACGTGTCTGCCGCCAGCGATCCCGACTCGTTCCGAAAGTGGATTGACACCCAGTTCGACCCTGGCGTGACCTGGGCTGATATCGAGTGGCTGCGGGGAAAATGGCAAGGTCGCTTGCTGATCAAGGGCATTCTCGATCAAGATGATGCCCGCGCCGCCGTGGATGCCGGCGCCGATGGAATTGTGGTCTCCAACCATGGCGGCCGCCAGCTTGATGGCGTGGCCTCGACTGCCTCGAAACTGCCGGCGATTGTCAAGGCGGTGGGCGAGCAAACCGAAGTGCTGGTCGATGGTGGCATCCGTGGCGGCATCGACGTATTCCGCGCCCTGGCGCTGGGCGCCAATGGCGTGCTGATCGGCCGTCCATGGGTGTGGGCGCTGGCCGCTGCGGGCGAGCCCGGCCTGCATCGGCTGCTGGCCGGCTTCCGCGAAGAACTGCGCCTGGCCATGGCGCTGACCGGTGTGAACAGCATCGACCAGATCGGGCCTGACTGCCTCGACCTGAAAAGCAGTTTCAACCGCGGATGAACGCAGATGAACGCAGATAAAAAGAGGCAACGTAAAGAACGGCTTTTGCCGGCTAAGACCGGCAATGCGAATTGCCTGACAGACCACTGCACCGACGTGTCCCGGAACACGTTGGATCACCCGACCGCAGTCTCGAAAACGTCACGTCTTTTCAGGTCTTCGGCACAGTTTTCTTCAAGTCTTTTATCTGCGTCCATCTGCGTTCATCTGTGGTAAATACTTTTCTGGAGGGAACAACACCATGCCCAACGGCGCCCAAGCCCTGATCAAGACGCTGGCCGATGCCGGTATCGAGGTCTGCTTTACCAATCCCGGTACCAGCGAAATGCACTTTGTTGCAGCTCTCGACGACGAGCCGCGCATGCGCGCGGTGCTGGCACTGTTTGAGGGCGTGGCCACGGGTGCCGCCGACGGCTATGCGCGCATGGCCGACAAGCCGGCCGCCACGCTGTTGCACCTGGGCTGCGGCCTGGGCAATGGCCTGGCCAACCTGCACAATGCGCGCAAGGGCAAGGTGCCGGTGGTCAACATCGTCGGCGACCACGCCACGTATCACCAACCGCTGGACGCGCAGCTTCAGTCCGATATCGAAACCGTCGCGCGCAACGTCTCGCCCGACTTCGTGCGTAGCTCCAGACAAACCCAAGAGCTGTGCCGCGACGCGGTCGACGCCGTTGCCGCGGCGATCGGCCCTCCGGGTAAGGTCGCAACACTGATCCTGCCGGCCGATGTTTCATGGGGTGAAGGAGGCCAGCCCGCGCTGCCGCCCGAGCGAACCGAGCCGGAAGCCGCCGCCGCCGAAACCGTGGCCGAGATTGCTCAGGCGATCCAGGGCCGCGGCAAAACTGCGCTATTGCTCGGTGGCCGCGCCTTGCGCGAGCCGACGTTGCTGCACGCCGCGCGCATCGCCGTGCACTCCGGGGTCAAGGTGCTTGCCGAAGTCTTTCCGACCCGGCTGGAACGCGGCGCCGGCCGGCCGCCGGTCGAGCGCCTGGCTTATCTGGCCGAACTGGCCTGCGTTCAGCTTGGCGGGCTGGATCATCTGGTGCTGGTCGACGCCAAGTCGCCGGTGTCGTTTTTTGCCTACCCCGGCAAGCCGTCTGAACTGGTAACCGAAGGCTGCAAGGTTCACACGCTTGCCGGTCCGGATCAAAGCAGCAAAGCCAGCCTGGCAAAACTGGCCACCGCACTGGGTGCCGACAAGGCCGAGCCTGCGCTGATCCAGGCCGCACAACCCGGTCGGCCGCGCGGCCGGCTGACGGCCGAAAAGGTTTGCAAGGCCGTCGGCCATCTGTTGCCGGCAAACGCCATCATCGTCGATGAAGCCAACACCTCGGGGCTGATGCTGCCGGCCATGACCGCCGGCGCCCCGGCGCACGATCTGCTGACGCTGACCGGAGGATCGATCGGGCAGGGACTGCCCAATGCCGTGGGCGCCGCAATCGCCTGCCCGGACCGGCCGGTGCTGGCCCTGGTCGGCGACGGCGCGGCCATGTACACCTTGCAGGCCTCATGGACCATGGCGCGTGAAAATCTTGATGTCACGGCGGTGATCTTTGCCAACGCCGCCTATTCGATTCTCAACGTGGAACTGGAACGCGTTGGCGCGCGCGACCGTGGCGGCCCAAAGGCGCGATCACAACTTGACCTCACCGGCCCGGGCCTGGACTTTGTCCGCATGGCCCAGGGCATGGGTGTACACGCGATTCGTGCTGACACCGCCGAGGACTTCTGCAAGGCCATGGAATACGCCCTGGAGCAGCCCGGCCCACACCTGATCGAGGCTATAGTGCCCGAAACGCTCAACCGTACCAAGCGCCGCGTCCTGCCCTGGCTGCTACGCTCCATCCCCAACCTGCCCCGGCCCATGGCCCGCGTAATCAAGAAAAAACTCGCGCCATAGTCCAAAAGGCCGAATCTGGTGAAATCCTGGCCCGTATCCGCAAGCAATCGGATCAGCATGGTCCGGCGAGTACCCCGCCTCTCGTTGATGCCTGACAGCGAGAATCATCACCGTGTCGTGCAGCTCCTCGAAGCTGTACAAAGCGACAAGGTCAGCATGGCCGTTGGCCCCGGCGAAGCGCATGACAGGCAATAAACCCATCTGTTGCATAAATTTGCGGCGAGAGACCGTTGCACTGCCCGGTATAGCAGCGTTTCCGGGGCGCGTGCTCAATTTTCCAATCCTCACATAGAGTGAGCTATGTTCCGGTTGGAAAATATCCGCGCACGCCCCGGAAACACTACTCTCCGGGCTCTCGCACTCGGAAATTTATGCAACTGATGGGTAAAATCACCGGACCGACCCAATAACTATACTAGTGTGCTGTCTGGTATTAATTGGTGATATGAGAGCCCCGCAAAGAGTCCGCAACAAGGCGCAAGCCGCAGGACACAGTTATTCTGTGTTCAAGGCTTGGAACGCTGTTGCGGGCTCTTTGCGGGGCTCGATTCGGGCGAGCCGCGAAGCGGCCATCTGCGGCGTTGCGCTCTCTTGAAAGGGGATCACCCTTCCGGCGAGAGCGCGCCTGGCAGCTGACCGCTTGGCGACTCGCTCATATCACCAATTAATACCA
>CAYVPB010000102.1:0-2910 GCA_964453565.1 uncultured Halomonas sp.
ACCCCGCCACCAGCCTGCACGAGGTCACGACCGTGACGCGCGGCGAGCGCCTGGCTTCTTTTTTCTGGGTCCAGAGCTATGTGGCCGATGACGCGAGGCGCAGCATCCTGTTCGACATGGATGCCAGTATACAGAATCTGCGCGCCGAGCACGACGACAACCACCCGGCACTGGTCGTACTGACGGGCTGTTACCATAACCTGCTGAGGCAATGGTCCGAAGCCTGAGCCGAAATCTTGGCCGTATCGGCGGGTTTGGACTTAAGCGGGCAATCCTGACGCTCAAGCTCCGCACATCATCAAGAAACCGAACACATATTGCGCAACGCCGCCAGCGTTGTTTCGGCTCTCCGTGATGATGATGGGGCGAATGTCCCTAACGACATCCTTGTGCAAAGGCAGGGGGTTGGCTCCACCTCCCAAGTAACAAGCCTTGTATGCGGAAGGTGCGAGAACACAGTCGCATGGACACTGCTTGGATAAGCCCTGAGCGCTATGTCTTCAAATGCGCCGTTTTCAGAACCGGCATTCTTAGACGATCAGCCGTCTGTGCGTGGCGCAAACTCTGGTCGCTCCGCGATGAGCTTGGCTTCGAACGAAGTGTCCCTGAAGAGGTAAGGATAATAGTAGGCGCGGAGTACAGCGTGGAAGTCGCGCACGCGGGCCTCGTATGCCGCCGCTGCACGCGTGTCTGTCCCGGCGACGCGCTGGAAGACGCGTTCGAGCTTTGCCGGCGGTGAGAGCCAGGAGAGGGCCGAGGCCAGGCGGTCGCGTTGCAAGCGGCCGTTGCGGTAGGCCTCAGAGAGCGGTTCCGCGGTCTGGTCGCCGATCTGCTGGAAGGCGTAGTACCACTTCCATTCAAAGGGGCGGGTCACTTCGGCATGGCCGGCCCACTCTGGGTGACGCTGCAGGAAGGGCTCCATTGTCGCCTCCTTCGGCAGGTCCCAGGCGTCATTCACGGCTTCGCGCTGGGCCAGGATGATGTCCCCGCCGTCGGGCACTGGAATGGCGCTGTCGATACCGGACTTGATTGCTGCGGGTGTGACAACAGCCAGAAGCAGCCAGGCCCCGGTCAGGGCGGTGAGGTTGACTGTAGAGGTCCAGCCGAGCGTGTTGATCCAGGCCGCAACGGCCCACCAGAAGATGAGGTGCAGTACGACCGCCAGGCTGGCGATCAGCAGGGAACCCAGAGATGTGCCCGATACCATGCTACTTCCCCAGAGCGGTAGTAGCAGGGCCACTCCCAGTGCCCCAACACGCCAGGCGGCCCGGCTCAGCCATATCCGGCCCCCGCCGGAGGATGTGGCGCTCAGCAACTCGTAGCGCCCGCTCGCGCGCTCGTTGGCACGCAGATCGTGGAGGAGCAGGATCAACAAGAGCGGCGCAACCATCGCTGCGACGAAGGCGAAATCGAAGCGACCGATCAGGGCAAATTCCGGATTGGCAGCGTCAGTTTCGTAGATCTGTCCCTCCAGCGCGAGCATGCGGATGCGGTGCTTCCAGGGGGAGGCGTCGCGCTGGCCAAGGGCGGCGAAGGCGAAATCGGAGGGCGGATCATAGGTCAGGTGGAAGGTGTAATAGGCCGCCCCGCCCCAGTCGGGATGGTCTTCGAGCGCGATGGCGCGTTCGATCTGGTCTGCCGTGATCAGGCGTTCGATCGTGGCCCGCTGGGAGGCCACCTCTCCAAGTCCGAGTATCACGGCCGAGGTTGCAGCGACGAGCGCGACCGCAAGCCAGAGCTTTGCGGCGCGGTCCTTCCAGAGGAACCAGACTTCGCGAAACGGCCCGGTCATGGCTTCAATGCCCGTGTCGTGATCAGGCCCGCCGCAAGCAGACCAGCCAGCCAGCTCAGCAGCATCAGGGCCGGCAGGGATGCAGCAGACAGTCTGTCCGACGCAGACGCAGGTTCGAATTTGAAAGCATCCAGCAGGGCCCAGTTTTCCGGCGAGACCCGTGTGCGCCGTTCAGCTTTGGCGTCCGAACTGCGATTGATATCGTCTGTAAAGGTCAGTTGCTCGGCATGGACCTTGTTCAGCCCCTGAACGAAGTCGAAGCGCACCGCTTCGGCCTCTCGCAGGAAACGGTGGTGCGTGAGGAGATCAACACCCGCTACGTTTCGCGAGCCCGTGGCCGTGGCCATCCTGGGCGACAGCCAACCGAACATGGCGGCCAGCCGCGCCTGTTCGGCCTCAGCGGCCATGCGCCGCTCGGCATAGTCATTGAGAAGCGCCGTGAGATCGGCCTCCGCCGTTTGAGCCACGATCCCGCGAAAGTTCACCGGAAGCTCCTCGACACGCGCCACATCATATTCAGCGAGCAGATTGGCGCGCAATTCGGCAAAAGCGGGATCGGCCGAATTATGCCCATCGCCAATCTCACGCATGTCGGCATGCATCTGGAAATCAGTCTCGATCTTGCCGGGCGCCGGCACGCTTGCGCTGGCAGACGCCACGGCCATGCGTGGGATGATCAGCACCCAGGCGAGCCAGACGAAGATCAGAACGCCAAGCGCCAGCCCGCGTGTCCTTGCCAGCGCCGAAAGAAGTGCGACGAGTGCAGACCAGACGAGCAGGTAGACTGCATAGGTCGCCAACATGGCCAGGCTTGTCGCAAAAGCCTCGCCCATGGCCGCCGCATTGGCCGCAAGGATGACCAATGGCGCGAGCAGCGCCGCGCTTAGAGCAACCAGCGACAGGAGCTTGCCGGAATACAACACAGCGCCGGGTACACCCTGTGCCAGAAGAGGCATAAGTGTCCGTGCTTCTCTCTCCCGCACGAACACACCGTGGCCGAGTGCAATCAGGAGCAGCGGGATCAGCACCTGATAGACAAAGGCCGGGGACAGGCGCTCGAACCCGCCCACATTCGCGCTGGTGCGCGTGTCGGCAAACATGGCGGTATTCTGGCGATG
>CAYVPB010000102.1:3010-5967 GCA_964453565.1 uncultured Halomonas sp.
CGCCCACATTCGCGCTGGTGCGCGTGTCGGCAAACATGGCGGTATTCTGGCGATGGCCTTCCAGGAAAATCGACTGGCCGGTGACGGCATCGACGCCCGGATCGATGATGGCGAGCGGCGGCGGCGCGCGGAAGACATAATGCCCGTAATGCACCATGCGGTGCGGATGGCGCGCGGGCTGGGAAAGGAAGGTCTCCTCCGCGATCTCCTGCTGGTGCAGGCGCTTGTGGCGTTCATCGGCCATGCGCATTGCGGTGGAGACGCTCGATATGGCGAGCAAAGCCGCCACGCTCAGGAGGGCGGCGAGCGCCACTTTCGAGCGCAACCACAGGCGCCATTCGGCTGCGGCAACGGAAAACACGCGCGTCATGCAGCCGCCCGTCCGGCAAAGGCCGCATGGACAGCTTCGGTGTCGATGCGCCCGCCTTCCGGCCTGTCGAAGGTGCCAACGAGTTCGCCCTTCCTGAGAAGACCGATCCGGTCGGCGACCTGGCACGCGCCGTAAACATCATGCGTCACCATGAGCACTGTGCGGTCTTCATCGGCGAGCGAGCGGACAAGCATATTGAACTCGTCAATCGCCAGCGGGTCGAGACCCGAGGTCGGCTCGTCAAGCAGGAGGATGGGCGTGTCTCTCAGAAGAGCCAGCGCGATCGCCACCTTCTGGCGCATCCCCTTGGAATAGGTGGAAAGACGCATCGATCGCGCATCTGCCTGCAGCGACACGCGATCAAGCGTAGCATCAATCTCTGCCTGGCCTGCTTTCACTTTCGCCAGCGACAGGAAGTAGCCGAGATTTTCATAGGCATTCAGATGCTCATAGAGGGTCGCTGCTTCAGGCAGGTAGGCTGCGGCGCGTCGGACGGCAGCAACATCCAGACTGACATCGACACCCTGCACCGCAACTGTCCCCGAACTCGGAGACAGGAAGCCGAGGAAAGTGAGCAGCGTGGTCGACTTGCCCGCACCATTGCCGCCGAGCAGGGCGAATACCTCGCCCGCCGCCACACTGAACGACACCTCTTTAAGTACGCTCTGTCCGGACCGTTTGACGTTAAGGGACGCCGCCTCCAACGCAGTGTTCATTGAGGGGGCTCCTTCGGGAAAGCCATCATTTATATGCCTTCTTTGCACTCCGGTCTCACTCGACAGCACTTGCTCCCAGTTTGGATGGAAGCAGCAAACAAGCCAGTTGCTTTGTGTGATTAAATAACATAACGCCGCGTGTAAACCGAAGAACCTGACGATTTCACGGAGGAGCGGGAACATGGGTACACTGGGAAAGGTCGCGGCGGTCTGCCTGACGGCGTCTGCAGGCAGTCTGGCGCTTGGTGCGGTGCCGGCGCTTGCTCAAGAGGCCGATGTCGAACGCGTCGAGGACGTGATCTTTGTCGTCGGCGACCGCAGAGCCTATCAGGGCAATTTCGATATTCTGGAGACACCGGCCGCTGACCAGACGATTGATCTGGAACTCCTGGCAGACACAGGTGCCTTGAACCTGAATGACGCGCTGGACCTGTCAGCATCGGTGGCCCGCCAGAACAATTTTGGCGGCCTCTGGAACGCCTTCTCCATTCGCGGCTTCTCCGGCGACATCAATTTGCCGAGTGGCTTTCTTGTAAATGGATTTAACGCCGGCCGCGGCTTCGGGGGGCCTCGCGATCTGGTCGGTATTGAGTCCGTCGAAGTGCTGAAAGGCCCACGTTCGGCTCTGTTCGGCCGCGGCGAGCCCGGCGGCACGGTGAACCTGGCCACCAAACGGCCCGACTTCGAGACCGGCGGATATGTGCGCGCCACCATCGGCAGCTGGAACCAGGTCCGTGTCGAAGGCGACTACCAGTCATTCGCCGGCGCCCATGACGATTTCGGCTTCCGCCTCGTCGGTTTCTACGAGGACGCTGAGAGCTTCCGCGACGAGGTGGAAACGGAAAAGTTCGGCTTTTATCCGTCGGCCACCTGGAACCTGACCGACGCGACGAATTTGACATACGAACTGGAATACACCCAGCAGGAACTGCCTTTCGACCGTGGAGTGGTCTTTTCCGACGAGTTCGGTTTCTCACCGCGCGATGTCTTCGTGGGCGAGCCGGTGCCGATCGAGACAGAAGTGCTTGGGCACCAGTTGGAACTTCAGCACAATTTCAGTGACACCTGGAGCTTCCTCGGGGGGGTCGGCTACCGGGAAACAAGCCTGGAAGGCGACGCATTTGAGCCGCAGTTCGGCTCGCGCCAGACCTATTTCCAGGATGGCCGGACCGTCTCCCGCTTCTTCCGGTCCCGGGACTTCGAGTCCGACTATCTGGTCGTTCGCGGTGAGTTCGCCGGCGAGTTCACAACCGGCTCCCTGCGCCACCGTCTCATCATCGGCGCGGACTATGACGACTTCGACAACACGCTTGTCATCGACCGGTATCGTACGCGGTTCTCAGGAGACATCGCCAATCCGACGCCGGAGGAGATTTTCACCCATTTGCTGCTCGACCTCACCGATCCAGTCTATGGTGTGAATCTGAGCCCGGATGCAGGTGCCAACACCAACCGGAACGAAGTTCTGACCGGCTATGGCGTCTATGTGCAGGACCAGATCGACATCACAGATCAGCTCCAGATCCGGATTGGACTGCGCTTTGATGATTTCGAGCAGGATCTCACCAACAATCTCGCGGCTCCGGCCACCACAATCAATTCGACAGACGACCGCGTGTCGCCGCAGTTCGGCGTGGTTTACCGCGTGAATGACGGCGTCAGTCTCTACGCCTCTTATGGCGAGGGGTACCGCCAGCAGACTGGACAGGACTTCCAGGGCAACCAGTTCGATCCGAACATCACCGAGTCGGCTGAAATCGGCTTCAAGGCCGATCTCGGAGAATTCTACAACTCGGTCGACGGATTTTTAGGCGTTACCCTGTTTCAGGTCGAGCAGAGCAACTTTCTCGTGAATGATGACCGGCCCGAGG
>CAYVPB010000102.1:6067-7872 GCA_964453565.1 uncultured Halomonas sp.
ACCCTGTTTCAGGTCGAGCAGAGCAACTTTCTCGTGAATGATGACCGGCCCGAGGCCACGGCTGTGGGCTTCTTCTCCATCCCGGCAGGCGAGGCCGAGAGCACCGGTCTTGAATTCGATGCGAACCTCGACTTCCAGAATGATTTCAGCGTCTGGGTCTCCTATGCTTTCACGCAGGCTGAGTTCCAGAACAGTTTCGCTGATTCCGACGGCTTTGGTTTCACCATCGATCCGGGCGACCCGCTGATCAACTCGCCAGAGCATCAGTTCAACCTCCAGGCCGCCAGGGATTTCTCGATCGGCGCTATGCCGGCAAGGCTGGGCGGCGGTGTCCTGTATGTCGGCGAGCGCAACGGTTTTGTTGGCTCAGACTTCACCCTCCCGGACTATACAACCGTGCGCCTGTTCGGAGAGTTCGAGCCGATAGAGAACGTCTCTGTCCGGCTGGATGTGGACAATCTGTTCGACGAGACCTTTTACACCAATTCCTTTGCTGATGTGTGGGTGGAACCGGGTGCGCCGCGCCGCTTCCGGCTGACAGCAGCCTATTCGTTCTGAGGTCCTCGCAGCTTGGGGCACGTCGCCGTTGACGTGCCCCGGCCGCGGGCAATACACGCCGATCAATGACCGCTCAGACCTCCACCGTCTCGCGTATCGCGTCGATCGACATTATGCGGGGTGTCGTCATCCTCCTAATGATGATGGACCATGTGCGCGAGCGATTTTACATGCATGTGCGCACTGGCGACCCAATCTACGATACGATTGAGCCAGATCTGTTCTTCACGCGCATCGCGACCCATTTCTGCGCGCCAATCTTCATCTTCCTCGCTGGATTGGGGGCGTGGCTCTACGCCCATCCGCGAGAGGGAGCGTACCGTTCGCCCAGCGGGTTCCTGTTAAAGCGCGGCCTCGCGATCATCATGATCGAGTTGGTGCTTTACTACCTCGTCTGGGCCAGCATGTTTCCGAACTTCCTGTTCCTGCAGGTGCTTTGGGCGATCGGGCTCTGCATGGTGGCGCTGTCGGTGGCTTGCCGCCTGCCTTACTGGGCCATTGGTGTGCTCGGCTTCCTGATCGTGTTCGGGCACAATCTACTGGAGCCGATCAATTCCGAGCCCGGCGATTTTTGGTACATCCCCTGGACGATCCTGCACGACCCTGGCCCCCTCGGGCAGGTCGGCCCGCTGACGATCAGCCTGTCCTATCCGGCCTTGCCCTGGTTCGGTGTTATCCTGCTTGGCTATTTCGCAGGTCCGCTTTTCGCTCGGTCGTTCGATAGCGCGCGCCGCTTCGGGATCCTGCTCGGAGTTGGACTCGCGAGCCTTGCCGTCTTGATGGTGCTGCGCGGTTTCAACATCTACGGCGAAACGCTGCCCAGGTCAGTGCAGGACACCGCAATTCAGACCGTGATGTCCTTCCTGAACTACACCAAGTACCCGCCCTCCCTGGACTACCTCCTGTTCACCCTCGGCTTCGGGCTCTTGGCCATGGCCTGGCTGGAAACGGTCGAAAGGCCCAATCCGGTGCTGTCAGCGGTCCAGACCTTCGGCTCGGTGCCCATGTTCATCTACGTGGTGCATCTCTATGTCCTGCTAGCCGCGTATCATACCGCGCTGGCCGTTATCGGTCCCAACCATGGAGACCGGTACGGGTTTGACGCAGTCTGGTGGATCTGGGTCGGTGCCATCATCCTGATCGTGATCCATTATCCGTTGGCGAAGTTTTTCTCCGACTTCAAACACCGCGAGAAACGCAACAAACCCTGGCTCAGCTACTTCTGAACTCTCAAAAGCTCGCCGATC
>CAYVPB010000103.1:0-7796 GCA_964453565.1 uncultured Halomonas sp.
CTGCGTAATCTGTGGTTGCTTTTTCAAATGGCTGACATACATACGTAATCAGGTACTTATATGGCTCAGCCATCGGCCAGCGAGGCTGGGTGCCGGGGCTGGCGACGAGCGGCACTGCCTGCTGGCGAGTCGTGGGTCCATCGGCATTGCGATTGGGCAAGGTTCAAGGGAGCTCTGGTGCCTCTTGAATAGGTGTCAAGGTATCCGAAGTTCAATGCCTTTCTTCATACCCAACAGATGCGGATGGATGCTGAAAGATCATCATCTGCCCCGCGACCCACGCCTCACCACCAGGCAACGCCATTCCCCGCTTAGGAGTGTCGTGCAATGCGCCGGCCTTGCCCGCGGCGAGACCGGACATTGGTGCAGCCGGGTTAACTACGTGCTCCGGTTTTTTGCGTCTTCGCTCGGCGAGCGACTGGCGTAGAATGCCAGGTCCGGTGCACACCGCAAGCGTCGACTCGCCCGGCAACGGTTCTGCCCGGCGGTCTCGGGCACGAAAAGACGATCGTTCTGTAACAACGCACTAAAGACGAAGAAGACACGATGACCCCAGATTCCGCCCGGACTTCCGTCCGCCCCTGTTCTTCCGAGACCCTGTCGACTCGCGTCTACCCGGCCGGCAGCCTGAACATTCTTTCGCGCGAGGAAGTCGCGCGTCTTTCCGATGCTACCGAGGAAGTCGGCGAACTGTTGCGGCGCTGTGCCCTGGCCGTGCTCAACAGCGGCAATGCCGGCGACGACGCCGAAGCACTGTTTCGCAAGCATCGTGATTTCGCGATCCGGGTTGACCAGGTCAACCGCGGCATCCGGCTGGAACTGGAAGACGCGCCGGGCTGTGCATTCGTCGACGGCGAGATGATTCACGGCATCCGCGAACTGCTGTCGGCGGTGGTGCGCGATATTGTCTACTTTCACACCGAGATCCGGCCCAATCCCTATTTCGATCAGGACTCTTCGGAAGGCCTGACCAATACCGTGTTCGAGATCCTGCGCAATGGCCGATTGCTGGATGCCGAAAGTGATCCCGGACTGGTGATCTGCTGGGGCGGGCATTCCATTCCCGACCATGAGTACGACTACTCCAAGGAAGTCGGCTATCAACTCGGGCTCAGGGGCATGAACATCGGCACCGGTTGCGGCCCCGGCGCGATGAAGGGGCCGATGAAGGGTGCGACCATCGGGCACGCCAAGCAGCGCACACTGCCCGGCCGTTATGTCGGGATTTCGGAGCCCGGAATCATTGCCGCCGAGTCGCCCAACCCGATCGTCAATGAACTGGTGATCCTGCCCGATATCGAAAAGCGGCTGGAGGCCTTCGTCCGGCTGGGTCACGGCATCATCGTGTTTCCCGGCGGCGCCGGCACGGCCGAGGAAATCCTGTTCCTGCTCGGCGTTCTGCTCAACCCGCACAATCGGGAAATGCCGTTTCCGCTGGTGTTTACCGGCCCGCAGTCGGCACGCGATTATTTCGAGGAGATCGACCAGTTCGTGCGCCACGCACTGGGCGAGGAGGCCGCGGGGCTGTACCAGATCATCATCGGTGACGCCGAAAAAGTGGCCGTGGAGATGAAGCAGGGCATGCGCGTGGTGCGTGACTGGCGGGTCCAGTACAAGGATGCGTTCTATTTCAACTGGCTGCTGCAGGTCGATGCGCAGTTCCAGCAGCCGTTTGACCCGACCCATGAAGCAGTGTCCGCGCTGGCTGTCTCGCGAGAGCTGCCGGTGCACGAACTTGCCGCCAATCTGCGCCGGGTGTTTTCGGCGATTGTTGCCGGTAATGTCAAATCGTTCGGCATTCAGCGCATCCGCGAGCACGGGCCGTTCGAGATTCACGGCGAGCGAGAGCTGATGGAAAAACTGGATCGCCTGCTCAGCCGCTTCGTGCGCCAGAACCGGATGAAGCTGCCGGGCGACAAGGCGTATGAGCCCTGCTACCGGATCGTGCGATAGGAAACGCGCCGAAACGGGTTGCCACAGGCTTGATCTGATTCACCTGGCCTTTTGTTGGGACTGGCGCGGAGTGGCGTTGCCTGCTGGCAAGTCGTGGGTCGATCGGCCTTGCGGGAAGGGCAGGGTCCAGTGGAGCTCTGGTGCCCGTGGAACAGGTTTAGCGGCATCCGGAATTGAATGCGCTCCAGAAGCTCAACAGATGCGGATGGATGCTGAACGATCGTCCTTGAACCCGCGACCCACGCCCCGTCACCAGGCAACCCCACTCCCCGCCGAGAGCTTCGTGCAAGCCGCTGGACTCGCCCGCAGCGAGACTCGAACATTGGTGCAGCGGGGGATGTCGGGGGCTTCGGGCCGGTCGGGGCGGCGGAAGCCGCCCGGGAGCCATCAGCATCCTGGCCAACCCATGAAATTTTCAGGAAACCCGCACGACTCCCGGTTTCCTCAGGGGCATCAAAAGGCTCACCAGCTCCTGGAAACCAGCCATTTGTGACCGAGCCGATCGCCCCGGCCGGCCCGAAGCGGCCGGCATCACCGGATGCTCGAAGCCATCTATTGGCATCAAGAAGCCTGTTTGAAATCTTGACCGGAATTACGGCGTGCGATCGCGGGGCAGTGTCTGACAGCTCGACGGAATCAGGTGACACCATTTCGCAGCCGGTCAGCCGTCCTCCCCGCTATCGGGGATCATCCGGCAGCGCAGTTGTTCCAGGCGTTGCCGGTCGGGTTCGGTATCTTCGGTCTGAAGACCTGAGTGCATGAGCCGGCGCAGGTCGGCCAGCTCGATGCCGCGGGTGGGAATCAGATGGGTGCCATCGATCTGCATGAAATCGCTCTCGGCCCGCTCGCGGCGCTGATGGGCGGGGAGATCAGAGGCGTCGATTCTTGAATTCGGGCCCTGGAAGGTCATGGCCCGGGCCAGCGACTGGAGGGCCGCGTCATCGCGCCCGTGTCCGGCGCCGAAACCGGCCTGTGGCCAGCGCACGGCATAGCGATGAGAGTCGGTGACCAGTACTTCCAGCGCGCAACCTTTCGGGTGACCGCGCCAGACGGTTTCATCGTCATCACTCTGGACCAGAAACAGCAGATATCTTGGTCTTTCTTCCCACGGCAGCGGCTGTGGGAAATAGCAGGCGCTGTCGTGCAGGCCCTGTTCGTGCACGGCCAGTAATTCGTTGCCTTGCAAATCCGTTTTCCAGCTTCGCAGCGGCCGTAGCCAGACATTGCCGCCAACTGGAAAATGATCGCGATAGCGGTAGTTGATTCGGTCGAGCTGGGCCAGTACCACAATATCGGACTCGGCGGCGCGTTGTGCCAGCCAGTGATCGTTTTCAACCGCCAGAGCAACTGTCATGTTGATCGTGCCGGTCACCATGGCCAGCGCCTTGATCCAGCGATCGGGTCCAGTCTCCGGCATCGATTCAGGCGCTGCCGGCAACCAGTGGCTGGCCCAGCCGCATGCGCTGTCCGGCGATCAATGAGGGCAGCCAGTCAGGCGCATTCGAAGGAGTGAGCACAATCACCGTCGAGCCCCAGTGGAATCGGCCCAGTTCATCACCGCGGCTCATTGCAGGGGGCGGATTGAAATCGCGCCACTCAACGATGCCCAAGGGGCGCAGATGATCGGCTCGATCCCATGAGGTTTCGATCCCGGCGACCAGCATGGCGGCGACCATGACCACCGCGGCCGGGCCATGGCAAGTCTCGAATATCGCTACCATGCGCTCGTTACGCGTGAACAGCCGGTCAATGACCCGGGTGGTCGATGCCGAGACGCTGAACAGTCGCCCGGGCACGCGCAGCTCGCGAATCAGTTCGCCGTCGAACGGCATGTGGACCCGGTGATAGTCATGCGGGGCGAGATAAATGGTGGCGAAACGGCCGTTGTGCAACGATCTTGCCAGGCTTGCATCGGCCAGCAGGGACTGGGCCGAATAATCTCTGCCCTTGGCCTGAAGGATGTGTCCGTCCCGAATCCGGCCGAGCTGGCTGAGGGTGCCGTCGCAAGGGCTGGCGATCACCTCGGGCCGTTGTGGCCAGGGACGTGCGTCGTCGCGCAATGCTCGCGTGAAGAAGGAATCGAAGGTCTCGAAACCCCCTTCCGGCTCAATGCATTCGCGCATGTCAACGGGGAACCAGCGCCGGAAGCCGGCGATCATCGGGGCGCCAAGCGCCGGCGAATGGGAAATGCCGTTGGCGACGCGGGTCAGCAGCTTTTGCGGCAGCAAATACTGTGGCCATGCAACCAGCCGGTCGCGCAGCCTGGCCCGTCCCTCTGTTTCACTTCCGGGGGCGTGTTCAGACACCGGCGCGGATCAGCCGGAACAGATCGGCGGCCATGCTTTCGGCATCGACACCGGTACGGAAACGTCCGATCATGCGGCCTGTGGAATCGATGATGACCACCATCCCGGAATGATCGACCGTGTAGAAACCGTCTTCGTCCGGAGCTTCGCGCTCATATACCGCACCGACCTGGGACGTCAGCTCCCTCAGGGCATGGTCGTCACCGGTGACGGCAACAAACCGGGGGTTGAAGTACTCCACGTACTCGCGCATGGCCGAACCGTCATCGCGTTGAGGGTCGACCGAAACAAACACCACCTGGGGCAGACGTTCGACCCGCATTGTTGCGAGTTTGTCATGCGCCTGGGCGAGCACGGCCAGGGTGTCGGGACAGATATCGGGGCAATGGGTGAAGCCGAAGAACACCAGCGACAGGTTGCCGGTCAGGTCCGCCTGGCCGAAAACTTCGCCATCGGCATCATGCAGCGAAAATTCACTGATGACGCGAGACTCGGGATAAATCGAGGCGGCCTCGAACTCGGCTGCCGGGGACAACCACTGCCGCGCGATGATCACCCCGGCCAGCGTGGCGATCAGCACCACGATCGCGATCAGCAGCACATTTCCGCCGGCGGCGAGCTGCGTGGGCGAGCGCGAAATTGGCTTGAATTTCGACTTCGATTCAATATCGTGGATGGAACACTTTTTTTTCATGCCCGGTATTGTAGCGAACGAGAGTCCATTGCCCGTTCCCGCGAGCAGCCCGGTGGCGGACCGGGCAGGCGGGGAGCGGCGTTGCCTGCTGGCGAGATGCGGGTCAATCGGCCTTTCGGGGAAGACGGGGTTCGAGGGAGCCCTGGTGCCAGTGGAATTGATACAGGGGCATTCGAACCTGAATGCGTCCATGAAGCATCAACGGATGCAGATGGATGCTGAAAGATTGTTGTGTGATCCCGCGACTCACGACCCACGACCCACCATCAGGCAACACCACTCCCCGCCGAGAGTTTCGTACAACGCGCTGGACTCGCCCGAAGCGGCCGGCATCACCGGGCCAATTTGTGTAATCTGTAAACCCAAAGTATTTGTCTCGGCGCGGCTGAGTCAACGACCTGATCAGGTACTCTTTGGCATGTGTGAAATCGACTCCGAAATTGACTCGGGAACCGGCCGGACTGAACTCGGGCCATGGGCGCGGAATGCGGCCCGGCGGATGGAAGCGGCCGGCCTGCATTTCGGCCATGGCACCTCGACCGCGTTCGACGAGGCCTGCTGGATGCTCTCGGCGGTGCTTGACATGGCGCCGGATTTCGATGTCGGCGAGCTCATGCGCGAGGCAAGCCGCGATCAGCTTGCGAGTCTCGAAGCCTTGCTTGCCCGTCGCGTCGAAGAGCGCAAACCGCTGGCCTACCTGCTGGGTGAGGCCTGGTTCGCCGGGATGCGATTCCAGGTCGACGAATCAACCCTGATCCCGCGTTCTCCCCTGGCCGAGATTGCGCGCGGCGGCCTGCTTCCGTGGCTGGATTTCGACCGACCGCTGGAAGTGCTGGATGTCGGCACCGGCTCGGGTTGTATCGCCATTGCGCTGGCGGCCCACTGGCCGAAACTGCGGATTGACGCGGTCGATATCAGCAATGCGGCGCTGCCGGTGGCGGCCAGCAATATCGAGCGGCACGGAGTGTCCGAGCGGGTCAGACTGCTGAACTCCGATCTTTATGAGGCCCTGGGCAAGCGGCGGTACGATCTGATCATCAGCAACCCGCCGTACGTTCCCGCCGCATCAATGCGGGCATTGCCGTACGAATACCGGCACGAGCCGGAATTGGCCCTGGTCGCCGGCGAGGACGGGCTCGATATTTTCCGCGAGTTGCTGGCCGGGGCGCCGGAACATCTGACCCCGGGCGGTTTCCTGCTGGTCGAGCTGGGCGAGGCGAGCCAGGCCGCCGAGACCTTGCTCGGCCCGGCCGAGGCGATCTGGCTGGAGTTCGAGCACGGTGGTGATGGCGTGGTGATGCTCGACCGCGCCGCCTGCCTGCAATGGCGATCCTGAATCCGGCCTGTCCCCACGATCGGGGAAAATGAACCGCAGATTACGCAGTTGATTCAGTCAAGCTTGAAAGCTTTTCACCGCAGATGAACGTGGATAAAGACGAATCAGAACAGTGCGAAAGAGCGATCCGATATTGTTTTGACCGACTGACCGACACAAAGAGTCGGAAAAAACTCGTCAACACAGATCAGAGGACTTGAACGATCAATCCTCATTTTTGTAGCAAAGCATTGCGCTTCAAGCATCTGCGTTAATCTGCGTAATCTGCGGTTCCGGGGGTTTATGGTCTCGCGATGGCGGAGTCAACTTAAGGAATCAGGAAAGGATCAACAGTGAGTTTCAATCGATTTGGCAGAGTTCTCAGCATCACGACATTCGGCGAGAGCCATGGCCCGGCCATCGGCTGTGTCATCGACGGTTTTCCGCCTGGCATTACAATCTCGGCCGAGGAAATCCGCGCCGCATTGCTTAGGCGTGCCACCGGCCGTTCGCGCCACACTTCGCAGCGCCGCGAAGCCGAGGATGTGCAGATTCTTTCCGGCACTTTCGACGGTGTGACTACCGGAACGCCGATCGCGCTGGTGATCTACAACACCGATGCCAAAAGCAAGGACTACACCAGAATCGCCCGGCAGTTTCGCCCCGGGCATGCCGATTACACCTACCACCACAAGTACGGTATCCGCGACTGGCGCGGCGGCGGCCGGTCGTCGGCGCGCGAGACCGCGATGCGGGTCGCGGCCGGGTCACTGGCGGCAAAGTATCTGGGAGAAAAGTTCGGCATTCGCATAACCGCCTGGCTGTCCCGGCTGGGCGATCAGGTCTGCGACGATCAATTCGTTCCTGAATCCATTGACGACAATCCGTTTTTCTGCCCTGACCCGAACAAGGTGGAGGAACTGGAGCGCTACATGAATGCGCTGCGCAAGCAAGGCGACTCGGTCGGCGCGCTGGTGCGTGCCCAGGCCGAGGGCGTGCCGCCGGGCTGGGGCGCGCCGGTCTATGCCAAGCTCGACACCGAGCTGGCCTCGGCGATGATGAGCATCAATGCGGTAAAGGGCGTCGAGATCGGCGCCGGTTTTGCCAGCGTGGCGCAAAAGGGTACCGAACATCGCGACGAGATCACGCCGCAAGGGTTTATCGGCAACCAGGCCGGCGGCGTGCTTGGCGGCATTTCCTCGGGCCAGCCGGTCACCATGGCGGTGGCGTTCAAGCCCACCTCCAGCCTGCGCCTCCCGGGCCGGACCGTGGATGTGGCCGGCAACCCGGTCGAGATCGTCACCACCGGCCGCCACGACCCGTGCGTCGGCATCCGCGCCGTGCCCATTGTCGAGGCCATGATGGCGCTGGTGCTGATGGACCAATACCTGCTGCATCGCGCGCAGTGTGGCGATGTCGGCGAGCAGGTGCCGCGGGTGGAGTGAAGGGCAAATACCGGTTGTCCACAGATGGACACAGATTCACGCAGATTATTGTCTTGGCTGGAATTAACCGTTTTGCAGCGGCC
>CAYVPB010000104.1:0-7288 GCA_964453565.1 uncultured Halomonas sp.
TGGTCAAGCAAAAACGGATTCAAATTCAATAATCTGCGCGAATCTGCGTAATCTGTGGTTGCTTTTTCAAATGGCTGACATACATACGTAATCAGGTATTGTTTTACGTCTTCAACCATGCCGCCGCGTCCAGGGCGTGATACGTCAGGATGCCGTCGGCGCCGGCGCGCTTGATGGAGGTCAGGGCTTCGAGCACGACCTTGCGTTCGTCCAGGCAGCCATTGGCCGCAGCCGCCTTGAGCATGGCGTACTCGCCCGAGACGTTGTAGGCAAAGGTCGGCACACCGAATTCGGCCTTGACGCCGGCGACGATGTCAAGATACGGGAGTGCCGGCTTGACCATGACCCAGTCGGCGCCTTCTTCGAGATCCAGTGCAACTTCGCGCAGCGCCTCGTCGCGGTTGGCAGGATCCATCTGGTAGGTTTCCTTTCCGCCCGAACCGAGGTTGGCGGCCGAACCAACCGCGTCGCGGAACGGGCCATAGAACGCCGAGGCGTACTTGGCCGCATAGCTCAAGATGATGGTGTCGGCATGATCATCGGCTTCCAGTGCTTCCCGGATCTTGCCGATACGCCCATCCATCATGTCCGAGGGCGCAACCACGTCGGCGCCGGCGCGGGCATGGCAAAGCGCCTGGCGCACCAGCGCCTCAACCGTGACATCGTTGAGTACGTCACCGGTCTCGTCGATGATGCCGTCCTGGCCATGCGAGGTATACGGGTCCAGCGCCACGTCGGTCGCCACACCCAGTTCGGGAAAGCGCTGCTTGATCGCGCCGACCGTGACCGGCACCAGGCCGTTGTCGTCCCAGGCCGCTTCGGCCCGTTCGCTCTTCAGGATCGAGTCGATGACCGGAAACAGCGCAATCATCGAAATGCCCGATTCCAGCATGCGTTCGCAGGTCTTGAGCAGCGCATCGATGCCCTGGCGCTTGATACCTGGCATGGACGGAACCGGCTCGGTCGCGCCCGGATCATCGAGCACGAACACGGGATAGATCAGATCGGCGGGACTCAGACGCGTCTCGGCCACCAGCCGCCGGGCAAACGAGTGACGGCGCGATCGGCGCATGCGGGTGTGCGGAAATGACATGGCTGGTTCACTTCGGTGTGGGCACCTTTGAGTGCAGAATATCGCAAATTGACCCGGATTGACCCGTGTCAAAGTCTGAGTGCTTTTGAGCTTCCTATTCACGGGCATAGGCCAGCGGCAACGGCACATCGAGCATGCCGGCAATCAACCGGAGCAGCTCGTACTCACTGGTACGGATCTCGCCATCATGGCGGGAACAGGTCAGCAGGGCCTCGATCAGCCGGGCGCGCGCTTCCGGCCTGAGCCTGCCCAGCCGCGCCAGGATATGTTCCAGCTTCTGCTGCCAGGGCCCGGACTCCGCGGGCTGTTGTTCCAGACCCAGCACTGCCATCGCCGCGGCAATGGCGTTGCGCTCAGCTTCGGAATCCCCGGGATGACCGAGCCGGGCAACAATTCCGATCAATCCCGAAATTTCCGGCGCCAGTTCAGCCAGTCTGGCCCGCCCGCGTGAAACATTTCCGGTCGGATTGAAGGCCTGCTCGATCTCGCGATTGAGCAGTTTCGCCATTACATATTCAAACACATCGACATGGCCGTCGATCGCCACCAGATCATCGACCAGGCGCATCATCTCCAGCAGCTCGCGCTCGGGTCTGCGCCGCAGCGACGGAAACGCCATTTCCATCAAGGGCAGACGCAGTTCCGATGCCAGGCGCGGGGTCATGCCGAGCAACTCACGCACTCGCTGTTCGCTATCGCTACCGCGCTTTTGGGCGATCTGCAGCAGCTGATTTTCGCGCAATTCAGGCTCTTCGGCCAGCAGCAGGTAGAGCAGCACCTCGGCGGCCCACTCGTCCGAATGCGCGGCCCGCTCCAGCGGTTGCGGCACCGACTGCAACAACGCGGCGGCCAGTAACGCCTGGGTGACTCCGGCCTCGCCAATGCGATCCAGCAACTGCCCCGGATCCAGTGTCAGTCCTCCCGGAAGGGCCGATTCCACGCTACCGCGCTCGGCCTGCATTTCCTGTTCGGCGGACTTCCTTTGTTGCTCACGCCGCAAAGTCATGGCCACTTCCTTGAACTGCTCGGGGCTAAACGAAGGCTCGATGCGACGGATACGATCCTCCAGCGGCGGATGAGTGGCAAAAAGCTTCGACGCCATACCCCTGGCAAACAGCATGTGTCCGATTTCCTCGGTATTGGCGAGCAATCTTGAGCCGTGAACGGTTGCGCCGATTTTTATCAATGCCCCGGCGATGCCCTCCGGAGAGCGGGTGAACTGAACTGCCGAGGCATCGGCCAGGTATTCGCGCTGGCGCGACACCGCGGCCTGAATCCAGCGGCCGAAAAACAGGCCAATGTAGCCGATGATCATCACTGCCACTGCAATCAGGACAATCGCGCCGGCATTGTTCCTGCGCCTGCTGCTGAAGCTATAGCGCATCGATGAGAGCAGCTTGCGGCCGACCACGGCAATCACCAGAATGCCGAACAACACGCCCATCAAGCGGATATTCAGACGCATGTCGCCGTTGAACACATGGCTGAATTCATGTGCGATGACCCCCTGCAGTTCCTCACGGCTAAGTGTCTCCAGCGCCCCGCGCGTGACCGCCACGGCCGCATCCGCCGAAGACCAGCCGGCTGCAAATGCATTGATGCCCTGTTCATGCTCAAGCACGAATACCTGCGGTACCGGCACACCCGATGCAATCGCCATTTCCTCGACCACATTGAGCAATCGTCGGCGCAGCGGGTCCGCGGTCGAGCCATCCACGGCAACGCCACCCAGTTCCGTCGCTACGGTTGCACCGCCGCCGCGCAACTGTGAGGCGCGGAACAGGCTGGCCAGCCCGATGACGCCAACCGTGATCAGCGAAGTCCACACCACCACGGTCGCATTGCCACGCCAGAAAGAGCCAGACAGCCAGTTCTGATCAGGCGCGCTGAAACGGCCGAAAATCACCAGCATGACCATGTTCATCGCCAGCACAATCACCAGTACAGCAAGCGCAAAGGCAAACATCAACCTGCGCGTCTGCTTGCGTGCCCGGTCCTGGTGTTGGAAGAAGTTCATGTGGCGGTGGCCCCGGATGGCTCAGGGAAAGCTTGCGAGAATGCACCCCCGATCAGAGCTTTCGGAAATCGTGAATCGAGAATTGTAAATGAACAAGCCCGTTTCGATTCACGATTCACGATTCACGATTTCCGATTCGCGAAATGCCAGAGCGGTGGCAATGACAGTGATCAACCGCTGGGCTTGCAATGCCGCCCTCAACCAAAATCCACCTTGACCGCTTCGCGCTTGACCGGGTCTTCTATTTCCAGCAACTGGGCGGGGCCGAAGCCGAACGGGCCGGCGATGAAGTTGTTGGGCACCGATTCGCGCAGGATGTTGTAGGTCATCACGGCGTCGTTGTAGGCCTGGCGGGCAAACGCGACCTTGTTTTCGGTGGTGGTGATTTCTTCAGAAAGCTGCATCATGTTCTGATTTGCTTTCAGGTCCGGGTAGTTTTCCGACAATGCGAATAGCCGGCCCAGTGCGCCGGAAAGCCCCTGCTCGGCCTGGTTGAGCTGGTTGACCGCATCCGGATCGCCCGGGTTGGCCGAGGCCTGCTTCAGGCCCGTGACCGCGGCGTTGCGCGCCTGGATCACGGCTTCCAGCGTGTCCTTCTCGTGCGACATGTAGCGCTTGGCGACTTCGACCAGGTTCGGGATCAGGTCGTAGCGGCGGGTGAGCTGAACATCGATCTGGGCAAACGCATTCTTGTAGCGGTTACGCGCCGCCACCAGCCGGTTGTAGATCGAAATGACAAAGATGACAATCAGCGCAATTGCGCCAAGCACAATCCATTCCATTCGGGCATCTCCTGAGCACGATTGAGCGATCAAGTTTACCCGTTTGTGCTGCCGGGCGCCCTGCGTCATTGCCGGGCAAAACACGCACTGGTTGCTGGGTCAGAGCAGGATCGCAATCTTGAAACGGCTTTCCAAGCCCGCCGGTATCAGGCTGAATATTCTCCTGCAGGGGCCGCTCTGTTGGAGAGCAGGCTGTTCAGCCGCGCAATTCTCTCTCGATCTTAGCCCAGGAATCGCGCAGTGTGACGGACCGGTTGAACACCGGGCGCTCGGGTCGCCAGTCGCGGTCGGGGACGAAGTAGCCGGTGCGCTCGAACTGGAAGTAATCGCCGGCGGCAGCTTCGGCCAGGGCCGGTTCCAGCTTCGCCCGGCCCATGATCACCAGCGAATCCGGGTTGAGGAATTCGGTGAAATCGCGCTCCTTTTCACCGGCCGGGTGAGGCACCGAGAACAGCCGATCGTACAGGCGCACTTCGGCCTCCAGCGCATGCCGGGCCGAAACCCAGTGAATCGTGCCTTTTACCTTGCGGTCCGCGCCGGGCTGACCCGAGCGTGACCTTTCATCCAGCGTACAGTGCAACTCCAGCAAGTTGCCAGCTTCGTCCTGGATGACCTCAACGCAACGGATGATGAAGGCACCTCGGAGCCTGACTTCCGCGCCTGGCTTGAGACGGAAGAACTTCTTCGGCGCGTCGATCATGAAGTCGTCGCGCTCGATGAAGATCTCGCGTGTGATCGGCACTTTTCTGCTGCCCATTTCCGGATTCTGAGGATGGTTGGGCAGCTCCAGCCACTCGGTCTTGCCTTCCGGGAAGTTGGTCAGCACCAGCTTCAGCGGGTCCAGCACGGCCAGCCTCCTCGGCGCGCGCTCGTTGAGATCGTCGCGCAGGTTGCGCTCCAGCCCACCGAACGGAATGGTGCTTTCAGACTTGGTCACGCCGATTTCATTGCAGAAATTGCGGATGCTGCCCGGGGTGAAGCCGCGGCGGCGAAGGCCGGCGAGGGTCGGCATGCGCGGGTCGTCCCAGCCGGCGACAAAGCCTTCATCGACCAGCCGCGAAAGACGGCGCTTGGAAAGCACAGTGAAATCCAGATTGAGTCGGGAAAACTCGATCTGAACCGGCCGCGCGGGCACCGGGAGGTTATCCAGCAGCCAGTCATAGAGCGGACGATGGTCTTCGAATTCCAGCGTGCACAGCGAGTGCGTGATGCCCTCGATGGCATCACTCTGGCCGTGGGCGAAGTCATAGCTCGGGTAGATGCACCAGGCATCGCCGGTGCGGGCATGGTGCTGATGGCGGATGCGGTACAGCACCGGGTCGCGCAGGTTGATGTTGGGCGCGGCCATGTCGATGCGGGCTCGCAGCACGTGGGCGCCATCCGGAAACTCACCGGCGCGCATGCGCTCGAAAAAATCCCGGTTTTCGGCGACGGTCCGTTCACGATACGGGCTCTCGATTCCCGGTTCGGTCAGCGTGCCGCGCTGCTCCCGAATGGCATTGGCATCCTGACTGTCGACAAAAGCCAGACCATGATCAATCAAATGCAGCGCCCATTCATAAAGCTGTTGGAAATAATCCGAGGCGAAACATTCGCGCGTCCAGTCAAACCCCAGCCAGGAGACATCCTCACGAATTGATTCCACATAACGCTGCTCTTCTCGCATCGGGTTAGTGTCGTCAAAGCGCAGGTTGGTCCGGCCGCCGAATTCAGCAGCGAGACCAAAATTGAGCACGATGGACTTGGCATGCCCGATGTGCAAAAAGCCGTTGGGCTCGGGCGGGAATCGCGTGACGATTGCCGGCTGCTGACCGGCCTCGATTTCACGGGTGATGCGGTTGCGGATGAAATTGGTGGACTGGGCAGATTCGGTCATCGCACGGGCTGGCTGGATTCGTCGGAGAAGGGATTGTAACGCCCCAATCCGCCAGGTAGCCCCCCCGGAGCCGTTCGGGCTGACACATTTCCAATCGGGGCCGGTTTTTGCGATACTGCCTGCTTTCACCCAGACGGTAGCAGATTCATGGCCGATGCCCCGTTCGACCATCGCCGCATTTCCAACCATATCCTGATCGGCCTCGCAGCCGGGCTGGTATTCGGCACATTGCTCAATTTCACCATCGCAGACCAGGAGTGGGTTCGGTCGATCTTCATTGACGGCCTATTTGCAGTGGTGGGTGAAATTTTTGTGCGTTTCCTTAGCATGCTGGTGGTTCCGCTGGTGTTCGTCTCCCTGATCACTGGCGTCAGCAGTCTTTCCGACCCGAAAAAGCTGGGTCGGGTCGGCAGCAAGGCGGTCGGGCTGTACATGCTCACCACTGGAATCGCCATCACGCTGGCTCTTCTGGCAACCACCCTGGTCAAGCCCGGGGTCGGCGCCAACCCAGGTGAACCGATTGAGCGGGAAATCGCCGAACAGCCTTCCTTCGGCCAGGTGCTGATCAACATGATTCCGAAAAATCCGGTCGAGGCCATGGCCAACGGAGACATGCTGCCAATCATCATTTTTGCCATCCTGATCGGTCTGTCCATCGCGCTATCAGGTGAGTCAGGCAAGCGCATTGGAAGGTTTTTCGTCGACTTCAATGAAGTCGTGATGCGACTGGTCGGGTTTGTCATGTTGCTGGCGCCGTACGGCGTTTTTGCCTTGATCACTGTGTTGGCCGCGACCACAGGATGGGATACCTTCGTGGGCGTACTAACCTACGTGGTGCTGGTGCTGGTCGTGCTGATCCTGCATGTATCACTGACCTATTCATTCCTGTTGAAATTCGTTGGGGGCCTGAGCCCGTTGCAGTTTTTCAGCAAGATGCGCGCGGTGCTTGCTTTTGCCTTCTCGACCGCCTCCAGTGGGGCAACCATTCCGGTCACGCTTCGTACTGTCGAGGAACGTCTGGGCGCCGATAACCGCGTCGCATCATTCACCGTGCCGCTGGGTGCCACCATCAACATGGACGGCACTGCCATCATGCAGGGGATCGCGACCGGCTTCATTGCGCAGTATTTCGGCATCGATCTGACCCTTGGCCAGTATCTGATGGTAGTGTTGATGGTCATCATGGCTTCAGTGGGTGCGGCGGGTGTGCCCGGAGTTGGCTTGGTGCTGCTCGCGGGTGTGCTGGCCTCGGTCAATCTGCCGGCCGAAGGCATCGCCCTGATTCTGGGGGTGGACCGGTTGCTGGACATGACCAGAACCGCGGTCAATGTATGCGGCGATGCCACCGTGACCTGCATCGTGGCCAAGTCCGAGAACGAATTCGATCAGGAAATTTTCGATCACGACGACAGCCCGATAGCCGAAGCGGGCGCTTGAGGGCAATCCACAGGTTTGCATAGATATACCTGATTACGTAGTTGACTCAGCCATGCCAAGACAGAAAACCCTGGAACCGCAGA
>CAYVPB010000105.1:0-7140 GCA_964453565.1 uncultured Halomonas sp.
GGGGCGGGTCACGTTGGTTGGACTGCGTGCAAGCTGGGGCCGGGCCGCGTCTTTTCGGTCAGGGGCGGGTCCGCAGGGCTGGCGGGTAGCGGCGTTGCCTGGTGGCGAGTCGTGGGTCGATCGGCATTACGGTTGAAGCGCGGTTCAAGGAAGCCCTGGTGCCAGTTGAATAGGTCCGCGGGCGTCCGAACTTGAGTGCTGCCCTGGAACCGAACAGATGCGGATGGATGCTGAAAGATCGTTCTCTGATCCGCGACCCACGAATCACCACCAGGCAACGCCACTCCCCGCTGAGAGTTTCGTGCAACCTCCCGGACTCGCCCGCAGCAAGATTCGAACATTGGTGCAGCGGGGGATGTCGGGGGCTTCGGGCCGGCCGGGGCGGCGGAAGACGCCCGGGGACCATCAGCATCTTGGCCAACCCGTCAATTCCTGGGGAAAACCCGCACGACTTCCTGCCTCCCCAGGCGGTATTCGCCGGTTCACCAGCTCCCGCAAACCAGACGATTGCGAGCAGGCCGATCGTCCCGGCCGGCCCGAAGCAGCCGGCATCACCGGATGCTCACAGCCATCTATTGGCATGGGCAAGCCGGGCCGAAAAATCCTCGTGTACTCACTTGTACAACGCCACTGCGCTATCCTTGCAGGGAAACCAGGCATTCCAAGGAGCATGGAGTCATGAAAGGAGACAGCAAGGTTATCGAACACCTCAACAAGGTGTTGAAAAACGAATTGACTGCGATCAACCAGTATTTCCTGCACGCGAGGATGCTTGACGACTGGGGTTTTGGTGTGCTGGGTAAGAAGACATATGAGGAGTCGATTGAGGAAATGCAGCATGCCGACGAACTGGTCCAACGCATCCTGTTCCTGGAGGGCCTGCCCAACCTGCAGGACCTGGGTCGGCTTCGTATCGGCGAGAACGTGCGCGAGGTGTTGGAATGCGACCTGCAATTGGAACATGACGCGATTCCCGATCTGCGTGATGCCATCCAGTATTGCGAGGAGGCGCGTGATTACCCATCACGCGAACTGTTTGAAAAAATTCTCGAAGATGAGGAAGAACACGTGGACTGGCTGGAAACCCAACTCGATCTGATCGACAAGGTCGGCGAGAACAATTACCTGCAATCGCAGATGAAAACGGCCGAATAAGGCCAACGCTGACCGGGGTCGGAAGGCCCCGGTGTTTTCCGTTGCCCGGCAGATCACATTCGCACCGGCGTCTGGCGGACTCCGGTTTTGGTGAACCCTATGCTGATTATTCGCGCGCTCTCCCTTGTCCTGGGCATATTGCTGCTGGCGGCCTGTCACCCGGATACCAGCCCTCAAGTCATCGGCCCCGGACCGGATCCGCACAGTTTTTCCAACTACGATGAAGTGCGCATCACGCATCTGCAACTGGACCTGGCGGTTGATTTCCGGCGCAAGGTTCTCGACGGGTATGCGGTGCTGGAACTGGAGCGCAATGCCGGAAACCGCCGGCTGGTGCTGGACAGTCGTGCGCTGGAAATCCGCGACATCAATCGGGTCCACCCCGATGGCGCGCTGGAGCCGCTTTCCTGGCGGCTGGGTGAAGGCGTAGAAGGGCGGGAGTATCTGGGACGCCCGCTGGTGATTGCGCTGGAGCCCGAAATCGAGCGGGTGCGCATCGACTATCGCAGCTCTCCAGAGGCATTCGGCCTGCAGTGGCTGGATGGCGCGCAGACCGGCACCGGCGATCCCTTTGTGTTTTCACAATCGCAGCCGATTTACGCCCGCACCTGGGTGCCGCTGCAGGACACCCCGGCGGTTCGATATACCTTCGAGGCGACGTTGACCACGTCGCGCGAACTGATGGCGTTGATGGGTGCTGCCGGCAATCCGGTTGCAACCTCGGCCGACGGTGTCTATCGATTCGAGATGCCGCAACCGATTCCAGCCTACCTGATGGCGATTGCCGTGGGCAGGCTGGAGTTCCAGTCGCTGGGCCCTCGCTCCGGCGTGTATGCTGAACCGGACATGCTGCCCGCCGCCGCCAGTGAATTCGATGATCTGGAAAAGATGATCGAGCTGGGCGAGCAACTGTATGGGCCCTATCGCTGGGACCGTCAGGATCTGCTGGTATTGCCGCCCAGCTTCCCCTTCGGCGGGATGGAAAACCCGCGCCTTTCATTCATCACGCCGACCATAATCGCCGGCGACAAATCCCTGACCGGGCTGGTCGCGCACGAGCTTGCCCACGCCTGGTCGGGCAACCTGGTCACCAACGCCTCGTGGCGCGACCTGTGGCTCAATGAAGGCTTCACAACCTATTTCGAAAACCGCATCATCGAGGCCCTGTACGGCCCCGAGCGCGCCGAGATGGAGGCCACGCTGGACTGGATCGGCCTGCGCGAGGCCACGGCCGAAATGAGCGAAGACAAACAGGTGCTGACCCGGGACCTGTCCGAGCAGGATCCGGAGCAGGCCTTCAACCCCATCCCGTACGACAAGGGCCGTCTGCTGCTAGCCTGGCTGGAATCGCGCTTCGGGCGCGAGCGCTTCGACGCTTTCCTGCGTGAATACTTCGATCACTTTGCTTTCCAGTCGATCGCCACCGAGGATTTTTTTGGCTATTTCCAGCGCGATCTGCTGGCCGAAAATCCGGACACGGCCAGCCCGGACGGGCTTCGCCAGTGGTTGCACCATCCCGGCATTCCTGAGTTCGCGGTGTTGCCGGATTCGGACGCCTTCGACATCGTCGATGACTGGCGCCGGCGCTGGCTGACCGGCGAGATCAGGCTGGATGAAATTCCGGTCGGCGACTGGACCGTGCACGAATGGCGCCAGTTTCTGATCGGGCTGGCCGGCGAACTGGATGCCGAGCGGATGCAGGAGCTGGACGAACAATTCGGCCTGACTTCAAGCCGGAACGTCGAGATTGTCTATCTTTGGCTGGCACGGGCCATCGAGGCGCGCTATCGCCCGGGGATCGATCGCTTGGAAGACTTTCTGCTGGAAGTCGGGCGCAACAAGTTCACCCGGCCGCTGTACCAGCAACTGGCCAACACCGACTGGGGCCATGAATGGGCCATCGAGGTCTATCAGCGCGCCCGGCCCGGCTATCACCCGCTGACCCGCCAGGCCGCCGAGCGAGCGCTGGGCCTGGAACCGCCGAGTGTCCAGCAATAACCGATAGAATCAGGGGATCAACCGGGCATTCAAACCCGCAGCATTGCATCACCGGATGCCGGTGGCACCGGCGCGGACAACACGTCACCAAAAGCGTACAATATTGGTCCTGAATCGGCCAACTTTTGCAAGCAGATGTTCAGTCAATCCTACGCACCCGTCAAATTCGAACGCGACGCAGAAGTCGCATTGATCCCGGAAGGCCAGATGGTCGAACTGCCGGCCGGCACCACCGGCTACCTGACCCAGTCACTGGGCGGCAGCTTTACCGTCTATGTCGACGGCCGGCTATTCCGGCTGGCCGGCGACGATGCCGATGCGATCGGACGCGAGCAGCCGCCCCGGCCGAAGCTGCCGGAAGACGCCACCGATCAGGATCTCGAAGAGGTGGTGATGGGCCAGCTCAAGACCTGCTACGACCCGGAAATCCCGATCAACATCGTCGATCTGGGCCTGATCTATGATTGCGACATCCATCGCAATGCATCCGGCGGGCGCGAGATCGACGTGCGCATGACGCTGACCGCGCCCGGCTGCGGCATGGGTGACTTCTTGGTCGATGACGTGCGCTCGCGGCTGAAGATCATCCCCACCGTCGAGCGGGTGGATGTCGAGCTGACCTTCGACCCGCCCTGGAACCAGGAAATGATGAGCGAATCGGCGCGTCTCGAAACCGGGATGTTCTGAAGACAGGATTTCGGCGGAAATTCCTTGATTGCACGTTCCTGATCGCCCTGCAAGAATGCCGTGGAAACACAGAATGTGGCGCGACTCGGGCCTGAACGTCGAGTAATGCGGCGCATGTTTGAATTTGCGAACAGATCTTGTGCGCTCACCTGATTCGGGCGAGGCTGGATTGGTCGCACGGCACGCCTTCAGATTCGCGGGGTAACCACGTTGACAACCGGACAACTCCCGACACCACAATCCGGGGTGGTTCTGGCCAATCTGCGCCGTCTGGTGGCGTTGCGCTGGTTCATTCTGGCCGGATTTCTTGGGCTTCTTTTGCTCGCTAAAGCCAGCGTTGAATTTATCGCAGCCGATGGCATGGCATGGTTCGCGCTGGCAAGTTATGCGCTGGTCAATCTGTCGGTGCAACTGCACTTGCGTGGACTCAAGCAATGCGGCGAAGACTATCTGGTGCTGAACCTGGTTGGAGATCTGATACTGATCTACTGGTTTATGATGGCTTCGGGCGGCGCGGCCAATCCCTTCACCCTTTTGTTTCTGGTTCCTGTCATTGTCGCGGCCGCAACCTTGCGGGCATTTTCGATCTGGGCAATCACGTTTTTGGCCATCCTCGCCTACAGTGGCCTGTTGTTGCAATCTCCGGCCGGCCAGGCAAACCACGCAGGCCACGCCGAAGCAAGCCGCTTTGATCTTCACCTGATCGGCATGTGGCTGGGACTGGTCATGGTCGCCTTGCTGGTGGCCTATTTTGTCACCTGGATGAACACCGCATTGCGTGAGCGTGAGCGCGAACTGGCACAAGCGCGTGAGCGGCAGTTGCGCGATGAGCGGGTGATTGCGCTGGGGGCGCTGGCTGCCGGCGCCGCGCATGAACTGGGCACACCTCTTTCGACCATGGCAGTGGTCAATGGTGAAATGCGCAGAAAGCTGGGTGGGCAAATACCGGCGCATCTGGATTCTGACCTGAAGCTGCTGCGCGAACAGATCGAGCGGTGCAAGTCCGTGCTGCGGGGGTTAAGCCGCTATGGCAAGGACCTTCAGGCCGAAGGCGGCACGGGCATGCCGGTGCAAGCCATGCTGCAGCGCGTGATTTCAGATTGGAAGGGTTTCCGGCCCGGCCGCGAAGTTGATTTTCACTACACAAGCGAGCATGAGGGACCTCTGATCGTGGCCGACGAAACCCTCGCACAGGCCATCGCCAGCCTGCTCAACAATGCCGCGGATGCCTCGGATCAGACCATTCGCTTTCAGGCCGATTGCGACCCGAAGCGACTCGGCTTCGCCATCAGTGACGGCGGTCGCGGGATCGAGCCGGAAATCCGTGAGCGTCTGGGGCGTGACGTTTTCGACAGCCCAAGCATCAGCCCCGAATTCACGCCTGCCGTTGGTATGGGGATCGGTCTTTTGCTTGCGGTCTCGACGATCGAACGTCTGGGCGGACAGGTCGAGTTTCTGGATGGTGACCAAGGAGGGGCCGAAGTGCGGGTGGAGCTGCCGCTGGAGCGCCTTCAAGTCAGGCTGGAAGGAGCCCTGGCATGAGTTCGGCTTCGCTGCTGCTGGTGGAGGATGACCCGGTGTTCCGCGATGTTCTTACGGGCGCGTTGTCCGGACTTGGATTTCAAGTGACCAACTATGCGTCGCTGAATCAGGCCGAATCCGCAATCAACTCAATCAAGGCGGATTTTGCAGTGCTGGATCTCAATCTTGAAGGCGCTTCCTGTCTGCCTCTGATTCCATTGTTGCGAAAGAGCCAACCCGGAATCCGCATTCTGATCCTGACCGGTTATGCCAGCATCGCAACCGCGGTTCAGGCAATCAAACTGGGCGCCAATGAATATCTGACCAAACCGGCCGATGCCGATCAGATCAGCCGTGCCTTGCGCGGCGATCAACATTCCGAACAGGTCGAAACCACGGTGCGGGAATCCCGGCTGAGCGCAAGGCGGCTGCAGTGGGAGCATATCCAGCAGATCCTCAGGGATTGCGACGGCAACATCTCCGAGGCCGCGCGCCGGCTCGGCATGCACCGCCGCACGCTGCAAAGGAAATTGCAAAAACGCCCGGTCCGGTATTGACCGGAAGAGATGGCTGGCGATCCCTGATTTGCATCCACTGGGCAAACCGGGCACGGTGAATCAACTCAAGGGCATAATCCTTGGTATGGAACTGCGCCAACGGGATGCAACCGACCGGTTCACCGACGTCAGGTTAGCCAGCCACCGGAGCACGCCAACGTGAGCCGATCCGCTGCGGGTACGGTGCGTTTCAACGGGCTGCTGTTCGATCCCGCCGACGGGCGGCTTGCGCGCATCGATCGGCCGATCAAGGTTCATCTCCGCCCGCGCGTAGCCTCTCTTCTAGGCACGCTTCTGGATCATTCCGGAGAAGTCGTGGACCGTGAATCACTCAGACGGACAATCTGGGGCGAGGGCGCGGTGCTGGATTTCGAAAGCGGACTGGCAGCCCTGCTCAGGGAATTGCGCCAGGCCGTGACCGAGCTCGGCTGCGATGCGAGCATGGTCGAAACCCTGCCACGCAGAGGGTACCGCCTCAACGCAGAGATAGAAGGAGCCGAGGTTCGCGAAGGCATGCGCGGGCCTTCATCGGCGGGCAGCGAAAGCCGGTCGGGACCGCGTTACGTGTTGCTGTTGTTGCTCCCTCTGCTAATCGTGGCCGCGCTCGCAGGTTCGTGGTGGTGGATGGGACAACAGCAAGATCGACAACCACCGCGTTACGCGCTTGCCATCCTGCCGCCCGAGCTCTTCTCCGCCGAAGACGATCAGGATACCCGGGATGCCCGGACACCCATCCTGCTGGCCGATCATCTGCTGGCCGAGCTTTGGCGGACAGAGCTCGAACGCCTGGAACTAATCGGTCGAACCGGAATGCATTCGTATCTCGGGCGGGACGATGTGGCGCTAGCGGTGGCGACCGACCTCAATGCCGATCTGCTGATCGAAGGCACCATAGACTTGACCGCCGACCCGGCCTGGCGTGTGGAATTGAGAGTGCTTGCAATTCCCGGCAGTCGTGTCATCTGGTCGCAATCGGCAAGCGGCGACGGGTTGCCGCTGCAGGTGTCGTCGATCGCAAAAAAAACAATCATGGAGTTGCAGCGACATTGGCCGGCATTGCTTGCCGGCCTGGATCGTCAGAAGTCTGGCTGAATACCGACTGATCAGACCATCTGCTGAATCGGCCTCCCTTGCCGCAGCGCCATCTGGCCCGCACAAGCGATTTCAGCCGAATTTCAATGAAATATCAGGTCGACGCCATGGCCTGAAAGGCGACGCATCT
>CAYVPB010000106.1:0-7131 GCA_964453565.1 uncultured Halomonas sp.
ATGGAACAGGCCAACTGGACCGGCATTGCAGACGAGGTGCTGGACAGCAGCGGATTTGAACGCCACGGCACGGCGGTGGGCGGTGCCGATACCGACGATACCGACCCGGCCATTCCAGGCAATCCCGGCACATGCCGCTTCGGCGAGTTCGACGGCAATAACGATGGTGTCGATGATCCAGGTGCGGGCAGTTACCTGAACGGTCTGACCGCAATCACGGTCATGGCCTGGGTCTACAACAGCGCCCCTCTGAACGGGAATGACCGCGGTATTTTCTTTACCAATAACCCGTCTTCGGGACGGGATAACCGGCTTGGCTTGCGCTACGACACCGATGGTTTCTTCGGCAGCGGGAACAATGTCCTCAAGGCCAGTGTGTTTACCTCCGACTGCAGCCTGAATGCCGAATGCCTGCAGGTCGAGACTGTTTCCGGAGTCATGGTGCGCGACCAGTGGCAGCATGTCGCGATGACCTGGGAGATGGGCGGGGATATCCGGGTGTTTGTCGATGGCAGTCAAGTGGGGATCTCGGGAACCCAGGGTTCGGGCGGTAACGGCCCGATTGACGCCGTGGCCGCGCTGAACATTGGCCAGGGCGCGAAGGCGCAGCGCTGGCAGGGCAAAATCGACGAATTCCGGATCTTCGACGGTGCCCTCAGCGAGGGGGAAATCCAGACCTGGAGGGACACTACCGCGCCGTGCGAGGTTATCGTTCCCGACCACATCAGGCTGCTGCATCCCGGTTCCGGCCTGACCTGCCAGCCGTCGCAGGTCACGGTGCAGGCCTGTACCGACCCGGCATGCAGTTCGCTGTTCGGCGAGCCGGTGGACGTGACGTTGACTTCGCCAGCCGGAAACTGGTCGGCCAACCCGGTTTCGTTGACCGGCCAGACCACCGTGGATCTGCAGGTGACTTCGCCCGGCACGGTGACATTGGACGCGGTCTCCGATCCGCCGGCCAATGATGTGACACGATGCTTTGTCGGTGCCACCGAAACCTGTCAGATGCAATGGTTCGATTCCGGATTTGTCATCGACGTGCCGGATCATGTCTCGGCCACCGTGCAGGCCGGCACGGTAGCCGCGGTGCGTGCCGATGACGAGAGCCAATCCTGCGCTGCTGCCTTTGCCAACGAATCAAGGCAAGTTGCGTTCTGGTCGGATGCCTTCAACCCCGCAATCTCGACATTGCCGGTCGGGCTCAATGGCGTTGCGGTGGCCGGCAGCGCGCCGGGAACAGGCGTGGTGCTGAATTTCGACGGCAACGGCATCGCGCCGATCGAGGTGCGCTATGACGATGTCGGGTTGATGGGGCTGAATGCCTTTTTCGAGGGAGATGTGGGGCTGGAGGAGGATCTGGAGCTGACCGGGCAGGACAGCTTCATTGTCCGGCCGGATCATTTCCTGCTGACCATCCCGGACAATCCGGGTGCCACCGGCCCCGCCGGGCCGGTGCTGGGCGCGGCCGGGGCGCCGTTCGAAATCAATGTTGCCGCGCGCAACGCGATTAATGCGATCACGGCGAAATTCGGCCGTGAATCCAGTCCCGAAGGGGTGATGCTGGAAAATTCAGTGGTTGCCCCGGACGGCGGTAACAATCCACCCGCGACCGGTTCTTTCAGTGATTTTGGCACCGACTGCGACGGCAACCCGGCCGCCAATGGTACCGCCTGCGGCGAATTTGCCTGGCCGGAAGTGGGGATCATCGAGATCACGCCGCGCCTGGCTAGTGGCGCGTATCTCGGCAGTGAAGATGTGGCCGGACAGACCAGCGACCCGGTCGGCCGGTTCATCCCGTCGCATTTCAATCTTTCGGCCGGCGCCATTACGGATCGTGTCGAGATCGATGGATGCACCGATGCGTTTACCTACATCGGTGAGCCGTTCGGCGCCGACTTCACGCTGGACGCGCGCACACTGGGAGGAGTGACCACGGCTAACTATGAGGGCGCGTTTGCCAGGCTCGGCGCGGGTGGGCTCGGTATTGCCGCCGACGAGGACATCAACATCGACGCGGCAACAATCCTTTGGAGCGCCGGTTTCGGTGATGCGATGGTCACCATCCGGGCCGACCGCGATCAGCCCGACGGCCCGTTCGAGGACTTCCAGGTCGGCACCGCTCCGGTCGATTCCGATGGCGTGCGATTGGCCGGCTTCGATGTCGACCTGTCCGGCGACGGCATCAACGAGCACAGCCTGATCGATTCCACCGAGCTGCGTTTTGGCCGCCTGGTGGTCGACAATGCGGTCGGCTCGGAACTGGGTCCGCTGGTGCTGCCGCTTCGGGCTGAGTACTTTGTCGATCAGACCTGGCAGGTCAACATGCTGGATGACTGCACGAAAATTTCGCTGCCCGATGAGGTGCAGTCGAACAGCAGCAATGGCGATACCGGCGACGGTACCGAGACCGTCGGTATCGGTGGCGGCAGCACTTCGATTCAGGAACCGGACCCGGTTGAAGTTTCCGGCGGCACGGCCGGTTTCACGTTCTCGGAACCCGGCAGCCCCGGCTGGGTCGAACTGGAGTTGCTGCTGGGCGACCAATGGCCGTTTTTGCGCGACGATCTGGACGACGACGGCAGTTTCGAGGAAAACCCCGGTGCCCGCGCCAGCTTCGGCCTGTTCGACGGCGATGACAGCCGCATTCTGCTCCAGGAAACCGCCCCCGGCGGATAATTGATTCTGCCGCAAGCGGGGTTATTTTTGATGGGAACCGCAAATGAGCGCAAATTATTGGGAGTCACAAGAGCGGCCCGGCAATCCCAATCATGCGCTTTCGGGTCGCCAATCCGGAACTGGTCCTCTGTCCAGGCATCATTTGCGTTTATTCGCGTTCATTTGCGGTTCAAACAGGTTTTTTCTATCGAATCGCATCTGTCTTCGCCCAAGCCGAGAGCCGTGGACCTGATCAGGTAAAACCCGCCCGGAAGACCTGGTGGCGCTGGGGTCCCGGAGACGTGGGACCAGGAGACCAGACATGCGACGAGTCAAGGTGTGGTTTACATACCTTGTTTTTGAATGGGTATACTAGCGGCATCTTTTGTCGGTCCGGAGATCCATCGATGAATCGCAGTGTTCGAATCCGGAGCACTGCAGCCGACCAATCTCCGACTGCAGGAGCGGTTTCCAAACCGCGATCCAATGCCAGAAATATTGCGAATCGGAGTTCGCTCCCACAGGACGCGGCAAAGCGCAGGGGCCCGCTGGGGTTTCGCCTGCTCGCGGCCTCGGCGGTGGCTGCGGCCGGCGCTGGGGTGGTGTTGCCGCTGGTTCCGACCACGCCTTTTCTGCTGGTGGCGCTTTGGGCGGCCTCCAGAGGCTCGCCGGAGCTGGTCGAGCGCATTCGCGCCGATCCAAGGTTTGGACCAACCCTGCACGACTGGGAGCATCATCGCGCCATCGGGCTGAAGGCCAAGCGCGCCGCGATGGTGGTGATGGCGTCGAGTTGGCTGATGCTCTGGCTGGGGGGCGCATCGACGCCGATTCTGATTCTTGTCACGCTGATTCTGGTCGGCGTGGCCGTTTTTCTCCTGACCCGCCCGACCGCAATAGTCCGCGATTCATGAGTCGGGTCCGCACTCTGTTTGCCGGCGGCTACCGGATTTTCTTTCTTTCCGTGGCGGTGTATGCCGTGCTGCTGATGGCCGGCTGGCTTGGCGTGCTGGCGTTCGGCTGGCGGCTTGCCGGAACCGATCCGCTGGCCTGGCACGGCCACGAAATGCTGTTCGGCGTGGTGGTCGCCGCGGTCGCCGGATTCCTGCTGACCGCGGTGCCGAACTGGACGGGTACTCGTGCCCTGGACGGAAGACCGCTTCTGGGATTGTTGCTGCTGTGGCTGCTTGCGCGTCTGGGGTACTGGGTATTCGACCCGAACATGCCGAGCCTGCCGGCCACCATGGTGGTGGTGCTGGATCTGGCCTTTCTGCCGGTGCTGGCACTGGCGGTCGGGCTGCCGATCGTCCGCAGTGGCAAGCCACGCAATCTGGTCATTGTGCTGCTGTTGGTGCTGATGGCGGGTGTCAACCTGGCCCACCATCTCTCTGATGCGCCGGAACGCGCCAATATTCTCATGCTGGACCTGATTACCATCTTGATGATCATCATCGGCGGACGCATCACGCCGCTTTTCACGCGCAACTGGCTCAATCGCAACGCGCTGGAAGGGGCGCGCGTGCGTTCCTTTGCGCCGCTGGAGATGCTGGCAATTTCGCTGGCTGTCGTCGTGGCCGTTGTTGCGTTGTTCGATGCGCCGGGGCACTGGCTGGGTATCTTTGCATTGGCTGCCGGCCTGGCAAACCTGTTGCGGCTGATGGGCTGGCAGGGTTGGTGGGCCTGGCGCGATCCGCTGGTCTGGGTGTTGCACCTGGGTTATGCATGGATCGTGCTGGCCTTGCTGCTGCGCGGCTGGGGCGCGCTGGATCCGGTGATGCGCGATAACGTCTGGGTGCATGCAATCGGGGTCGGCGCCATGGGCACACTGATCATCGGCGTGATGGCCCGGGTCTGTCTCGGCCATACCGGGCGTAAGTTGAAGCTGCACTACACTGCCTGGCTGATGTTTGCGCTGGTCACGCTATCGGCGTTGGCGCGGGTTGGATACGCGGCCGGCTGGCTGACTTCGGTCGGCATGCTGTGGTTGAGCGCGTTAACCTGGATGCTTGCTTTCACGTACTTTGCAATATTGTATTGGCCGATTGTCACGGCGCCGCGCTCGGACGGTCGGCCTGGATGATACCGGAGTGATTTCGTGCGACTGACCCAATACACCGATTTTTCGATGCGCGTGCTGATCTATCTCGGCCTGTACTCTGACCGGCGCTGCACCATCCAGGAAATTGCCGAGAGTTATGGCATCTCGCGCAATCACCTGATGAAAGTGGTCCAGCAATTGGCCAGCGCCGGCTTTGTCAAGTCGACGCGCGGCAGTGGTGGAGGCTTGCGTCTGGGTCGCGCACCGGAGCGTATCAATCTGGCGGATCTTGTGACCGAAATGGAACCGGATTTCGCCATGGTCGAATGCTTCCGCGAAAACAATGAGTGCGTGATTACCCCGGTGTGTCGGCTGCCGCCGATGCTGGCCCGCGCCACGCGCGGCTATCTGGACGTGCTGCGCGACTACACGCTTGCCGACCTGCTCGGCGAACGCGATGCGGCACACATGAAACTTCGGCTCAAATCGGGCTGACCAGTCCGGACATTACCAGCGCGAGGGTTGCCGACGAGACCAGCAACCACAGCAGTGCCGCGTGCGCCAGCGGGCGCCAGCCCAGCGAGCGCAGCATCGGCATGCCCAGCCCGCTGCCGATCAGGAAAAGGACCAGCACCAGGCCGCGACGCGCAGCGGCTGAAAGCATGTCGAAGGCTTCCTCGAGCCCCGGCAATGCTGTGCGCAGCCCGGCGGCCATAACAAACAGCGCAACGAACAATGGCCAGGTAATCCGCCCTGCGCGCCCTTCCTCACGGCGCGCAAAGAACAGGAAACCGATCACCAGCGGTACGATCCACAGTGCCCGCGCCAGCTTCAGCACGGTGGCCTCGGCCAGCGCCTGGTCGCCATAAGTGGCCGCGGCGCCGACCACCGAACTGGTGTCGTGGATCGCGATCGCTGCCCAGACGGCGAACTCCGACTGGCTCAGTTCCAGCAGGCCGCCGACCCACGGAAATGCATATAGCGCGACCGCGTTGAGCACGAACACGCAGGCCAGCGACATGGAAACGGGCTCCGAGCGCGCGCCTATCACCGGAGCGACCGCGGCAATCGCGCTGCCGCCGCAGATCGCGGTGCCGGCCGAGATCAGGTGGCCGCACTCGCGGTCCAGACCGAACGCACGTGCCAGCAACAGGCCGCAGGCCAGGATGGCCAACACGCCCAGCCCGGTCACCCAAAGGCCGGTCAGCCCCGCGGACACGACCGTGCCCAGCGGCAAGCCGAACCCCAGGCCCACCACACAAGATTTGAGCAGCAGCCCGGAAAATGGAGCAACCGGCTGGGCAAACGGATTGCCCAGCGCGAGCGCAAAGACAATGCCGGCGCCCAGCGCCAGCGGCGCACCAACCGCAGGCCAAAGGCAGGCGATGGCGAGCAGCACGAATCCGATTCGCCTGGCATTTTCGGCAATAGACACTCGGACAAGCCCGGTTGAGCAAAACAGCGTCACAGTATCGCCATTGTCGGCTGATTCTGTTGAACCTTGCGTCGGTTCAGCGCAGATTCACCGCAGACCCGGCAGGCTGATACCACACAAGCACACCAGAGAGGCCCGAATGCGAAGATTTGTTCTGATTACCCTGCTACTGGCAAGCAGCACCGCTTGGGGGCAGGCGATTGACTGCTATTCATCCGAGCGCTTCGGCACCCAGCTGGTCAAGACCGGCGATTCCGAACGCACCGTGATCGAGCTCGAACCCGACCGCGAAGTGCGGCTGGAAACCAAATTCGGCGGCACCGCCGGCTGGCGCTATGATTTCTACAAGCGCAACCGGACCGTTCAGGTCTATGTGCGCTCCGGAGTGGTGGTGCGGATCTGCCGGGTGCCCGAATGACGGTGCAGGTGTAGCCAACACCACGTCAAACCGACTGCAGGGAGCACGCGCCGATGAACACTCTCAATCGGCACCCGCAGTAGACGGGGCGCGGGGACGCCGGGCTCCCGGCCGCTGGTCGAACCTCTTGTTGATGGGTCGGAGGTTCGAATCCCTTCAGGCGCAATCAATAAAAACCCCGCGCAGGGCGGGGCTTTTTATTGATATGGCGCGCCCGGAAGGATTCGAACCTCCGACCGCCTGGTTCGTAGCCAGGTACTCTATCCAACTGAGCTACGGGCGCGTGCAAGCCGGGTATTGTCCTGCATGGATCCGGCACTGTCAACCTGCCGCGCGATTATTTTTCCTGCAGAGCATCCAGCCTCGGGTGGATCAGGCGGCGGTAGAGCGGCGGGAAGAACGCGATCGGGAGCATGGCCGAGTAGCCCAGCGGCAGTTGCGGGGCTTCCGGCCAGCTTCTCAGCCGGGTAAACGGTCGGCTGGGGTTGGCGTGGTGGTCGGAGTGGCGCTGCAGTTGAAGCAGGATGCCGTTGCTGAGCCAGAAATCGGAGTTCCACGAATGCCGCGGCTCGGGCCGTTCGTAGCGGC
>CAYVPB010000107.1:0-7085 GCA_964453565.1 uncultured Halomonas sp.
TTGACGATATCTTCGATCTGGTCGGCTTCGACGATATCGTCGGGCAGGTGATCGTTGACCTGGGCATAGGTCAGCCACTGGCCTTGCTCCCGGCCTTTTTCGATCAACAGTTTCAGAGATGAACGAGGCGCGTTTTCCATAGTCTTCCAAAGGTATTACGGGAAAGTCACGACGAACCTGACAAGTTGTTGTCCCGACGAGACAGTAACTCGCGCAGTTCGACCGCCGAAGCTTCAGTCAATTGGCCAGCCGCCTGAAGCCGCTGCAATTGACCGATTCTCGAACGGATCAATTGCGTACGCACTCGCTGCAGCGCTTCGTCAAGCGCCGGAGCCAGTTGCTCGATCCGTCCGGCCAGGTCCCGGGTCGCCAGCGCGGAAAGATATGGGCCTTCCGCCTTGTCGCGCCAGTGTTCCAGAACGACTGCCGTGGTGATGTTGGGTTTTTCGCGGCAAAAATCAATCAGATGAGCCAGAAATCGGATCCCTTTCACGTCACCTGCCTGGTCCAGCAGGTGTCGGTCGATCCTGGAGGCCAGTTCGGGATGCTGGACAAGAACAGCAACCGCATATTGTACCGGAGTCAGTGGGCGTTGCGAAGCCCCCTTGCTTTGTTGTATTGGCCGGGACATCAATTGTCCGGCAGGATCGAGCCCGCTGCGCCGCTTCAGTTCCCCAACCATCAATTCCTTGAACGGTCCCGGCGGCAGTTTCGCCAGCAGCGGTTCGGCCAGTGCTACCAGCCGTGCCCGTCCATCGGGGTTGGTCAGATCCAGCGATCGGCCCAGTTCCCTGAACAGAAACCGGGACAGAGGCATGGCGCTTCCCAGGCGCGCTTCCAGACCAGCCCGACCCTCGGCTCGCACCAGGCTGTCCGGGTCCTCACCTTCGGGCAGAAACAGAAAGCGCACTTCGCGGTTGGATCGCATCACGGGAAGTGCGGTTTCCAGTCCCTTCCAGGCCGCGCGCCGGCCGGCGGCATCGCCATCGAAGCAGAATATAACCACGGATGTGGCGCGAAACATCAACTCCAGATGATCGGCAGTGACTGCGGTTCCCAGGGTCGCGACGGCCTCGGGAAAACCGAATTGATGCAGCGCTGCAGCATCCATGTATCCCTCGACCACCAGCAGCCGTTCCGGCAGGCCGCCCTTGCGCACGTTGAACAGGCGGTACAGCTCGCGGCCCTTGTGAAACACCGGCGACTCGGCCGAGTTGAGGTATTTCGGTCCGTCGTCACCCAGCGCCCGGCCGCCGAACGCGATCACCCGGCCGCGGCGGTCGTGAATGGGGAACATGATGCGGTTGCGGAAGCGGTCAATCAGGTTGTTGTTGCGCGCGCGTGTGGCGAGACCGGCGCGTTCCAGCGCTTCGGGGCTAAATCCGTCGGCCAGCAGCTTGTCGGCCAGCTCCGACCACGCCTCCGGCGCCAGACCAACGCAGAATTCGTCGACGGTTGCCTCATCCAGTCCGCGCTGTTGCAGATACTCGCGCGCCCGCGCAGAGTGGCGCAGCCGGTTGCGGAAGAAGCTCTGGGCCGCGTCCAATGCGGCATGCAGCGCCTCGCGCTGGCGTTTCCGGGCCCCGTCCGGTGCCATACCGCCCTCGCGCGGCACTTCCAGACCCAGCCGCCCGGCCAGTTCCTCGATTGCGGCCGGAAACTCCAGCCCGTCGAACTGCATCACGAAGCCGATCGCTGTGCCGTGCGCGCCGCAGCCGAAGCAGTGGTAGAACTGTTTCTGCGGAGACACGTAAAACGACGGAGTGTTTTCGTCGTGGAACGGGCAGCAGGCCTTGAACTCGTGCCCGGCCGGTTTCAATGGCACGCGCTCGCCGACCACGTCGACGATGTCGACGCGTTCGAGCAGGGTCTCGATAAATGATTCAGGAATCAGTCCGGGCACCCGTCAAGTGTAGCGGCAAGGCGTGCCGGAGGGGTACATTGGCATTGCTGCAGAAAGACGTCGACAATGTTCCTCTTTGGTTTCAATCGGGTTCAGTTTGCTTTCTGCATTGTGTAGAAGACCTGCCCGATATCCTCTTGAACACGGGATTCGCGCTTCGTCCGCCATGATGATGGTTGCATCACCACTCCCGTCCGGCTGAATCTCGGCGATATAGTCGAGATTGACCAGGCATTACCGCTGTTTTTTGCTTCTGATTTTGTCTACTACTGGATTCATCGCGCGATTCACACCTGGGCCTGGCTGTGGCGCGCGAGCGGGCATGGCGTACACCACGCCTACCACAATCTACACGCGGTCAACGCTGGCGTGACCCACCCGTTCGAGCTTCTGCTGCTGGCGCTGCCGATCGCGCTGATTGGGACATACTTCTCGATCGACCCCACCGTGGTGGCGGGGGTCGTACTGCTGGGCACCAACAGCCAAATCGTTCACGCAAATGTTGATCTGGGCGCGCCGGGAATACGCTGGGTCATCACCACCGGAGCCGACCATCGAGTCCATCACTCTATGATCCGCGAACAGTCCGGCCGGAATTTCGCCTGCAACGCGATTGTCTGGGACCGATTATTCGGCACGTACCAGACTGGTCGCGTCGACCAGACAGGCACCGGGCCGGAACAGCCCGGCGCCGTGGAAATATTGAAGATGCCCTTCAAATCACCCGGTCGCTGAGCGGGCACGGCGGAGTTTTCCAATCAGGATCGCGCCGGAGTTCGTGGTCGGCGGGCTTCGGGACGGCCGCAAACGATGCGGAACCAGAACACCAGTTCCCCGATCACCGCAGCGATTACCAGCCCGTCGGCTCCGGTAGTGAATCCAGCAGCGTACAAAACCATCGTAAACCGTTGCGGTCAGCGGCATGATCGAGACTGTTAGCACGTTAGAGATTGGCTGTTTTTCTGATCACGCGGCGCATCGCCGACGACCTTGCTACTCCAACGAGTAAATCAATTCGGCTTCGCGGGTATCGAGAACCCACTCCCCGGTAACGGCATCGGGACCTGCAACGACAACCAAAAGGAGCTTGTCGCTGATCCAGGCGAGGCTTTCCAGTTGCCATCGACCGTACACCTGAAATTCGAGCACATCCAGATTTGCATTTTCCACGACCAGCCGCAGGAAATGCGGCGGGCGCGGGTTTGGCGTCGGGCCAATCACAACCGCTCGTGAAACGCCGTCCGGGGAGACGACCGCGTCGCGCTGCAACGCCAGTCTTGCATGGGCATCGATTCGGTCGCGGGAAATTCGCCTAAGGAACCTAAGCTCGGTCGAAGGTCGGTTTCGCGGCGTCTGTTCGTCCGCGGTTGCACCGGCCCGGCGCGCCAACTCTGTCAGGGTATCGGCAACCTGGCTGGCTTCGGCGTCGATAAAGCCTGCTGAACCAGGGCGCGCGCCGCTGCAGGTGTTCATCCACAATGCAGTGCCCGACGCAGCCCCGGTTCCGGGACCACTTTGCGCGAACAGCCAGAGCAGTTGTCCGGGCGTGAAATCCACGCCGCAGGTCGCGCTGGATGCGTGGCTATGGATCTGTGCAACAGGCTGTCCCTTGAACACCTGGATGGTTTCCACGCGGTAGCGCCGGGTCTCGATGCCGCCATCCAAACGGGTATCGGAGACGTCCACGACCCGCGCCTCGGCAACCAATTCGGCGGCGGTAAAGTATTCGATGATCCCCAGTTGCCGGCAGCGACAGGCCTCGGCCGGGGTGCTTGCGATCAACAGCAGCGCAAAGCCGGCCAAGCCGAGGAGGTGCTTGAGCCCCGCGCAACAACAACTTTCGAGTTTGCGCGCCCAGTGACGCCGCACCCGTGGCGATTCAATCAGAGATTCCTTAACAACCACGCGAGAACATCCAGATGTTCTGCTCGCCTTCCTTATTCCAGGCCGGCACCCAGCCATGGTCGCGGATTTCGCTGCCGCCGCCGTCGCACGGCGACATTTTGGGGATTTCGACCTCGAGCCAGAGGGAATCACCGCGCGCTTGTACCGCGACGACCGCGACAGGCGTTTCATCGCCGTGTTGGATTCCGAATGCGCGCCAGCCGCCGCGACCTTTGCGCCACAATCGACCGGACCAGGCATGCGTCATATAGGTCATGGCACCGGCGTACAGTTCGGCCAGCGGCAGGAAACGATCCGCGTGTTCGGGCCGAACCCAGCCGTCGCCGCCATCGGCCAGACGGATCCGATGCCAGCCATCGTGTCGCCCGATGACCACGGCCGCTCCGGCCTCGTAGGCGTATTCGCGCCATGCCAGTTCACTGGCATCATCGACCAACAGCACGGGCTCCAGCCCATTTTCAGGGGACGGGTACAGCGGCAGCGGCACGACCGGATCGGCCGCGATCACACCACCGGTTTCGCCGGGCCCGAACACGCCGGACAGCACCAGCAGTCCAAGGATCGAATCCGGCTCGGGATTCGCGCGCGGGCGCGGCCATTCGTGAAGATCGCCCGCGCAGGCGCAGGCGGCATCACCGGCCATTTCCGGCAGCGCGCACGATTGGCGCGCCTGCCGCCATGCATCGCTGCCATCGACAACCTGCTCGTGATCAATGAGTTCGCCGCTGTTCCGATCGATCAGCAGATCGCTGAACGTCGTTCGCCCCCAGGGTACGCGAACATACACCAGTGACGCGCCGACTTCGCGCGGCGTGATCGGCCCGGTGACGCCGTCGAGTAGAACGCGCAAGTCGCCGTCGTTGCTCAGCGGAATTTCGAGTGCCGCGCGCCATGGGCCGGGCCCGATCGTATCGGGGTTGTGGACAACGATCTGTTCGGCCCCGTCGCCGGGGACCCGGGCCAGATGAACCCGCTCGGCCACTTCGGGCGGCGGCGGACCCAGGTACAGCATGCGGGGCGCATCCCAGCAGGCCGGCGGCAGTTTGGCATGCGTCGCGCCGGTCGCGATCGCCATTGCACCCAGCAGCATGGCCCGGCAACCCAAAGCGACCTCACGCGGGCACCAGCGGGTCCCGTTCACTGGCACTCGAGGTCCCGACGATGGCGCCGGTAGACGGCCTGCATGTTTTCGAACAGCGCATCGATTTCCGGGATCTCATCGCGGCAGGCCTGGGTCAGCGCCAACCGTCCGACAGTGTACGGCGGCGTGCTCTCGCGAATCTCCATGTCCAGGGTCGCCAACGCTTCGCCGGCCTGCTGGCACGCCGGTGGATCCACAAGCACGCCGGCCACGTCCAGGCCGCGCAGCGCGGTCAGCAGTTCCACCCGCGACCGGTCGCCGGTCCTGCCGGGCGGCAGTGGGCCGCGACACCGCTTGCCGCTTGCGAGCCAAACATGCAGGTCGTTGCCATCCAAGCCGTTGTCATCCAAGCCATTATCATACGAATCGTAGGCAAAGCGCTCGATTTCGCCGCCAACCCTGCCGGCAAGCACCAGCTCAAACGGCGGCATCATGGCAATCATCTGCTGTCGGTGCGCATCGCGCTCGGCACGCTGTTCGTTAATTGTTGGTACGGCCGCAATGAGCAAGACGACGGCCAGGCCGGCGACAACAATTGCAACCGGTCTGAGACGTGATGCATCCAGCGTTCGCATGGCAACAACGCCCGCGACCAGCGCCAGCAAGAGCCCGAGCAGGCCATACCAGAACACCATTGCGCCGCCGACCAGCCCGGCATTGTCGGGCAGCAGAAACCGGCCGCCGATCCATGCACCGAAAGCAAAGCCGACCGGCACGGCGGCCACGACCAGCACTACGGCCCAGACCCAGTGCGGCGTCTTCATCAGGCGAAGTCCCAAGTCAGCCTTGCGGCATTTCCATCATTGTGTTTCTCCTCATGATGAACCCCGGTCCAGCGTCACGCGCGTGCGCTCGCCGGGACGGATTTCGATGGCTTCCAGCCGGCGCGGCGGCTGGCTGGTTACTTCGTTTGTGGATTCTCCTTAAAAAAAATACAAAAACCCCATCATCATCGCAGTGCAGTCGCAAAAAGTCTTGTACGAATCGAACCCGAGCGGGGCCCGTACCGGCGGGCCAGAAAGGGATCAAATCGCGAGCAGGTCCCGGCGCCAGGCCCCGGGTGTCGTTCCGGTCAGATTGCGGAAGTGATGGCTGAAGTGGCTCTGGTCGTGGAAGCCGCTTGCGAAGGTCACTTCAACCTTCGCAGTGCATCGGCATCCAGGTATCTGGGCCGTAGCACGTGGTCCAGGCCAGCTGCGCCTGGGTGCCAGTTGATTTTGTATATTGGATTGCACCGTTATGATTCTACACACCGAGACGATGCCGGACCAGTGCCATTGGTTGGGTTGACTGGAATTCAGCGGAGAGTGATCATACTGCCCATTCGCGCGAATAGTCGGAGCAACTGCCATGAACTCGCTATATAAGATCCTGATCGTCAGCCTGATCCTGCCATTTTCGGCAATCGCGCAGGACGACCGTCCGCAAGTCATGGTACTTGGAAGCTATCATCTCAGCGCAGAAGCCGACGACACGCTGACAACTCAGCGTCAGGCCGAAATCGTGGAGGTGGTTGAACGGCTGCGCCGGTTTCAGCCTACCAAGATTGTAGTTGAACTGATGCCGGAACATGGGGAAGCCTTCCACGCCAAGTATCAGGCCTACCTTGCCGGGGAACATCCGCTCGCAGCCAACGAGCGCCAACAGATCGGCATGCGTCTGGCCGCCGAGCTGGGCCATGAGCGGCTGTACGCCGCCGACTTCACAATCGATCGGTTTGAAGTTTATATGGATTTTCCCGGTATGATCGCAGCGGCCGAGAAGGCGGGCCAGTCCCGCCTGATCGAGAGCAACAGTCAGATCGGCGCTCGATATGAAGCCGTTCTAGAAGGCCGGGAGGATCAGTCTTTCCGCGAGCGGTTGATCGTGCTGAATGGCGAGGCCTATGACTCGCTACATGCAAATTACCTGACGCTTGCACAAATGGGAGATCGGGATACGCCGTATGCCACCGAGCAGATAAGCGAATGGTGGCGCCGGAACCTCCATATCTTCACTCAGACGGCCAAGATCACTGAGCCGGGCGACCGCATCCTCATCGTCTACGGCGTCGGTCATAAGCATCTACTCGATTATTTCTTCGAACATGCGGACGAGTTCACTCTCGTCGATCCGCTCGACTATCTTCAAGATTAA
>CAYVPB010000108.1:0-6959 GCA_964453565.1 uncultured Halomonas sp.
GCGCCTGAAGATGCGTGCTGCTTTCTCGGTGAATAGACAGTGCGCAAAGGTTACGTCTACAGCTATACCGATAACCCGATTATTTATTTATGGGTTTTCCCGTATTCTCCTGCACTGTGGTTCAGGCAGGATTGAGCCAAGCGGATGGGGAAAACTGCTATCAAGCTTGAGCCATTATCAGTGGTCTTGTGTGCGATTGTGCTAACTGCGGCGCAGGCGCAAGGTCTGGAAGCTGAATTCTACGGTCAGGGGCATATTTCGGCCGACTCCGTGGACGACGGGCAGAGCCGCAGCGAATACTTCGCCAGCAACTCGTCGCGACTGGGCCTGCGTGGTCGCCAGCAACTGAGCAAGGGCACCGCCCTGTTGTTTCAGTACGAGCAGGGCGTAGACCTGACCGGTCAGGGAGAAAACGACGGCAATGGCCCGGGCTCTACATCGGGGTTGTTCACCGCGGCACGCGTCAGCTACCTGGGCGTGACCGGTGACTATGGAACCCTGCGGGCAGGGAAGCTCGATATCCTGAATCAGTGGGTCTACGATTACAATCTCTTCGCCGACCAGGTAGGTGATCTCGGCAACCTCTGGGGCGGAACAGGCCTGGCAGGACGGATCAGCGATGCCGCTCAGTATGTCTCGCCCGTATTCAAGGATTTTACCGTTGGCTTGACTTACGTGCCGGAGGAAGGCGTGGACCATGCCGACCTTTTTCTGCTGAAAGCAGATTACCAGCGCAAACATTTGAAGCTGGGCCTCGCTTTCGCCGATATCGGCAGTGACTGGCAAGCCATCGCAGTCACTGGCGGTTATGAATGGGCCGAATTCACGTTCGGCGGGGGTTGGCAGCGTGAGGAGTCGATCGGGAACATCCGCGGCAATGATCGCAACAGTTATACGGTCGGGGCTTCGTTCGCCCTGAAGAATGGCGTCATTTTCAAAGCCCAGGTCGCGCACAGCAACGGGAAAGCGACGGATTCTGATGCGACGCAATGGTCGGTTGGGGTAGATTATCAATGGGATTCGGCGCTGACTTTGAATCTGGCATTGGCAACCACGCAAAACGACGACAACGCTACTTTTTCCGTGAACAATTGGGGCAAGGGCGATGCAGTATTTCCGACGGCGGGACAGAATCCTAATGCGGTTTCCCTCGGTCTAGTTTACCGATTCCAGATGAGCGCAGGAAGACAACCACCGGGTAGCTAGGGCTAGTTTGTTTTCGGTGCGTGCTGTGTCGATATCAGTGATTGTCTCGATCAGGAGATAATGGATTAAACAGTCCCCGTCGGCAGTTATTGAAAACGATCAGTCTGCTGGCCGCCGCCATTGTCGCTCCAGCGATGCACCTGCTTCGACTCGTCCGATGTCCAGTAAAATTGTCATAGATTCAGCGCGGCCGCTCAGGTCAGCAACGATGAGAAAGAGAAATAATCGACTATCGCGCCCGGCGTAACCTCCTGCTCGATTTTCACACGCGCGAGTCCGTCAGCCCAGGAAACGGAAGTCAGCGCAGCCGATCCTTGATGCATGAAGGCAATGAGGGTGCCGTCGACCTGTTTCACGCGCCAGTAGACCTCGCGTGGGCCGGGTGCGGCTGCAAAGCCGGCCGATAGCGCGATCGGTGACGGAAAGACCGGCTCGATATCGAGCATCCGACGGATCAACGGTGCCACGAACAGGCAGAACCCCACGTAGGCTGCCACCGGATTGCCCGGTAACCCCAGAATGGGAATGTCGTTAACGAGACCGAACGCTAATGGCTTGCCGGGCTTGACGGCGATCTTCCATAGCTCCACGCGGCCCAGCCGTTGGATGGTCTTGCGGACCCAGTCTGTATCGCCGACGCTGACACCGCCGCTGGTGAGTACCAGGTCGGCCTCTATCACCGCTTCGCGTAGCGCGCTCTCTGTAGCACCGGCGGTGTCCGGCACCCGAGGAAGCACCCTGCAGTCGCATCCCAACACGCGCGTCAGCCCGGCCAGCATGACAGCATTGGAGCTGTAGATTTGCCCCGGCGCCAGGTCTTGGCCCGGCTCGACCAGCTCGTCGCCGGTAGTCACGACGGTAATCTTCGGACGCCGGCGAACCGGGATCTCCGCCAAACCTATAGTCGCGAGCAGCGCGAGATCCTCGGGCATCAATCGGCGTCCGCTAGGAACGGCTATCCGGCCCGGCGCTAACTCTTCGCCCGCGCGGCGGATATTGGCGCCCTTTTCAGCGCCCGCGAAAATCACGACGCTGCCGCTATCGCTGTCGGCCCGGCAGCGCTCTTGCATGACGACCATGTCGGCGCCGGAGGGAATCACGGCACCGGTCATGATGCGTGCGGCTGTGCCGGGCTTCAGCGGCGCCGGTGTGGCGCCGGCGTATATTCGCGCCGAGATCGGTAGGCGAGTTTCTGCGCCACTCAGATCCTTACTGGCGCACGCATAGCCGTCCATCGCGCTGTTATCAGCCGGCGGAATCGGGATTGCGGCCTTTACGGGACGCGACAGCGCCCGCCCGAGCGCATCGGTCAGCGCTACAGTCTCTCCGCCCGCGAGCGTCGAAACATAGCCGAGCAGCAATTCGCGAGCCTCAGCGACGATCATCGGTTTCACAGTATCGTTCATTTGCTCCTTCGACGTACCTGGACCGGCATACCTCGTCGCCAGCGCGACCCTCCGGCAGGTTAATCTAGCTGTCGCAGTCAAAAACCTGTTTACACTCGAAGCACGCGATCATACCAGTGGAGTCATTGTGCAAGTGCTTCTGTGTATTTCACGGGCGTACGCGGCAGGCCCACTACCGACGCTTCAGCTGGTGAGATAAACAGCGTGCTCCGCACCCAAATTGTAGGTTGCAGTCTCTTCGGGATGCGTCTACCGCCCAGGAACCCGAAGTCCAGGGATCAGTCCGCCTGACTTTTATATAATCCGGAAGTTACAACGTCATGAGCCGACATCAATGGTACTGACTTAAAGCGCTTCTTTCCTGAACCGCCCGTGCTTGCTGATGTCTGCACGAGCGTTGAGGCGATTCGTCTGTAGTCGTGCGAAAGGCTTCGGCCTTCGTTTGACGAGCCGTAGCTCGACCCTGCGAGGTTTGTTGCGGACGCGACTTTGCGCGACCAATGTGACCAAGGCAGCCGTATCCTGCGGCGCATCGGATAGAAACCGCCGCGGACTCCAGGCCCGCATTTCGATCATGAGTTCCTTCTTGCACATGGCCGGCGTCTTGCAGCTCAATGCTTCCATGCCCAGCGTCATTTTGATGTGGCGCAGATCGGCTTCGACGGGCCAGCGTTGCCCTGATGGCTTGTCAAGCGCCCGCTTGCCTGCCTCACGCGGCTGCAAGAACGAAGTCACCAGCACTTTCTTGCGAACCTTGAGCTCACGCACGGTCAGCGCGGCCGGGTCAGCGCGCTGGTACGGCCCCATGGCCGCATCGAGCACGCCGCCATGAGCCAGCCCGCAAATATCGGCTGGACTGATATGACGCACACTCGATCCTATGCTGTGAGGGTTGGTAGAGAACCGCAATTTCGGCGTTGGCCATCTCCACCTCCAGGCGCGCCGGAGAGATGGTGTGTGCTTGAATTGAAACGCCCAACCCGTGCTGCTCATCCGTGGTTTTCGGGCTTGCGACTTTCTTTGACGTTTGGCGTACAGACAAGCCGTATTTCCGCTACGGGTCAACCGCAAGGCGCGTGGCGGTTCCGGCCCTTCCTCCGTTTAGGATAAGACGTCATTTTCTCCATTACTTCCGTATGCGTCGAACCTTCGCGGGCGCGAAGAAATATAGTCTGTCCATCTTTCATCGGCATGATGCGGATAGCCAATGAGGTTTCCCATCGTGTTGTTGATCGCTAGCGACTAAATTACTTACCGAACTCAAGCTTTAGCGTTAACGCACCGCTCAGGTAGCGAATCCACTGCAATACGGAGGATTGCGTTTCGCTGCGGGACCCACCAGCGCACGAAACCTTTCGGGCCTCGATTGGCCCTGCCAATTGCACCTACAAGTGTCCCTGCAAATACGGATTGCGTTCCCATCAGGTGCGCCCCATCGTTGGGTTACCAGGCAGTATCGATCGGTAGAAGTCGCAATCACGTCTACTCTCGCATCTTGGGCAACGCAGTGCTTGGAGGCAGGACTAATGCGCATCACCAGGAAAACCCTATTGCTGGCGTCCGCCGCGTTGATTAATGCCTTTATGCAAAACCTTATGAGCAACGAAACATACCAAAACAGACCGTGCAAGCTGCCGGCATCATCCGGCACTGCAACCGTACGAGGTCATGCAGCAGTAGCGGTGTTCAAAATCGCTCCTGCCATCCGCCGACTTTACCGCACTCTGCCGGTAATGATCACCGGCCTGCTCGGCGCCACCGCTTTCCTGCAAGCAGAGACTGCCCCCTTCGACTGGCAGTTTGATGGCGAAAACCGCGGGCGTTACGAGACGCTCGACGGGCAGTTCCGCTCCAACAAGGACGGTGGCGACCAGGGCTTTTTTGTGCGCAGTCTCTTTCACCTCAAAGCGGTTAATGAGAATTGGACCGCTGGCGTGGAGATCCAGGACAGCCGCTCCTACCTGACTGATTCCGGCAGCGCTATCTCTGGCAGCTACGTCAACACCGCCGACTTTCTCCAGGCCTACGTCCAGCGGCCCTTTACCGAGTTCCTCGGGAGCGACTTCGACGGCAGCGTCAAAATCGGTCGTCAGACCGTCAGCATCGGATCGAAACGCCAAATCGAGCGGGTCTCCTTCGCTAACGTGATCAAAAACTACACCGGTGCCTACCTCAGCCTTAAAAATTCGAATAAAGATGAGTGGCACGCCTTCGTTGTGTCCCCTCTCGACGTGCAACCGGACAACTTCGATCGTATCCTCGACAACGATCAGGAACTCGACAAAGAGCAGTTCAACCGGATCATCTACGCCCTGCATTTTCGCAAGGCCGACGCGTTTCCCGGCCTCCTGCCCGGCACCTGGGGCGAGTTGTTCGCTTATGGCCTTCATGAGCGCGACGCCTACGGCAACGAGTCGCCCAATCGCCGCTACATCACCCCTGGCTTCCGCATCTATCGGGCCAAGAGCCCGAACACCTGGAACTACGACATCGAAGGTGCTCTGCGCTTCGGAACCCGGCGCGCCTCCAGTGCCCCAACCGACACGACCGATCTCGACGTCTTCGCCAGTATGCTGCTTCTCCGCATCGGCTACACGTTCGATCACGCCTGGCAGCCGAATTTGGCCTTTCAGTGGTATTGGGCCAGCGGCGACGATAATCCCAACGATGCCGACTTCGACCAATACGAGCGCCTCTTCGGCGGCCGCCGCACCGACCTGAACAATACCAGCCTGCACGGCCCCCTCACCCCTGCTAACCTGAGCGCATCCGGCCTGCGTCTCGAACTGGTGCCGAATGAGAAAAGCACCTTTCGCGCGACCTACTCTGCCGCCTTCCTCGCTTCCGAGACCGACAGCTTCATTATCGGCAAACAACGCGACCCCACCGGCCAGTCCGGCTCCTTCCTCGGCCACGTCATCGACACCCGTTACACCTATCAATTCACCGACTACTGGGTCCTCGAGCTCGGAGCCTCCCTCTTCCTCCACGAAGACTTCACCCGGGATAATCCCCAAGCTCCCGAAGCCGATAAAACCAGCTTCCTCTACAGTCAGCTCACTTTCACTTTTTAGCTCGACCCTGTGAGGTCTGTCGCGGACGCGAATTTTCGCGATCAGTGTGACCAAGGCAGCCGTACCCCGCAGCGCATCGGATAGAAACCGGCGCGGACTCCAGGCCAGCATTTCGATCATGAGTTCCTTCTTGCACATGGCCGGCGTATTGCAGCTCAACGCTTCCATGCCCAGCGTCGTTTTGATGTGGCGTAGATCGGCTTCGACGGGCCAGGGTTGCCCTGATAGCTTGTCAAGCGCCCGTTTGCCTCCCTCACGCGGCTGCAAGAACGGAGTCACCAGCACTTTCTTGCGGACCCTGAGCTCGCGCACCGTCAGCTCGGCCGGGCGGTTTTGCTCCACGTTACGTCGTAAGCGGCGTGAGTCAGTGCAAGCGAAGACTTGAAATTACACCACTTGACGGGAGACTACCCTCTTATGCCATGATCTAGCTCAACTATGGGTTCCAGTCAGTGGCGTTGATGAGCCGAGATAATCCAACACTGCCCAAGACCTTCGAGGATTTCGTCCAGCGCTTTCCCGAAATCGACAAAGCGCATCAGAGCACTGCGCAAGCGCTAGATACCGTTGGTCCGTTGGACGAGCGGACAGCGGCGTTGGTTAAGCTTGGCATCTGTGTCGGTGCCGGATTGGAATCAGCGGTTCGCTCCCATGTGCGCCGTGCGTTGAAGTCCGGGATCAGTGCAGCGGAAATAGAGCATGCGCTGATCCTTGGGATTAATTCGATCGGATTTCCATCCAGCGTCGCGGCGTGGCAATGGGGTCGGAAAGCGATGACAGAGGATTGAGCGCCGCGGGGCTGGAACCACGTTTTCAACCAGCAGCGGAGCGCCGGTGGCGGGGCCGGCAAGACCGCTTTTCAGGTTTTGACCGCTCGTCCTTGGCGGTTGGCTTTTTCTGTCGTTGCGAGCGCGGCCTGTCCGGGGTGCGGTTGGTAAACTCGGACGCCCGTGAAGGCCGGAATAAGCCGGTGGCGAAGACGGTATCGGCAACCTGGTAATGATGCCGCCACCGTGTATCTGCTCGGCACCCTGATGGCCACGCAGACTGATGAGTGGCGCGTGACCCGCAGCTACATGGCGCTAGACACGTCGGAACGCGTCATCACCAGGAAGCATCAGGAGAGGCAGCTCGTCGAGTGCGAGGCTGCATGAGAACCGGGTCAGCGGAGATCCGGAATTACACCACTGGTCGGAAGGCCTTTTTTTGTGTCGAAAGTAGTGTTTTGCAGCACCTTTCTATCACATTGAAGGCCTTCTTTGTTCTACCGTGG
>CAYVPB010000109.1:0-6840 GCA_964453565.1 uncultured Halomonas sp.
TACCGGGCAGTGCAACGGTCTCTCGCCGCAAATTTATGCAACAGATGGGTAGACTGGCGATCGCGTGATCGATGATCATCTGCACGCCTACGGTGATAGGATATTGGCCAATTTCAGGATGATGGTCTGAGTGTTGCAATTCCCAGCCCCCTCCCGGTCTGACGCCGGTCGCGCGAAAACAGCTGAAAATTCCCGTCCCGGTTCGGTTCGCGTGGCGCTATTGGCAATCCGGCCGCACACTCTTCCGCTTTCGCTATCTCCGGTGATTGCAGGTAGCGTGGTCGGTTGGGTCGAAAGCGGCCTGTTCAGGCTGGATATCGCACTGGCCGCGGCTCTCTCGGCAATGCTGATTCAGATTGGAACCAACCTGCACAACGATGCGGCGGACTCGCTCAACGGTACCGACCGGGAAGATCGCGTCGGGCCGCCGAGGGTGACCCAGCAGGGCTGGATCAGCGTATCGACCATGCTTTCCGGCGCCCGTCTTGCCTTTGTGCTGGCGGCACTGTTCGGGTCCTGGCTGATCGCAATAGGCGGCTGGCCGATACTGATCATCGGAATTGTCTCGATTGCGGCGGCCTGGAGTTACTCCAGCGGTCCCTGGCCGATCTCCCGCGGTCCGCTGGGGGAATTGTTCGTGCTGCTGTTTTTCGGCCTGATTGCCGTTAGCACGATTTCATGGTTGCACAGCGGAAACGTCAGCCTTGCGTCCATTCTGGTCGGACTGGTGGTCGGGCTTCCGGCCACGATCGTGCTGCTGCTGAACAATGCGCGGGATATCGAAGGCGACCGACGGGCCGGACGACGCACCCTGGCAATCCTGCTCGGCAAGCGCAGGGCAATTGCCTTGTGCCGGGTCTTTGTGCTCGCAATCTTGGTTGCACTTGCCGGGCTCGCGGTACTGGGAGATCCCTGGTTCGGGGCGCTAGCCGGCCTAATGGGACTGGTTGTATTGATGCCCATCCGTCACCTGATGGCCGAGGCAGCACCGGCGGAGGTATTCAATGAAAGCCTCAAGCGGGTCGTGAGATTCCAGCTTATCTTGACCGCGCTGCTCTGCCTCGGGCTGATTCTCGCCAGCCTGTTGGGCTGATCTGATCGCGGTCATTGCGAAGAAAAATCGAGCTCTGAAACCCGGACCTTTCCAGACATTGCCCAACGAGCAATAATTCGCCTGCAAGCAGGCTCCCGCGGAGGTTCGCCGCGTTCGCTTTTTTATCAGGCTAATAGCGTCCGCCGCGCTTGTAGACGTAATTGGCCAATTCCTGGGCTTCCCTGTTCATGCGCATCAGGTTGACGTGAGTGATGCGAAACAGCGCGCGCATGACCTTGTAAATCAGCGCGGGACGATCTTCGAGCATCGACTCGAATGCATCGGGCGAAAGCCCATAAACGACACAGTCTCCATTCGCTTTCAGCGTCGCCTGCCGTTCGGCACGATCAACGAATGCCCGGGTACCGGCAAACTCACCGGGCTTCATGACATAAACGCGCTCATCCTCTCCGCGATTCCAGACTTCCAGCCGGCCCTCGGCCAGCAGAAACAGACGCGGATCTTCCTGGCCCTCTTCGACCAGGACTTGTCCATTGCCCAGACTCTCGACTTCAAGGACATCCGCCAATGCCTGGAGTTCTTCCGTAGCCAGTTCCTCTCCGAGAAAGGAACCCCTGATTTTTTCGATATCGATTCTGTCGTCCATGCATATGCTCCAGCAAGTTTGGTTCAATCCAGAGAAAGTCGGATCAGAAGGCTCCGCCCCCCGGCATCCCGCCGCCAGGCAAACGTTTCAGCATTTTCTGCATCGCGCCCTTGTTGCCGACCTTTTTCATCATCTTTTGCATTTGCTTGTGCTGCTTGAGCACCTTGTTCACATCCTGCACCTGCACGCCGGACCCCTTCGCAATCCGGCGCTTGCGCGAGCCATTAATGGTATCTGGATAGCGGCGTTCCTTCATCGTCATCGAGTTGACGATCGCGATCATGCGCCGGGTCTGGCGATCATCGAGTTGCGACTTTGCTGCGTTGGGAAGGTTGCCCATGCCCGGCAGCTTGTCGGCCAGCGCACCCAGACCGCCAAGTTTTTCCATCTGTTCGAGTTGGGTCTTGAAATCATCCAGACCGAAACGCCGCGACGCCTTGCCGACCTTGCCGGCCAGCCGACGCGCCTGTTTCTGATCGACCTTGCGCTGAACATCCTCAACCAGGCTGAGCACATCGCCCATTCCCAGAATACGCGAGGCGAGACGATCCGGGTGAAACGCCTCGAGACCATCGAGCTTTTCTCCAGTGCCGAGAAACTTGATCGGTACGCCGGTTACCTTTCGCACCGAAAGTGCCGCACCGCCGCGCGCATCGCCATCGATCTTGGTCAGGATCACACCGGTCAGCGGCAGCGCCTGATGAAAGGCCCGGGCGGTGTTGGCCGCATCCTGGCCGGTCATCGAATCGACCACAAACAGGATCTCGGCCGGATCCACTGCCTTCTGGATACGCGCGATCTCATCCATCATCGCCTCGTCGACGGCCAGACGGCCGGCGGTGTCGATGATCACCACATCGGCCACTCTGCGGCGCGCCTCGGCGACCGCGGCTGTGGCAATTTCGACCGCATCACGAGTATCGGTATGGCGATAGAAATTTGCGCCAGCCTGCGCCGCCACGGTTTCGAGCTGATCGATCGCGGCTGGACGATAAATATCGGCCGAGGCCACAAGCACTTTCCTTCCCTCACGCTCGGCAACGAACTTCGCCAGCTTGCCGGTGGTCGTGGTCTTGCCCGCCCCTTGCAGGCCGGCCAGAAGCATGACCACCGGCGGATTGCGGTTCAGCCCCAATGGCGCCGCGTCGCCGCCGAGAACATTGATCAGTTCGTCATGCACGACCTTGACCAGTGCCTCGCCAGGCTTGAGGCTCGACAGAACTTGCCGACCAACTGCCTCGCGCCGCACCTGGTCGATGAAATCCTTGACCACCGGAAGCGCCACATCGGCTTCCAGCAGCGCCCTGCGCACATCGCGAAGGGCGTCGGAGATATTCTCTTCGGTCAGTTTGCCGCGACCGCGCAGACGACTCAGGGAATCGCCCAGCCGCTGGCTGAGTTGGTCAAACATCTGGGATTGTCCCGAAATGGTGGTTCGCTACACTGTCTCGATTATACTGCCGCAATACCGACTACGAGTTGTTAAAAGCGCCGGGGTTTGATTTGATACTGATCCAGATTCTTTCAGCTGGCAGCGCCGTAATCTATGTTGTTGCGGCGCTGTTGATCGGTTATGACATCCGCCACGGGCGCGAGTCGTTGCGCCGCCTGGGCATCGCCCTGACCGTTGTCGCTGCCGCCTCGCATATCACGGCAATCGGACTGGAAATGACCAGGATTGGCGGATTCAATGCCGATTTTTTCTCCACCCTGGCTCTGGTCTCGATGATCAACCTGCTGGTATTGCTGGTCGGAATGCGGCGCTGGGCCTGGTGGGAGCTTCTGATTCTGGCATTGCCCGGCACCGCCGGCCTGGTGCTGCTCAAGATGCTGCTGGCAACCGAGCCGACCGCCCTGAACACCGGCGCACGAATGCTGGATGTGCACGTCATCTCCTCGCTGGTCTCCTACAGCATGCTATCCATTGCCGCGATCACGGCCATGTTCATCGCCGCGCAGCACAAGTTGCTGAGATCTCACTCGAACCCGGAACTGATCGAAATCCTGCCGCCGCTGGTGACCATGGAAAAGATGCTTTTCCAGATGATTACCGTCGGCTGGGTAATTCTGACCGCCAGCCTGGCCACTGGTCTGCTGTTTGTCGATGACCTGCTGGCCCAGCATCTGGCCCACAAGACCTTTCTGTCAGTGCTTTCGTGGGTGCTGTTCGGCCTGCTGCTGTTCGGCCGCTGGCGCTATGGCTGGCGTGGAATGCGTGCGGTCAGATTGTGCCTGATCGCAATGGCGATCCTGCTACTGGCTTATTTCGGCAGCAAGGCAGTCCTGGAACTGCTGCTGGACCGTCGCTGGAGCGCGGCCTGAGCAGCGGCCCATGGGCCTCCAACCATGTACCCGTGCAGAAGGATGGAATCCGATAAAATAACGGGTGGCACAGATCGTGACTTGTGCCTTGGTTGGCAGTGACAGCTACCAGCCACGAATTCCGTCCAGCCCTTGAACCGAATCCGCCAGTTGCCGAAATGTTAATCGAAATGCCCTCCATCGAGCAGACCGCCGCCACCGACCGCAACGAAGACCGGGCCCGGATCGCACAGGCACGAGCGCTGGTGGAAAATCTTTTTGAGCGCCGGCCGGGGCTTTACTGGCTCCTGGCCTGGGCGCTGGTCTCGCCGGGGATCGTGCTGAACTGGCTGCGCAACTTGGCCGCGCACGACTACGACAACAGCGCAGACGCCCGCGGTCAGCTCGCCATACGTCGTTGGAAAATCCGGCCCTGAACACCTCCGCCCTGCAAAAACGCCCGGCAGTTGCACTCACGGCCAGGGGCGTCGAAATGCCAGACTCGGAAAAAGGCCTGGCTGCACTGATCAATCCGCGCAGTTTTCGCATGAGCAGGGGCTCGCGAGCCAAGCGCAGTTCGTCCCTGGTGCGCGAACATGGTGGTCAGGTGTACCAAGTCGGCGACCTTGGTGAAATCGAACAGGCACTGGACCAGGCGTTTCGCAAGCCGCCGGACAAGCTTATCATTGCCGGCGGCGACGGGACGGTCCAGGGCGCGGTGACCTGGCTGATCGAGAAATACCGTGGACCGGTGCCCGATCTTGTGATCCTCAGCGCCGGGCGCTCCAACTATATAGCCGGCGATATTGCCACCTGCCGACATTTCCATGCCACCCTGGTACGTATCCTCAACACACCTGTAGATCGGCTGCAATCGGTCGAGCGTGTCACGCTCAGGCTCGAACATCCCTCGATCGGCGTGCAGCACGGTTTCTTCATGGCTGGCGCGCTGGTCGACCAAGTCATTCGCAACGTCCACCGCTGGCACGAGCAGGATCCGAGATGGCACAACCGCGGTCACTTCGGGTCCGCCTTCGGGGTCATGCGCTTCGGCTTCGGCTACCTGAACTGCCGCAATCGCCGGCCACTACCCGAAATAGAAATCGAAGCGGACGGACTGGGAACCATCGCGGGATGCTGCCGGTTCCTTGTCGCGACAACACTGCAACTGCAGCGCAGACCGCTGCAGCCCTATGCCCGGCGTGGCCATGGTCCACTCCGGGTCACGGCCGTACTTGCCACGGCGGACGGCTGGGCGCGGCGCATGCCACGTCTGCTCAGCGGAAGATTCAGCGACCGCATGGATGAATCAAGTGGTTACCTTTCAGGCGCTTGCGAACAGGTATTGAGTAAAGGAATCAATTCTGTCACGCTGGACGGTCAGGAATTCGATCTCGACCCAGCAACCCCGTTGCAGCTTTCATCCGGACCGGCACTACGCTTTCTACGCGCATGAGCACGCTTACCGAATTGCCCGCCGACCCGCATGATCGCGCCCTTGCCGATTTCATGGCACGCGACTTGTCGGGCCCCCGCCCTGCCGGACTAGCCTCGCTGGCCAATGCTGTGCAACAGCGCCTGGGCAATTCCCTGCAAGCGCTCGTGCTGTACGGTTCGACCCGGCGCAGCGACAATCCGCGCGACGGTCTGGTCGACCTGCTGGCGGTGGTATCCAGCTATCGTGATGCGCATGGCGCCAAACCGGGCGCCCTGTTCAATCGTTTGCTGCCGCCCAATGTCTATTACCTCGAAACCGGTCGGGACAAGGTCCGGTTGCGCTGCAAGTACATCGTCATCTCATGGGCCGATTTCCAGCGTCGCATGCGCGGCGGAATCGATGGCTATTTCTGGTCCCGCTTCACCCAGCCCTGCCGTCTGCTGTCGTGTTCCGATCGGGAGCATGCTGCCGGGATTGCCCAGGCGCGCGCCAACGCTGCCATGAGATTCGCAACCAATGCGTCAGGCCTGATTGACCAGCCCGTGCCGACCCTTCAGTTCTGGCAAAACGCCATCCGCGCCAGCTATGGCTGCGAGCTGCGACCGGAACCTCCCGGCGCGGCGCAAGCGCTGGTCGAACGCGATCCAGAGTTCTGGCGAGGCCTGAGCGATCTGCTTCTGCCACGATTACCAGGCGTGCGGGTCGAATCCGGCCAGGTCCACTGCGCGCCCAGCCGCGGCATCCGATTGCGCGCCCGGCTGGGCTGGAAATTACGCCGTTTGTGGAGCCGCACGCTCAATGTCCTGCGGCTGTTCAAGGCCGCCGGCACATTCGCCAACGGCGTCGACTATCTGAGCTGGAAGCTGGAGCGCCACAGCGGCATCCGCATCGAGCCGACCGAACGGATGCGCCGATATCCGCGCCTTGCGGCCTGGGGCATGCTGTTGAGATTGATTCGCAGCGGAGCACTTCGTTGAACAAGCCCGAACCCCGAGCCCGGATCGGCCAGCAGACCTGGCGCATGCTCGAAAGCCTGTTCCGCCGCTATCCGGGGCGCAGCGTAACGGTATTACTGGCGCTGCTGGTCGCCAGCCTGCTCGACGGACTGGGGCTGTCGACGCTGCTGTCGATGATCTCGCTGACCACGCGCACCGGTCAGACTGATGTGGCCATGGACGCCGATTCCGAGCTTTCGCTGCCCGAACGGATGATCGACGGCATGTTCAGCAGCATCGGGCTCGAACCCACGCTGCCGCTGCTGCTGGGACTGGGCATCGTCCTGATCCTGTTCAAGACCGGCATCGTGCTGCTGGCCAATCGCCAGGTCGGCTACGCTGTGGCCCAGGTCGCCACCGACCTCAGGCTCGACCTGTTGCGCGCCGTGGTCAGCAGCCGCTGGCG
>CAYVPB010000110.1:0-6649 GCA_964453565.1 uncultured Halomonas sp.
GCGGCTCGCAGTGAATGGCTGTCTCCCTTTACAAGAGCCGGAACGCCGCCATGGACGCTGACAGGCCAACCCTCCGGGCGCTCCTGTGGCGCTGCGCTGCGGCGTTCCCGTGCTTGGAAAGGGGAACGGCCATTCCCTGCGCACGGCGCCTTGCAGCGATGCGCCACAGGAACGCTGAATCCTAACTTATCAGGTTGAAGGACCACTAGCAGCCCCCCCGGCCAGTTCCAGAATCGCGCCTGCGGCATTATCGGCGGCATTGCAGGCCAGCCGGGCATGAATCGCCTGAGCTGAGCGCACATAGTCCTCCTGGCGCCCGGGATTGTCCAGCCAAGCCACGGCATCAGCAGCCAGTCGGCGCGGCGTTGCCTGGTACTGAATGCGTTCGGGTACCAGTTCCCGGTCGGCCAGAATATTGGGCAGGGCAATCCACCGGCTGCGCACCAGACGCAGCCATCGAACCAGCCGGTAAGTCGATGGCGCCAGGCGATAGAACATCACCATCGGCGTGTGCGAAAGCAAGGCCTCCAGGGTCACGGTTCCGGAAGCTGCAAGCGCCAGGTCGGCCGCCGCAAGTCCTTCGCGCGTGCTGCCGATCCGGGTCGTCAGGCCGGCCTCGTGGGCCGGCAGCCCGGCTTCCCGATCGAACAGCCCGGCATGGCTTGCCTCGGCCAGCAGCAACAGCGGTTCGAAGTCCATCCGGCGACGCAGCTCGATCACGGCCTCGACCAGTAATCGGGCATGACGACGGATTTCCCCTTCCCGGCTTCCAGGCAAAAGGGCAACTACCGGGCGCCCGGGAACCACCTCCAGGCCCAGTTGCAGCAGCGCCGCCCGCCGGTCAGGCTTGAGTGGCATCGCATCGGCCATTGGATGGCCAATGTATCGAACCGGAATACCATGGCCTCGAAAGTGATCCGGTTCGAACGGAAACAGGGTCAACAGCAGGTCCACCGAACGCGCTATGCGGCCAATCCGATAGCGCCGCCAGGCCCAGACCGTGGGCGCGACAACCTGCACCGTCGGCATGCCGCGGCGACGCAGCGCCCGGGCCAGGCCCAGATTGAAGTCCGGCGCGTCAAAGCCGACGAAGGCATCACAGCGGCGGGCCAGAATCTGATCGCGCAGCCGGGCTCGCAACGCCGCGAGCCGCGGCAGGTGACCAACGACTTCAAACAGCCCCATGACGCCGAGCTGGTCGATCGAAGCCAGCGGCTCGACGCCCGCGTGCCGCATTGCCTGCCCGGCCAGACCACACAACCTCAGGTGAGGTTCCTGCCGCAGCACCGCACGCGCCGTCGAGGCGGCCAACTGGTCGCCAGAAGATTCGCCGGCAGAAAGTGCCAGGTGCATCAGAAGTCCTTCAACCTGATAGACGATTTCGGCGCCCATCCGCCTGGACAGACTCTGAATTTCATGAAATTCCCAACCGCGTACATTAACGCAAAAGTCCGCGCTGGCCGGCCTCGATGCTGGTGATGAAAGGCTGCAGTTCCGGCTGGTCGGCAGTCCGGGCGCGCAATTCCGGAAGCGCCTCTTCCAGCGCCTTACCGCTGCGATACACGAGCCGGTAGGCTTCCCGAATGTTGCGAATCCTGGCAGGCGTGAAACCACGCCGCTTCAAGCCTTCGGTATTGATTCCGCGCGGGCGGGGGGGGCGTCCGGATACCATGACATAGGCAGGCACATCCTGACCGACCCCACCATACATGCCGAGAAAGGCATGGCTGCCGATGGTGCAGAACTGATGGGCGCCGGAAAACCCGGCAAATGTCACATGATCGCCAACGTTCACATGACCGGCCAGAGTCGTACCATTGGCAAGCACGCAGCTCGAACCGACCTGGCAGTCGTGCGCAACATGGCTGTAGGCCATCAGCCAGTTATCGTCACCCAGCCGGGTCACGCCACCGCCATCGCGGGTCCCGCGATTGATCGTGACATACTCTCGAATGGTGTTGTTGCGGCCGATCTCGAGTGCGCTGTCTTCGCCGGCAAATTTCTTGTCCTGCGGCTCCTCGCCAATCGAGGCAAACTGGAAGATGCGGGTGTTGGCACCAATCCGGGTGCGCCCGGTCACGACCGCGTGCGGGCCGACTCGACAACCGGACTCCAGCTCTACCCGGTCGCCGATGATCGCGTAGGGTCCGATCTCGACGTCGCCAGCCAGCCGCGCCCCCTCCCCCACGATCGCGGTGGGATGTACCAGTATCATTTCCGATCCGGCCGGGCCGCGCACAGCATTTCGCAACTCGAAACCTGATTGCCGTCCACCTGCGCCTCGGCCTCATACAAACCCATGCCGCGAATCAATCTCTTCTGTCGGACGTGGAAGTGCAACTGGTCGCCGGGAGCCACGGTGCGCGAGAAACGCGCCTTGTCGATCCGAACCAGATAGAAAAGCTGCTCCTTGCCACCGTTTTGCTCGCGCGCAAGATGCGCAAGACAGCCGGCCGCCTGGGCCATGGCTTCCAGGATCAGCACACCGGGCATCACCGGATGGCCTGGGAAATGACCCTGAAAGAAATGTTCATTGAAAGTCACGTTCTTCACGGCGTGGATGGTCGGCGGATCATCCAACGACCAGTCCAGCACCCGGTCGATCAGCAGAAACGGGTACCGGTGCGGGAGCAAACCGAAGATCCGCTCGATATCGACCTCGGTGGAGGGTTTGTTCATTTTCCGCTTGCTCCGGTACCTGAAGTTGTTTCGGGAGTCTGACGACCCGGGCGGTCCAGTCGACCCAGACGCACCAGGATTTTCTGCCATGCACGCAATGGTCGGGCCGGAATCCCCGAACCGTAGCGGCCCGGGCGATCGATCGAGTCCAGCACCGTGCTCATTGCGGTGATGATGACATGATCGCAGATTTCAAGGTGCCCGCCAATGCCACATGCGCCTGCGATCATGCAGTAGCGGCCAATTCGGGTCGATCCGGCGATGCCGACGCAGCCAGCAATCGCGGTGTGATCACCGATCCTGACGTTGTGTGCAATCTGTACCTGATTGTCCACACGAACATCACGACCCAGCTCAGTGTCGTCGATCGCGCCGCGATCGATTGTGGTATTGGCGCCGATCTCACAATCATCGCCGATCCTGACCGAGCCGATCTGCGCAACCTTGACCCATTGGCCACCATCCAGGGCCAGGCCAAACCCGTCGCTGCCGATGACCGCGCCCGGATGGACTAGGACACGCCTGCCCAGACGGCATCCCGGACCCAGATAAACCCGCGCGGCCAACCGGCAACCGTCACCGAGAGCGCTGTCATCCGAAACCAGACTACCCGGACCGACGATACAGTCGGAAGCGATTCTCACGCGCTCGCCGATTCTGCAAAATGGTCCGATTTCTGCCGAGGGATCGACTTGCGCGGACTGCGCCACCACCGCAGAGGCATGAATGCCCGGTCGTGGCAAGGACGGCGGATGCAACCAGTCCAGCAGCCGGGCCCAGGCCAGGTAGGCATCATCGGCCACCAGTGCGGTGGCAGGACAATCGGCGAGAAATCGCTGCTGCAGAATGACCGCAGCGGCGGCGGTGCCGCGAAGCTGAACACGATAGGCGGGATTGGCAAGAAAGGAAATCTGTCGTGGCCCGGCGCGAGACAATGTGGCAACCGAGTCGACCACGCGCCCGGGATCGCCATGGAGCTGCAATCCCAGATGGTCGGCGATATTCCCGAGGCGAAGCGGCGTGGAGGTAGAGCGGGTCTTGCTGCTCATTGCCCGGAGCGATCGCCCCGGCGGTCGTAATCGGTCTCGAGAAAGGCCAGTACCTTGTCGGTGATATCCACGCTCTCGGAAGCATAGGCGACCGGACTGGACAGTACCAGGTCGTAACCCTCGCGCCGGGCCACGGTCTGAACCGCGACCTCGACTTCCTCGCCGAGTTCCTTGATCCGCTGATTGCGACGGAAATTAAGCTCTTCGGCCAGGTCCTCGCGGCGGCGTTCCACGGATCGGCTCAGATTGCGAATGTCGCGTTGGCGCGCCGCCACCTGTTCCGAAGACAGGCCCGAGACGGCGGCCAGCTCCTGCTCGAGTGCGAACAGGCGTTCCTCGTCAGCCATCAGTTCGTCATTGACGGGCCGGAACTGAAGATCCAGTTCGACCCGCCCGGCGATGACCTGCGGCGCATTGTCAAGCAGACGCTTCATGTCGACATAGCCAATCCGGATCTCCTGGGCATCCACCGTCCCGGAAATCAGCATCGCAATGATCAACAGCAAAAAACGCACGTCAGTTTTCCACACCGGTCAATACGCAGACTATACCGCATCCTGAAGCCGAACCCAAGCTAAGCGGGCAGATACCGGGAGCCCGGTCTGGCTCAGAACTGACCGCCGAACGAGAACTGCAGCAGCTTCGTATCGTCCCCTTCGCGCTCGCGCAGAGGCTGGGACAGATTGATCACAATGGGCCCGACCGGGGCTTCCCAGGTGAGCGAAATCCCGGTTGAGGCCCGCAACAGATCCGCATCGAATCCATTGATGTCGGTAAACACATTGCCCACATCGACGAACCAGGCCATGCGCGTGCCGCTGACCTCGACGAACGGAAGCGGAAATGCAATTTCGACACCGCCGGTAGTCTTGAAATCTCCGCCCACCGAGCGACAGAACTGATCCTTGGGCCCGAGACGGTTGTCATCAAAACCCCGCACATCCGACACCCCACCAGCGAAGAAATGCTCCCAGAATGGCAGACCGCCGTCGGAAAAAACGATTTCATCTTCCTGACATTCGCCCGACAGCCGGATCGGCGCCTCCGGATCCGGCGGTGGAACATCTACATCCTTGCCGTCATAAATGTCACCGTAGCCCACATCCGCCCGGAGCACGAACGCAAAGTCGCCGCCCAGCGGGAAAAACTTTCGCCCGCGATACTCGCTGGTGAAGTACTCACGCGTACTTCCCGGCAGCGCCACATTGAAGCTCAACTGGTTCAGCGAGCCGCGTGTCGGTGTCAGGAAGTGGTTGCGCGTGTCGCGGGACCAACTGGCGTTGACGAAAGCAGTGTCAATCTGGCGCTCGCCGGAGCTCAGGAACCCGTCGCCATCCCGGTCCAGGGAAATGGCCAACGGGCGCGTGACTGCAAACTGAAACTCGATCGGGCTGTCGGGGTCATCCGGATCGATCGGAACGGAGACCAGTTGCCCGATGTTGATGTCCTGGCGCCGGACACTGGCACCGACGCGAATGAAGTCGATTTCGGTAATCGGGAAGCCAACATTGGCGCCGACCGCAAGCTGGCTGGTCGAAAATGCAGAGATGTTGGCCCGCCCCTGATTGAATTCGGAATAATTGATAAAATAGCCTAATGCGACCCCGTCATCGGTAAAGAACGGGTTGGTGTAGCTGATATTAGCGCTGCTGGTAATCGAACTGCGACTGATGCCAAAGCCGATGTTGCGGCCGGAGCCGAGAAAGTTGTCCTGCTGGATCGAAATCGACGCGATCAGACCCTGCAACTGGGAAAATCCCAGCCCGACCTGGAAGCTGCCGGTCGAGCGCTCCTCGACGCTGACGATGATGTCGATCTGGTCTTCGGTGCCCTCCACGGCCGGGGTCTCGACATTGATATTTTCGAAAAAACCCAGACGCTGAAGCCGGATCCGAGAGCGGTCGACCGCGGCCTGCGAGAACCAGGCACCTTCGAACTGACGCATTTCCCGTCGGAGGACTTCATCCTTGCTGCGGGTATTTCCCTGAAACTCGACCCGGCGCACGTAAACGCGCTTGCCCGGCTCGACAAAAAAGTTCAGTTCCACGGTATTGTCGCCGCGCTCGATTCGGGGTACCGGATTGACGTTGGCAAAGGCATAACCGAAATTCGAAAGCACTGCCGTGATGGCGTCGACCGTGGTCTCCACATCCTTGCGCGAAAACACTTCTCCGGGGCTTACTGCGACGAAGTTGCGCAAGGTCTCTTCGCGTAGGATCAGATCCCCCGTCAGCTGCACATCGCTGACGGTGAAGACTTCGCCCTCACGCACGTTGGCGGTGATGTAAATGCTTTGCTTGTCGGGACTGATCGAAACCTGAGTCGATTCGATCGCAAAATCCATGTAGCCGCGATCCAGATAATGGGCCCGCAACCGCTCCAGATCGCCTGACAGCTTTTCCCGAGTGTAGTTGGTCCGACCGCGCCAGAAAAAAAGCCCGTTGCTGACATCCGATTCGAAGTCATCACGCAACTCCTTTTCCTCGAATGCCTGATTGCCGACCACGTTGATATGGCGAATCTTGGCCTGCTTGCCTTCTTCGACCTGAATGGTGATACCGACCCGATTCCGATCCAGCTCGGTGATCTCCGGCGTAACTTCCACCGCGTAATGTCCCTGGTTGAAATACTCCCGGACAAGCTCCTGCTGGATACGATCAATAGCGAGCTGATCGAACACCTCGCCCTGGGCAATGCCGATTTCGCTCAGCGCCGGTAACAGTGCCTCGTCGGGAATCTTGCTGTTACCCTCGAGCGATACCAGTGAAATCGCCGGCCTTTCGTTTACCCGGATCACCAGGATATTGCCCTCGCGACCCAGCTCCACGTCCTTGAAGAAACCGGAGCGATACAGGTCACGAACACTGGCCCTGGCCAGCGCCGGTGTCATCTGCTGTCCAACCGAGACCGGCAGAAAACTG
>CAYVPB010000111.1:0-6325 GCA_964453565.1 uncultured Halomonas sp.
GCGTCGTTCTGCCCAGATACCCCCACCACGTCACCCAGCGCGGCAACCGGCGCCAGGAAACGTTCTTCTCCGACGACGACTATCGCCTGTATCTGAAACTGGTGTCCGAAGCATGCCGGAAGCACAAGACCGCAGTCTGGGCCTATTGCCTGATGCCCAATCACGTGCACCTGGTGATGGTGCCCAGGACAGAGGATGGACTGCGCGCCAGCCTCGCCGAGGCGCATCGGCAATACAGCCGCCAGATCAACTTTCGCGAGGACTGGCGCGGTCATCTGTGGCAGGAACGGTTTCATTCCTGTCCGATGGACGAGAAACACCTGCTGGCTGCGGTGCGCTATGTCGAGCAGAATCCGGTCAAGGCCGGGCTTGTTCGGCGCGCCGCCGACTGGCCATGGTCCAGCGCGCGCGCCCATCTTGAGGGCTGCGACGATGAGCTCGTTCGGGTTCGTCCGATGCTGAAGCTCGTTGACGATTGGGCGCGTTACCTGAGGGAAAAAAATCCGGCCGACGAGGAAACCCGCATCGAACGCCACTCGCGCACCGGGCGCCCACTTGGCGACGCCAAGTTTCTCAAGCGCGCCGAGCGCATCACCGGTCGGCAGCTGAAACCGGGGAAGTCGGGACCAAAACCAAAGATGAAACAAATTCTGGGAGTGCGTGGCTCGCCTAGGAGATAGTTTCGTGTTTCGGTCAGATTGTTCGAATCAGGTCAGTCATCATTGCTTGGCCTCCAGCCACACTTCGATCAGATATCTTGCAATCGAGTCCTTGCGCGGCAGGCACAGGGTCTCGTCCTCACCGCGCGCCTTCAGCGACAGCAGTTCGTTCAGGCTGAACCAACGTGCGTCCTCGAGCTCCTGGTCGTGCAACCGGATGTCGATGCTGGCGGCGGTGGCGTGGAAGCCGATCATCAGCGAGGACGGAAACGGCCACGGCTGCGAGGCCAGGTAGCGGATTTCGCCGACTTCTACACCGCTTTCCTCGAAGACTTCGCGCCTGACGGTTTGTTCCATGCTTTCGCCGGGCTCGACGAAACCGGCCAGCGTGGAATACATGCCGGCCGGCCAGTGCGGCGACCGGCCCAGCAGGCAGCGCGGCGGGCCGCCGTCGCCGCCGGGATGTTCGACCAGCACGATGACCGCAGGATCAGTGCGTGGAAAGGATGGCCTGAGGCAGTCGGGATTGCTGCACACGCGCAGGTGGCCCCCTTTCCGGCTTTGGGTTGGCGAACCACAGTGGCCGCAGTATCGGTGGTTACGGTGCCAGAACAGCATGCCGCGGGCGTAGGCCAGCAGCGCGGCTTCGGCCTCGTCAAGAAGTGGGCCGACGCGACGGAGATCGGTAAAGCCTTCGCCGAGTAAATTAACGACCTCTGGCTCGTCGAGTCTGGAATAGTCGGCGGCAAATACCGGGGCTTCGCCATCCAGACCGAGAAAGACCACTTCCGAGGCGTACTGGCGGACTTCGATCCGGTGCAGGACTGCGCGCGGTGATTGCCCTTCAGGCCCGCCGACCAGGTTGCGGTCGCGCCAAACCGGCAGCAAACGAGCCTTACCGTGGTCTAACGCATCCGCCAGCCATTCGGCGTCATCGCGCAGGGGACCGGCGCGGTCGAGACTTGGATCGTCGTACTTCAGGCGCGAAAACCGAAAACGAGAATGGCTTGATGTTTTGCCCATACTGGTCGATCATTGAGTGTGAATAGCGTTAATGGGCCACAGACTTCTGTGAATGAAAACACGGGTTGGTGTTGAAATGACGTCAGACAAATCATACACGGCTGAGGCTCTGCTGAATTTTCTCAAGCAGGCCGGCATGGAAGGGCTGGTCAATCCAGCCACCGCCCGCGCCCGGCGGAAGGCGCTGGAACAACTCGGCGGCGAGCTCACCGATGAGGAGCGTGGCGACATTCGCCGGATCGACGTCGATGAGCTACTGTCTCGCTTTCACAAGCTTGAGGGTTCAAGTATTCGACCGGAAACGTTGCAGATCTATGGCCAGCGGGTCGATGCGGCGCTGACCGAGTATCTGGACTGGCTGGAAAACCCGCAAACCTTCACCAAGGCGCGGCGCGAACGCCTGCGCGCGTTCGGCCGTGGCAATCCGGTCACCCCCGAGCAACAGGCTGCCGAGCGTGTGACGCTGGAAGCGACGGAAAATCCCAGCCAGATTGTGCCGGTGCCGATTCGCGATAACCACGTGGTCTACCTGGCCAACCTGCCGCTGGACCTGAACAGCCAGGAAGCCGGCAGAATTGCGCGCGTTATCCGCGCGTTCGCAGAGAATGCCGACAAAAAACGCGGGGATGCGCCAGCATGACACGCGTGTTCCTGATCGCATTGATGGTGTTGCTGGCACTGATCGGCGGCGGCCTGTGGGTCTACCTGGTCAGTTTCGAATCCACCGGGCCATTCCATGAAAACCTGGTGCCGGAGCTGATCGGTATCTGCATAGAGGGCTTCCTGCTGGTCGGGTTGTTGACGCTGATCCAGCGCTCGCGCGAGGCATCCCGCAAGCACGAGCTGTGGCTGAGTCTTCGAGGTTCATTCCGCGGCCTTTTGTCCAACCTGGATGTCGCGTTCCTGGAGCCCGATGCCGACCCGACGTCGTCGAGCGATCTGGAGACCAATCCGAAGGTCATCGATTACATGCTCGAGCAGCTCGAGCAGAAACACCCCGATCTCGACTGCCTGGTGGCGCTCAAGCGCGAGGCAACCGAAACCGTCTCACTGACCCGCGACCTGGTCGCCGTCGCCGCCCAACTCAGCGCCAGCCACATGAACTGGTGGATCGCCATTGTCGATGCCATCCGGCGTCTTTCGGAAGCACGCGACCGCGAGCAGGCCGAAGTCTCCATCCACGAGATGCTGGTCAACATCCGCGAGCTGGACCAGCTGGAGTATTGAGTTTGTCCCTCACACCAGAATGCTCAATATGCGGATGCGACCGGGCCGGGTCGATAGACGGGTGAACGAGCGCCGCGAGTGCACCCGGCGCCCGGATCCGGCAGCCGTGCTTAGCGTGCGGCCTGCGTCCGATTCAGCCCCCCTGACGAGCTTGTTGAAAAGTTCGTCGATGCCAGCCTCGTCTATGATCCGCGGCGGGCAGATGGCGATCGTGTCGCCGGGCATGCTGATAAAGGTGACCCTGCAAAGCGCGCCGCGCACGGCATTGATTATTTCCGAGGAAGACCTCCAGAGCCGCAGCCGAGAGCATTTCGTGATGCGAATCAAGGAGCGCGATGGCGAACCGGTCGCGGTCCGCAGCACTGTCAGGATCGGCTCGCCCGAGCGGGTCAAGCGGCGGCTCTAGCGGCAACTGGATGCGATGACGAATGAGGCCGGATGATCGGGCGGAGGACAACAGAAACTGGCCATGACAGACCGAAAGCAGATCGTTCGACGCCGCAACTCGTCTGCTCGGCGCAGTGATTTAGAAATTCCGGTTTTCCGATCAGCCACACAGCTTCTGGCATTGGCCTCTGCAGCGCCGCGAACAAGACCTGACTTGCTCCCAGCAATTGCGTCACTTCTCGCGCCAAGTGAACGGCCGGCTGCAAACCGGACAGCTCTTGTTTGGCAAGTCGGATTTTGTCATGCGGTGATTGAAGCATGGGCGCGTGGGCGCGGTGTCGAAGCCCAGCCGGGTTCACCCCGCCGCGGGAAATTCTCCTATTCGGCCTGACCCAGCGACCAGCCTCGCTCTCCGTCGAATTTGTACAGATGTTCGGTCTTGATGAAGTCCAGACCCTCACGGTTGAAGCGACTCAGCAATTTCAGCACTTCGGTATGAGTGATCGACTTTTCGTCGGGCTGCTGGAAGCGGCAGCGCCAGTGGTCGGTGCAGCGCGTTTCGGGCAGCCCGTCCGGCCACACCTTGACACCCCGATTGGTGATCATGACCAGATCGAGTGACAGGTCCTGGGTCAGCGGATTCAACTTTCCGGCCAGGGCTTCGGGATCACGATCGTGCGCATCCCAGTCCACAAAGATGTCGATACCGTGCAGTGTCTTTTCCGGCCGGTGCGGCATGACCGGCCAACTGGCCCCGGTTCTGGTCAGTCCACTGGCAAACGCGCGGGTTTCGGCGACTTCGGAGACTGACGCCAGACGCTCGCAAACGGCCTCGGCGAATGCCTGTGTACCAAGCCTGGTGCGACTGTGACCGGCGCGGAACAGATCAGCGGTGTGCAATCCATCGGCCAGGGTGGCTTCCCAGGCGGATTGAATCCGGGAGGCGGTTGCGCTGTCATCGAGATATCGCAGCATCTCGACCGCGGCCAGCAAAAGTCCGGATGGATTTGCGATATCTCTTCCCGCAATGTCGGGGGCCGAGCCATGAACCGCCTCGAACATTGCGAAGTCACCGCCGACGTTGACCGATCCACCGAGGCCGACAGAACCGGTAATCTGGGCCGCAACATCGGAAATGATGTCGCCATAGAGATTAGGCGCGACGACCAGATCGAACATCTCCGGCCGATCGGCCAGCAGTGCCGTACCGATATCGATGATCAGATGCCTGGACTCGATCTCCGGGTACTCGGCGGCGATCTGGTCAAAGGTTCGATGAAACAAGCCATCAGTCATCTTCATGATGTTGTCCTTGGTCATGCAGTGCACTGTGCGCCGACCCTGGGCCCGTGCCAGTTCGAAGGCATAGCGGATCAGGCGCTCACTGGCCGGGGCGCTGATCAGTTTCAGGCACTGGGTGACTTCGACGGTCTGGCGATGCTCGATGCCGGCATAGGTGTCTTCCTCGTTTTCTCGCACGATGACCAGATCCATGTTCGGGTGGCGCGTGCTGACGAGCGGATGCCACGCGCGGCATGGCCGAACATTGGCAAACAGACCCAGTGTCTTGCGCAGCGTAACGTTGAGGCTCTTGTAGCCGCCGCCTTGCGGCGTTGTGATCGGCCCCTTGAGCAACACCCCGTGCCGGCGAATCGAATCCCAGGCTTCGCTTGGAATCCCAGAACTGACGCCGGCCCGATAGCAGGCTTCGCCCACGTCTACCGATTCAAAACGGATGGCGGCGCCGGCGGCTTCCAGAATGGAACGGACCGCGGCTGAGATTTCCGGGCCGATGCCATCGCCTTCGGCCAACGTCACTGTCACGATTTCCGAACGAGTCCGGGATCGGGTGGATCCGATTTGAATATCCTGCGCGCAATTGGACATAAATGGTTTTCCTGAATTTGGTTTCAGGGTCCGAAGTCTAGACCTCCGATTAAATAAATGAAAGTTAATTATTTATAATATAAAAGTAGATTATTATCTATGTATGCGTGCTACGCTTCATCAACTCCGGATCTTTCGCGTTGTCGTCGAAGAGGGCTCCATCGCGCGCGCCGCCAAACGACTGCACCTGACTCCACCGACGCTGTCCATTCAGCTCAAGCAGTTGGCTGATCACCTGGGTGTGGTGCTTTATGGAACCGTCGGCCGGCAAATCAGGCTCACCGGCGCAGGCGAAGATGTGCTGGAAGCGTCACGCAGGATCAATGCCGAAGTCCATCGGCTGGATCAGCGCCTGGCCGCGCACGGCGGGGTCGAACGCGGCCGCTTACGCATCAGCGCGGTCTCCACAGCCGAGTATCTGTTACCGGCGATCCTGGGGCGCTTTCGGCGGCGACATCCCGGCATTGAGACCAGTTTGCGCATCGCGCCACGCGCTGAAATCGTCAGGCGCATCGAAGCGGGTCTGGACGACTGGTACCTGATGACTCGTCCACCCGAGGATCCTGATCTGGAAATCGAGTGTATCGCGATCAATCCCCTTGTCATGATTGCGGCTCCAGGCCACCCCTGGCTAAAACGCAAACACCTTGATTTCGGCAGTGTGAGGCGCGCCCGTTTCGTGGTCCGCGAGCAGGGATCCGGGACGCGTGCCTGGACCGTGGAGTGGCTGGCGCGTTTTGGCGCAGAACTCCGGCCGGAGCTGGAGCTGGGAAGCAACGAGGCGATCAAGCAGGCGGTGCGGGGTGATTATGGTCTTGCGATCATTTCGCTGCACGCAATCCGCTTGGAGATTGAAGCCGGGTTGCTCGTCATGCCACGCGTTCCGCATTTCCCCGCGCCGGTGCATTGGCATCTTGTTCAGCGTCACCGAGCTCCTGTAAGTCCGGCTGCATTGGCGTTTCGAGATCATGTGCGGGCCGAAATGCCGGCCCTGGACCATGAGATGATTGCCTTGCTCGAGCATCAGGGCCAGCGCTGGGCGGCGGAACAGGAATGAGTGACGGGGTGCGCCGGTGGTCCTTACATTTACCTGATTACGTATGTATGTCAGCCATTTGAAAAAGCAACCACAGATTACGCAG
>CAYVPB010000112.1:0-6252 GCA_964453565.1 uncultured Halomonas sp.
TGTACGTTTCGACGAATCGGGCAGCGTGTGCTGCCATGCGCAGTCAGAGGATGCTCAGTAATGACTGGCTTATTTTGTTCCTGATTACGTAGTTGACTCAGCCATCGGCTAGAGCGGCTGGCTAACGGGGCAGGCGGGGAGCGGCATTGCCTGCTGGCGAGTCGTGGGTCGATCGGCCTTGCGGCAACGGTAGGGTTCAAGGGAGCTTGGGTGCCACTAAACTTGATTCGAGGGCATCCGAGCCTGATTGCCTTGCTGATGCGAATAGATGCGGATGGATGCTGAAAGATCGTCCTGTGATCCCGCGACCCCCGGCTCGCCATCAGGCAACACCACTCCCCGCTGAGAGGGTTGTGCAACGCTCTGTACTCGCCCGCAGCCAGACTCGAACATTGCCGCATCGGGGGTGTCGAGTGCTTTGGCACCCGGCATCGCCCGATGCTCGAAGCCCTCTACTCGCTCGAAAACTTGCACTGGCATTACGCAATCGTGATTGGAAATCTTGATCGCGGAGCCAATGGCTGGGTCGTCTACGAAATCAGGATTTTGTTTGCAGCCGGCGCTTTTTCGATCATCAGTTCTCGAAAATAACTCGGACATTGCTGAAGTCTCCTGATGCCATGTCCGAGCGTTTGCCATAGAAATAGAGGTGCCCGCCGTCGCCCCATAGAAACTCGGGTTGACCGGTACTGGTGAGCTGCAGCAGCAGCCCCCATTCGCTGGCTTCGCGTAGCAGCTCGCGCCAGGCCGCGGACTCGGGTTTTGGCAACCGGGACGAGTTCTTTCCGGCTGCCGCCAAGGCACATTCAAGCTCCGGCGGCGTAAACTGAATCAGGTTGGGAAAGCCCATCAACTGGTGGTGCGCTTCGGCTTCGGCGAGCAGGTCGATCACTTCGTTGTAATTGTCGCGTTCTTCCGGTTCAAAGGCGATTGAATCATAGGCGGCCGTGCTCTCGTCGGGCAGGAAAAGCCCGCCGCGTGTCATGCGGACTTCGCAAGGTGCCCACATCTCGGGTGCCGGCTTTTTCTGATAGGCGTGACGCTCCAGTTGCGCGTCCGCTGTGGTATGAATGACCTTCCAGGCTTGGTTTCCATCCGGTCTGATGCCGATGGGCAGGTCGACCATGTAGGTCTCGCGCCCCAACGCATCGTTGACATACACCTCCTCGCCGCAACCCAGGAAGAACAGCAGTAGCCCATCCTTCGGTAAACGGACATTCGGCTGAACCGCGTGAACCTCCGCCAGGTTGATCTGGGCCAGAAAGCTCATGGGCCGTCCTTCCCACATTGGCCAGGGGTCGTTGCCGGGCAGGTCCGGCCAGCCGCCGAGCCGGCTGGTGCCCAACGCCGGTGCACCGCGCTTTCCCGGGCCAGACCATCCCGATTTCTTCGGCTTCTTGCCCCTGATCCGGACCGCCGGCGAATACTGTTCCAGGAGTTGGGACCGAACGCGCTCCAGTTTTGCCTTCTTGATTAGCTGATCGAAGCTCGTCCTTGCCGAAATCCGCAGCGGAACGCGCGCGCCGGGCTTGCCTTGTTCAGCGATGAACGACGCCGCATCCGGCGAGGCATGCAGGTCGATCTCGCGGACCTGGGCGGCCGCGTCCGAGGCCAGCAGCCGCTCGCCGATGAACGCAAACTCAGCGGGAATGTGGCTGGATGAGGTGAAATCTTGTTTTACGTACTCCTCGATGCGTTCGTCGGTGAGTTCGGCAACGCACCAGCAACGCCCGTCTTCAAGCCGGGTGACCATCAGCGCTGAGCCGTTTCTGATGCGGCTTGCCATCCAGACGCCGTCGGCGGAAAGCCGCACGTCGGCGAAATCATCGCGCTTGCAGCCGCGATGCGGAAAGTAGGTGCTGGTCTCGTCGCTGTCGAGATCGACAAGGGATATCTGACCTTTGTCTCCGGCCAGGGCGACCAGGGGGCGGTGTTGAGCAGTTTTTGCCGTCCACCCCCAGGCGCCCCGCGGCACCTCGAATCGACGCAATACCTTGCCGCTTCCCTGAGCGATCACACGAATCGTTTCATCCACGGCGATCCAACCGTGGCGCATTGGGCGGAATTCGGCCAGGGGTGTGGCTTGCTCGATGGGCGCGCCTGGCCTGAATTTCGGCACGCTGAACTCGGCGAATCCGATCCCGCGCGCGCAGCGCGTGCGCTGATCCATCGTCACCAGCGCCGTGCCGTCGTGGGCCAGTGCCTTCGGGTAGCAAAGGGATTGCGCATCGGGCCACCGCTTCTCGCGCTGCTCGCCGATCACCTTGCCGATCGATAAATCCACAAAGCGCAGCACGCCTTTCGCGTTGATCGGCGCCTTTTCGCATTCGGTGCCCGCGGCGACCAAGCCGGTCAACGAAGCCAGAATGGTCCGCGGGACAAACCGCGCCTCACGCCGCGCAAGCATCGCTTGATAGTCAAACTGATGGGCGTTCGATATGTAGTCCAGGCCGGGCTGGGAAGATTCCGACCGGGCCAGGCCCCGTTGTCCATTTGCCATCAGCGCGCATTGACGAGCTTCAAGACGCGATGCCTTGCGCCGCATGCAAAACATATCCGTGACGTCGGTAAGCTTTGTAGGTTGATCTACGTGTCCGTGCGCAAAATAGGCGTGGCCGGACTCCCGCGTGCATTCACCGCCAACCTTGTGCCGCTGAAAATGGACGGCGAGCAGGAAGTGCCCATGGCCGTCTATGGGGAGTATCTGGCGCTGGTAATACATGTCAATTGGTCTCCCGGTCAGGCCAGGGTTCTAGTGCACCCCGCCTAACTAAAGGCTACAGCTCCCCGGGCGGTTTTGCCGGGGAATGTGTACCAGGACTCCCATAGCGCGCTCTGATCAGGTCGAAGCGCGGTGGTTGTGATCCTTGAATGATCGTCGCCGGTGCCGCGGCGGATATCTGAGCGGACGTCTCTGCCGATGCGCCCGCCGCAGCCAGGAGTGTCAGCGCGAATGCAACTGCGTTCATCGAACCGGTGGCGAATGCCGGCGAAGCCATGGTCATCGTTCGGGTCCTGTATTCGGGCTTGTAGACCTGGCATGGTAGATGCTCAGCCGAAGCGTCGGCGCGCCAGTCGCCGCTGCACGAGGTCGAAAAGCGGACCGAACGCGATCAGCAGGAAGTAGAGCCAGGTCGACAGGTAAAGCTTATCGCCCGGTAGCAGCCAGGCCAGCGTGAGCGAGACCAGACCGAACCCGCCGACGATGAGCCAGGCGATCGCCTCGGCGCCGGTGTCGAAGGCTTCGGGCGGTCGCATGCCGAGCGCCCGGCGCCGGGTCCAGGCGTGGCCGTACAGCGCGGCGATTAGCCCGCTCAAGGCGAAGAAGCCGATGCCGAAGATGGACACCAGGGCGCGAAACTGGTCGTAGCTCTCGAGCTCGAACGACGAAGGCAGCCAGCCGTCGCTGATGGAGTGGAAGGCCGCTCCGAACATGATCTTGAGCGGGTAGACGTAGACCATGATGACCAGCACCAGCGAAAAGGTCAGCAGTACGGACGGCAGGTCCTCCAGGCCGTAGCGCTGGCTCCAGGTCTGATGCGCGCGCCAGTAGAGCAGCAGCAGCGCGAAGCTGGCGGCGAATGCAGGCGTGCCCTTGAGCACTTCGATCAGACCCTCGTAGGTCGTCGGGATCTCGTCGATTGAAATCGCCAGCAGCGTGACGGCGAACGCGAATGCCGCGTCGGTAAAGGTTTCCAGCCGGGTCATTGCCCGGCCCCGGCGGGGACGGATGGTTTCATCCAGGGTTGGGCTCGCACTCATCGATCCGATCTCCCATGTCGTCGGCCGGTGGGCCGTGCAGTGCCTCCAATGACCGCATCGGGCCGAAGATTCATTATAGCCAGCCGTTATCGCGGGCGATGCGGAAGGCCTCGATGCGGTTGTCGGCGTTGAGTTTGCCGATCGCCTCGGACAGGTAGTTGCGCACGGTGCCTTCGGCCAGGTGTAGTCGACGACCAATCTCGGCGTTGGAAGTGCCCTGGCCGGCCAGCCGCAGCACCTGGCGTTCGCGCTCGGTCAGCGGGTCGCGGGTGTCGAATGCAGTCAAGGCCAGTTCGGGCGCGATGACGCGCTCGCCGCGATGCGCCCGCCGCATGGCATCGGCCAGCTTTTCGGCCGGCGTGTCCTTGAGCAGGTAGCCCGAAACGCCGGCTTCCAGCGCCCGCCGGAGATAGCCGGGGCGGGCGAAGGTGGTCAGGATCACGACCCGGATTTGCGCATACTCGCGCGCCAGCCATTCGGCCAGCTCCAGGCCGGTCAGACCGGGCATTTCGATATCGCTAACGACCAGGTCGGGCCGGTGTTGCTCGATGAGCGCTTGCGCCTTGTCGCCGTCGGTGGCGCGCCCGATCACTTCCAGATCGTCTTCCAGGGCCAGTAACTGGCCGATGGCGCCGAGCAGCAGCTTCTGGTCTTCGGCCAGCAGGATGCGAATCATGGGTTTAGTTTATCCGTCGACAGCCGGGCGATGATGCGGGTTCCGCCAGTCGATTCGACGTCGAGCTCGCCGCCCAGCGACTCGATGCGCGCGCGCATCCCCTGCACGCCGCGGCCTTCGGAGCGCAGGCCGCCGCGGCCGTCGTCGTGGATTTCGAGCCGGATCTCGTCACCGTCCCGGACCAGCGTGATGCGACACTGCCGGGCTTCGGCATGGCGCAGCACATTGGTTGCCGCTTCGCGGATCACCAGCGCCAGCATGGCCTGGACCGGTGCCGGCAGCTCGATTGCGTCGTCGATCTCGAGGACAAGCTCGACATCGGCGGCGCGCAGGCTCATCTCGACGTGCTCCAGCGCATCGGTAAGCCCTTGCTCGTGGAGCCCGCCGATGGCTTCGCGCACTTCCCGCAGCGCCTGGCGCGCGGTGCCTTCGATCGCCTTGATCTCGTCGCGTACTGCTGCGGGATCCTGGTCGAGCAGCCTGCCGGCGAGTTCGCTCTTGACCGTGATCAGCGACAGCGTGTGGCCGAGCACATCGTGCAGATCGCGGGCGATGCGCTCGCGCTCGGCCACACGGGCCAGCCGCTTGACCTCGCCCTGCTTGAGCCGAAGCTCGGCGTTGTGGCGCTCCTTTTCGGAAAACACGATGTTGGCGGTTCCGATGATCACGCTGATCAATGCGCCGGGAAGCCAGTAGACCAGGACCGGGTGGGCCAGCCAGGCGGTCGCCGCCGCGGTCATTGCCACCCCGGCCAACACCGCGAACGCGATGCGCGGAGGCCCCACACGGCAGGCGAAGCTCGCCGCGTAGATGAACAGAACGCTCGAGCCGGCGTTGAACGGCGCCCATGCGATCGCCAGCAGCGCAAGCGCTGCGATGTGTCCCATGGCAGCAGCGCCACTTCTTCGGTAGCCACTGAAATACAGCACGGCAAACGCGATCGCGGTGGCAATGATGGCGACGGACTCGATGGGTCCGGGCGATCGGAAGATGTACTCGATGAAGAAAAAGCCGTAATAGATCAGCCACATATACGGCAGCCAGCCAAGCCCCAGCTCGGCCGGCAACAGCCGATGATGCAATGCCATGAGCCGACTGTCTGGATTCATTCCAGGCGTGCCTTGCGGATGGCGAAATCGATTTCGCCTGCCTGACCGCTGGCTAACACCCCGATCGCGCGCGGCGCGCAATTTTTCATGTTTGCTCCGTGTAGCGACGAGGGTCCGCCTGGCGTGATCGTTGTTCGCCGGTGGCCGCGATGCTACGGCGCTGCCGCTCCACCGACCAGCCCATAGCAGCCGCGAGCGCTCCGGTCAGTAGCCCGATCACGCCCAGCGCAATTCCGGCTGTTGCCGCCGACGTGCCGCCATTGGCGAAATCCAGACCCACGCCGGCCACCGCGCCGACCGCGCCCAGCGCTACACCGGCCGTGCCGAAGCGATGACCGCGTTCGATGCTGCGCAATAGCCGGACCTGTTCCAGTGAGGTGTCTTCGAGCGCATCGGCGTCGATTTCGAACACCGACGCCAGGGCCATGGCCGTCTCCATCGAAGCCATCCCGCCGCGCTCCAGACGCTGGATCGTGCGCGTGCTCAGCCCGGCTGCTTCGGCCAGGCTCTCCTGTGACATGCCGTGACGGTTGCGCAGATCCCGAACCAGATCGCTGTCGATTTTCATCTTCGCCGTTCCTGTTGCCTGAAAGTTATCGTGTATTGTGATTTTTGCCAGAGCGAACCGCCACGACACGGCCCCGACAGTGCCTCGACACGAACTCGCAAGAATCATGCGCGAACCCCGTCAAGCCGCCGCCAGCC
>CAYVPB010000113.1:0-6094 GCA_964453565.1 uncultured Halomonas sp.
TCCCAGCAGCGAATAGGCCAGCCAGTCGGCCAGCACGGTGAAGATTTCCAGCATGCTCCAAGTTCTACCGGATTGGGAAGATCAGTTTTCTGTTCAATAGGGAAGACGCACGAGGTCCGAAAAGGATGCAGGAAAAAACGGAAAATAATCCGGATTCACCGCACTCCGGGGCCGGAAAGCCTGGTTTCCACTGCGTGCTGGGCGCCTGGCATGACCATGAGCACGAACTGCGGAGATTTCTGTTCCGGCGACTGGCCGATCGAAGTGCCGCCGAAGATCTGCTGCATGATGTATTCATCCGTGCCATGTGCGAGGGTCACGGCTTTTGCCGTCTGGACAACCCGCGAGCCTGGTTGTTCCGCGTCGCGCGCAATGCCGCGGTGGATCTCGAGCGGCGTAAACGCCCGGCCGTTCCCGTCGATGAGGATCTGCCTACTCCCGAATCGGCTCCGCCGGCGATTGATGCATTGCATCGTTGCCTGGAATGCAATCTCCAACTCCTCGAAGCGCCCGATCGCGAGGTTCTCCAGGCCTGCGATCTGGACGGAATGCGCCACATCGATTTCGCCCGCGAGCAAGGCTTGAGCCTGCCGGCGGTCAAATCCCGCGTGTTGCGCGCCCGCGTCCGGCTGCGCGCACTGCTGGTGGAAAACTGCGACGTGATGTTCGACGATCAGGGCAATGTCTGCTGCCACGCCGCAGACGCGAGCGTGTCCGGACTCGCGTAAACTACGCGCATTGATGCATTGGCCAACGGCCGGGCCAGTGCGCTGTCGGCGGTCGGTCCGGCCCGATCCAATGGCAAGCGATATGAATCATCTGCTCTGAAGGAGACAGAAAATACATATGCATGCGTCGATAACCTGGTTTCGTTTCGTTGCGGCGATCATCGCGCTCTGGCTAAGCCCCACCCTGTTTGCTGTCAACGGTCCTGCGCGTACCGAAGTGCCGTCCGTAACGGTCCAGAACATTGATGATGCTGTTGTTGAGACCGTCGTGGAAGGCCTGCAGTTACCCTGGGCGTTTGAATTCATTAGTGGCGATGAGGTGCTGATCAACGAGTTGGGCGGTCGCATGTTGCGCGTTCATGTCGATAGCGGCGAGCGTACCGTGCTCGCAGGATTGCCGGAAATTCGGTCCAATATGCACCAGATCGGGTTGCTGGACCTGGCCCTGCATCCGGCATTCGATGACAGTCGCAGGATTTATTTCAGTTACTCCGCCGCCGATGCCGCTGGCAGCAATTATGCGCTGGCGCTGGACAGCGCGATTCTGGCAGCCGGGCGACTGGACCAACGCAGAAACCTCCTGATTGCCGAACCTTATTCCTGGTCACCTTCCAATTTTGGTGGAGCCATCACATTCGATGACAAAGGCTACCTTTATCTTTCGGTGGGTGATCGGTCTGAGCAGATGGTCTCGCAAATGGGAGGATTGCCGCAGGGCAAAATTCTGCGGCTCCGGGATGATGGCTCAATTCCAGAGGACAATCCTTTCATCGGGACACCGGATTTTGATAAACGAATCTACGCTCTCGGCGTACGTAACCCGCAGGGGCTGGACTTTGACCCCAAACGGGGTCTGTTGCTGGAGGCCGAACACGGGCCTATGGGTGGAGATGAAATCAACATTATCCAGGCGGGTGCCAACTATGGCTGGCCGGTAATTTCGTATGGCCGAAGTTACACGGCTGATCAGTTCGGCGAGCCCGGCGGGGAAGCACACTGGTTACTGCAATTCCATCTGGCCACCGCGCCGGAAGTGGAAATCGGCACGGAAGTCCGCAGGCAGGGCATGGAGCAGCCGCTTTTTTATTATCTCCCGTCAACCGCGATTTCGCCGCTGGTTGTCGTACGGGGAAAAATGTTTCCGGAATGGGAAGGACACATCCTGGTGGGGGCGCTCAAGAGGAAACATGTAAGTCGCCTGGATTTCGACGGACAACAGGTGCGCTCGGAAGTGAGGATGCTTCAGGAACTGGACAGCCGGGTGCGTGACTTGAAGGTTGCTCCCGATGGTTCGATCTGGATCCTGACCCAGGATGGCAAGCTGCACCGATTATTTCGTGACTCGTCACTGAGACCTGAAGCACCACAAGCCCGGGAGCCAGGCAAGGCAGTATACGAAATGGTCTGCTCCTCCTGTCATGCAGCCGGTCAGGGAGGTGCCGCGCAAACCGGCCACAGCGACGATTGGCGGACTTTGCGCCAAAAACCGCGCGAGGTTCTTTATCGCAACACGATCGAGGGGTTCGGTGCGATGCCCGAACGTGGGGCCTGTTATCGTTGTTCCGACAAGCTTCTGCAGCAGGCGGTTGATTACATGCTCGAACAGCTTGAGCTGGAGTGATAACCGCGAGTCTTCACCCATCAGTTGCATAAATTTCCGAGTGCGAGAGCCCGGAGAGTAGTGTTTCCGGGGCGTGCGCGGATATTTTCCAACCGGAACATAGCTCACTCTATGTGAGGATTGGAAAATTGAGCACGCGCCCCGGAAACGCTGCTATACCGGGCAGTGCAACGGTCTCTCGCCGCAAATTTATGCAACAGATGGGTTCAGTCAAACCGCCAGACCAGACGCGCCCGGAACTGGCGAGGCAAAACCGGATGGAACAACACGCCCTCGACGCCCTCGGCCGGTTCTCCGGACAGGCGCGCCGTTTCGAAAAATTCGATGTCGTTGTCTTTTGCATCGAACAGGTTGAACACCCCCAGGCGCAGCGCCAGCGCATCATTGAATGCCCAGCCCAGGTCGAGATTGACCAGCGTGGTCGAGTCGGCCCGTTCGCTGTTGTCTTCGGTCAGTGGATAAGTGCTGAAATGGCGCAGGCGAATCGCACCTGAAAACGGCCTCCAGGCTCCGGGCAGCGAATCCACAGTGACCCCGGCGGCGACGACGCGATCGACAGAATTTGGGATCCGCCGGCCCTCTCCCAGGTCTTCGCGAAACCGCGCCCGGGTCAGTGCAATATCGAAATCAGCGGTCAGCCAGCTTGTCGGGCGCCAGAAGTTGGCCCATTCAACGCCGAAGCGGCGGGTCGCGCGGTTCGGCTCGGTCGTACCTTCATCACCGACGAACACCAGTTCGGAGTCGAGCTGTAACATGAACAGCGACAGGCTGGTTTCGAGCCCGGAAATCATATTGGAGCGGATACCGAGTTCGACGCCGGTCGCCGGCACCAGGGGATCGACCCTGCCGGTTGGCTCCCCGTCATTCGGGTCAATGGTTCGTAACGTGCCGCGGGCATCGTTGCTGTGAAAGCCACGGCCGGTGCTCAAATACAGCTCGGTTTCAGACCAGGGCCCGAATACAAGCCTCAGCGATGGTGCGGCGATGGTGTCGGAACGATCACCGCTGTTTCGAGGGTCATTGCTGCGCACATCAAAACTGAAATGATCGATGCGCACTCCAGCAACGCTGCGCAGCCATGGCTTCCAGCGTGTCTCGAGTTCGGCCAGTGCGGCCAGTGACCACTGCTCAACGGTGTCGTCACTGATCGTCGAAAGGCGCTCGCGCTCGCGGGTGCGAAACAAACCCACCGTATCGATATCGTCGAAGCGGGTTTCCAAACCGTAGCGAAGCTTGGTGTCGAATCCTGCCGGTTCCATCGTCAAATGGCGTTGAAAGTTGCTACCGAAAAAGCGTCGCTTGTCGAATTGCTCGAACTGATCGCCGTTGACCGGATCGTCAAGAAAGAAGGTGAAATTCGAAAACAGCTCCAGACGGTAGGCGGCTGCATATGCCGAAATCTCGAACCCCCGGTCAGCACCGCCGGACATCCATTCGGCTGAAAGGCTGACCCGATGGGACTCGCCGCCATCACTCGGATCGACTGCGTCGAAACGCCCCAGGCGACCGTCTTCAACCGCCCGCAACGGAATCTGGTCGGTAGCGTTCCAGTCGCCGATATAGCCCATGGCCATAAGGCTGAAGCGCTGATCCCGGTTCAGACGCGTGTAGCGCAACACACCGTTGAACTTGTCGAAATCATCCGGATTGGTCCAGGGCCCGTCATGCTGGAAGAATTCGAACCCCGCCAGCACATCGCCTTGCCCGATTTCCCGTGAATAGGCCAGCAATGCGCGCCTGAAATCGTCGCTGCCCGCAGCGACCTCGATCAGTCCCGGATCCAGACGATCGACATAGCGGAAGCGGGCACTACCGGCGGCACCGAAATCGCCCTGATCGGCGTAGTAGGGGCCTTTGCGGAAATGCAGGTGGCCGATCAGTTCCGGGATGATGAAGTTCAGGTCGCTATAGCCTTGGCCGTGGGCGTGGGTCGGCAGGTTGATCGGCATGCCTTCCAGATGAGTGGCGAAATCCGTACCGTGATCCAGATTGAAGCCGCGCACGAACATCTGGTTACCCTTGCCGGCACCGCTGTGCTGGGTGGCGATGAAGCCGGGGACTGTCTCAAGCAATTCACCGACCCGCATCAACGGGCGTTTTTTCAACTGTTCCTGGCCGACGAAACCCTCCGTGGCATTGTCGGCCACACCGACCAGACTGAAGGCACGGCCCTCGATGCGTACCGGCGCCAGCGTCAGAGTGTCGTTGGCAGGGTCGGCACTTACTGTTTGTGCGGTCGAATCTTCTTCAGTGGCCCATCCTGGCGTCCATAAGACCATGGCCATTACCACTACCAGCCCCGGGAACAAAGCGCAGACAAGCGAAACAAAACGATCCATCACGGGCTCCCTCGATCATAGTATGAAGACTAATAATAAACGTCATACCGCAATCATGCAAGGTCAGCCGGTTCTTGATTTCCATTCGATGCCAGAAGCTCTCCGGGTAATTTCGCGCAGGCGCGTCTACTGAATCAGATGCCACTGAGTCTGTCGCCCGGCGAGGTAGATCAGCCTTTCGCCGTCGAAGTAAGCCGACTGCTCCAGTTTGATATGGACGTGTTGCCCGCCCCACTCTTCCAGTGGCAGCAGCGGCCAACAGGTCCTGCCAGCGGTTGTCTTCGGACAATGCGTGCCGCAATCCAGCGGGCACGCCTTCCTCGCCTGGTTTCATCACGGAAGCCATTTCCTGGGTATCGGTGCAAAGCTTCAGGTAGCAGATGCCGACATCTGTGTGCAGCACATCGCCCGGCCGGATCACGCCCTCGATGCCGCAAAATGCCATGTCCGGATTGCATTCGACGCCTTGGCGCTGAATATTGACGTAGGGCATGAACCAGATCGGCAGGCCACGCTGTTCGAATCGCTCGCGCAGATACCAGGCGAGATCGTCGGTGGTGGTGACCCCCAGTGTGATGACTTTCGAGGAAAAGCCTTCGGCAAGCACGCTGCGGGCCAGTGCGACCATGTGCGGATAGACTTCCAGTTCCTGTTCGCTGCGGGTCTCGAACCAGCGGATTACCAGTTCTTCGGCCGACACCAGCCGATCATGCAGCCGCTCCGGCAGCGCAGTCAGCAACTTCCGGTGCAGGCCGCGAGTCAGGCCGTCGGCCTCCGGCCAGTGCGCCGAGAAGTTGATGCCGATGGTTTGCGGATCGCGCCCGGCAATCAGTTCGCCCAGCGCCCGCCACTGTTCGTCCAGCTCACCGCCCGACCAGCCGACCTGGTAGGGCTCGCCCAGCGGATAGCGGTTGACGTTGAGCCGGTCGGGGCTGCCGTCGTCGCGGCGATGAAATACCAGCATCTTGGTTCTGCGCGCCGCATGCGCCGGTTGCGGCACCAGCGTGAAATAGACAGGCTCCTCGGCATATTCGCGATTGAGCACCAGCAACATCTCGATGCCGGTCTCTTCCATCAGCCCCGACAGCAGATTCTCCAGCCGGTCGAGCATGGACTCGCGATCGCTGTTCATGACGCGACCGGGTTGTTTCGAACAAACCGAAGCACGATGGTGCCGGCAGCCACGGCCACGATCAGCGTCGCGATCGCCCAGCCAGTGCCAGCCGGCAGGCCGGCCAGGGATGCCGCCACGGGCATGCAAAGCACGACCAATGCGTAGGCCAGAAAGCGCGGGAGCTGGAACAGCCAGCCGATGACCCCGATGCCAACCCCAGCGATGATTCCAATCTGGACCTGCTTGTGATCCCCCAGCCAGAGCATCGGGCCAATCGCCGATGTCGCGCCGA
>CAYVPB010000114.1:0-6054 GCA_964453565.1 uncultured Halomonas sp.
GGTGACGATGAATACGTGCCTGACACCGAATCGCGCCATGGCGCGGATCAGCTCGCGCGTGCTGTCGACGCCCACAAACAATATGGGGCGCGGCACGGGGAGGAGCATCGCAAGGCCCTTTAGCGCCAGCATTCTGGCGCGATACAGGAGGGTGCGTACGCCGAACAACGGCCCGGGGCCTGGATTGATCATGCTTTCTCCGCGGTACGTCGCAAGATGAACGTAATAGTAGTTCTTCGGACGGAATCCATCACGACTGTGTAGTGCCTGGGATCAGGGTCTCGCCGATGTTCCCGTCGCGATTCAGCCAGGCCGCGATGGTCTCGCGTGGAATCGGGAAATAGCCATTGGTCACCTTCGGCGCACCAGCTTTGGAATCCGGTTCCAGGTGAACGTGCCAGTCGTCGCCCGGCGCGATCTCGATGATGCCGTCGATTTCGAACAGGTCGTCGCGGTGCACTGATTGCTTGCCGGTCAGCAGATCCCGTTTCGCCCTCGCCTTGACCTCGGCCTTGCCGGCGCCCGCGTAGAAGCCATAGGCATGGCGCTCGCCGAACTCTCCGGCCACATAGCCGCCGATGTTGATGAAATACAGCCGCGGCCCTTCGGCGGACGGCGCCCTGTTCAGCGACACCCGGTAACCGGGCACCCGGTCCAGCTCGGCCCATGCATCGACGTGAAGTCCCTCGGGATCGCCGAACCAGCGGTCCAGCAGTTGTTCGTGAACATCCTCCAGCGATCGCCCGACGGCGAACACCACATCGTGGAGTTCCACGTTGCAGCCGTCGGCCCGACCGCCAAGACAGACGGCGAACAGTTGGGGGTGTTCCGGCGCAGTGGCAGTCACTTTGAACCACTCCTGAAAGGCTAAGGCGGCCATCATGCCATCACTGGAGCTCTGGCCGCATACGCAGGACACGGCGTATACTGGATTTTCGTTCGCGCGATGGCAGTGGGTAGACAGACGATCGAAACGGTATTCTCAGAGGAGGGACCGAAGCGATGAGCGACCGCATCAACGGCATGGAACCTGCGAACGTCGACATCGGCGCTGTGATCGACGCGCTGCCGGCCCAAATCTGCATTCTTGACCGTCGCGGCAGTATCGTCTCGACCAACCGCGCCTGGCGCGAATTTGCCGACGAGGGCGGCGTGCCGCCCGCCGCCCGATCGTTCGAAGGCGAGAACTACCTGGATATCTGCGCTGGTGCCAGTGGCGAGGATGCCGATTACGCCTTGCGCGCCGCCGCCGGAATACGCGCCGTGCTCGACGGCGCTGAAGACAACTTCAGGATCGAGTATCCGTGCGATACCGCGCAAGGCCGCGAGCGCTGGTTCCGAATGGTCGCTGCACCGTTGCCGGACGGCGCCGGTGCGGTGGCCATGCACACCGACGTCACCGCCGAGTACAAGAAGGCCCGTGAGCTCAAACGCGACGAGCAGTTCTTCCGGCTGCTGTTCGATGCCAGCCCGCTGCCGAAGTGGGTGTTCGAGGAGAAGACACAGGCGTTTCTTGCGGTCAACAACGCCGCCGTCGAACACTATGGCTACAGCCGCGAAGAATTTCTCGCGATGACCATTCTCGAAATTTGCCCCGACGATGAGCGGGCACGACTGGAAGCCTATCTCAAGCAGGGAAGCGCCGATGAGGATGTTCATCGCGCGGGGCAGTGGCGGCACCGCTTGAAGAATGGCCGCGAAATCGATGTCGAAATCGTCGCGCGGTCGATCGAATTCCAGGATCGCGACGCACGCCTGGTCGTCGCGCGCGATGTCACCGAAAGCCTGCACCAGCAGCGCGTGCGCGAGATCGAGACGCAGGTACTGTCGCAGATCTCCACGCGCCAGGACCTGAAGGCCATTCTGCGCACCGTCGCCGCGGGTATCGAGAAAGCGGCACCGGGCACCGTGGCCTCGGTGCTGCTGCTCGACGCTGATCGCAAGCATATCCGGCACGGCGCCGCGCCCAGCCTGCCGGCCAGTTTTACCCGGGCCGTCGACGGTATCGAGATCGGGCCCCGGGTGGGCTCGTGCGGCACCGCGATGTACCGCGGCGAGACCGTCATCGTCGAGGATATTCGTGGCGATCCGCTATGGCAGGGGCTGGCCGATCTGACCGATGAGCTTGGCCTGCGCGCGTGCTGGTCGAAGCCGGTGTTCGATACCCGTGACAACGTTGTCGGCAGTCTCGCGCTGTACTACGGCGAGCCGCGCGAGCCGGAGGCCTGGGAAGCGGAAATGGTTGAGATGTTCGGCTATCTGGTCGGCGTGGCCATCGAGCGGCAGCGCCAGGACGAGGCGTTGCGCATCAGCGAGCAACGGCTGCGCAAGCTGTTTCGCGAGGCGGCGACCGGCATTGCCGTGGTGACCGCCGATGGCGGCTTCCTTCAGGCCAACGAGGTGCTGGCGCGCATGCTGGAGTTCGACGAGCGCGAGCTGATGCAACAGAATTTCCTCGAGCGCGTGCACGCCGATGACCGCGCGGCGGTGCGGTCGGCGATGCGCAGTCTGCTGGCCGGCGCCAGCGCGGCCGAAACGCTGGAATACAGGTTTCAGGGCAAGGCCGGTCGCATTATTTGGGTCCGCGCCCGGCTTTCGGCGCAGACCGGGCGCGATGGACGTCCGACCCACGTGATTGCCGTGATCGAGGACATCACCGAAAAGCGCGAAACGGAGCAGAAGCTGGAGCGCGCGCGGTCGCTGCAGCGCGTGGCCGGGCGTATTGGCCGGGTCGGCGGCTGGGCTGCGGATCCTGACCGCGACGAAGTATTCTGGTCGCCCGAGATCTTCAATATCGTCGAATGGGAAGGCGAAGATGCGCCGCCGCTTTCGGAAACGCTGGCGCGATACCCGCCCGAGCACCGCCGGCGCATTGAGGATGCGCTGCAAAGCTGCGCAGCCGACGGCGTGCCGTTCGATCTGGAGCTGGAAATGACCACCTACGGCGGACGGCGGTTGCAGGTCCGGGCCGCCGGCGAGGCCGAGCGCGATGCATCCGGCCAGACCCGGCGGGTGATCGGCGCGTTCCAGGACATTTCAGAACAAAAGCGGCTGGAGGCCCGGCGCCAGCAACTGTCTGACCGGCTGGAATCGACGCTGGCCAATATGAGTGATGCGTTCCTGCTGGTGGACCGCGAATGGCGCGTCGTCTATCTCAATCGCTCGGCCGAGCAATTGGTGGAGCAAAGTCGCGAACACCTGCTCGGTCGCGTGCTGTGGGATGAATTCCCGGATCTGGACGATACCATCGCCGGCGAACGCTATCGCCACGCCATGGAAACCGGCGAGTCGGTGCACTTCGAGCTGTATTACGATCCGCTGGAAAACTGGTTCGAGGTCAATGCCTATCCCACGGAAGAAGGCGTGGCGGTGTATTTCAGCCGGACGACGGAACGGCGCAAGCTCGAAGCGCAATTGCAGCAGTCGCAGCGGCTGGAATCGGTCGGCCAGTTGACCGGGGGTATTGCGCACGACTTCAACAACCTGCTGACCGTGATCCTGGGCAACGCCGAACTGCTGACCGAATCGCTGGCTGATTCCGAAGAAACCAAGGAACTGGCGCCGCTGGCCGGGCATATCGAGGCGGCCGCGATGCGCGGTGCCGAGCTGACCCGCCGCCTGCTGGCGTTCGCCCGCCGCCAGCCGCTGGAACCCGAGCCCGTCGACGTCAACACCGCGATCCGGGGGCTGGAACCACTGCTTCGACGTGCGCTGGGCGAGCACGTGGAAATCGAGGTCACGCGCGGTGCCGGGATATGGCCGGCGATGATCGATGCCGGCCAGTTCGAAAGCGCGCTGATGAACCTGGCGATCAACGCGCGCGACGCGATGCCGGACGGCGGTCGCCTGACCATAGAGACGGCCAACGTCCGGATCGACGACGAATACCAGGGCATGCACCCCGACGCGAAGACCGGCCAGTACGTGCTGGTGGCGGTCTCGGATACCGGTACCGGCATCGCCGAAGCGGACCTGGGCAAAGTGTTCGAACCGTTCTTCACCACCAAGGAAAAGGGCCGCGGTACCGGGCTGGGGCTGTCGATGGTCTACGGCTTCATCAAGCAGTCCGAGGGCCACGTGGGCATCTATTCCGAGCTCGGCGAGGGCACGACCGTCAAGCTGTACCTGCCGCGTGCGCATGCCGACGCTTCAACGCAGAAAATGCCCGAATCGCTTTCGGACCGCAGTCGCGGCGAGGCGGTGCTGGTGGTCGAGGACGACCCGGCGGTGCGTGCGTTCGCCGTGGCGGCGCTGGAGCAGCTCGGGTATCGGGTCCAGACCGCGTCCAGCGGCGACGAGGCGCTGGCGGTGCTCGAAGACGGCGCCGAATTCGACCTGCTGTTTACCGACGTGGTCATGCCCGGCGGCATGAGCGGTCGTGAGCTGGCCGGGGCGGCCACCGAATTGCGGCCGGGGCTGAGGGTGCTCTACACTTCCGGCTACACTGAAAATTCGGTGGTCCATCACGGCAGGCTGGATCCCGACGTGCAACTGCTGAGCAAGCCGTACCGGCGTGACGAGCTGGCGCGGCGCGTCCGGCGGGTGCTCGATGAGCCCGCCAGGGGGAAGGATTTATGACAGTCAATCGATCGGGTTTTGGGGCGCGCTGCGCCAAGTGCATTGTTCTGCTGATGCTTGCGCCGGCGATGCCGGGCATGTCGGTCGCCGATGCGCAGGCTGTCGATGAATTGGTGATGTCCGGCTCGGAATGGATCACCGACGCCCCCACCCGGCTTGCCTCGGCAGCCGGGTATTTCAGCGCTGATGGGGGCCCGCGCATCCGGGTCCGGCTGGCCGATTCGGGCAAGCAGTCGCTGGAACGTCTGATGGCCGGCGAGGTCGAATTCGCGCTGATGGCCGCGATGCCGCTGGCCATGGAACTCGTTCGCCTGCACGAACAAGCCGCACCGCCCGAGACCTGGCCGGTGGTGCTGGCCTCCATCGGCCTTTCCAGCCGCACCCACCACGTCATCGCCGACGGGACCCGCGGCATCGAACAGCCGGCCGACCTGTCCGGCCATGCGCTGGGGCTGCTGCTCGAAACGTCGGCGCATTACGGTTGGGATCGGTTTGCCGATGTGCAAGGCATCGACGCCGATGCGGTGCGACTGGTGGACACCCGACCCGGCGAGCTGGCCGGCGGTCTTGCTGCGGGTCGCTTCGATGCGGTCGTGGCCCGGCCGCCCTTCAGCGAGCAAATTGTGGACCAACTCGGTGCGAGCGCCCGCAGCTTTCCACTGCAGGCCATGGATTCGATAACCTGGCTGCTGGTTTCCCGGCGCGCATTGATCGACCGGGAACCCCATGCGGTCGAGCGTGTGCTCCGGGGCTATGCCGAGGCCATCAACCTGTTGCAGACCGAGCCCGATCGTGCTGCCGCGCTGCTGGGTCAACCCCGAGACTGGTTGCAGGACAAGCGCGTGGCCTGGAAGCTGGCGCTGAACTGGCCGGTGATTGCCCACATGGAAGCCAAACTCGAATGGAGCGCAAAGCGGCTCGGTGTGTCGCCGCTGCGCGTCAGTCCGCGCATCTATATCGAGCGCGGGCCGCTGGAGCGCTTTCGGCCGGGCGCGGTTTCGCTGCCGACGTGGATCGTCGACGGGGAAGCCGAACGATGAGGCTACGCAGACTCGCCACCATTATTTTCGCCGCCTCGCTGGTCGTCGGCGCCGGGGTTGCGCTTGCCGGCGTGCTGGTCTGGCAGCACACCAGCAGCAGTCTTGCCGAAGTCGAGAGCATGTCAGAGGCGCGCGAGCGTGCCTATAGCATCGATATCGCGATCCGCTACCTTATCCAGATGCGCCTGCAGCCCGAGATTCTGCGCGGCGTGGCGCATGAATCCCGGCGCCTGGCAGCGCTGCTGGAAGACGAGCCGCACCCCGAAGCGCATACGGCATTGCTGCACCTCGAGGAAATCGAGACCCTGGCAAACAACGCGCTGTCGGTGCTTGAGGCGCGCCCGAAAGATCGGTCCATCCCGCAGCGGCTGGCGGCCGTGAGCGGTCAAATGCGTATCCATGAAACCGGGGCACTGGATGCGCTCAACCGGATCAT
>CAYVPB010000115.1:0-5653 GCA_964453565.1 uncultured Halomonas sp.
CAGTCTCTTTCGGGAACGGTGCGAATATCTGTTTCAGAGGTGGTTGGGGCGCTGGTGCTCCCGGAGATTGTCAAGCGGTTGCATGAATTAGAGCCAGGCATCGAACTGGAAATCCTGGCAACGATGGAAGAGAGCGACTTGTTCCGTCGTGAAGCCGATATCGCGGTGCGCCTGTATCGTCCGGAGCAGCCTGATCTTATCGCGAAGAAAGTGGCGAGTACCGCGTTTTATGCGTATGCCACGCCGGATTATATCAAGCGGTCAGGGTTGGATAGAACGAATACCAGCCTGAGTGATGCTGAATTTATCGGTTCTGACGACAATTCTATTTTGACGCAGGTACTGAAAGAGAAAGGACATCCGGTGAAAGCGAAAAATTTCCCAGTTCGGACCAATAACCGGTTGGCGCAGTGGGAACTTACAAAATCAGGCGTTGGAATTGGCATTATGCCGCGCGAGGTGGGGGACAACGAACCGTCGGTCGTGCGGGTATCATCGGTCTTTTCACCGATCAGCGTTGATATGTGGTTGGTGGTGCACAGAGAGCTGCGCACCAACCGGCGGATCAAGTACGTATTTGATTTCCTGCATCATCAGCTCGGCCTGGTGCTCAGAAATAGCTCGGCCAGCCGAACCTGAGGCAGAAGTTATCGGAAGCAATAAATTATTCTTGAATCGATTTCAACCATCGCAGTGGCGGAGGCATTGATTGCACCGCTGGCATTTATGCCGGTGAACGTGCTGCAGATCACCGTTATAAAGTCGGATCGACCCTATTCTGACGGTACATGCAGCGGGCAGCTAGTGCTTACCCGGCCCGGCACCTGGTCCAGTCAAAAGCCAGACTGGTGATCTTGTCAATAAGGCGATCTGCAGCACTTTCCCTGTCATTTGTGCACAACATCGGAGAGACAGCATCACCTCGACCGGATATCTGCACGGACAGATCATGCCCCCAAGGCCAGCTTACTAATACATCCATAAATCCTGCCTCATTCAGCTTGTCTCTCGGCGTCCGACCCTCTGAACGTGGCAGGCTTTATGAGGGTACTAGCCAATGCCCCAACTGCGGGGTAACGGTTGATTTATCCCTCTGCATCAATGCCTTCGTAACAATTCCCCTCCGCACGCGACCAATACAGACAAACCCGCAAGGAAGCAGCATGCGCCATGCAGACGACGTCGCCAGGCTTGAATCCTTCATCCCGGCGGCCAGCAGAATAGCGATGACCTATGCCGCACATGGCGATGCGGCTGATCTGCGTCAGGAAATTCTGACCCAGTTATGGCGCAGCCGGCACCACTTTGACGGTCAGTCGCAGTACGCCACCTGGGCCTATCGGGTAGCGTTGAATACGGCGATTGACCATGTTCGGCGCGACCGTCACAGGAGGACAACGCTGGAGCGATTCCAGCAGCTTGAAAGGCGCGAGGCCACGGGCGAGACGCTCATGCTCCTGTCACGCGAGGTGCAAGTCATCAAGGCGTTCTGTGACACGCTGGATATTGCCGAGCGTTCGCTATTCACGTTGTATCTGGAAGGTTTGGAATATGCCCGGATAAGCGACGTGCTCGGCATATCTCCCGGTGCCAGTCGAACCCGGTTATCGCGGCTGAAGAGCAAATTCAAACAACACATCGAAGGAGTGGATCTTGAACATTGAATCGAACAGACAGGCATGGATTGCAACTGGCGAAAAATCGGCGCAACGAACGGGTTTCAGTTCAATGCAGCTAATCCGGCGCATGCGCCTGCGCATCGTATTAGCGATCATCATCGCCTCATTGGCGCTTGTCGCGTTGGGTTTCGGCATGCTGTTGATCGCGACTGGCGGATTTGAGCTACTTGAGATTCTTGCCTGGAGTCTGATCGCCGCAACGCTCGTCACGCTGATCGGACTGGTGATCCGTGCCCATGGAATTCGGCAGACCCGGCATCTGCGGGTTCTCGACCACGTCGAGGCCGCACTGGGGCGCGCGACCCGGCTGGAGGCACTGATCCGTAGTCTGCACTGGTTTTTCTGGGCACCCATGCTGATCGCGTTCTTGATGCTGGCGTACTCATCGGAGTACCGACACTGGACCGATTACACCTTCGCTGCGACATCAATCGGGGTGCTGGTCTGGGGTCTAATCTACGGGCGCGAATGCGTCCAGACACGCATGGAAGCGGATTGCAAGGCACTCCAGGAGCAGGCGTCACGGCTTCGCCGAATTGAATGTGAAGAGGACGCGTCATGATTGTGCGAATTCTGACGGTGCTCGCTATCGAGAAAGAGTAACGGAGACACCCACGTCCAATGAGGAAGCGTGAGCTCTTCGCTGTTCCAGAGTTGGGCGGGGTGGGTGTCCGGATTTTGCGACTTTCGAACAAGCCGGATTCATCATCCATGGTTTTCGGAGTGAAGGAGCACTAAGCCTCCGGAATGAAAGCCCCGGCCCCCACACCAAAGCGGGCGCATAGCCTGGCGATTTGCCGGGTGTTCAATTGCCGTTTGCCTGCCAGTACTTGGGAAACTACACTCTGATTACCGACTTCCGGGACTTGGGCCTGTGTCAGATCGTGTTGTTCCATGAGGAATTTCAATACCTCCGATGGCGCCGCGTCCTGAACCGGGAATTCCCGTTTGTCCTGCATCTCGATCAAGTCGGAAAGAAGCAGAAACAGGTCTTCCAGATCGCCGTCCGCCTCGCCGCTGTCGACAATGGCATCGGCCAGGGCGACCAGATTTTCATAGTGGTTGATTCCGACATCCCGCGCGAATGCGGCCCAGGAATGACGTACCTTATCCAGATTTACGGTTTCCATTTGTCGTACTCCCGGTGCGTCAGCACATGCTTGATATAACAGATTCGCGCGGACCAGTGCAGAAAGGCGATCAGGCGGTATTTATTGCCGCCGATGTTAAACACATGCAAGTCGCCTGCAACATCCACGCTGCGGAAGCTTGCTTTCAATTCGGCGAAATTCCGATAGTCCTTCGCCTCCATCGTCTTGCGCCATGCCTGAAGTGATGCCGCCGCGTGCGGGTGAATCCGCGCAAATTCCACGAGACGGCGGTTAGTGATCACTCTCACGGACAAAGTATTGCACATTGCAATATATCTTGCAAGGGCAAATTCAGGTGTTCGGCGAATCCCTGCGAAATCCCCATGGCCGGGGATTCCGGGGTCGGAACTGTACATGTACCTGAAACTTATGCACTTCAATCCTGGAGAAGTACATCTTTAGGCCTTGGAGTCGCAACTTTACGCCCGAAATTGCATCACTCGGTTTCCGACGGGTCGCCAATTCCCGCCAGGCACGAGCCGGTTGCGTTGGTGCTCGGCTCACTACGATCGGCGACGAGGCGGGCGAGTCGCCGATAGCCTTCGCGCAGGTCGGACTGGATGCGCACGAGTTCATTAATGACCCCTCGCTCCCCCGGCAGGTGCCACGAAGAGGCGTCGCCCGCTGGCAGCGCAAGGGTGAAAACGGCCTGCAGGTACGCCTGGCTCGTCGCTCTGTGGTCTCGTTGGCGGGCGCTGATTTCCGACATCACCGCGACGACGTCATATTCGAGCCAGCCGGCCGTTCCAGTGATCTTGACGACCTCCCAGGCCTCGTTGCGCAGCAGGCCGACCCGCATGCCCTCCGGCGGGCGAATGCCTTCGACAACCGCGCGGTGATAATCCTCGGTGGCGCGGATGTTCTCGCAGTTGGCTTGCGCTTCGTCGACAAAGCCCTGCAATGCACGCCCGGCAAGCGTCTGCTGCTCCTGCGCCTCGCGCCAGCTATCCACGCCCAGCGCCAGCAGTACACTGAGCACGATCAATACGGCTTCGACGCTCAGCAGGCCCCACGGAATCTCGGATGATTTCAGCTTGGTTAGCAACATTTCATGCCTCCGGTTTACTGCTGTGGTCAGCCAGCCACATCGCGCAACTCCACGCGCCACGGCGGATTTCGTCGATTCTCGCCGGCATGATAAAGCTTAATCTTGTTGCCCGAAGGATCGTGCAGCACCGCTTCCCGCCACAGGTAACGCATATCGGTCGGCATCTGATCGAAGTGGATCCCTCCAGCAGCAAGTTCTTCAACCCACTCGTCCAGCCGGTCGCTCTCGAAGTAGATGATCGCGCCGTTGGAAAAATCGCCCTCGCTTAGCGACAGCGAAAACGTTGAGTCGCCCTCAGGGCACTCGAAGCGCGCGTAGTGCGGCGTGTCGACAATCTGGACAAAGCCGAGCTTGCGGTAGAACGCTGTTGCTTCGTCCATGTCACGCACTGGCAAGGTGATTTGGTTAAGTCGCATGATGGTCATTCCTCATTGTTGTTCGCTCAGGATAAAGGCATACGATGGACCTTGATCGCGATTCGCACCAGTGACGACTACCAGCTCCGGGGCATGAGATCGTAATTAGCGTTTAATTCTCGCTACTTCCAGACGCGCGAGTCGATGGAACGTGCTGATCGACGATGGCCTTGAGTTTCATCGTAAACCCGAGGTAGCCGTTCCAACCCTTGGCGTTGCTCATCACGGCAATGGCTGTATCGGTTTCGGGAATCAGCACCACGATCGAGGATGCCCCGGCCTGTCGTCCGGTGTGCCCTATCATGCCGTCGCTGTACTTCGAAAACAGCATCATGCCATAGCCGTATTTATCTGCCTGCGGTATCGCATCCCGCCAGGAGGGCTCGCCAAGGTCAAGCTCAGCGGCCACCGTCGACGACATCAGCGCTACCGCACTCTCCGAAACCAAACCATCGTCGAACGCAAGTGCGAAGCGGACCAGGTCAGATGCGGTCGACAGGAACCCACCGGCCGGGAGATTCTCACTCACGTCGCGAAAATCCGCCCGGCGCAGACCTTCCCGATTCAACTGATAGCCTGTGACGCGGTGCGGAATCAGCGCCCAGGCGTCATCGGGCAACGTGTTCGGCATGTTCGCCGGCTTGAAAACCAGCCGCTGCATCAGATCCACGTAACGCTCATCGGCAGCGCCCTGCAGCACACAAGCCAAAAGCCGATAGCCGAACGATGTGTATTCCCAGTTCTCACCCGGCGCGAACAGCAATGGATCGTCCTTGAAGGATTCGAGCGGGGTAATGACGTCGGTATGGCGAGCATAGGTGCCGAGGGCGGCCTGCGTTTCTTGCCGCTTGAGCACGGCCCGCTCTTCGGGACTCTTCGCAGCCTGTTTCTCGGCCTCGTAATCGCGATAGTGACGAATGCCGGCGGTGTGCGTCAGAAGCTGCCGGCTGGTGATGACGGACGAACGGTTCGGATAGTCCGGGCAATATTGCTGAATCGGTGCGTCCAGATCAAGCTGGCCGCTTTCGGTGAGACGCATGGCGGCAGCCGCAGTGAACCACTTGGCGACTGACGACGTGCGGTATTTCGAGTGGAGAGACGCGACTACTTCGTTCTCGACATCCGCCAAGCCGAATGCGCCCTGATACACAACATCCCGGCCTTTGCCGATCGCGATCTGCAGGGAGGGCGTCCCAGAGTTCTTGAGCTCATCGCGGGCCGCAGCCTGAACTTCCCGCGCAATCCGATCGCCAGGAGACGCTCGTTCCGCGCAGGCCCACGAGCTCAGCACAAATAACGCCAACACAGCAAGGAACTCACTTTTCGTCATTCCAGTCATCTTTGGTGTCCTTTTTTATC
>CAYVPB010000116.1:0-5337 GCA_964453565.1 uncultured Halomonas sp.
GTAATCAGGTATCTATTTATTCGGGATATGCACTTGGCCTGATTGCAGCATATTCAGCTTGCGGGTTGATCCAGAAACAGGTCCGGCGCCAGCGGTTGTCCGGGTGAGACAGCATACCTTTCCAGGTCGGTGATGCCCTGTTCGGTGAGGATATCGTCGTCGATGAAGAAATTCCCGCTGGTCGACTTGGCGGGACGGGTCAGGATTGCGTGTGCCGCGTCGGCCAGAATTTCCGGTTTGCGGCAGTTTTCCGGCTTGATTTTTCCGCCCAGCATGGCCAATGCCGCGGTTGCGATCACGGTGCGCGGCCATAATGCATTGACTGCGATTCCGCGGTCGCGGAATTCCTGCGCCATCCCGAGAACACACATGCTCATGCCATACTTGGACATGGTATAGGCGAGGTGTGGTGCAAACCAGTCCGAGTTGATGTTCAATGGCGGGGAAAGATTGAGGATATGCGGATTTTCGGCCTGACTGAGATACGCCAGGGCAGCCTGGGAGCAGACGAAGGTTCCGCGAACGTTGACCCCGAACATCAGGTCAAAGCGTTTCATCGGGACATCGGGCGTGGGTGCCAGCCAGATCGCCGAGGCATTGTTGACCAGGATATCGATACCGCCGAAATGCTCCGCTGCATGTTTCATTGCATCCGCTACTGCATGTTCGTCGCGGATATCCAGCTTGATCGGCAACGCACTGCCGCCGGCGGCCTCGACCGCTTCGGCCGCGGTCGTCAGTGTCCCGGGCAGTCTGGGATGGGGACGATCAGTCTTGGCTGCAATCACGATATTGGCGCCATCGGCCGCGGCCCGAAGGGCGATGGCTTCGCCAATTCCACGCGTTGCGCCGGTGATGAAAAGCGTCCTGCCTGCAAGATTGGTCATAAATTCTCGAGTCCAGTTGGGAAATATCGCAACAGTGTAGCGTGCGCGGGGTTTTCGAGACGTGGCTGAGTTGTTCAATTTTCAGATGATGCTGGAATGGGCGGAGCAGCATCCGATTTTGCTGGTCACGGCAGGGTTTTTGCTGGCCTTGATCGAGTCCCTGGCGGTGATCGGAATCGTCGTACCTGGCGTGCTGCTGCTGTTTGTGCTGGGAGCACTGGTCGGGCTGGACCCGTGGTTGCTGGCGGGTGTCGGGTTGTCGGTGGCCGCCGGCGCGATCGTGGGCGATGGGGTCAGTTTCTGGATCGGCCGGCGTTACGGAGCTGGACTGCGCTCGGTCTGGCCAATGGTCCGTTATCAGCACTGGCTGGACGCCGGTGAGGCGTACTTCGCCCGCTACGGCGGAAAAAGCATTTTCATCGCACGTTTCATCGGGCCCCTGAGACCGGTTGTTCCGCTGGTGGCCGGGTCCCTGCAGATGCCGATGAGACTGTTCGTGCCGCGCATGCTGGCCGCATGCGTCATCTGGTCGCCGTTGATGTTGCTCCCCGGCGCCTTGTTCGCCGAGTCACTGGAATACGCGGCGCGTTTCGGCGGCAGATTGACGCTGCTTCTGGTCGTACTGGTTATCGGCGGCTGGCTGCTTTTGTGGTTGACCCGGCACCTGTATGAATTCGGAGCACGCCGGACGCCGTGGTGGCTGAAGAATCTGGCGTTGTGGTTGCGTCGGCATCCGCTCATGGGGCGCTTCTTCGGGCCGCTGTTTGAGCCGGGCAGGCGTGAGGTGCTGTCGGTCGTGATTCTTGGTCTGATGTTGCTGATTTCGCTCGCCTCGTTGTTCGCGGCACTGCTGCTGGCGCCGTTTTCAACCGATGCCTGGGAGTCAGGTTTCGAGTTGTCGGGTCTGGCGGCCAGCATGCGCAGCCATTTCGCAGACCCGCTGTTTTTCATCCTGGCGATCTCGGGATCGGCGCCGGTCATGTTCGCGCTGATTGTTGCGATGACAATTTTTTTGTCGCTCAGCCGCCGTTGGATGGCCCTGGGTCACTGGCTTATGGCATGTCTGGGCGGGTGGGTGCTGGCGCTGCTGCTCAATGCCCTGATGGGACTGGCACTCGATCGTCCGCTGGCTGGCGGCAGCATTACCGAGGTTCCGCATACCGGCCTGACGCTGGTGGTGCTGGTTCCGGGTTTTGCGGCATTGATGCTGGCCAAGGACTTCCGGCCGCGCCAGCGCAAGTGGATCTATCTTGTCACGACGGCAGTGATGGCGTTATTGGCCTTTAGCGAATTCTATCTGGCACGAGCCACGCTCAACGGCCTGATCACCGCGTTGGCGCTGGCCGGCGGCTGGTTGGCGATAATCGGAATCGGTTATCGGCTGCGAGCCGGTGCAGTGCGTCGTTCAGGTCGTTTCGCTTTGTTGTTCGTGCTGACCTGGGTCGGCATCGCCGCGGTCATGGTTGGCAGCGAGTATAGCCGTTTTGCCTCCGATCATCGCCTGCTGCCGCCCGAACGCAGCGCGACGATGGAATGGTGGTGGGCCGAGGGCTGGCGTGAGTTGCCGAGGCGGCGTTCGCGGATCGGGAAGTCCGTCGAGCAGAGATTCGATGTCCAGCTTGCCGCTCCTCGGCAGGTGTTGATCGATACCCTGCGCACGCGGGGTTGGGAAAAACCCCCGGATGATTTGAAGAATCGCCTGCGGGCCCGGTTTGCGCGCGAGATCGATCTCGATCGACTGGGTCACATTGCGGCAGACCATATTGGCCGGCCTGAAGATGTCTCGATGCGCCTGCGTCTGGATCCGCGGCGAGTACTTCTGTTGCGCGGCTGGGATTCCGGTTTGCGCATGCACCAGGGCCAGATTCCGGTATGGCTGGTTCAGGTGCGTGAATACCGGGTGGCGAAGTGGATGGATGTGATCAACACCTGGCGGCAGAATCACGCCGACGCTGATCCGGCGCTGGACATGTTGCGCGATGCGTTGCCGGACTGGACCTGGGCGGGAGGCAGTGGCGAACCCTGGCGTGCCTCCACAATGCGGTCTCCGGAATGGGGTCTCCGGAATGGGGTCTGGCATTGGGCCATACGGTTTGCGAAACTGCAGCCCGTGCGCGGTCAATCCTGGTCCGGCGGCCCCTGCGGGTCGGATTCGAGCAGCAGGCAAAGCGCCTGCAGCCTCTCGTGCGGATCGGTGACTGCCAGCAATTCCTGGGCGTGTGCGGGCTCCAGCGGGAGCACCGAGGCCAGCGCCATCCCGAGCGCGCTTGCATGATCGTCGGTGCCCAGGTCCGCTATTGCTGAAAACGCTTCGTGGCGCATCAATTCGCGCGCAACGGCCTGCAACACCGAGTGCTCGGGTTTGACCGGCTGGCGGGGTTCAGGCGGCAGCCATTGAACCCTGCCGACAATCAGACCATTCTCGCACGCCGTGGTGGAGTGGATGCGGAAGCGCCGGCAACCACGCACCACGATCCCCAGCAAGCCGTCTTCCAGGGTGGAGAAGTCCTCGATCATGGCTTCAGTGCCGATCGCCGCATGTCGCGCCGATCGGCCGTCTTCGGCCGGCGTGAAATGCACGACGCCGAACCCCGTGCCCGAAGAAGAGCACTCGCGGGTCATGTCCAGATAGCGTGACTCGAAGATCCGCAACTGCGTGACGGCGCGGGGAAACAGCACCATCGGCAGCGGGAAAAGCGGGAGCGAGCATGTTTCCGACAATCCGGGATGTACGCGCACCGGCATCAATCCTGACCCTGAAGGAAGCGGGCGGGGGCACCGGCAAAACCACGATTGCTCATGAAAACCACGTGATCGCCGGGACGAATCTGGCCGCGCAGATCGGCAAGCAGGTTGGCAGTCTGATGACGGAAGCGTCCGGGTGACTGCAGTCTGCCCAGAATTTCCGACGGATCCCAATCCAGCGTCTCGCTGGAATACAGCCCCACGTAGTCGGCCGCGGCCAGCGCCGGTGCGAGCTGATCCAGATGGTGGCCGGCCCGCATGGTATTGCTGGCCGGTTCCAGCGCAACCAGGATGCGGGCGCCGCCGATCGAGCGACGCAGCCCTTCCAGCGTCATCCGGATTGCAGTCGGGTGATGGGCGAAATCGTCATAGATATGCACGCCGGAGACCTGTCCCAGATATTCCATGCGCCGTTTGATGCCCTTGAATTCCGCCAGTACCGAGACGGCATCCGGTGCAGTGACACCCGCGGCCGCTGCCGCGGCCACTGCTGCAAGCGCGTTGAGCGCATTGTGTCTTCCGGCAATCGACCATTCCAGATTGCCCACCGAAGAGCCGTTGTGGAAGAAATCGAGCTTGCGGCCGGCCGGGTCGATCATCTCGACCTGCCAGTCGGCCTGTTCCTGTCGGGCGATTGCGAAGCTTTGCCGCCCGCTCCAGCAACCGCGCTCCAGGACCCGGCCGAGATTGGCATCATCGCGATTGAAGATGACCCGGCCGTTGCCCGGTATGGTGCGAATCAGGTGATGGAACTGGGTTTCAATTGCTGCCAAGTCAGGATAGATATCGGCATGATCGAACTCAAGGTTGTTCAGAACCGCGATCGAGGGTCGATAGTGGACAAACTTCGCGCGCTTGTCGAAAAATGCCGTGTCGTATTCATCGGCCTCAACCACAAAAAATTCGTCTCCGGCGCGAGCACTGATGCCGAAGTTTTCGGGTATGCCACCGATCAGAAAGCCCGGCTTGAGGCCCGCATGGTCGAGAATCCAGGCCAGCATGCTCGCGGTCGTGGTCTTGCCATGCGTTCCGGCCACTGCCAGCACCGTCTTGCCGGCAAGATAGTTCTCACCCAGCCAGCGCGGACCGGAGACGTAAGTCATCTGCCGGTTCAGGATGCGCTCGACGGCCGGGTTGCCGCGGCTCAGCGCGTTGCCGATAATGATCAGATCACAATCGTCGGGCACGTCTTCGGGCGCGTAGCCCTCGGTGAGCTGAATGTCAAGGCTGGCGAGCTGCGTGCTCATCGGCGGGTAGACATTCTGGTCCTGGCCCGAGACCCGGTGTCCGTCGGCGCGAGCGAGTGCCGCGATGCCGCCCATGAAAGTACCGCAGATGCCGAGAATGTGAATTTTCATCTTGCCAGTTTTTTGCCGGTTTGTGCCATTATCCGTTTAATCCTGTCTCATCCACCGATGACCCTAGTGGGCCATGCGGCTGAGCGTTATCTACAGCCGCATGGCCCACTAGATACATACTCTGATTACTCTCGCAAAGACGCCAGGAGCGCAAAGGAACAAGAACCGTTTTCGGTCATTTTTCCTTTTCATGGCGCTCTTGGCGTCTTGGCGAGAAAATATTGTTTTTCCGCCTCCACACTATTGCCAATGAGCCAAAAATTGCCATCGAGCCGAAGGTCAAGAAAAAATCATGATTTTGATGTTTTCTGTGTCAATCTGTGTAATCTGCGGTTTCCGCGTTTTTC
>CAYVPB010000117.1:0-5099 GCA_964453565.1 uncultured Halomonas sp.
GCTGGACACCAGTGCGGCGTCCTGGCTGGCAATGCAGAACGCGGTCGACCTGTGGCAGGTCGAGCAGACCGAAGTGGCGAACGTGGAGCCGATCTAGGCGGCGTCCGGGAAGAGACTATTACGAAGCCAGACGAGCCCCCTACACCTCATGGAGCGGCGAAGCCCCGGGTGTCGAAGTTGGCTGGCGCCCGAGCCACATGGGTGAGGTCCACTCGGCGGCTCTCGACCGCCATGTCGGCCAGTCGCGGGGTGGCTTCGGTCAGGCTGAACGGTGCATCGCCGCTGGCGCAATCACCACGGGGTGCTGGGATTGCGCTCCGCTCCGTCCCAGCCTACGGACGCAATCCGAGCGTACGGACCAACGATTCGGGACGCGGGGGCGATTGTGTCACCGGGCGAACCAGGCCAAGGTGAAGGCAACAGCCAGGGCGGCGAGGCTGATGGCCGTGGCCCAGAGCAGGGGCCCGAACGACGGGCCGTCGCCCAGCAGCGCGACCGCCAGCGACAGGGCCAGCAGCGCGCTGCCTAGCGTACGCAGCATGATCACTGCCGGTCGCCGCGGTGCGCCGGTGAGCACTCTCGCCCAATGCCGGCGCTGGCTCAACGCCAGACAGGCAAAGCCCGCGCAGGCGCTGGCGAACACGGCGAGCAGCAGCAGTCCATCAGCCATGCTGCGGCTCGCGCGTCCCGGGCAATCGGGAATCGGCTTTCATAGCCGCAGCAGGCCGATGCCCGAGCTTGCGCGCGGTCCAGGCCGCCACCGCCGCCCCCGCCAGCAAAAGCAGATCCAGCCCGGCCACCGGCCAGTAGCCCTCGCTCAGGGTTTTCAGCAGATGATCGCCGGTGGTGACCCAGTTCAGTACCGGCGCCAGCAAGGCCAGCGCCGCAACGGCCACGCACTGCTCGCGCCAGGCCCGGCCCGGGCGCAGCCAGGCGTGGGCGAAGGTGGCGAGCCACACCAGATAGAAGGCCCAGACCTCCAGCGCTGCGCGCTCGTAGCCGGCGAAGCCCGCGCCCAGCGGTAACAGGCGGTTGGCGATGAAGAAGCCGAGCGTGGCAATGATGATGCCAGTGACCGCGCCGACGGTCAGGCCCTCGACGATGCGCACACCCGGCAATCCCAGCCTTGCGTGGCGCTTGCGCCGGGTCTCCAGCCAGTAGATGTAGCCGGTGGCAATCATCACGCAGCCGGACAGACCCAGCACGAAGTACAGCCAGCGCAGCGGCCAGTGATCAAACCAGACGAAATGCAGCCCCGCCAGGACGCTGATTACCTTGAATACCGAGCCGTGGTCAGATTCGGCCAGCAGCGCCCCGCTTTGGGCATCGTGAAAACGCACGCGGTAGTTGAACGCCACCTGAGATTCGGTGGAAGGGCGGATGTCGATCACCGCATTGTGATCACCCGGATGGATGATCTCGATTCGGCGTACCGGACCTCCGAGCATTGTCCCAACGCGGTTGGCTAGTTCATCCAGCGCCACCGGCTGGCCCGGGCGACCGCTGGTCGGCCGTGCATAGGTGCCGTAAGCCTGATCGAAGAATGCCTGCTGATCGCCGTCGTAGACCGCGTCAATGACGCCGCCGAAATAGATCCAGTAAAACACCGCGAGCCCACTGAGCGTGATCGTGAAGTGAAACGGCAGCGCCAGTACGCCCGTGAGGTTGTGCAGGTCTAGCGTCGCCCGCGGCAGCTTGCGCTTCGGCCGGAACATGAAAAAGTGCGCGATCAGCTTGCAGTGGATCACGACGCCGGACACCAGCAACACAAGCATCGCCATGCCGGCAGCACCGATCAGCCAAGCACCCAGATTGCGCCATTCGATGAGCAGGTTGGAATGCAACGGAAAGATGAAACGGGTCGCGCCAAGCGTGCCGGTCCTAAGCAGCGGCAGGCCCGAAACCGGTTCGAGAAACCGTCGCTCCAGGGAGCCATCCGCTTGCGCGATGTACAGCACGGTCATCGGTTCACGGTGACCGGGCAGAACGATGGTCCAGCTTCGAGCCTCTGGTGTGATCCGCCGCGCATACTCGACGGCCGGTTCGAAACGCGCCGCCTCGGGTACCTGAAAGCGGGTTTCCGGCATCATCCAGCGATCGATTTCGCGATCAAACACCGACAGCGTCCCGGTCCAGAACACCATGTACAGCAGCGCACCCAGCGCCACCCCGGCCCAGGTATGCAGCGTGTTCATCGCATCGCGCAGCGATTGACTCACGCGTCAGGGAATCAGTAACGACGCGCCAAACAAGCCCACCCCCGGCAGGCCGATCGCCCAGCGTGTGAAGGCCCTCGACGTATTCGCGAACCCTGCCAACAGCACGAGCGGATAGACGACCAAGGCCAGCAGCGAGCCCAGCAGCACTGCTTCGCTGGGTGCCATCCAGACCGCTGCCAGCCGGGCACCCAGCGCGGCCAGGCCCGATACCAGCAAATAGCCGCCGACAATGACTAGCACCACGCGCTCGCCGATCGCGAGCGCACCGCTCGGTCGGCTGAGCGATGGCCGATCCCTGGACTCGCTCATCAAAAGCTGTAGCGGGCCGAAACCGTGAAGAACCTCCGCGCGCCCTGGATCAGATTGTGCCCGCTGCCGTTGGTGCCAGCGACATAGTTCTTGTCGAACAGATTCTCGATGCCCAGGCGCAGGTCCAACCCATCACGCTGGTAGCCGATGGTCAGGTCGAAGCGCTCATAGGTCGGCAGTTCATAGCTATTGGCGTTGTCGCCGAAACGCTCCCCGACATGAATCAAGCCACCGCCGGCGCTCAAGCCCTGCAAGCTGCCGCCGAACAGGTACTCGGCAAACAGCGAAAACTTGTGCTTGGGGACCGCGAACGGCGTGTTGCCCTTATTTTCCACGCTGTCAGAAAACTCAGCATCGAGAAAGCTGAAGCCGCCGAAGACCCGGATCTGGTCGGTCACCTGCCCCACCCATTCGATCTCCACACCCTGGGTTTCCTGCGTACCGGAAAGGACTGAGAACAGGAAGTCCGGATCGTCCGGATCGAATTCGGTCTGATTGGTCTGTTCGATATCGAAAACGCTGATCGTTGTCGCCAGCGCGCCATCCAGCCACTCGCTCTTCAAGCCCAGTTCAAACTGCCTCGACTCGCGCGCCGGGGCATCGCCGCTGCGCAGCAGCGCGCGCTGACCTTCGGTTGAGGTCATGTAGCTAAAAAAAGGGTTGAACCACGGGTTGGCGTTGTATATCACGCCCACCGAGCCGTCGACGACTTCGTCATTGCCGAAGCTGCTGAAGGTGGAATCCTCCAAGTCGACCGCTTCGGTTTCCAGGTCGGTGAAGCGCACGCCGCCGAACACGTTCAGGGCCTCACCGATCCGAATGGAGTCTTGGAGATAGAAGCTGGTTTCCTTGAGCCGATCACGAAAGATCGGCACCACCGGCAGAAAATCGGCCAATGGCGGAAATACCGGATTGACCGGATCGATGAAACGAGCTTCGGACGGCCGACCCCAGTACAGTTCATTCTGCCCGTCACGATGATTGACCCCGAACGTGACCTGGTGTCGAACATGGACGCCGGTATTGAAGCCTCCGGAGACTTCGGCCCTGATTTCTTCCTGCTCGACATCCTCGAAGGTCAGGTTATTGAATAGCGGAATCGGGCTGCCGTCCAGCGGGCCGAACAGCGGGAAATCGTCGATGCCCTCCTGATCCCCGCGCATCAACGTGCCACCGATCAGGATTTGCCAGTCATCGTTAAGGGGCTGCACGAATTGGCCGTTGAAGATGTGGTATTCCTTTTCGAAAAACGCTTCGGGCCCGACCGAAGGCGCGAGATTGAACAGGATGCGGCCATCGTCCAGCCGCCGGATCCCTGGATCCTGCGGCGCGTTCTGATGACTGTATTCATAGCTCAGATACAACTCGCCATCGCCAGGTGTGTGCAATAACAGGGACGGTTTGACAATGATGCGCTCGTCGAAACTGCGATCGCGGTTCTTGCCGTTCTGGGTCTGGTTCTGGGTATGGCCGGTCACGATCAGTCGTCCGGCGAGCGTGTCTCCGGCGATGGCTCCGGTTACATCCAGCGATCCCCGAAACAGATCGAAACTGCCGACCGCGCCCTCTATCGCATAACGGCTCTCGAACATCGGCTTCTTGGCAATGAAGTTAACGATGCCGCCGGGCGCGGCAACGCCGAACAGGATGCTGGAGGTGCCCTTGAGAACATCGATGCGATCATATAGGGACGGGTCGAAGTGATAGCGTGATCGCGGTGCCAAATAGCCGTCGATGAACACACTATCAGCGATGTTGTTGAAGCCGCGCAAACTGAAGGCTGGATCCTGGCCCTGGGTGGTGGCTTGGACTCCCGCTCCAGGGACGTATTGAAGGGCGTCTTCCAACTCGCGCGCGCTGATCGCATCGAGAAAGTCTGCGGTCAGGACATTGACGGTGGCCGGTGTTTCAATCAGCGGGGCGTCGACGTTGCTGGCCGACACCGAGTTGCTCGCCCGGAACCCTTCGACAGGCCCCGTTCCTGTCTCGGCCTGCCCCTCCACCGTGATCGGCCCCAGCCGCATCGGCCCGTCGCCGTCCTGCGCCGCCACCAAGGTCACCGTGTTGGCATCGGAGAATCGGTAGACCAGCCCGGTGCCTGCTATGAGCTGGCGCAGCGCGTCGTCCGGCGTGTAGCTGCCCTGCACGCCCTGCGTTTGCAAACCCGCTGTCAGCTCGGCGGGGTAGAGAAGCTGCAGGTCCACCTGCTGGGAGAGCGCGAGCAGCGCCGACTGCAGGTCGCCCGCCGGGATGTCGAAGCGCTGCGCTTGCGCCTGGCGGGCCTGGGCGAGCTGAACGCCGCCGCTCGCGCCCTGCCCGGCGTTCTGCGCCAGTGCCGGCGCGGCATTCAGCGCCAGCAGCCCGGCGGCTGTGAGCAGCACCGCGGTCGCCTTCCCCAATGTGCTCATCGCGGCGATGCTGGCCGCATGCAAATGCCCTGGCCTTTCTCTTGTCATGCGTCGTGTTCCCCGGGGTTGTGTTCAGACCGCAATGGTCGTGCTGCGAATCATTCGCAATGTTCCTACGGGGACAGACTGGCGGGGCGGCCCGGCTCCTGACATGGGCGGGCAA
>CAYVPB010000118.1:0-5083 GCA_964453565.1 uncultured Halomonas sp.
TCCGCTTCATCCAAGATGCTATTATTTTACAGTAATTATGGCGGGGTACACTAGCTCCGCATCAAAATGACGGTTATAGTTCCTATCCGTCGCAACTTCGACCACCATCGGAGAACTTGCCCGACGTACATCACTGCGCCGGGCATTTTTTTATGCTGCGGGTCGCTTGCAGGTCCGGCTACCCCAGACAGCCCATTTCCTGGAGCTTGTCCCGAAGGTCTTCCAGCTCTTCCGCGCGACCCGGGGCCGAGGACGGGTTCTTCTGGATGTCCCGGCCGATTTCCTCGATTTCGTCCTGCACGCTTTCGCAGGATTCACCGCAGCCGGACAGCCCCAACACCATACCGAGGCCCGCCGTCACCATCATGAAATGCGGCATTCCCGGTCTCCCTCACAAATCGGGCTTGTCCGTCGCCTTCTGTCGTTCGGCTTCCGCCGCTTGCTCGCGAAGTTTGCTCTGGTGCGCGACGGCGGCTTCCCTGTGGAAATATTCCTGGCCCGGATTGGCGAGTCTGGCTGCCATATTGCTGACGATGCCCCCGTTGAAGGTGAGCGAGTAGATCAGCGCGGTTGCGCATGTCTCGGGCGGATGGCCCATGTCGTCGGGGTAGCTGCTTCCCTGTTTCGTCGCGGGCAGGTTCGATTTCAGCGGCGTGCAGTCCGCGGCGCTTGAAGGGTAGAGCCATTTGAGCAGCAATATGGCGCCGGACTTGTCTTCCTCGGCAGGCGGGCCGTATTTGTCGATCAGGGACTGGCGGTACACGTCCAACGAAGTTTGCTGGCCGCCCACTGAGCTATAGAGCTGCTTGCGGACGATGGACTCGACCAGATTCTCGGCAGGCGGTTTCGCGAATGCTATCTGCAAGTCATGGGTGTTTCCGGGGCCTGTGGCGCGCACGCCGGGAACGAACGCGCCCGGCGTGTCTTCCTTAATGGGCGGCCACCCCGATGAATGTGCGGGGTCGAATGTGGACCAGGTGCGGGGCAGGAGTCGAACGTTGTCCGGCTTGTTTTCCTGTAACGCCGCTTCGGCCTCATCCGGCGTCATGCCCAAGCGGACGCCGAGAATATCAGCCTCGACACCGGCGACGGCGGCTTCAAGCGCGGCCGGCGCGCCCGCCGATGCGTCGCGCGGCGCTGTATCCGTACCCTTTGTGTTTGCCGGAGCGGTCGCGGCGAGCGCCGTGTTCCCCGATGTATCGATATCCTCAGCCGCACCGCCGTCCTCGTCTCCGCAGGACATCAGCAATATAGACAGTGCTGCAATTGAAACGGCTTTTCGCGCACGCAATTGAGTCATCCCCCGGCCTCCGCTTTTGAATGGTATATGGAGAGTGAATCAACCTTTCGAGCATACAAACTATGCGGGCGATGTCAAATAGTCGCGGGAATTTTGCAGAAAATGCGAGAATCTCCGACTGAGACGGTAAGAATTACACGCGCGACCTGCAGTCGTCCAAATCGGCCGTCTTGCGGACTTTATTGCGCGACTCGCCGCACTGGTGCCCAAGCCCCGCGCGCACCTGACGAGGTACCACGGCGTGTTCGCGCCGGCGAGCCCGGATCGGGCACGGATCGTGCCGAAAACGCACGCAGCTGCTGCCGGAAAGGCCATGGAGTCCAATGAGCCATCGGCCGTCGATCGGCAACTGAAGTCAGGCTCGGCATGGCGCCGGCGGGCCGGTGTGCGCGCAAACAACAACCGCTCGAGCGCGGCCTCGTCCATCCCCTCGGGCGGCGGCCAGGCGGCAACCCCCTTCGCCTCGGCGAGGCTGACATACTTGCTGACCACACCCTTGGAGAGCCCGAGTGCGGCGGCGATCTTCGCGTGGCTGAGTCGCGCCTCGTACTTCAGGCGCAAAATATCGGTGAGTTGGCGCATGGTGATCCTTCGGTTCGGCATCGGGGGTCCTTTCGCGGAGCAAAAGGGCGCCTTATGCACGTTAATTCAAAGAACTACCAGCGCTTCACCGCCTCATTCCGGCAACGTGACCGCCCATTCCGGTGCCGTGACCAGCGATTCCGGTCACGATGCCGGAATCGGTCACGTTCAGCCAGAATCAGCGGTCACGATCCGCCGGAATCAGCGGTCACGTTCAATCGGAATCAGCGGTCACGAAAGGCCGGAATACGCAACAACCTGAGTAATTCTCTTCCTACGGTGAATCGTCCGGCGTGCCTAGAGGGTTCGGGTCGCCGAATTAATGGGCAATCAAGAAATTTTTCTCACTATCTTTGAACCGTTTCCCTTTCCACGAACACTGTAGGGGTATTGACGCCTATTATTGGCGCTGAGGCAGCGTTTTCCGTTGTCAGAAAAGCTGTCAACAACAAGCCGAGTGGCGCTCTATCGGGCGAGGAACACATGCGGACAGAGCAATCTATTGCGCTCGATCACTATCTGGTGACGGTTGCCCGTATAGGAGACAAAAGTGCATTGAATCGGTTGGCGCAGCGTTGGCAGCCGAAGTTGCTGAGGCACGCCCAGCGTCTATTAGGCGAAGGGGAGCCAGCACTCGATGCTACACAGGACGCCTGGCTGGATATCCTGCGCGGGTTGCACGGCCTTCGTGAGGCACGCGCCTTTCCCGCCTGGGCCTACCGGATTGTTTCGCGCCGCTGTGCCGGAAGCATCCGGCAGCGCCAACGCCAGTGCGATGTCGCCGAGACTTTTGATGGTGTGGCATCAACAACCGCATCACCTGAGCAAAGCGCATCAGCCGAAGAACTACATATGCTACTGGACAGTTTGCCGACCCATCATCGCGCTACGCTCGCACTGTTTTACTTGGAAGGACTGACGGTGGTAGAGGTTGCCGCCGCACTTGAAATTGCCCCGGGCACTGTGAAAACCCGGTTAATGCACGCGCGCCAACGCCTGCGCGCTACTTTACAGGGAGAATGACCATGAGCGATGTAGACGAAATGATCCGTAGAACCCTTGAAGAGCAAGACCGCGCCGTCTGGGCGGAATTGGGCGACGAGCCCGGCTACCTGCGCCAGGCACTTGGCCTGTTCCGTGGCCGGCTGGGCTGGGTAATGTGGATGGTCATGGCTGTCCAACTGGCGCTGTTTGGCACCGTCATCTGGGCATCAATAGAGCTAATGGCGGTCGGCGATACGGTCGAGGCGGTGCAATGGGGTGTTCTGGTAGTAGTGCTGGTCCAGATCATCACCTTCCTGCGCGGTTTTATGGGTAGCCAGTTCGAGGCCAATCGCATCCTGCGGGAACTGGCATTGGTTCAGTTGAAGCTATCAGCCGAGGCGGACTGAGTGTAATCACAGTTCACTCACTGTCCAATCAGCTGGGGCCACCTCTTTCTGGCCCTTTTACTTGATCTCGGACGAAGCTTTGGAGGTCAGTGACAGCCATGAATTCAGTATGTGAAAAGCCAAAAGGGCTGGAAAAAGCCAAGGGCGAATGGCATCTGGTGCCCATGAGCTGGAACATCAAGCGGATGTTCTCGCTGCTGCCGCAATGAACCGCAGGGCAGTTCGTTCGGGCCGAATATCTTCATCAAAATTGTCATGAATACGACCGCTAAAACCATTCTTCTCCTTCGAGGCGGAGAGCTCAGTCCGACAGGCTGCTAGGTGCAGGATTACCTATCCAATCTGAGGATCAGACCTTAAGATTTTTACGTGCGCCGAGCCCCAAAGCGCGAAATAACTCATAATTTCATATCTCAGCAATTCGTGCTTTCAGCACTTGAATAGCTTTGGAATAGCGCTTACTAAGTGACCGAGCTTGCTCTTCGGATAAGGCGCTGAGGCGTTTGGGGTCATTGTTATCGAGCAGGTCACAGAGTTTGACCTGGATTGCTGCCAAAGGCCCTTCGTCTGCGAGTTGATCTATGCGCTGTGCGTAAGTCAGCCCGTCATTCTTGTTTTTGGTGACGGCTGCAACGGTCTGGATGGTTCGTTCTGAATAGCCCCGTTGGCGTAACTCTTCTGCGGTAATTCCACAATCTTCCATCACGTCATGCAAAAGTGCTGCATGACGAGTATCTTCGTCAACACTCGGAAACAGTTCCTGTAGCAGCATTTGAACCCGTAATGGGTGTTGGGCATAGGGGTGGCCGGCTTTGTCGGTTTGTTTGGCGTGCAGGGCAATTACCCACGACGTGGTGTCATGTATGCGGCGCTCGTAATTCCATGAGTCCCACTGCGCTGGCGTGACATGGTCGTCGTCAAAAAGATGGTACACGTCGATATCATGGAGCTGCTGGGCGAGGGTCTCGTGCAGCTTGGGATTCACTCTAGGGAGGTCTTTCCCATCGGTGTGGGTTATGCAGTTGGCAATCAGAAATAGATCGTTTCGGTACACGTCTTCGATCGGTGGGTTACCCCAGACCATATTCATAGCCTCACATAACGCCTCGACCTTGACGTGTCGCTGCTCTTCCGGACAAGTTAGGGAATAGCGCAATTCTGTGTGGTTAAAGTGACTGGCACAGAAGCTCACGATGGCCTTTATAGCTGCCCATTCATCTGGGGAGGCATCCAGGCTCGCAAAGGCATATTCTGTACGTTCGATCGTGATCATCTCTCGTCAATTCGCGCCGTCGTCATTCTTCGATGATCAGGCTCTCTGCTCTGTCAAGTTTACCTAGTGCAGCAGCAAAGGCTTGGTCGGCGTTTTTTGCATGCTGCTCGTAGACAGCAAGTAGTTGGTCGACTTTGCCGATGGCGGCATAGGTCAATTGGCTGTTCTGTTGTTTGGCTTGTTTCGCGGCTTCCTCCGCTTCTTGGAACTCATTTCGAGCTGTATCGAAGTCATTCAGCGCATCTAGTCTTAGCTGTTTAATCTTTTCAAAATGTATTTTCAGCGACTTGAACCCCTTCAACTCAAACAGTGATTCGTTGATGTTTTTGAGACTAGCGGCAATCTCGGCCTTAGTTTGTGCGGATTGGATACCATTCGACAATAGCCAGTCGTTATCCAACTTGACCATTTGCGTCACTGCATCTTGGATTGAGGCATTTTGCTTACTGCCCAGCCAACGCTTGTAAGTCTTATCACGTACGAGTTTATTAACCCGGCCATCAAATATATCTGATAGAATACGTGCATGAAAAGAAT
>CAYVPB010000119.1:0-4986 GCA_964453565.1 uncultured Halomonas sp.
CAGACCCAGCGCGATGTCGTGCCGCTGATGATTGAAATGGCCGAGGCGTTACCGCGGCTGGTGCGAGCCGATGTTCCATTCCGGCTCGAACAGCGAATGAATCGGGCCGAGGCACTGGTCGAAGCGCTGGACAGGGCCGATGTCACCACATCCGAAAAATTCCGGCGGATTCTCGAGGCCTACCTCAATGAGATGGAGCTGGGCCGGACCACGGAAGGTTATCAGGGCCGGCTGCCGGACGGCCAACAGGTCGATTTTCTGCGAGTCGGCCGCACCCTGCTGTTCTACCAATCGCTGGATGGAAGCGAAACCGGTTGGTGGAATCCTGGGCTCCGAACGTTCGAACCTCTGGAGGATCGTTACCGGCGGCCGGTTGCCGACGGCCTGGCTATCGCCCGGAACCGGGTCGCGCCTGATCTGGTGAGGCTTCCGGTGCCGGCACCGATAGAGGCGGAACGATGAAGACAGCGTCACTGATCCTGACCGGGCTTTTGTGGCTTGTGCTGCCGGGTTCCGTGTCCGCCCAGGAAAGCCTGGATGATCTGTTGCGCGCGGTCGAGCAGGCCGCCGAGACCGAGGCGCGTATTGATCAGCTGCGGCTGCGGGAGTTCCAGCGGCAACGCGCGGATCAGCAGCAGCTTCTGGAGCAGGCGCGTGAAGAGCTGCGTGCCGAACAGCAACGTTCGAATCGCCTCAACGAGCAGTTCGACCGCAACGAGCGTGAACTGGCCGAGGCCGCCGAAGTGCTGGCCGATCGCATGGGCAATCTGGGTGAGCTTTTCGGCGTGGTGCGTCAGGTTTCCGGGGATGTGCGTTCGGCTTTGAATGATTCGCTGGTCTCGGCCCAGTTTCCGGGAAGGGCAGAGCTTTATCGCGATCTGGCCGAGAGTTCGGATACCGACCTGCCCGATGCCGCGCAACTGCGCGCGATGTGGATCGGCATGATGCGCGAGGTGGTCGAAAGTGGCCGGGTGGTTGAATTCCAGGCCGATGTGATTGCCGCGGACGGCCAGAAACAGAGCAGCCGTGATGTGGTTCGGATCGGCGTGTTCAATGCCGTCTCGGACGGCAAGTTCCTGCAGTGGGATTCGGCCCAGCGGCATCTGCTTGAGTTGCCTCGTCAGCCGGCTTCACGTTTCCGCTCGCTGGCCAAGGGTTTGCAGCAGGCCGCGCCCGGCACGATCCGGGACATGGCGGTCGATTTCACCCGCGGCGACATCCTTTCCCGGGTCGTGCGGGCGCCTGATCTGCGCGACCGGATCCGCCAGGCCGGTACGATTGGAATGATCATCATTGCGCTGGGCCTGGCCGGGCTGCTGTTTTCGATCTGGAAGGGCATTGTGCTGTTTCGCCACGGCCATGCAATCAGGCGTCAGATGCAAACGCGCGAGCCCAGTCGGGACAATGCCCTTGGCCGGGTGATGAGTGTTCACGCTGACCAGGGTGAAGTTGATGTGGATACGCTGGAACTGAAACTGGACGAAGCGATTCTCAGGGAAACCTCGCCGTTGGAAACCGGCCTGCCGATCATCAAGGTCCTGTACGTAATCGCGCCGCTGCTGGGCCTGCTGGGCACGGTAATCGGCATGATCGTGACCTTCCAGCAGATCACGATGTTCGGCACCGGCGATCCGCGAATGATGGCCGGTGGCATATCGATGGCGCTTATGACCACGGTGCTGGGTTTGTGTGTGGCGATTCCGTTGACCGTCATTCACAGTCTGCTGCAGTCACGCAGTCGGGCATTGATCCAGATTCTGGAACAGCAGGCGGCCGGGATCATTGCGCGAACGGCGGAGCAGGCTCATGGTCGCGCCAATTGATCTGCTGGTTGACCTGCTGGCCCCGATCCGGAGCTTCATCGAGCTCGGAGGCAATGTGCTCTGGGCAATCATGGTGGTATTGCTGATGATGTGGACCCTGATCATCGAGCGTTACTGGTTTCTGTTCCGGATCTATCCCGACCGCCGCACACAGGTTCTTGCGGCATGGCGGGCACGTGATGAGCGACGTTCCTGGCAGGCAGTGAAGATCAAGACCGAAATTGTCAGCGACATGCGTCTGGAGCTGCACAAGAACATATCGATGATCCAGGCCCTGATCTCGATTTGCCCGTTGCTCGGGCTATTGGGCACGGTGACCGGAATGGTCATGGTGTTTGAAGTAATGGCTTTTTTCGGTACCGGCAATGCGCGCGCCATGGCCGATGGCGTGTCGAAAGCGACCATTCCCACCATGGCCGGCATGGTGGCCGCGCTTTCCGGAGTTTACTTCGCCTCCAATCTGGAGCGCAAGGCGATTCTGGAGAGCGACAGGCTTGAAGACATGATGCGGACTGAGTGACGATCGCCGCGTCGGAGGATGCAACATGATGGCACGCAGAACCGCAAGCCAGGACGAGAGCGAAATCAACATTACGCCGATGCTTGATGTCGTATTCATCATGCTGATTTTCTTTATCGTCACGACTACGTTCATCCGGGAAACCGGCGTGACAGTCGACAAGCCCGAAGCCGTGACTGCCGAGCCGCATCCTCTGGGCAATGTTCTGATCGGGGTGGACGCCGACAGCGGAATCTGGATGAATGGCAGCCAGATCGACCTGACTGATGTTCGCACGCTGGTGCAGCGCGCGCGCGCCGAGAATCCCGAAGGCAGTGTGATAGTTATCTCCGACAAGAATGCGCGTACTGGCATGGTCGTCGATGTCATGGACCAGATTCAGGCTGCCGGTGTTTCCCGCATGGCGATTTCCGCCGAGCAGGTCGGCGGGGGGGGCTGATTGGCGTGATACCACTCACTCATGCAATTCGCTACATCGCGTCGGGACTGCTCGCCGCGATCGTCACCATGGCAGCATTTTTTCTTATGCAGAAACTGATCTCTGAAACTGCCGGCGAACGTGAATCACCCGAATCGCCGCCGGGCATTCGTTTTGTCAACATCGACATTGAAGCCGAGATTCAGCGCAGACAACGCCGCAAACCGGAACCGCCGCCGCCATCGCAACCGCCGCCGTCGCATCCGGACCTTCAGATTGCCGAGGTTCAGCAGCAACGCTTGCAGATTCCGCGGCTTGATCTGCCGAAATTCAATTCCGGACTGGCTTCGGGGCCGCCGGTGCTGGGAACATTGGGGTTCGATCGAAGTGCCGAAGGGGAAGTCATTCCGCTGGCACGGTTCCAACCACAGTATCCGCGAGAAGCGCTGATGAGCGCGACCGAAGGCTATGTGATCGTTGAATTCACCATCACCGAAACCGGCGCCGTGCGCAATCCTCGCGTGGTCGAATCGCGACCGCCCCGATTGTTCGATCGTGAAGCCCTGCGCGCCATCATGCGCTGGAAATTCAAGCCGCGTGTGGTCGATGGGGTGGCAATCGAGCGGCGCGCGCGGCAAAAGCTTGAATTCAATCTTCCCGACTGAGTGCGGATACTCCATGATTATTGCGCCGACGATATCGATGGCCCGGGTTCGCGACCTTTTTAGGAGCACTTTTCGGGACACGCTGGATCATGAGCAGACCGGCGGGATATCTTCTGGGCGCAAGTGTTGGTTATGTCGATGGAGCCAGCAAATGGTGCTGACGTGCCTGCTGCTTGCGCAGGGTTTTGCCGCGCTTGCACAGACCGGCGGTGGGTCGCTGTCTTGCGGTGAAGAGCGCGAAGTGCGTCCCGGTCAGCTGGGTGAAAGTACTTTCAATCGCCTCAACGAGGCGCAGGAAATGCTGGCCGCGGAAGACAATGATGGTGCGCGTGCGGTGCTGGACCGGCTCGCCGGGAGCCGAATTTCGGATTATGAGCTGGCGGTAGTCGAGCAATACCTGGGTCACCTGGAAATTCAGCGCGAGCAGTACCGGCTCGCGATCGAACATTTCGGCGATGCGGTGAAACTTGACCAGTTGCCCAATGAAACGCATTTTGAAGTCATTCTGCAGATTGCCCAGCTCCATAACGCGATAGAGCAATACGATCAGGCGCTGGAACAACTGGATTTCTGGTTCTGTATTGCCGATGAAGATGCACGCAAGCAGGCTGATGTATGGGTGCTCAAAGCCAGCCTGCATGCGCAGCGCGGGGAATGGCAAAAGGTGCTGGATTCCATCGATCGGGCGCTGGGGACTGGCCAGGAGCCAGCAGAGTCCTGGTACAGACTCAAGCTTGGCGCACTGCAACAACTGAATAAATACCGGCAGGCAATCGATGTCCTCAAGACTCTCGTGCGCCTGAATCCGGACGGCAAGAACTACTGGTTGCAACTTTCCGGTACTTACCAGGAGCTGGAAGAATACGACAAGGCGATGGGCGCGCTGCGGCTTGGCTATCGGCGTGGTTTGCTCGACCAGGAAGTCGAGTTCATGCGGCTTGCCGGATTGTTGCAGCAGATGCAGGCACCCCGTCAGGCGGCCGAAGTGCTGGAACAGGGTCTTGCAACAGACGTCGTGGAATCCACCGCATCGAATTGGGAAATTGTGGCAGGTGCCTGGTTTCAGGCTCGCGAATTGTCGAAAGCGCGGAATGCGTATGCGCGAGCCGCCCGGCTTTCCGACCACGGCCGGCTCGATTATGCGCGAGCACAACTTCTGGTGTCTGCCGAACATTGGCAGGCAGCGATTGCGGCAGCCACCGAAGCGTTGAAAAAAGGTGGTCTGGATCAGTCACAGACGGGCAACAGTCATTTGCTGATCGGAGTTGCGCATTTCAACCAGAAAAACTTCGAACAGGCCAAACAGGCCTTTCAACGCGCGGCGAACTATGGCACACTTCGGTCAGCCGCTGAAGAATGGTTAAACCATATCGCCCAGAAAATACGACAGCAGGCAATCCGATAGCGGTCTGACCAAGTCCTCCAAGGGAGTTTGAATATGCAGAACAATACTGAAACGATCATGAATATGGCAGCCGGGGATGAAGCCGGCACAGCGGCTGGAACCGCTGCCGGCACTGGCGCACCGGTGGCGAGTGCCGGCGGGCCGGTGAAGAAGGC
>CAYVPB010000120.1:0-4822 GCA_964453565.1 uncultured Halomonas sp.
TGGTCGTGATTGCCAAATTTTTGCCGGAATTTTGCAAAATCGGACTGGCGCTATGGCTGTCGTGCCGGTAATCTTGGTCGGCAAACCAAAAAGCTCCCGTTTCCGGACCCGGACGCGGCGGGCAACAACAGAGGAGATTGCACATGGGCTATTTCGTGACCGGGGGGACGGGATTCATTGGCCGCAACCTGATTGACCAGTTGCTGAAGCGACGTGGCACGGTGTTCGTGCTGGTCAGGCGTGGCTCGAAGAAGAAATTCAATGCGCTGGTCGCCGAACGCTGGCAAGGCGAGGCAAAGCGTGTGGTCGCGGTCAGCGGCGATCTGACCCGTCCCGGTCTCGGCATTTCGGATGCGGACGTTGAAAAGCTGCGCGGAAAGGTTCGCCACGTTTTCCATCTGGCGGCGATCTATGACCTCGCCGCCAGCGCCGAGGAGCAGGAAAAAGTCAACATTGACGGCACTCGGCATGCGATGGAATTCGCTGAGGCCGTGGGTGCGAAGTGCTTCCACCATACTTCCTCGATCGCCGCGGCCGGGATGTACCAGGGGACTTTCCGTGAGGATATGTTTGAGGAAGCCACCGGACTGAACCATCCGTATTTCCGGACCAAGCACGATTCGGAAGGCCTGGTGCGCCGGAGCTGCCCGATTCCGTGGAAAATTTATCGCCCCGGGATCGTGGTCGGGCATTCGAAAACCGGAGAAATCGACAAGATCGACGGCCCGTACTTTTTCTTCAAGCTGATTCAGAAACTCCGCCGGATGCTGCCTCCCTGGGTTCCGACGCTGGGACTGGAGGGCGGCCGGATCAACATCGTGCCGGTCGATTTCGTGGCCCGTGCGATGGACCATATCGCGCACAAGCCCAAGCTCGACAACACGTGTTTTCACCTGACCGACCCGAATCCGAAGCGGATTGGCGAGGTCATGAATCTGTTCGCAGAGGCGGCCCACGCACCTTTGATGTCGATGCGCATCGACGCCCGGTTGTTCAGTCTTATTCCGCAGCCGGTCAAGCAGGGGATTTCAATGCTGCCGCCGGTGCGACGGATCGTCAAGCAGGTGCTTGGCGAGCTGGGAATCCCGAAAGATGTGCTGGGTTTCTTCAGCTATCCGACCAGTTTCGATACCCGCGAGACCGACCGTGCGCTCAAGGGCAGTGGTATCAAAGTGCCGCCGCTGGACGACTATGCCTGGGTGCTGTGGGATTACTGGGAACGGCATCTTGATCCGGAGCTGTTCATTGACAGATCGCTGTCCGGGCATGTCCGTGACAAGGTGGTGCTGGTTACCGGCGGATCTTCGGGCATCGGCAAGGCCACCGCGCTGATGATGGGTGAGGCCGGTGCCCGCGTGATCATTGTCGCGCGCAAGGAAGACGAGCTGGAGGCGGCCAAAAAGGAAATCGAGGATGCCGGCGGCACCGCCTTCGCCTACACCTGTGACCTGGCGGACTACGATGCCGCCGAGCGGCTTTGCAAGAAAGTGCTCAAGGAGCATGACGCGGTGGACGTGCTGGTCAACAATGCCGGGCGCTCGATCCGGCGCTCGATCGCGCTGTCCTACGATCGCTTTCATGATTTCGAGCGCACCATGCAGCTCAATTACTTCGGTTCGCTGAAGATGATTCTCGGTCTGCTGCCGACCATGGCCGAGCGGCGCCGCGGCCACATCATCAATATTTCGTCGATCGGTGTGTTGAGCAATGCGCCGCGATTTTCGGCGTATGTTGCCTCGAAGGCCGCGCTGGATGCATTTTCGCGCTGTGCCGCGGCCGAGTACAACGATACCGGGGTGACGTTTACCACCATCAACATGCCGCTGGTGCGCACGCCCATGATCGCGCCGACCAAGATCTATGAATCGGTACCCACGATCACGCCCCGGGATGCCGCAGATATGGTCAAACAGGCCGTGATCTACCGGCCCCAGCGCATCGCCACCCGGCTGGGAATATTCGCCTCGGTGCTGCACGCGCTTGCGCCCAAGATCTCGGAGATCATCATGAACTCGGCATACCGGATGTTTCCGGATTCAGCCGCCTCACGTGGTGAGCGGCCCGATAGCGAGGAGTCGAGGGTGAGTCAGGAACAGATGGCGTTCGCCAGCCTGATGCGCGGCATTCACTGGTAACGTCGAGGAGGAAGTTCAGCGCAGAATCTTGCGGCGGTTACTACCGGAACGCGAAAGCAGGGTATTGCGGCGCTGGAAGGATTCCTCGCTTTCCGCCGGGCCGAGGTTGTCGCGAGGAGGTCTTTGAATATTAAAATTGCGCGCTCGATGAGGGAATGCTGACAAGGAGCGTCTGCTGCTGTGGCCGTATGCCGGTGGCGCAATACTCGGAGGGCCTGCTTCACTCGCCGCCCGCCGTGCACGGGCCTGCTCCCGGCGCTGCCGGATTTCGCTCGTGCGTTGCTCAACGAAGCTGCGATTGTCTTCGGCGATCTGTTCGAGCGCGTTCGATGCCTCAATCACACTGACCGCGCCGGTGGATACATGCGGCTGGATTCCGTCGCCACAGGGGATATCGGAAAAAGTCAACTGCCCATCCACCTCGCAGCGATAGATCTGCCCCCAGGCAGCCGGCGCCGCGAGCGCGATTGAAATTGCCACTGGCCAGAATATATGCGCCTTCATTAGCGCTTCGACCTCCCCGGGAGCGGCATGTTCCGCAATCAATGGGCGGTGCCTTGCAAGGCCATCCCAGCCAAGGCCGTTCGTCACTCGGCCACTCAACTCGTCGATTGCCTGATCAGGCGTAATCCCTTGGCGATTGGCCACGCGGCCGGCTTACGGGGCAGGCGAGGAGCGGCATTGCCTGCTGGCGAGCCGTGGGTCGATCGGCATTGCGGGAATGACAGGGTTCAAGGGAGTTCGGGTGCCACTGAAGTGGATTCAAGGGCATCCGAGCCCGCATGGCTTCGCGAAAGCAAAGTGGCGCGGATGGACGCTGAAAGATCGTCTTGTGTTCCGCGACCCGCGGCTCGCCATCAGGCAACACCACTCCCCGCTGAGAGTTTGTTGCAACGATCCGGACTTGCCCGCCGCGAGACCCGAACATTGGCGCATCGGGGGGTGTCGGCTGCTTCGGGCCGGCCGGGGCGGCGGAAGTCGCCCGGGAACCGTCAGCATCTTCGTCAACCCGTGAAGTCTCGGGGAAACCCGCGCTGCGACTAGTTGCCCCTGCGGGTATTTGCCGGAGCCAGCTCCCGGAAACCGGATGATTGCAACCCGACCGATCGCCCCGGCCGGCCCGAAGCAGCCGGTATCACCCGATGCTCGGAATCCTCTACTGGCACGAAAACCCGGACTGGACTTACGCGATCGTGATTGGAAAATCGTGATTGGAAATCGTGATTGCGGGACCAATGGCGGAGTCATCTACCTGATCAGGAAATAATAAAGCCATCAGCCCCGTTGCGCTGAAGTCGGCTGCCCGGGCTTGAGCGGCTCGATCCGGCCGTCCGCGACGCTTATGGCAAGGTCGGCAAGAGCCAGCATCGGCGGGTGATGGGTGACCGCAATCATGGTCAACTCTCCCTTGAGGTGCTCGATGCTTTGCAGTACGACACGTTCGGCCGTCGCGTCGAGATTGCTGGTGACCTCGTCGAGAATCAGCAGTGACGGGCCATGCACGAGCGCCCGCGCCAGCGCAAGCCGCTGGCGTTGGCCACCCGATAGATGACCGCCGCGCTCCCCCACCCTGGCATCCAGGCCGCCGTCCATTTGCTCGACAAACTCCAGCGCATCGGCCTTGCGCAATGCCTCTGTCACCTGCTCGCGGGTCATGTCGGCCGCCCCCAGCGCGATGTTGTCGAATACGCTTTCGTTGATCAGCAGCGCCTCCTGCGGCACATAGCCGATATTTTCGCGCCATGCCCGGTGGTCGATTTCGCGTAGATCCACATCATCGATCCAGACCGTGCCGGCATCGGGGTGAAGCAGGCCGGCGACAAGATCGATCAGGGTCGTTTTTCCGGAACCCGATGGGCCGGTGATCACGGTCAGCATGCCGTGCGGAATTTCCAGGGATTGTTCGCGAAATACCGGATGGCCAGGATGCGAAAAGGAAACCTGTTCCAGCCGGATCGAGGTCTGCAGATCGGGTTTGAGCCGACCGCGTTCGGGTTCCCGCTCGGCCGAGGCTTCTTCCATCGCCTCGATCAGCGACCAGTAGGCGCTTTCCGAAATGGCCATATGCTGCCAGCTCCGCTGTGCCTTGGACAGCAGCGTGACCACCCGCGCCAGCAGGAAGATCAGGATCATGACCGCAGCCAACTCCATGTCCATCAGCACCAGCATGATGAACAAACCGATCGCGGCCAGAATCACGATCGTGCCCTCCTGCAGTGCCTTCATTGCCTCTTTGGTGAAGACCTGCTTGCGCAGTGCGCGGTTGAGTTCACGGGTCTGGCTGCTGATCAGGGTATCGAACTGGTTTTCGCGAGCCATGGCCTTGAGCGGCTTGATCGCGGCGAGTTGGTCGGTCATTACCGCGAGGATCAGTTTGAGCAGGCCGGTCTGCTTGCGTCCGGCCCGCCCGGCCTTGGTCACCAGCAGGTTGAGCGCGCCCAGAACGATCAGGGCCAGCATCATCGCACCGAGCGTGACCCGCCAGGAAATCATCAAGCCCAGTGCTATATAGATGGTGCCGGTAATCAACTGCGCGCTCATGACTGCCGCATGCATGTAGCCTTCGGAGGCGCGCTGGGCTTCCGTGGCCATTGCGTTGGCCAGCGCGCCGACCGACTTTGAGAGGTAGTATCGCCAGCGGCTGCTGACCACGGCGCGCAACAGGTCGAGCCTGAGGTCGGTGGCGA
>CAYVPB010000121.1:0-4532 GCA_964453565.1 uncultured Halomonas sp.
TCCGGTCGGGACCGCCGGCGAATCATCAACCTGCGATTCGGGACTTGACATTCCGGGGGGGGGGGGGCTAAATTATTGCCGTCCCTTGGCAGGGACATCCGCGCGGATTCAATTATTTGTTGGCTAATTGGAGATCCTATTAATGAAGATCAAAAACATCATGCGCCTCGGCGCAGTTCTTTTAGTGTGCGGGCAAGCCATTCAGGCGTCGGCTGAGACGTCCTGGTGGGCCTTTTGCGACATCTGCATTGGTGATTCAGACTTTCGGCACCACGCAACCCAGGTGACCGTGGATGGAATCATCTATGTGTCCAATCGTTCCACCAATACCACCCGAAAGTTCCAGCGCTGGACGACCTATGAGGACTTCAGTGACGGTGTAGTCCAGATGACCCACGTCTTTGAAGCACCCATGGCGGCACAAGAAAAGGGGGCATTCGAGCAGGTGATCAACAATGCCGATACGGGGTTTGCACAGATCAACCGCGATGAACTCGAAATCGTTGGCGCAGGACATGCGGGCTCCGGGCTAGACGATCTTAGAAGTGACGGTGGCTTGTCCTTCAATTTCCTTGGAGCCGTCCGGGCTCATGTCGTCAATCTGGGCCATTTTCCTTCCGAAAGTTCGATCTCGAGCGCAGTCGGGGGGTCGGTAAAAATCGTATCCGGAAACGTCTCCAATGCGAGTTCCCGGGGCGTCAGAGTGGCGCCTCTCCGGGTCCAAGTCGATTACCCTGACGGATCGAATGTAAAGATGACTTTGTCGCCGGATGCCCAGCGGTTCTCGGAAATCATCTTGACGGATATGAACGGCGAAGAGCTGCGGATCACCGGCCAAGATGAAAATGGTGAAACCCGAATCACGGTCAGCGGCTTTGCAGACAAGGAATTCTTTTTCGGTGCCTCGGACAAGGCCGTACTGGATTTATTCGGTTTTATTAATCGTACTAGTGGGGGCGGACTCTCCTGCGTCGCAGAAGCTGTTGCAAAAGAATTGGTTCGTGTAGTCTGTCAACGCCCACACTGACGGAACCAGACCAGCGATCAACGGGCCCCACATCGAGGGGCCCGTTCATAATTGCGGCATTTGCATCTCACCTCCCAGGTGACAGAAAGAACGAACGGGGAACCCCTGCGTCGTTCCGAGCAAGCGCAGCGAGCTCAAGAACTCCGGTCTCTTACCCTGAACAGAAAGCGACGTCCACGTCGGACCGGCCACCAACGGCCAGGCTGCTGTGGGAGCGAACTCCGATTCGCGATGGGCGCGGAAACAGATCGCGGACGGAGTCCGCTCCGGTAAACCCCCGGAAATTGGTGTTGCTCAGAAGTGGAATATTCTCACCATTCACCCGGCAACCAAACGGGTTGCCGGGTGAATGCCCGGCCGGCACGGCCGGGGCCGCGTAAGCGAAGGCATTTGCGGACATGTGCCGCAAATGCCGTGCAACGTATACCGTAGGTATTTCGTTGCCGGTTTAATAATGGAGCAACAGGAGATTCCACATGCGCAAGTCACGCTTTAGTGACCACCAGATTCTGAGCATTCTCAAGCAGGCCGAGGCCGGGACGTCGGTTCCGGACCTTTGCCGCGAGCACGGCATCAGCAGCGCGATGTTTTACAAGTGTCAAGCTAGGTTCGGGGGCATGGACGCCTCGCTGATGGCTCGCCTCAAGGTGCTATAGACCGAGAACCGCCGACTGAAGAAGATGTACGCCGAGGAACGGATCAAGGCCGAAATTCGCCAGGAGGTCATCGAGGGAAAGCTCTAAGGCCATCTCGACGTCGCGAGCAGGATCAGGGGCGTGGTCTGCGACAGCGCTCGGCATCTGGCCGGTCAATGGGTCGCGGTAATCCTCTCGCGCGGCAGAGAGCCGGAAAGTTCGCATTCGAGGAAATACGGCGAGAACACCGCGCCGATGAGGACGTGCCGGCCGGCCGGGGCGGCGACGCTGGCGCCGGAAATCAGCGTACCGGAATGGACCACATGGCTGTACTGGCGCGGGTGGAAGGTGATTCGCGCGGCCAGCGAGGCGGAGGGTTTTGATGCATCGCGGGCGTGGCCGAGGAAGTCGAGCAGCCTGGGGTGCCCGGCCAGCCAGAGATCGCCATTGGCCGGTTCGACTTCGATGTTGTCGACGCCGTAATTGACCCGGATCCGCTGGCTGCGGGCAAGGGTGCCACGGTCCGGGTCGCGCGCAAACACGCTGATCCGGTTGCGCGTGGTCTCGGCCACATAGAGTGTTTTCCGGTCCGGCGAGAGATTGATGCCATTGGCGTAGACGAGCCGATCCGCTGCGATCGTGTAGTCATTTTCGTCGAAATAGACGACATTGGCCCGGGGAAGCCTGAGCCAGTCCTCAATCGTGCGCCAGATGCCCCAGCCGCTGCCATGGTCATTGGTGAAGTAGAACCGCTGGAAATCCACCGCGACCACGTCATTGGGGCTGATCATGGTCGGATCGCTGTGGGTGCGCACGTGAACCAGCCGGTCAGCGACCAGATCGAAAACCTCGATGGTGTGGCGCGGGCGATCTTCTCGTCGATGATCAGCAGCCGGTATTTGTCCAGCTTGGCCAGGGCGTCGGCTAGCAACAGGTTCTGTTTGGCGGCCTGCAGCTCCTGGACGAGGCTGGACGCCGGGTAGTAGCGGACCCGCAGCCCCTGCTCGATCAGGGCATGGCCGACGGCGGCGGCAAGGTGGCTCTTGCCCAGGCCGGAGGCGCCGAACAGCAGCAGGTTGGCGGTCTGATCGATCCAGGTCCGGTCATGGGCCAGGGTTGTCAGGCGCTGGCGCTGTGATGGGTCGACAGTTGCCATGTCGAACGTGGCCAAGGTCTTGCCAGCCGGCAGTCGGGCTTCGTGAAGATGGCGCTGAAGTCGGCGCTGCTCACGCTCGGCCAACTCGTACTCGCACAGTGTCGCCAGCGCTTGCTTGAGCGACCAGCCGTGCTCGATGGCCCGGTCAGTGACCTCGTCGCAGCAGGCGACCATGGTCGGCAGCCGAAGCTGCCGCAGCAGAACAGGCAAGGCAGCGGCATCAACCATGACACGCCTCCCGGATCAGGCCATCGTAGTCGGCCAGGGCGTGCTGGGGCACGCACTGGCTCGCCGGCATGCGGCCGGGACGTACCCGGAAGCGTTCCTGCAGTTCGATCAGGGTGGGACTGTCGCCGGCTTCCAGGGCGGCCCGCCACCAGGCCCCGATCGTCGCGCCACGATCCCCATCGGCGGCCAGCTTCAGTCCGCCGACCACCCGTTTGCAGGCTTCCTGAAGGGGCAGCTCCTGCCTCAGTTGCTGATAGATCGAGCGCCAGTTGGCATCAGGCAACAGCTCGTCGCGGAAGGCCAGGCCGGCCAGGGCGCGGGGCTTGCGCACCAGCCAACCGATGACGTGGCGGTAGTCGATACTGCGTACCCGGGCGCCGTCCGGTCCGGGGCGCAGTCGCTTGAGCGTCATCAGCTCGGTCGCGCCATGGTGGACGATGAGCCGATCGTCGTAGAGATGGATCCGCAGACGCTCATTGATCAACCGCGCCGGCACCGAGTAGAGCACCCGGCGCAGGGTGAAGGTGCTCGAGCTGGTGACCCGAACGATCGCCTCGGTATAGTTGACGCCAGCCTGGAAGGGCAGCGGGGTCAGGTGCTCGCGCTCGGCACGGATGCGTTCAACATTGCGCTTGTTGATGCCAGCAGTGACCGAGTCGATGAAGGCCCGGTAGGCCTCGACGCTGTCGAAGTCCGATGAGCCTCGCAGCGCCAGGCGCTGCCGGATCCGGCGCTTGAGGTGGCCGTGCGGGGACTCGATGGCCCCGTTCTCGTGACCTCGGCCGCGGTTATTGCGGGAGGCCTCCATGCCATAGTGCTGGCACAATGCCTGGTAGCGCTCGGTCATATCCTCCTGCGCCGCCTGGTCCAGGTTGCAGTAGGCCGCCGAGAGGCTGTCGGTGCGGTGTTCAGCCGGCACGCCACCGAGCGTCTCGAGTGCCTCGGTCAGTCCTTCGGCCAGCGCCGTGAAGCTCTCGCCACCGAACACCACGCGGACATGACACCAGCCGCTGAAGGCCAGTCGGAAGTGGTAGAGCAGATGGACCAGCACCACTCCGCGGATGCTGATCACCGGGGCCTTGAGCCAGGTGAAGTCCGACAGGCCGAGCCGACCCGGCGCGTGGACTTGCGGGAACATGACTTCCTTGTCCGGCCCATGCTGGGCCCGCCACGCCTTGACCCGGCGTTGCAGGGTACGCAGCAGAGAATCCGGATAGGCCTCCGGGTAGCGCTCCTGCAGCCACTCCAGCAGCGTCAGGGCCTGTAGCGAAGGCTGGAGAGCCAATTGCTCGGCGACCTCATCCCAAACCGACTCAAACGGATTGTTGCGCGTTCGCCAGTGGCGTGGCTTGCGACCCCGCCTGCCTTCTCGCTCGATCCGGCGGCCCGTGCGCTCGGAAATCCCGGCCTTCGCCGCCGCAGCGACCTGTCCCTTACCTGCTTTTCTCTCGTCCATGAATACTTTGACCTGTTGCTCGGTGGCCGC
>CAYVPB010000122.1:0-4481 GCA_964453565.1 uncultured Halomonas sp.
ACTGGAACACCCCTGCAATCGATTTCTACAAATCGCTGGGTGCCAGACCCATGAGCGAGTGGACCGTCTACCGGCTGGATACGGGCACGCTGGAGAACCTCCAGGCGCGATAGAGAGAATCAACCCATCACGCTGCGCGTGGGATACTCACGTTTATGTCACTCGACCTGCACGCCTCCGATCTTCACGGCCTCAGCCGACTGGGCATCGACGGCGTGCGCGGCGTCACGGACCTTGTGGAGGACGTACACCACGCCGTGCTGCGCGTACCCGGCCTCCGGGCCGTGGCACCGGACAGACGCACCCGCGGCATCACCGGGCTCGTCTACCGCTCGATCAACGGTGTCACCGGGCTGGTCGGCGGCGGACTGAACCTGGCATTCGGCCGGGTGGTTCCGAGCCTGGCCCCGCCGGTGTCCTCGCCAACGCGCGAACAGTTTCTGGCCGTGCTCAACGGCGTGCTCGGCGACCACCTCGCGGCAAGCGGCAATCCGCTGGCTATCCAGAGCACGCTGCGTCGGGTCGGACGGCCGGTACCGCTGGACCGGGCGTCGCTGGCCGAGGCATGGCCGCAGGCATCGAGCCGGCTGCTGGTCACTGCGCATGGCCTGTGCATGCACGACGGCCACTGGCGCCGCGCCGTCGAGGACGGCAAGAACGACAACGATTGTGAAAACAATAATGAAAACAATTGGGAAGCAGTGGATCTCGAATTCGGCGGACTGCCGGAATGTCTTGCCGCCTCTTATGGTTACTCAACCATCGATTTCCACTACAACACCGGCCGACACATCTCCGACAACGGACGCGACTTCGACGAGATGCTCGAGCGCCTGGTGACCAACTGGCCGGCTGAGATCGAGCAGCTTGTGATCCTGGGCCACAGCATGGGCGGGCTGGTCGCGCGAAGCGCGGCCCACTACGGTCTGGAAGCCGGTCATACATGGCCGGAACGCCTGAAGAAAATAGTCTTGCTCGGCACACCGCACCACGGCTCGCCGGTCGAGCGCGCCGGACACGGCATCGACCGGGCGCTGGGCATCAGCCGCTACAGCGCGCCGTTCTCCCGGCTGGGAAAGATCCGCAGCGCCGGCATCACCGACCTTCGACACGGCAACGTCATCGAAAGCGACTGGCGCGAACACGGCCGGTTCGCCCACGCCCACGACACCCGCAGCCCGGCGAGACTGCCGGACCACGTCGAATGCTTCGCCGTGGCTGCCACGCTGGACGAAGCGCCCGACAGCGCCCGGTCGCGTTATTTCGGCGACGGCCTGGTGCCGGTGCCCAGCGCACTGGGGCAGCATCATGACCCGGCCTTCGAACTACCGATCCAGATCACCAATCGCTTTGTCGCCACCGAAACCGGCCACCTCGACCTGTTGCGCTGCCCCGAGATTGCCCGGAAAGTTCACGCCTGGCTGGGCTGAGTCTCCAGGAAGGCGCATCCTGCGCCGATGGCCCTCCCCTCCCCCTTCTGGATCTCGGCCGAAGCCCGCTCCCGGAAAGCGGCAACGCCTGAAACAGGGCTCCCTCCCCGCGTGCGGGGGGAGGCTTGAGTTGGGGCAATATTCGATCAGCGAAGCCGATCGGCAATGCCGGTCAGCGTGCCGCCCAGGCCGGCCAGACGTCGACGCTCGATTGCGCTGCCTTCGGCGGCCAGCGGCGCCAGGCCGTCGGCCATGGCTTCCAATTCATCGGCCAGCGCGACATCCGCGCTTCCGACTTCGAGCTGTGCATCTGCGCGCGCCAGCATTTCGCTCATTTCTTCCATCCCGGCGCTTTCGATCACTCCGTCGCGCACCAGCTGATCGATGTAGGCGCGTGCGACCACCGGCTCGTGCTTCCAGGTGATCGGGAACTGCTGCTGCGGGTTGAACAGTTCGCCGCCCACGGTTGCCGACGCGGCAGCGATCTCGTTTTCGCTGATATGCGGGCTTGGCAGCAGTGAAAGCACGTCCAGGCCGCGCGCAATCTCGGTGCCGTAGATCAGGCCGTCGAACCAGTAGGTGGACCAGTAGCCGCCCATCACCAGCTCCTCTTCGAACACCGGGCCGCGGTCGAAGTAGGCGATCTCGTGAGCGTTGGCCGAATCGGTGAAATCAATCACCGAAACGCCGCCCTGGTACCAGGCCTGGACGAAGATGTCGCGCCCGGGCACCGGGATGATCGAGCCGTTGTGCGCCACACAGTTTTCTTCCTCGGTCTGCGGCGCCGGCATCTTGTAGTAGCCGCCGAACTCGAGCTGGCCGTCGACGATGTCGAAGATGGCGTCGGCGCCCCAGGTCATCGGGTCCGAGGCGCGGCAGCGCGGCCGGCCACCGCCGCCCCACTCGTCGGTGAAGATCACCTTGGTGCCGTCGTTGTTGAACGTCGCCGAATGCCAATAGGCGAAGGATTCGTCGACCACCTCGTCGATGCGCGTCGGGTTCAGCGGATCGGAAATGTCGAACAGGATGCCGTTGCCGGAACAGGCGCCGGCGGCGATGTTCCTGCTCGGAAACACGGTGATGTCGTGGCAGTGGTTGGTCTCGTTGGTGTCCTGGGTGTCGTCGCCGTGGTCGCCGCCCATCCACAGGCCGGCCAGCGCGCCGGATTCGCGGTCTGCAAACACTGCGGGGCTGTCGACAACGCGCGCTGCCGCCGGATCGGCCACCGGAATCTCGATGATGTCGATACGGAACAGCGCGGTTCGCTCGTCGCCGTAGCGCGATTCGTCGATGCACCCTTCCAGTTCCTCTTCTTCGCGCACCGGCCGGGTCCCTGAGTTGTAGACGATGATGGTTTCGTCGTCGCTGGAGACCACCGAATGGGTATGCGACCCGCGGCAGGTCTGCACCGCGCCCACCTGACGCGGCCGGCGCAGGTTGCTGATATCGAAAATGCGCACGCCCAGGAAGCGTTCGCTGCTGACGTCACCGATGGTGCCCTGCAGGCCGCAGTCCAGCCGCGCGCTCGTCTGCTCGACCGACATGATCAGCAGGTCGCCGACGATCGAGACATCGCCCTGCCCGCCGGGGCAGACCACCGAGCTCATCAGTTCCGGTGCGCCCGTTGTGCTGATGTCGTAAACGTTGAACCCGTGGTAGTTGCCGGCCACCAGAATGTTGTCGTCGAACGCCATGTCGGTGTTTGCGAAGCTCAACGGCGGACTGCGGTAGTCTTCATCGTCTTCGTCTTCGCGGTCTGCCTCATCCTCGGCCGCCGCGTCTTCGTCCTCAGCGGCATCCTCGCCCCTGGCCTCGGCCATCAGCTGTTCCAGCGGCAGGCCGGCCGGGTTTTCCGGGTCGAAAAAGCCGGTCGGCTTGGGCAGCGCCGCCAGCAGCTCGAGGCTCATCGATACCGAGTCTGCGTCGTGCAGCCCGGCCGCCAGGCCAACCCGCGGGTCGGCCGAATAGCCGGCCAGCATCACCGTCATGCGGTCGATCTCTGTCGACTGGTCGCTGGTGATGTCGGTGGTGAATTCGAACAGCACCGGCTCGTAGGCCGAACCCGACTGGTCCAGAAGGTCCTCGACCATCGTCAGGGCGCCCTTGTGGTGCTCGATCATCAGCGCCAGGAACATCCGGTCGAATTCCGCGCCGTCGGCGGCTTCAAGCTCGGCCATCTGCTCGGGCGTGGCCATACCGGTCATCGTGTGATGCATATGCATGGCGTCGTGGGCGGTGGGGTCGGGCACGGTCTCGCCGCGCTCGTACAGCCAGTTCTGCATGAATTCGATCTCGTCGGCCTGCGAGGTCTCGATGCGCGCGGCAACCTCCAGCAACTCGTTACGATTGGTACGCTCGGCCACCAGCCGTGACATAACCAGCGCCTGGTGGTGGTGCGGAATCATGTCCTGCATAAAGCGCACGTCGGCCTCGGTGTACCGGGTGCCGGCCAGGTTGGTCGCCTCGTCGGCGTTCATCTCGCGGCTGTCCTGCCCGGGCGCCCCCGGGTTGAGGATAGGTGCCTGGGCCAAGGCCGCGGCGGCAAAAAAGCTCAAAACAACCCCCAGCAATACGGTCGGGAAGAGGCGGCTGGATATACTGCACATTCGAGACATTTAATCGGGTTCCTTTGTTGGCCAGGTTTGTATTCAAGCGTCGGCGCGCCGGGCGCGGCCGTTTTTCGAGCACCGCAATCTACCAGATCACACGCACCGAGATTGTCGATTCGATGACAACCCCGTCGCAAGCCGGCCCATAATCCCGGATTGCGCAGGTAAAGGCAATCGCGGCCGGGACGCCGCTCCTACAGATTCTTCAGGGTGTGATCCCGTAGCAGGCGCCTCCCGGCGGCGACCCGTCCGGATCCTCGATACTGATCGGATGCGGTCGCGGCCAGGAGGCCGCGCATGCAACAAGCAATGGGCGCCGCTGTGGAATGCTGGGAAAAACAAAAAACGATGCCGGCACGGGGCCGGCATCGCATCCTCGAACGTCAGGCGCGACCGCTTACCGGACGCACTCGAGACCGTTCAGCCCGGTCAACCGGCCGAT
>CAYVPB010000123.1:0-4336 GCA_964453565.1 uncultured Halomonas sp.
GATTTCACGCAGGTCGCGGCTGGGCTGGATCAGTAGTGCATCAACCTGGCGCAGGCCGGTCGCTGTCCTCTTTTCGGGCGGCATGTGGTCCAGGGTTCGATTGATGCGCCGAAGCCGTGCCAGATCGTTGTTCAGGTAGTCCATGAAGATCACGTCAAGCAGATAGCCGCCAATGTCGCCCAGGCTTGGGTAGCGACTTCGGGCATGCGGCTCGGGATCCGGCTGTTCGTCGCGGGTGCCGATGACCAGTAGGCGCTCGGCGCCCATGCGAATGGGTGGGCTCAGTGGTGCCGTGTGGCGCATGCCGCCATCGCCGAAGTATTCGAAGCCGATGCGCTTTGCGGGAAAAAGAAGTGGCAGCGCGGCACTGGCCAGCAGATGCTCGGCGCCAATCTGCGTGCGCGTTCCGGCACGCCGGTACAGCGACCATTCTTCAAGCCCCGGCCGGCCCTGGAAGAACGTGACCGCGCGCGAGGTTGCGTAGCCCGAAGCCGTGACCAGCAACGCGTCGAGCAGATCCTCATCGATCGCGCGTCGGATCCCGTCGGTGTCGAGCTCTCGTTCGAGCAATTCACCCAGCGGGCGGTTGTCGAGCAGAGACCTCGGATTGGCGATTCCCAGCCCGCCCAGGGTCATCGACGCCAGCCAGTGCAGGCCTGTGCCCATGTTGTGCAGCCAGCCGGTGCGATAGATGTGGTGGCAGCGGAAATTGCCCCAGAACTGGGTCAGCCGCTCGGCGCCGTGGGCGAAGTCGTCGGCATGGCTGGCCATGACCGCGGCATTGAGGGCGCCGGCCGAAGTGCCGGCAATGATGCGAAATGGGCTGGTTTCTCCGGGAAGGAATTCGGCCAGCGCCCGCAAAACACCAGCCTGGTAGGCGCCCCTGGCGCCGCCGCCGGGAAGCATCAGAGCCGATTTTTTTTTACCATCGGTCATTGGCCACTCGATTGTCCGGGATTCACACCTCTGGACCGGTAACAGTCGGTTTCCCGTGCGAGAGACTCTTCAGCCGTCGCTGAGGACGATCGATTCGAAGCCGTTGTCGCCCAGGGTGCGCCGCGCGCTGTTGGCGTCGCGGGCGGTCTTGTAGGGTCCAAGCCGGATGCGATGCCAGGTTTGCCCGTCGACGTTCACCGTCTGGATGCGCGCGACCATTCCCAGCATGGCCAACCGTGCCTTGAGCGCTTCGGCATCATCAGCGTTGCGAAATGAGCCGGCCTGGATCAGATAACTGCCGCCGCTCTCAGTGGCGGGTTGATCCGGGTTTTCCCGCGCCCGCTGTTCAATCTCGCGGTTGGGGACCACAACCTCGATTTCCGGCAGTACCGTGAAAAATTCGTAGCGCCCGTCGCGCTGCTCGCGGCCGGTATCGCCCGGCGGATCGAGAATGGCCGGCTCGTCGCGACCGACAGGAAGGCCCGGCTGACCGTCATCTCCATGCGGCAGGTAACCGCCCAGCCAGGCGAGCATGGCAAGCGTGAGGCCGCACGCCAGGCCAAGGCCGAAACTGATCAGGCCGATCCCTGCCGAGGAACCACCGCGTCTGGCCTGACGACGCGCCATTACATCTGCTCCGGAGCCGAAACGCCGAGCAGTTCAAGCCCTCCGCTGATGATCTCGCGGACGGCACTGACCAGATTGAGGCGCGCGTTGCGCAGGTCTTCATCCCCGTCGATCAGAATCGCCACGGCATTGTAATAGGTGTGGAACTGACTGGCCAGGCGGTGCAGATAGTGCGCTGCATCGTGCGGTGCTCTGCGCCGGGCGGCGCTTTCGAGCACTTCCGGCCAGCGACCCAGCATCCGCATCAGCTCGCGTTCATGGTCATGCTGCAGGTGCTTGAGCGCGGCATCGCCAATGGTGGTGTTGTGTTTCATGCCACGCCCGTCGAGCTGACGAAACAGGCTGTGGATGCGGGCGTGTGCATACTGAATGTAGAACACTGGGTTTTCGTTGGCGCGCGAACGCGCCAGGTCGAGATCGAAATCCAGATGCTGTTCATGCGATCGCATGACATAGAAGTAGCGGGCGGCATCGTCACCGACCTCTTGGCGAAGTTGACGAAGTGTCGTGAATTCCCCGGACCGGGTCGACATCTGCACCTTTTCGCCGCCCCGGTAGAGCACGGCAAACTGTACCAGCGGGAATTCCAGGCGCTCGGGGTCCTCTCCCAGTCCACGCGCGGCGGCCTTCAGCCTGGGCACGTAACCATGATGGTCCGCGCCGAAGATATAAATCAGCTTGCCCGAACAGCGCTCCAGCTTGTCGAGCATGTAGGCGATGTCGGAAGCGAAGTATGTGGTCCGGCCGTTCTCGCGCACCACCACGCGATCCTTGTCGTCACCCAGTGCCGAGGACTTGAACCAGTGCGCCCCCTGCTTTTGGTACAGCCAGCCGCCCGATTCCAGTCGTTGAAGGGCTCGCCTGAGAGCTCCCGATTCGTCCAGCTCGCGCTCGGAAAACCAGCGGTCGAACATCACGCCGAACTGTTCCAGATCCTCGCGGATTTCCTTGAGCATGGTTTGCAGTGCGATATCGAAACAGGCTCGATAGCCTTCCCCGCCAAGAAGCTCGCGCGCTTTCGAGGTCAGCGAGTCAATGTGTGTCTCACGGTCGCCGCCCTGGTCTTCATCGGCCGCGAGACCGTCGGAAACCGTTCGCCACGGGTGACGCAGGCTGTCGCCATGACGGCTGCGCACGTTGCGCGCGATGTCGTAGATGTAATCGCCGCGATAACCGCTTTGCGGAAAGCGCGGCGATTCACCGCAAAGTTCCAGGTAGCGAATCCAGACCGATGTGGCCAGTATGTCCATCTGCCGGCCATGGTCGTTGACGTAGTATTCGCGACTGACTGAATGTCCCGCGGCGGCGAGAATCGCGGATAGAGAGGCGCCGAATGCCGCGCCCCGGCCATGACCGACATGCAGCGGGCCGGTGGGATTGGCGCTGACATACTCGGCCAGGATCGGCTCGCGCTCACCAGCCGGACGGTGCCCGTATCGGCATCCGGCCGCCAGCACTTCTCGAACCACCGAACGCAGGTGATGGTGACTGGCGAAGAAATTCAGGAAACCGGGCCCGGCGACTTCGATTCGATCGACGCGCCTGGAGTCAGGCATTCGATCGATGATCATTTCGGCGATCTCACGGGGTTTTCGACCCGCCTGTCCGGCCAGCGTCAGGGCGATGTTGCAGGCATAATCCCCGTGACCTGCATCGCGCGGGGCATCGATCTGGAAATCCGGTTCCGCAACGCGCGGCAATTTTCCATCCCGCTTGAGATAGCCGACCGCCTGATGAATCATTTCTTCGATGTGCGCGCGCATGGAATGGATGGAAACCGGACTGGAGCAGAGCCCGATATTGTAGCGACAAGGCGTGCTTGCCGGGGGTGTGCGGGTTATCCACAAATGCTGTGGATAAGGTTGTGTGAAAGTCGTCGGGGCAGGCTGACTTCGACGTTGTTCGCGGCCTGTTCAGCAGAATGGTCAAAGATGAGCCAGTTTTGGAAAAGGCATATATTTCATTTACTTAATGATTCTTCCAGATACTAAGGCTGGGATTTTTACGCCAAGATGCTGTTTTCTTGACAGGCATGTGACGCTGTGAATAAGCGTTACTGGATGTTGGCCCGCAAGTTAAGGGAAATGTGATGAGCTTAACAATTCGAGCCTATACAAATATCGTGCCGGAAACGGGAAGCCGGGTCTATGTAGATCCGGCCGCCTCCGTGATCGGAAGTGTTGTCCTGGGTGATGATGTCTCGGTCTGGCCCAACGTCGTGCTTCGCGGGGATGTCAATCACATTGCAGTCGGTGCGCGCAGCAATGTCCAGGATGGCACGATCGGGCATGTCACCCACGACGGGCCTTTCAGCCCTGGAGGTCTTGCCCTGACGATCGGAGAGGATGTCACCGTGGGGCATGCCGCGGTACTGCATGCCTGCAGCGTGGGCAATCGCTGTCTGGTCGGGATGGGTGCGCTTGTGCTCGACGGCGCGGTGCTTCAAGACGAGGTGATGCTGGCCGCCGGCAGCCTGGTCGCGCCGGGCAAGCGGCTGGAAAGCGGCTGGTTGTATCGTGGTCGTCCGGCCGAGGCGGTCAGGCGTCTGACCGGGCGCGAACTGGAGATGCTGCGCTACTCGGCCGCCCATTATGTGCGTTTGAAGAATCGCTATCTGGCCGAGCGGGAAGATTGAATCTGTCTCGTCGTCTGAGCTTGACCTGAAAGGTCATCTTGCGTCATACTACTTCGCTTGCCGGGGTGTAGCGCAGCCTGGTAGCGCAACTGCTTTGGGAGCAGTAGGTCGCAGGTTCGAATCCTGCCACCCCGACCA
>CAYVPB010000124.1:0-4178 GCA_964453565.1 uncultured Halomonas sp.
CATCGCTCGAAAACGCGGCTGCGGGCGCATGGAATGGTCGGTGCTGGACTGGAACCGGCCTGCGATCGAGTTCTATGAATCGCTGGGCGCGAAGCCGCAGTCGGAGTGGACTGTTTACCGCCTCGACGCCGCGGCGCTGGATAACCTCAGCGACAACTGAGCCTTTTTCGCGCCGGGCCTCGGCCGCGATAAACCTCATCGCGAAGTTGCGCCCAACTGGCGTCGTGAAATTCCTCGGTCAACCCGCTGCCGCCGAAGGCCGGAAAATCCAGATGCTTGCTTTCCCGGCGATTTCGAACACGCAGCGCGTGCTGAAGCCCTTCCTCGACCAGGGCGCGCAAGGTCGCACCCTCGGCCCGGGCCACCTGCCGCGCCTGTTTCACGAGACTGTCGGGCAGCTCGATCGTGGTTTTCATATGGGTCTCCCGTAAATGGGTTACGGGGTAGATGGTATCCGAGCCTGTCTTCGGGTTCAAGTCATGTTCGACTCGACTGCGAGGCGCACGTTTGAATCAGACTTGGGTTGGTGGGACAATCTCACAATGAGCACGGTAACGGCTGATCATAAACGCCGCGTATCCCTTCCGGATGCGCGCCCGGGGGATGTATTCGGTGCGCGCAGGACGCCCGAGGGTAACTACGTGCTTGAAAAGCTGGTCCGACAGTCCAGCCCAGGCCAGCTTTCCGCCGCCGAGGTCCGCGCCGCAATGGAAGCTGAGCCGCTCAAGCCAAGAGTGGGCTGGGACGAGCTTAGAAAGCAGACCCGCGAAGTGTGATTCTCCTCGACACGAATGTCCTCATTTACGCCTTCGATCCGGAATCTTTCTTTCAACCCACTTTATTCGCCACTGTGTCGTAGCGAGGGGCTGACAGGTCCTGTGGCCAGGGCGTTTTGCGACCGAGCTCACCGGAAGCGTACTCGTCTGTACGGTGAGGATTCGCGACCGAGCGAAACGCCCTGGACGCGGAGCATGGCAGCACCGCAGTAGACGCCGTGGTGAATGAGGTGGGTTCAACCCTGGGCCCGGCAAGTCATCGTCGACGCGGTCGCCGGCGAGGGCGCGATCATCAATCCGATTGTTCTTGCAGAAGTCTGCGTCGGCGATTCACAGCCGGACCAGGCTGGCAATCGAATCCATGCGCGGAAAGGGCATCGGCTAGGCGCTTTTACTGCACCTGGCGGGCATCGCCCGCGAGCGCGGCTGCGGTCAGATGGAGTGGAGTGTGCTGGACTGGAACACCACGGCAATCGATTTCTACAAGTCGCTGGGCGCGAAGCCGAAGTCGGAACCGACCGTCTACCAGCTCTACGAAATTGTGCTAGCCAAGCTATAGGGTATTCAGGATGGATTCCAAAGAAGTTTGTGCGACGCGCCAGTTGGGTTTTTTGCGCACCATCGATCGATTAACCATCCAATGCCAATTCAGACCGACTTGATCTAGCACTGTGACAGCACAGCGACCGCTGTCAGTTCGTGACCTCTTCCCAGAAGACAAGCGTTCCACCGGAGGCGCTCAGATCAGCGCCCGAAAAACCCAAGCGACTGACGGAATAAAAACCCGTTTGGCCGGCACGAACCGGCGTCGAAGCAACGGTGATGCCCAGAAAGCTAAGAACGAGATCTCCCATCGGCGAAATTGACCAGGTCAGGTTAGGCGGGTCACTCGGAAGCGGATCGCCCGGATTCACTGAGCCAAGCGGAAGACGCCAACCCGAACCGCCAGTTTCCAGCGTATACGTTCCGGCAAAGACACTGCCAACGTTGTAGGTTCCCGGCACCGATTGCTCAGTCAATACGAAACCGGAATCGGCTTCCAACACGAAATCCGACTTGATCGCGGATCCGCCGGCCGGCGCAGTGACTTCGGTAACCACCAAGGTGCTTTCCAGGTCCCCAAAGCTCTCGTCCGAACGGCGTGCGGTGCCCAACGGAAGAACTTCCAGCGAATATCCATCGTTATGGTCGAGCAGCACTTGGCCGCCGGACAAACTCCAGTTCAACCCGGGATCGAAGATCTTCGCCGAAGCGGTACCGTCAGGATTGAACGAGATCACGTCGAGAGAGGGGATTCCGGAAATGAAGCCTTCCGTAGTGCAATCCGTCTCACAGCGCGGAAACGCCCATTGGCTGCCGCCAGTGGGTACCGGAGATGGTGGGAGCTCGGCGTCCTCAAATACCGAGATACTATCTGCGCTCGTAATAAAGGTGCCGAGCTGAGCGATTTGCTCTGGACCAAGATCCGGGCGATCCGGAGCGACTCTTTCCGTTGTACGTCGCTCCACGCCGATGTTCAGCAATTCGGAGGCGTCCAGCTGACGCCACTGTACCTCAGTGACCCGTGACTCGACACGAACCGATCCAGACCCGCCCGGGTCGGGCACGAAAAACGAAGAAGGGGGTATGATCGAGTCACGATCGGGCGCGGTAATCGAAATGTAGCGGGTTCCCGTTCCGACCAGCTCCATACTGTCGCGAAAGACCAGGTCTCCGGTTTCAACGTTCGTCCACAAGGCGTCTCCCGAGCGGCCGGCCAAAGCATAGCCCGCAGATCCATCCGCGTTCAATTCAATACGGGAGTTGATGAAAGGCCGCATTTTAATTCCCAGCAGTACCAGAGGGATCTTGCCCAGAATCTCGAAATCGTCCTCGGGCCGCAACATGAAATTATCGTTCTGAACAATCGCGGCCAGCTGCTGAGATTGAATCTCTGAGGGTACGGTATCGAGTGTCGAGGTTCTCAGCGCCTCATCGAGCAGAAGCGAAACGAAATCGGTCGCACCGGCCGGCATCGTCGCTTGGTCGCGTGCGATCAAAGCCAATAGCGCGGCATCAGTGAGCACGGCAGTAACGAAACCAAACTGAAATTGTTCAATATCGGCGAACGTGATCGGTATGACCTGCTCTGGAATAGGTTTCAAAAGGGCTGCCCAGGCCGCAGTCGAGACCGGTGACAGCTCGCCGACCCGATAGCTTCCGCTTGTAGCAGCTCGCGAGACGATCTCTGATGCCGTATCGACCAGCCGGACGAAGCAGACGTGGGCCTGCTCGCCCACGCCGCAAGCCTCTACGCGAATCAACTCCGGCCCTGGCATGACCTCCAGATCGGCAGAGAATCGTCCATTCTCATCCGCAGCAACTTCTGTCGACTGGTCACCGATCCAGATCGTTACATCGGCATCTGGGAGCTGCGGCAAACGGGTCTGCCCAGTCAGAGTGACCGTGTCTGCATAGGCGGCCGGCAGCAGCAGAAGAATCAGGCCCGCGGCAGTAAAAAGCCGTGCCGGAAATGTCATCGGAGGCAAATTATTCATCAGAACTCCCAATCAAGTATGAGGTTTGCTCAGATCTCTGTTTTGTGCAACTTCGCTCTGGACACTTTCTACTGCAATCCCTTCGGTAAGCCCAACGAACGCCGGACGTTGGCGCAACTGTGCGTCGAACCGCTCTGATCCTACGGATTTGTGTCGGATAAAAAGTTCAAGAAAACATCAAGAATGCTTTCCCCCTCCTTTCAAAGAGGCTATCCACTTGCATACCCGGCCCGGCAACGGCAAGACCTGAAATCGCGGTGCGAGACAATCGGGCGGTTTCACGGATTTGGGCACAGTCAATCGGCGCGGACACCCGGAGAATCTCGATGCGCTAGTGCCTGAGCATTACCGGCGCATGACCGGAATAATCGGATGTTAATGGGTGAATAAACGGTGGGTGCGTATGTTATATTGGATGAGATTGGATGGATAATTGGATGTGATCAACTCGGTGAATAGGCTGAATTCATGGATGATCTTCTGAAAACCAGGACGATCAGCATCACGCCGGCAATGCTGCGCGCCATTGGCGAGATCGACGAATTCAAGGGGGCATGGACCGCGCTCGGGCGGCTTGCGCCGGAGCGGATGGAGAACCTGCGGCGGGTTGCTGCGATCGAGAGTATCGGATCGTCCACGCGCATCGAGGGTGCGAAGCTGTCAGACCGCGAAGTGGACCGGCTTCTCTCGCGGATTGATGTCACCACCTTTGCCAATCGTGATGAGCAGGAGGTCGCCGGTTATGCCGCTGCGATGGAGACCGTCTTTGCACATTACGATGCAATCGGTCTGAGCGAAAACCACATCCTCCAGCTTCACCGCGACCTGTTGCAATACACCGAAAAAGATGCGCGGCATCGCGGTG
>CAYVPB010000125.1:0-4119 GCA_964453565.1 uncultured Halomonas sp.
CGGTCATGCAGAAGGCCGAACGGATCCGCCCCTGCAACAGCGGCTCAAGCCATTGCTGCTTCTGCGCATCGGAGCCGTAGTGGTACAGCACTTCCATGTTGCCGGTATCCGGCGCATTGCAATTGAACACCTCCGGCGCCAGCAACGACCGGCCCATCACCTCGGCCAGCGGCGCGTATTCCAGCACCGACAACCCGGCGCCCAGTTCCGAATCCGGCAGGAACAGGTTCCACAACCCCTGTTCCCGAGCCTCTGCCTTCAACTCGGCCATGCCTTCAGGCACCTGCCAGCGATCGGCACCGCAGGCAACGCTCCGGTCAAGTTCACGCTCCAGCGGTTCGATCCTTTCGCATAGAAATTGCAGTAAACGATGCCGCAACTCGCGCGAGCGTTTCGATTGGGTCAGGTTCATGAATACATCTCCAGGGAAATCATGGCATTCGCATTCGGGTCCATTGTGATTCCGCCGTCGAACCGGTGGTTGTAAAAGTAACCGAACAGAACAGCACGGATAACCCGGATGATAGTATTTTTGATGGCCGGGAGGTCAAGCGCATCGATCGTCAAGTCTGCGATATTGGACTTTTTCGGCGATACCGATGACAGCGCATTTGCATGGGCGCTGGGACTGGGTTATGAGATCAATCGCCATCTCGCGATCCGCGGCATGTTCGAGCGCTCCACCGGGCACGACACCATCAATCGCTGCCCGCCCGGCCTGGCCTGTCCGGCCATCGAGATCCGCGAAGACACCGATTTCAACAGTGCATCCCTGGTCGCCCTGCCGCGTCTCCCGGTGAGCGAAAAAACCTCGCTGTATGCAACTCTGGGGCTCTCCAGTACTGGGACGCCGACAGCGGCCCGCTGCTACCCGACGACGATGGCTTCGAGTTCCTGTTCGGCGGCGGCCTGGATTACTCGCTAACCCGCAAGCTTGGCCTGGGTGCGGAAGTGCAGGCGTCGACTGCGGACTATCTTGCCGGCCGGCTTGTCGTGCGTTATTCATTCTGATCCATTGACGACGCACTGTAAACAATCATTCATTTCTTCCTGGTAGTTTCAATCGGAAACAATCAGGACAAATCCAGCCGATATGCGTTTTATCTTCCCGTCAATCCTGTTGCTGGCCTGTGTGCCGGTCCTCGCCGAAAGCAATTTTTTCGGTGGCCCTGAAATCATTCCCGGAACCGGTGAAGGCTCCGAAATCTCGGGCCGGGTCTTTGACGACCTGAACCGCAACGGTCGTCTTGACAACGGCGAGCCCGGCGTGGCCGAGGTTCTGGTCTCCAACGGGCTCGATTGGGCCCTGACCGATGCCGATGGTCGATACCGGATTGCCGTGCGCGATGATATGAACCTCACGATGGTGCAGCCCTCAGGCTGGCGGGTCCCGACCGACCGACGCCGCGTACCGCAATTTTTCTACATTCACAAGCCCGGCGGTTCTCCCGACCCACTGCGTTTCGGCGGTCTTCCCGATACCGGTCCGGCCCCATCGCAGGTTAATTTTCCACTGACCGGGCGACAGCAATCAGAACGGGAATTTCGTTGCGCCATCGTCGGGGACAGCCAGACTTACGCAAATCGCGAAATCGGCTGGCTGCGCAACGGCGTAATGACCGATCTTGCCGGGATGAGACCCGACTGCATGCTTTATCTCGGCGATATTGTCGGCGACGATCTCGACTTGCTGAACCGGCTGCTGGCAATTGGCGCCACCGCGGGTGCTGCCCAATGGCTGGTTCACGGCAATCACGACTTTGACTTCGATGCCCGCTCGGATACCGATTCAGCAGATAGCTGGCGCCAGATCGTCGGGCCGAATTACTTCGCCTTCGAACGCGCAGATGTGCTGTTCGTGGTGCTGGACAATGTGGTCTACCCGTGCGGCGAACGCGATGGCCATGATTTCTGCCGCGACGAACAAAGTGCGACCTACAACGGACGCATTGATGACGACCAGGTGCGCTGGCTGGCCGGTCTGCTGGAGCGCGTACCCGAAGACCGTCTGATCGTTGTCGCCACCCATATCCCGCTGGTGTCCTTTGTCGATGCATCCAGCCAAAAGCACCAGACCGACAATGCTCGCCAGTTGCATGAACTGCTGGCCGGGCGGCCGGCGCTTTCGCTGTCCGGACATACCCATACCATCGAAAATCATGCCCCCGGCCAGGCGTTTGCCGGCTGGAGCGATGCAACCGGCATCGAGGCACTGCCGTTTCGGCATATTGTCGTCGGCGCAGCCTCCGGCGCCTGGTATCAAGGAGATTTCAACATCGACGGCAACCCGATGGCATTGCAACGCATGGGTGGCCCACCGGGCGTGCTGATGCTGAATTTCGATGGCCTTGAATATCAGGAGCACTACATCGGCGCACGTATCGATCCCGAGCGCCGCAAGTGGCTGGGGTTCAATACCCCTGCGTTCAGAGACTGGTATGACTCGTTAATGGAATGGAAGCAGAGCGATCCCCGGCAACGTCACCCGATACCGCCCTGGACGATCAACGATCTCGTCGATAATGCTCTGATCACACCGGACGATCTGGATCAAGGTGTCTGGTTGACGGCCAATGTTTGGGCCGGCTCGGCGGAGACCTCGGTCAAGGCCATCCTGCCAGATGGCCGCGAGCTGAAGCTGGAGCGCACGCAGCAGGGAGAGGGCGAAACCGCCCGGATCGGCTCCGAATGGGCCGATCCGTTCGCATCCCAACGCCAGCTTTCCGTGGCAAGACACGCCTACATCAGCCGCGACGGACGAGCGCGAGCACAAGGCTTCGAGCTGTTCCAGGGCAATCGCTACGGACCCTCGTCACCGCGCCCGCAAAGCGCGATTGCCGACCGTAACATGCATGTCTGGCGTGTCCTGCTACCCGCCGATCTGGAAACCGGAGTGCATGCCGTTGAAGTCATCAGCGAGGACCGTCACGGCAATCACAGCAGCGACAGGATTCTGCTCGAAGTTCTCCGACAAAGACCGCCGCAGTTCTTTCGCCATGAACCCTGGCGCGAAGAATAAAAAGACTGTGGCCGACAGATGGATGAACGATTATGGCAGCGCCTCCTTTTATCAACCCGGGGCAGCGCCTGAAACTGGATAAACTGCTCTATACTTTTTGAAAGCATCCAGTCCGCAATCTCCCATGACCGAAGCCCGTTCTGACACCACGCACCGGCTCGCCGGATTTGCAGGCAATCTTCCATTGGCGCTCTTTTCGTCGGGAATGGGAATCCTGGGCCTTGGACTCGTCTGGCACACGGTCGAATCGCGCTGGGGACTCAAGCCCGTCGTTTCGGCTTCGCTGACCTTGATCGGTGCCGCAGTATTCACGATCCTGCTTCTTGCCTATGGTTACAAAACGCTGAATCATCGTGATCGGGTCATGACCGAACTGCGCCATCCCGTTCGAATCAACTTCCTGCCAGCCATCGCCATCAATCTGATTCTGCTGGGCATCCTGTCGCGGCCATGGTCTGCACTGCTATCCAACTCACTGTGGCTGAGCGGTGCAGCATTGCAGCTCGCCCTGACGCTGACCATCGTGACCGTGTGGCTTAATACCGAACGCCCACCCAACAGCCTCAACCCGGCCTGGTTCATCCCGGCTGTTGGAAACGTACTGGTGCCCATCGCGGCAGTACCTGCGGGATTCATCCTGACCGGATGGTTTTTCTTCAGCATCGGCCTGTTCTACTGGATCATTCTCGGCACGCTGGTGTTCTATCGCCTGGTCACCGGGGATGCGCTGGAATCCCCCATGCGACCGACTCTGGCGATCCTGATGGCGCCGCCGTCCATCGCATTTCTTGCCATGCTGACGCTCACGCCCGGCGCAACCGCGGGGTCATTGGTGCTGTATTTCATCGCCCTGCTGAACTTTCTGCTTTTGATACCTCAGGTGCCGGGCTTCCTGAAACTGCCGTTCTATCCATCCTGGTGGGCTTACACCTTTCCACTGGCGGCATTCACGGTTGCGACCTTTCGTTTCGCCGAGGTCACCGAAACAGTGCACAGTATTTCGCTGATGCTCCTGGCTGGATTGACGACCATCGTGATCTCAGGCGTAGCCGGACGCACCATGCTTGCAATCCGAAGGGGTGAACTGACAGCACACTAGT
>CAYVPB010000126.1:0-4075 GCA_964453565.1 uncultured Halomonas sp.
CCTGCCCCGTCAGCCAGCCGCTCTAGTCGATGGCTGAGTCAACTACGTAATCAGGAAGCCTTTTGTCACCCATCTGAACCTTGCCAAGGTGGGCTGACGCCATTTCCCGGATGCGTTGGTAACTCTTCATTCTTGTTGTCGGCGATATTGCAAGACCGCTTCGAGCAGGTCGACGGCCGCGCGATCCTTGGGTCGGTCCATGCGCTTTTTTTGTTCTATCAGTTCTTCCAGATTCAGAAGCCGCAGGGAGCCTATGCTCGTCTGAATTTTGCACGAGGCAGCGACCAGATCATCGTAGCGTTGATTGTCGCCAATGAAACCCAGCACGTCCAATGGCCCGGCGCTTGTCATCAGCAGCAGATGCCCACCGGCAAGAATGTCTTCCTTCGTGGGATTGAGCGGGTTCCGGTGTTCGCGAAAATGTGCTTCGAGTTCCGAAAGAGCCTTGACAAGACGCTCGGCATTCGCGCTGTTGACCTTGACGAGCGTATCCAGATCGAACGTCGTCATGGGTGCGCCGTGAATCACCGCAGCAACCCCGCCTACAACGATGTACTCAACGTTATGCTTGTTGAGAACTTCCAGGATATGGCGGAAGCTGGGGGTCATGCTCGGACTGCAGGGAATGGAAGAATGCGACTCGTGATTCCAGTTCGGCCAGTCTCTGATCGGGAGAAAGGCCGACAAACCACATCACCAGCGAGATGTCATGATTGCAATCGGAATCCGCTGTCACTGGATATTCGCTCATATTTCGATTGTATATCAAACTCGTCTGGCGGTCGCCGGAAGCAACGGAAATAACCAGCCGCTCAACTTTCATCGGCCAGCAGTTCTCCCAGCGTTACGGTGGTCAGCCCACTTTCCAAGGCCTGCTTGGGCATCGATTCCGTGGTGTTGGCCAATCGATCCCAGGCAATTTCACGCAGGCGCTGGTATTGCTCTTCAGAAAAAAGAACACCGGCGGGCCGACCTCGTCGCGTGACCCGGACCGGGCCGCGCTGGGCGGATTCCAGCAGTTACCCGAACTGATTCTTGAATGCCCCGCCACCACATCGCCTTCAGTCGGGCGTATTCGGGCGAGGAAATCAGGACTGCGGCAGCAGTTTGACACCATCGATCGTTGTTCGAGTAATCTGGGGCCATGCCTCCATTCTCGGAAACAAATTGTTCATGCTCAGACACGTCTTTTTTCTGCCTCTCGCTTTTCTCGCGCTGGCCCTGGTCAACGTGAACGCCCTCCCCGATAACAGCCAGCTCGATGAGGCCATCGCCGAGCGCTTTGCCGCGCTTGCACTGGCCTGTGTCGATCAGGAATATCCCAATCTGATTCATCACGTCATGGCTGGCGACGACGAGGTCGGACCACCCCGGCAATTGACGCCCAGCTTCTACGGCTGCTTCGACTGGCACTCGGCCGTACATGGTCACTGGCTGCTGGTCCGACTGGCACGCCTGTTTCCGGAGGCTGAATTTACAACCGCGGCGCTGGAAAAGCTGGCCGCCAACCTGACCGAAGAACGGCTGCTGGCCGAGGCCGCCTACATGGCCCACCCCGATCGCTCCGGCTTCGAGCGACCCTATGGCTTGGGTTGGCTGCTGCAACTGATCCAAGAGCTTGATGAATGGGAGCACGAACAGGCCGATCTGTGGCGCGAGTGGCTGCGACCGCTGGAAACCATTGCGCTCAGGCGGCTGCATGACTGGATTCCGAACCTGTTCTACCCGATTCGCGGAGGCGAGCACACCCAGACCGCATTTGCCTTCGGCCTGATCCATGACTACGCGCGCCACAGCGGCGATCAAGCCACACTGGACTTGCTCAAGGATGCCGCCGACCGCTTTTATCGAACTGATCGCAATTGCCCGCTGAACTATGAACCTTCCGGCCACGACTTTCTGTCGCCTTGTCTGGCCGAAGCTGACTTCATGCGCCGGATCATGAGCGCTGAAAATTTTTCCATCTGGCTGGACGACTTCCTGCCCGGCATTGGTGAAGACACCTGGCTACCGGTTGCGGTGGTCACCGACCGCGAAGACGGCAAACTGGCCCATATCGACGGTCTCAACATTTCCCGCGCCTGGATGCTCGAAGGCATGACCGAAGCCCTGGCACAAAGCGATCCCCGTCGCACAGCCCTGCAAGCCAGTGCCGATCAGCACGCCACTGCCGGTCTGTCCGGCGTCAATGACGAGCACTATGCCGGTAGCCACTGGCTGGCCAGCTTTGCCGTTTACCTGGCGACCCGACGGGGCATTTAATATTTGTGATCGGCAAAGCTTCAGGCAGATGAGATCTGACATAACGGTTGCTTAAGTGACAGCACAATTTCAGATTGCCATTGCGGTCACCGTTGTTGCAGCTTCGGTTACCGGCCTCGGGATCATTGTCATACGACGATTTACCGCGTGGGGCAAGCGCAATGCGCTGTATTTCATCAGCTTCGCTGCTGGCCTTTTGATATCGGCCTCGTTTCTGCACCTCGTTCCAGCAGCGCTGTCCACGGCTGAACATGCGCCGTTCTGGATCGTTACCGGCTTTTTTGGCATGCATTTGTTCAACCGTTTCTTTTCCGTCCTGGTCTGCGAACGTGATCCTCAAGCCCAGGAGCTTATTTTCGGTATCGTGCCGATGATCGGGATTGGTTTTCACTCTTTTATCGATGGTTTCGTTCATTCAGTGACTTTTTCGGCCAGCATCTTTACCGGTCTGGTGAGTGCGGCAGGCATGGTGCTGCATGAGTTTCCTGAAGGCATCATCACCTATCTGCTGCTGGTTCACTCCGGATTTGGTACGCGCAAAGCTGCCATTCTTGCTTTTATTGCGGCCGGCATCTCGACCCCGCTGGGGATGTTGATCTCCTGGCCGTTCGTCAGTCAGATCGAGGGTCACACGCTGGGAGCGCTGCTTGGTCTTTCAGCCGGTGCTCTGGCTTATGTCGGCGCTACTCACCTGCTGCCAAAGGTTGAGCAGGAACCTGGCGGCAAGAGCGTGCTCGCACTGAGCGGCGGGATTCTGATTGCAATCATCATTGTCATCTCGGGCCACTGAATTACAGGGTTCTGCTCAGTGCTCGAATGCTTCGATTCTCGCTCGGCTCAATCGCTGCCGGATTCTGCCGGCTTTGGGCCACGGGTCGCGGGTCAGCCCGCTCAGTCGCGCCCTGATATTGGAAAGATCATAGGCGCCGGCGTGTTCAATCCTTTCGAGCTCATCCCAGCTTAACGGGGTCGCAATGGTTGCGCCGGGATATCTGCGCGCCGAATATGGGCAGATCGCGGTGTTGCCGCGACTGTTGCGCAGGTAGTCGATGAATACCTTGCCGCTGCGTCTGGATTTACGTGCTTCGGCGACATAGCGCTCACGATTGCGTTCGGCCAGCGTGCGTGCACAGGCTCGAGTGAAGTCATGCGCCTGTTGCCAGGAGTTGTGACGTTCGATCGGCACTACGACATGCAGCCCCTTGCCTCCGGTGGTCATGACCAGGGATTCCAGATCCAGATCCAGCAACAGTCGGCGCACGTCCCGGGCCGCGCCCCGGACCTGGGCAAAGCCCGTTCCGCGCCCCGGATCCAGATCGAACACCAGCCGGTCCGGCCGATTCATTCGGTCGACTCGATTGCCCCAGATGTGATACTCCAGAACGCCCATTTGCACGCCGGCGATCAGTCCGGCACGCGAGCCCAGGCGCAGATAAGGGGCTTGCTTTCCGCTTTTCTCGGTGATTTCTTCGACCCGGATCTGCTTCGGAAAGTGCTTGTCGGGATGGCGTTGGTAGAAACAGTCCTGATCCGAACCCGAAGGGCATCGCACCAGGCTGACCAGCCGATTCCGGAGAAAAGGCAGGATTCGATCGGCGACATCGCGGTAGTAGCACGATAGATCCATTTTCGATACAGCCTGCCCGGCGTCTATCTCGCGTTGTGGGTGGGTCAGTTCAATGCCATTCAATGTTGAAACCACTGGAAATCTCCGTTGCAGTTCTGAATTCAGTAAGTTGAGACCAGTTCCTGGTGTTGATTATGGACAGGTTCCATATCATGCTGATCAAACGAAAAAAATTAAATTAGGTCA
>CAYVPB010000127.1:0-4073 GCA_964453565.1 uncultured Halomonas sp.
GGTCGAAGATTCGGCCTGATTCAACAGCGTTTTCTTAGCTTTCGGGTGTTGGGCTAGCGAAATCCTGTTACCTGCGCTTCTCGAATCCCACCTTCCCCCATCAACTCAATCCGGGGGTATTTTTAGGGCACTTTCGCGCCCGCATCCAGAATACCCCCATCCGACGCCGGAAGCCGGCCGGCGATCGCCTGCCGACCAGAGTGCAGCGACGAATGCTGTTGTTCTGTGTCGGTAGTTATTGACTATTACCGGCATTTCACAACACCATGGCCACATGGGCATTTCTCATAAAGCCATTCTGGATCTCGCCGCAGAGCGCGGCCTCATTCGACCACGTGATCTGACTGAGCGCGGCCTGCCCACTGTTGCCCTCACGCGGCTGGTGCGGCAGGGACAGCTCCAACGCGTAGGACGTGGCCTGTACGCACTTCCGGATCGACCGGTCTCGGAACACAACGCCCTGGCCGAGGTGGCGCGCAAACACCCGCATGCCATCGTCTGCCTGCTGTCGGCGCTGCGCTTCCACGACCTCACGACGCAATCGCCGTTCGAGGTATGGCTGGCCATTCCCAACAAGGCACGTGCGCCAAAGATGGACTATCCCCCACTACGGATCGTACGCTTCTCAGGCGAGGCACTGACCGTTGGCGTCGAGGACCATGTCATCGATGGCGTGCCGGTGCGCGTGACCAGTGTCGCCCGCACGGTGGCTGACTGCTTCAAGTTCCGTAACAAAATCGGCCTCGATGTCGCACTCGAGGCGCTGCAGGAGTCATGGCGTGCCAAACGCGTCAGCATGGACGAGCTCTGGCGCTACGCCATGCTCTGCCGGGTGACCAACGTGATGCGCCCTTACATGGAAAGTCTGCCATGAGCGGACGAAACGTCGCCGCTTCCGTGCGGACCCGACTGCTCAACCGCGCCCGGGAGACCGGGCAGGACTTCAATCTCACCCTGACCCGCTATGCCCTCGAGCGGCTGCTGTACCGGCTCAGCATCTCCGCTTACGCCGATCAGTTCCTGCTGAAAGGTGCGCTGCTGTTCGACCTGTGGTTCGATATTCCACATCGCCCCACGCGTGACGCCGATTTCCTCGGTCTTGGCTCGACCGAGTTGCCAGACCTCGAAACCATCTTCAGGAATGTCTGCACGGTGAACGCCGAGGACGGGGTGACGTTCAGACCTGACACAGTCCAAGCCGCAGAGATTCGCAAGGCGGCCAACTACGCCGGCGTACGCGTTACCTTGCTCGGCCTGATCGACAGCGCACGTTGCCCAGTCCAGATCGATATCGGCTTCGGCGATGCCGTCACGCCGGGGCCGGAGGAGGTCCAGTACCCCGTGATGCTCCCGGGTTTCGATGCGCCGAACTTGCATGTCTATCCGCGCTATACCGTGGTGGCGGAAAAGGTGGAGGCAATCGCCACGCTCGGTATCGCCAACAGCCGTATGAAGGATTTTTTCGATCTCTGGATACTGGCCCACCAAACAGAGTTCGACGGGGACACCCTGCGACGCGCGATCCGGGCGACCTTCGATCGCCGCAAGACACAGTTGCCTCCAGCCGTCCCCTTTGGGCTGACCCACAAATTCGCACAAGACCCGCAGAAGCAGACGCAGTGGCAGGCGTTTCTTGGGAAGAACCGACTCGAAGCGCTTGAACTCGAGGTGCTTGTGGCAGCGCTTCAGGATTTCCTCCTTCCTGCGATCGCTGCAGCGAACGCTGACATCTACTTCCCGAAACTCTGGCCGGCTGGTGGCCCCTGGGCGCCAGCAGCGGGCTGAAAAAGTGAACTGGCTCGATGTCTAACGAATCCGATGAGCTGACAAGGTTACGAACCGAAAATGCGCGCCTGATCGCCCTGCTCGAATCTCACCAGATCGATTGGCGGCACAATCCGGCGCCAAACACCCCATCCGCACCACCACCCGAGCCATCAAACCTCTCGACAGCGGAAAAGGTCGCGCTGTTTCGGCGCCTGTTCCGGGGACGCACCGATGTGCACCCGGTGCGTTGGGAAAGCGCGACGACTGGCAGGTCAGGCTATGCCCCCGCTTGCGCCAATGAGTGGCGTCCCGGTATCTGCGAGAAGCCACGTATCAAGTGTGCCGATTGCGGCAATCGTGCGTTGATACCCGTATCGGATGCGGTCATTTACAGCCACCTTGCTGGCGAGAAGACGATCGGGGTCTACTCTCTCCTTCCGGACGACACCTGCTATTTTCTCGCGGTCGACTTCGACAAGGCGGAATGGCGCGAGGACGCCAAAGCCTTCGTTCAATCCTGCCGTGAGTTGGATGTGCCCGTCGCTCTGGAGATATCACGCTCGGGCGACGGCGCGCATGCATGGATTTTCTTCACGACTACTGTGCCGGCGCGCGAGGCCAGATGCCTGGGCACGGCCATCATCAGCCACGCCTGCAGCCGTACCCGGCAACTCAGCCTGACATCGTACGACCGACTGTTTCCAAACCAGGACACGCTGCCCAAGGGTGGATTCGGCAACCTGATTGCCCTGCCCCTTCAGAAGAAACCCCGCGAAGCAGGGCACAGCGTTTTCGTCGATGATGACCTAAGGGTGCATCCAGACCAATGGGCCTTCCTGGGCTCGATCGAGTTGATGGCGCCGCAGGACATCGAATCCGTGACACTGCGTGCCACCGGCCGCATGCACCCGCTCGACGTCACGTTCATCGACGAAGAGGACCTGGCAACGCCTTGGAAACGTCCAGCCCCCGACAGAGGGACGCTGCCTGGACCATTACCAGAGGCACTGACGATCACCTCGGCGAACCTCGTCTATTTCGAGAAGACACAACTAACTCAGCCACTGACCAACCGCCTCATTCGCCTCGCGGCCTTTCAGAACCCGGAGTTCTATCGGGCGCAGGCCATGCGCCTATCGGTCTGGGACAAACCCCGGGTCATCGGCTGTGCTGAAAGCTTTCCCCAACACATCGGGCTACCGCGTGGCTGCCTGGACGCCGCACAGGAACTGCTTCGAAGCAATTGCATCCGCTGCGAGATACATGACGAACGGATAGACGGCACGCCTATCGACGTGGAGTTCGCCGGAACCTTGCGGCCAGATCAGGAAGATGCCGTTGCCGCGATGCTGCCCCACGATATTGGCGTCCTCTGCGCGCCGACGGCATTCGGCAAGACGGTCACAGGAGCCGCCATCATTGCCCGTCGTCGAGTCAACACGCTGATCCTGGTTCATCGCACCGAATTGCTACGGCAATGGGAGGAGCGTTTGAACTCATTCATTAGCATTGGAAAAGGCCTTGTCGGCACCATCGGTGGCGGTAGGCGCAAACCCACGGGCAAAATCGACATCGCCGTGATGCAGTCGCTTTCACGCAAGGGCGAGGTTGATCCACTGGTCGAGGACTATGGCCAGGTCATCGTGGACGAATGCCACCACGTCGGGGCAGCATCGTTCGAAGCGATTCTGAAAAACGTCAAAGCACGCTACGTCCTCGGGCTCACAGCAACACCGATCCGCAGGGATGGTCAACAGCCAATCATCTTCATGCAATGTGGGTCGATTCGGCATACTGCAGCACCTCCAGCCGGCGCGCCGCATGATCTCGAAGTCGTACCGCGAACCCTTCCTCAGCGGACGCCGATACCAGACGACAACGGGATCCAGGGTATATTCCGGACCTTGGCTGAGGACCAGGAACGCACTGCCGCGATTGCCGATGAGGCGCAACGCGCCGTCGGTGACGGTCGCAAGGTGCTGGTACTGACAGAACGCACCGATCACCTCGAACATATCCGGCGCTCGCTGGAGGAACGCAATCTGAAGCCCTTTGTGTTGCATGGGCGCATGTCGAAAAAGCAGCGTGCGAATCTCGTCGCCGAACTCGATGCACTGGCGCCCGATTCGCCGCGGATTCTGCTCGCGACCGGGCGACTCGTCGGGGAAGGCTTTGACCATCCCCCGCTCAACACTTTGGTCCTGGCCATGCCGGTATCCTGGAAAGGCACATTGCAGCAGTACTGCGGCCGCTTGCATCGGGAACACGCCGACAAGACCGACGTTCGGATCATCGATTTCGTCGAC
>CAYVPB010000128.1:0-4037 GCA_964453565.1 uncultured Halomonas sp.
TAAAAAGAGTTCACAGGCGACTGCGGCCGTGCGCTTGTTTCCATCCACAAAAGGATGATTTCGTGCCAGCCAGAAGGCGTACACGGCGGCCAGCACCGGAAGATCGATGTCAAGACCACCATAGGCAAATTTCTGGAGCGGCCGGCCAAGCGCCGACTCCAGCATGCCTCGATCCCGAACGCCCGATGGACCACCGTGTTCTGCCAGTTGCCGGTCATGTACGCGCTCGATCAGTTCAATACTCAGCCAGATGGGTTCGTTCACGACTCACTCCGCCAGCTTTCTGAGCAGGTTGCGCCGATTACGCATGATTTTCTCGGCCACGTCCATCTGCCGCGCGAACTCGGCGTCGAACGGGGTGAGCACGATACCGTCGGGGGTTTCATGCACCATCAACTCATCACCGCGGCTCACACGCAGCTTTTCCAGCAGTTCCTTGGGCAGGATGACGCCGGTGGAATTGCCGATGGCGGTGACTTTCAGTTTTCTGCTCATTTGCGGTGACTTCGGTTGGATCGGCCAGACCGCAGTATAACAAATGTAAAACTTTCCTGATTACGCGGGTGGAACAGAACAGCCCTTGGGACTACAACCGGTTTCGACCACCTGCGCGTTTGTCGAACTGACGCGATCTGGCGGCGCCGATTCGGCCAGCAGCCGCCCCAGCATCAGCCCCAGTTCCAGATCATCGACGCGACCAAAACGATTCAGCCTCACCCGGCCGGCCCGGTCCAGCAGGATCAGGCTGGGGGTACCGCTCAATTGCCAGCGCTGCATGGTCTGCGGCAGCCGCTGATCCGGTGCGGGCTGGTCAATGCCGATCGGATGGGTGATGCGATATTCGTGCAGGAACGCGGCCAGCGCGTCGGGGCCCATGGCCTGGTGATGCTCGAACACGGCGTGCAGGCCAATGACGATCAGATCGTCACCGGCCAGTGACCGGTGCACGCGCTCGGCCTGCGGAACGGCGTGCTGTACGCAACCCGGACACAGCATCTGAAAGGCGTGAATCATGACCACCCGGCCCTCGAACCCGTCGGGTTCGAGGGGCCGGTCGGTATTGATCCACCGCTCGATGCTCCACTCCGGCGGCGGATGATTGGCGCGCATGCGGTTTTAGTCCCTCAACCGGCTGAATACGAAGTCGTGGTCGGCCTGCGAGGTGTGGCAGGCATGGCAGGCGTTGTGAGCGTTGTCACCGACCACGCGACTGTCCGGGTCGCCGCCGCCGAAACCCTCGTAGCCCCAGCCACCGGTTTCCGGCCAGCGCTCCGCGTCCTTGTGCATCACGCCCAGCACCTTGCGCTCGCCCTCGACCAGCGCGCTGCCGGCATCCTCGGCAGCCAGCAGGTCAAAGGCGATCACCGCGCCATCGGGGAATTTGCCGGCGCGATAGCCTTCCAGCGCCTTGTCATTGGCGTATAAATGATGAATGCCGCCAAAGGCCTCAAACAGGGGATGGCCTTCCTCGATCACCATGGACTTGACATGGTGCCAGTCGCGCCAGCCCTCCGGCCAGGGCACTTCGGCGCTGGCCGGCAAAGGCGATAAAAACGTCAGCGAGGCCGCGGCCAATAGTGTGAACAGGGTTTTCATTCCAGATCTCCGTGGGTTGAAGCGAAATATCGCAGGGTCAATAATGTATCGACTCGATACATTTTGAGTGTAGACTCGAAACCCTGGGCTTGTCAAGCAATGCATCGAGGCGATACATTACACCCATGAACACGACTCTTTTGCTGGAACGCCTGGCCGCGCTGGTGCATCAAAGCGTGCGTGACGATGCCGCCGCCCGCGGCCTGCAACCGATCCACGTCCAGATCCTGGGCTATCTGGCGCGCGCCAACCGCTACAGCGATTTTCCGATTGCCATCGCCGAATACTTTGGCATCACCCGTGGCACGGTGTCGCAGTCGCTGGCGGTGCTGGAGCGCAAGGGCTTGGTAAATCGCCGGCCCGATCCCCGCCACGGCCGGCGAGTGCATCTGGAACTCACCCGGGCCGGGCGAATGGTTCTCGAAAACGGCTGGAGCCGGCAAGTGGAATCGGCGCTGGCCGAGGGGGGAGTCGATGCAAGGGCTCTGGAAGATCAGCTACGGCAACTGCTGCTCAGCCTGCAGCGCCGCAACGCACAACGACCGTTCGGCATCTGCCGTCAGTGCGTCCATTTCCTGACCGAAGCCTCGGGAAACCGCTGCGGTCTGACCGGCGAGCCGCTGGCGGCGCCACAAAGCGAAAAGATCTGTCGCGAATGGACCTCACCCCAACGCAAAACCGCCTGATCCTCTATAGCCTGGCCTCGCAGGCTTCATAGTCGCCTAAATGTGCCCGCATCAGGCTTTTCCAGAGACGGCCGTGGTTCGGAACGAAGAAGTGCAACAACTCGTGGACGATGACGTAGTCCCAAAGCGCTTGGTCCAGTTCCAGCAGTTCGTCGTTGAAGTTCAGGTGGCCGTTGGTCGAGCATGAGGCCCATTTATTGCGCATCGGGCGCACGCCCAGCCAGACGATCTTGACGTCCAGCTTGTCGGCCCAGGACCGGACGCGAGCCTTGAACGCCTTTCGCGAGCTCTCCTCGCGCACTTTGCGATTGCTGCTCATATCCGGCGCGCGCGCTCCAGCAGCGAGAACAGTTCGTCGACAATACGGCTGACGTCGTCCAGGTCATCGGTTTCGGCGAAGATTGCGAAAGTGACCTTTTTACGTAGCTCCCGCATGGCGGCTTCGCTTTTCTTCCAGTTCGGGAAATCGGCAAAGGCCTGGCGGATATTTCGGCTGACTTCTTCGGCGTTGGCGATCTCGGCATCCAGCAAGGTGCGGTAGACGAAGTAGGTCAGGCCGTCGAAGGCTTTCTCGGCCTGGCCTTTCTTGCGCTTTTCGTCGCTCTCGAGTTCCCGCAGCAGTTCTGCCAGCGCCTCGGCCGTACTGGTCTGGCGATTCTCGAACTTTTCCTGCACCAGTCGGGCGCGCTCGGCCATGGCGATCAGGAACGGATCGTCGCTGTTCTCGTCGGCAATCTTCTCAATGCTCTTGACCAGATTGACGACCTTGGTGCTGTCGCCTTCGCCGCGGTTCTTGATCAGCTCAATGGTATCGGCGTCGATTGCAACAAGATTTTCCAGATGGCCAACGCCATAGCTGCCGATATGCTCCTGGACCAGCGAATTGGTCTTGGCCTGGAAGTCACGGTCGACGTTTACGCGGCGTGCGTAGGCCTTGCGCACCACCTGATAAATACCCGAGAGCGTGCCGTAATCGGCGATGAACGGTCGCAGAAAGGCATCTGGCGAGATGATCTCGTAGAGCATCTCGATTTCCTTGTACTCCTTGAAAAATGCCTTGCGGCGCTCCGGGTCGCGAAAATGCTCGATCAGGTTGTCGACATCACGGTCGTTGAAATCGTGTTGCAGCAGGGCGAGGTATGCCGGAGCGTGCTGCTCCATCTTGTTCCGGAACAGCCCCTTGAGCAGCGCCAGATCCTTGACGATCGCGTTGATCTCGTCGCTGTCGAACGCCAGCGCCTTTTCGAGGTTGTCAAAAATGCCGACGAAATCCAGCACGAAGCCATGCGGCTTGACCATCTCTTGCGCTTCGTTTTCATACGGCCGGTTGACCCTTGCGATGGCCTGCAGCAGGGTGTGGTCGCGCATCGGTTTGTCGAGATACATGGCATACAGCACCGGTGCGTCGAAACCGGTCAGGAGCTTTTCGGTCACAATCAGAATCTTCGGCTGACGGTCGAGCTTGCCGAACTGCTTGCGGATCCGGCGTTCCTGCTTGCCGTCGAGGTGAAATTCCTTGAGCAGCGCCGAATCGTTGTTGCTGCCCGTGTAGACAACGTCGGAATACGCCGCCGGCAGAAACTGATCGAGGGCGTGCTTGTAGTGCGCGCAGGCTTCCCGATCGACTGCGACAAGAAATGCCTTGTAGCCGAGTGGCTCGACGTTCTCCAGATAGTGGTTCGCGACGAACGCCGCAACCTGCTGGACGCGCTCTTTGCCCTTGAGGAAATTCTTCAGGTTCACCGCCCGCTCGAG
>CAYVPB010000129.1:0-3935 GCA_964453565.1 uncultured Halomonas sp.
CCGGCCACCAGGTCGGCGGCGGGGCCGTTGTCGGCGTGCCAGTCGTAGAACATCTGGATCGGCCCGGCAAACAGATCGGGCCCGACGTAGCCGCAGATCGTGGCCAGTTCGTGGAAGATCGGGCGCAAGAGGTCATTGTTTCCGGATCGTCCGCCCTCGATGTAGGTCTGCATGACGGCTTCGATCTGGCTGCGATCATCACCGCCATTGCTGTTGGCATCAGTCATTTGCTTGTACCCGCTGCGAGTTGAAGGTTCATTGAAGCCGAGTCAAAGATGGGTGTGCTTACAGCAATGCGCTGATCGCACCACGAATCGGTGAGACCGGTTCATGCAAGCTGCGCACACGGAAGTCATCCAGCGAGCCGCCATTGCGCACAGCCTCTAGCCATTCTTCAGGATCGAAATCCACGCCGACCGGATTGGTCTCGAAGTCCGGACCGCAGATGTAGGCATTGCAGTCTGCATCGCTGTCAAAGGCGTTGACCTGGAACTCCATCTGGTTACCGTCGGGGTCGGCGTAGTACATGGAGATGGTCAGACCATGATGGATGCACCAGTAAGGCTCGATGCCATGGGCTTTGCATTGAGTGTAGGTGGCGAACAGATCGTCCAGCGAGGCATAGGTCCAGGCCAGGTGATCGACGCCGGTGCCGACCTTGCTCGCCGGATCGGTTCCTTCCGGGTCGATGACTGACAAATCAAGAAACGCAAAGCGGTGATGTTCGTCGTCGAAGGTCAGAAAGGCCATTGCAGGGTTCTGATGTTGAATACTGGCGCCGAATACCGTGCTGTACCAGTCGAGCATTTCGGCCAAGCGTCGGGTTCGATACACCACATGGGCCAGAGCTTTTGGGGTAGCAATCATTGGAGTTTCCTTATCCAGGGTTACAAGTCAATCTGAGTAGTTGCCTCGAATGAAGCGCTTTTTAGATCTCTTGCTCTGCGCCTCTGCGTCTCCGCGCGAGCCAATTCTTTTGCTACTCATAAAAATACCGCTCTTCGACGATCTTGCCGTCGCGGACCGAGAACACCGCGATCTCGCTGTGCGGTCTGCGCTGACCGGCATGGGCGATCAGCATGTCGGCGAACAGCGCGAAGTGATCGCCAGTCACGAACGGACCATCAAGACTCAGGTCCTCGATGCCGTGGGTCGAGCACCAGCGCAGGTTCTTTTCCAGGAGCGCTTCGATTCCGCGGCACTCCGCATCGAGGCCATCCAGTGGTGCACGCGGCTCGATGCTGACCACATCGTCGGCCCAGTACTGCTCACCGGCGGCGTGAAAATCGCCGGCCAGCCACAGCGCCGTAAAACCAGCGGCGACTTCGGCGGTTGTTGGATGGGTTTTCATCAGGAGCCTGGCCGTACCTCCAGCCCGAAGTCCTCCTTGACCCGTGCATACCAGGCGTCGTCGTCCAGCGCGCCCCAGGCCACCCACTCCTCGTCACTCATCACGATCGTCCCGGAACCAGCGTGGCGAACTCGGTCAGTCCGAAGGCTTCCAGCACGGCGGCATCAAACGGCTCGACCGCGGCATTGCGCTCGCGCACACCGACGTCCACGCCGACCACGCTGCGAAACGGTCGGCTGCCGGCCGGGGTGTCGATCAAGGTCACGATCTGCTCGACGACCATGCCGGGATCGGTGGGTATTTCCGGATCATCGAACATGCCCTCAAATGCCTGATCGAGCTGCTCGGAGGCGGCACGTGCCGCGGCTGGATAAGTCGCAATGCGCCCGTCGACATCGAGCGGTTTCGGGCTTTGCGTGAAAAGCTCGGTGGCAAAAGGCCCCGGCTCGACGACCACCACATCAACGCCGCAACAGGCGAGCTCGCCGCGCAGCGCCATCGAATAGCCCTCCAGGCCCCACTTGCTGGCGTGGTAGACGCCGAAAAACGGTGCGCCGATCCGGCCCGCGACCGAACTGATGTTGATGACCAGGCCCTGGCCGCGCTGGCGCATGCCGGGCAGGAAGGCGCGGTTCATGCGATGGATACCGACCACGTTGACATCGAGCTGGGCGGCCAGCTCGTCGGCGGTGAACGCCTCGGTGAAACCGGTGTACATGACCCCGGCATTGTTGACCACCACATCCGGCGCACCCGATTCTGCCACGATGGCTTCGGCAACCGCCTCGACCGACTCGCTTGACGTGACATCGAGCTCCAGTACCCGAAGATCGATATCCTCCTGCCCTGCCAGGGCCTGCAGCTCGGCTGCTACACCGGCATTCCTGCCATCGATGGCTCGCATCGTGGCGAAAACTCGATCGCCGCGTCTAGCCAGCACCTCGGCCAGTTGGCGACCGAATCCGGAACTGCATCCGGTGATTAATACGATCTTGCTCATCGGTTTTCTTCCCTTGGTGGCAGGCGATTTTCACGCTCCGGAAAAGCTGGATTTAATTACAACGCTGCAGGGAGGCCTGCCCCCTGCAGCGCAGCCGCCGGTTAGATCACTTCAGCGTGATTTCCCGGATCAGGTACTCACCCTGGATTTCACGAATTTCGTTGTACAGCTCGAGCACTTTTTCGTTGCTGGCATCCATGTTTTCCTGTCCCCAGGCTTCCATGAATTCGTTATATCGCTCGCGACTTGGCGCCAGGTCTTTCGTACTGGAAAACTTCATCACCAGCAGTAGATCAAATGCACCTGACGCAACCATCTGGTTGGCATAGATCGCATAATCTTCGAGATGACCCAGTGATTTGGCAACCTTGTTCGCTGCAAGCCATGTCGATTTCAATCCTTCCAGATAGATATCTTGAGTGCCCGGGTCGAGCTTGACCATGGTGACGCTCCAGGCTGCATCGGAGATTTCATAGTCTTCCCAGACTTGCAATTGCGCTGCAGCGGGCGCCGCAACCAATACACCCAGCAACATTAGAAGTGAAAGTGCGTGTGCACGCATACTGTTTGAACGATACATGGAATTTCCTTTTTCGATTTTGGACAAAGTTGAGGTTTGGTACTGCTCTTTCATGGTGCTTTCCTCTCGTTGAGGCCCCGAACAGTCACAACGCCGCTTGACGTCATGCCTCCCAGTACGCAGTTTCGTCCGTGCGCCATTGCTTAAGATCCGGAGTGATAACGCAGGTTTGAGATCCGCTTACGGAAACGTTCTGTAGGCGTTGCGCGTCGTGTTTTCGTCGCCGCATTCACCAAAACGCGCGTTGAGTTGTGCAGGCACGCTATCGGCGTCGACCTGTGCGGCTGTCCATGCGTCGTAGGCTTTGCCGAAGGTCTCGTTATCCGCGCTACGGCCGAGCCAGTAGTGCGTAGCCATGTCGTCGTTGAACAAGGGTGCGGCGATTTCGGTCTGGTAGCCATAGGCTTCGCCCCATTCGTTGAAGTCGTCGACGATCTCAAGATAGGTCCCCAGCGAACAGTCTTCGTCCAGAGTGAAGCTGATGACGTCAAGATGGCCGGCCTGGCTGGTGGAAGCCATAAGCAAAAGCATGGTCCCGATAAGTTTTTTCATGATCAGATCTCCCGATTAGGGCTTGAGCACACCACGCGGCAAAAGGCCGGTGATTGACGCATCAAACCGTCAGGCAAATCTACGCCGAATGTGATCTGGAGCACAATCCCGGGAGCGTCAAAATTGCGTCATTTCTGCGTGAATTGCTGAGGGCGGGATTCAGAGTCCCGGGATGCGCGAATCTGGCGGCGGTAGAACATCCGGCCAACCATATTTGTCCCAGGCCGCGACCAGGCCGATACGCTCGGCAAAGGGAAGGAAGTCCGGGTGCAGCCGAATTTGGCGGATGGGTTCGATATCGGCCCACAGCGACATCAGGCAATACATGTTGGCGGGGGTAATCTGGCTACCGAGGGTTTTGAACACCATCGCGGCGTAACCCATCCAGATGGCCGGCGCGACGATGCTGGTATCGCTGGGATCCGGCAGGGTTGCGTGGAGGTAGTCGAGCA
>CAYVPB010000130.1:0-3894 GCA_964453565.1 uncultured Halomonas sp.
AGGTATTGACGTAGTTCGGAAACCACAGGCGAGGCGCCAGATCGCGGTCGTGAACAGGTGGATATCCGCCCAGAACCATTGCTGTATCCAGCGACTCGGACAACAGACCTGATCCGCCGAGCTCACTCAACGACAGCGGAAGCAGATGCACTAGCCCCACCCGGCCCGCCAGAGATTGCGTGATGCCGGCGCGCAATCCGAATTCCTGAGAGCCAGTCAGGACAAAACGCCCCATGCTCCGGTCACCGTCGACAATGCCTTGCAGCCAGGAAAACAGCTCAGGACAGCGCTGAACCTCGTCGAGAATCAGTCTGCCTTCGAAGCGAGCAAGGAATCCCTTGGGATCATTCGTCGCGAACTCGCGCTGCTCGGGATCCTCCAGCGACACATAATCATGGTCGACGAACAACGAGCGCGCGAGCGTCGTTTTGCCAGACTGCCGCGGCCCGGTAAGCGCCACAATTGGAAAGCCGCGCGCCAGTTCGAGCGCGGTCGCTGCAGCTTGCCGCGGAATCATCATTGGATGATTGTACAATATGTAAGTATTACTTTCAAATCGTAAATTATAGGCGTCAATGAACCAGGCGTCGTTTTCCGTTTTCCGCGGTCAATGGCAGAAAACGACGGGTTCAGGATTCAGGGCAATGGCAAAGGCGGTGTTGGTTGTTGCTTGAAAACAACGGTTTCCGGTTTACGGTTTACGGAACGTCAACAACAAAATCTACGTCAAAAGCCTCGCCTGCAGTGTCGTAAAGCGACGCGTTCAGATACGGGGCTTTGGTTGCGTAAACCGTAAACCGTCCAACCGTAAACCGCCGGCCGTGTGGCGGCCGGACACGCTACCGCCCATGGGTGTCGGCCCCATATGCCTGATTTTACTCGAATTTTGTGGTTGTGCGTTCATTCATTGAACGGTCCGCGATTCCAGCTGGTTTTTCGTTGGTTCGTTGGTTCGTTTTTTGGTTTTTTGGTTATTCAGATAGCGGATGAAGGCGGCGTGGCCGGTGACGAGATGCTTCAATGCTCTGCGTTTTTGTGCGTCTCAGGGGGCTTGCCAGGGGTTGATGACGGTCAACCCGGTGATGTCGGTGAAATCCTTGTTGTTACGCGTGAGCACGGGCAGGCCGGCGGCCAGTGCGATGGCGGCGATCTGGGCGTCTTCCGTGGTGATGGGCTGCCCAGCGCGGGTGCGCGCCGCCACGATGAGCGCGTAATGATGGGCCGCCCCGCCCTCGAAGGCCAGGCAATGCCCGGCGAAATCCTGCTGGAACATCTGCTCGGCGGCGCTCGCCAGGGCATCACGACGCTTGCCCGGCGGCAAGAGTGCGACGCCGGTGAGAATTTCCGCCTGGGTGATGGCACTGGTATACATGGCGCGGTTGGCGTGTTGTGCAAACCACTCGCGCACGACTTCCGCTGGTGCGGGGCGCATGAGCTCAGACAGCACGTTGGTGTCAAGCAGGTAGCCCGCTGACATCAGGTCTCCAGCGGCGGTGGCTGCCGGCTGACCTGCCGCGCGGGAATGGGCAGGTCTTCCGCGGCCAGCCGATGGAATCGGCGGTTGATGCGCTCGGCGAAGTCCATGGCCTCGGCCGGCTGGGTGGCGACGGCCTGCTGCAGGATGTGCCTGACCTCCTGCTCCATCGACCAGCCGTGCTGCGCCGCCTGCAGGCGTAGGCTTGCCTTGACGGCTTCATCGAGATTGCGAACGGTGATGCTGGTCATGATGTGCTCTCTAATATGATTGCAATGCTTGCATTGTAATCAAACTGGCGCTTCGGTGCTCATAACCGGGCGACCACGTGGATCTTGCGCCGGGTCATGAGCTTGACGACCTGGTCGGCCACGTAGGCGCCCATGCCGTCGTTAGGGCCGGTAGTCGGTAGTCGGTAGTCGGAAAAGACAAGTCAAAATCTACTTCAACGGCCTCGCCTGCGGCGTCGTAAAACTCCGGTTTCGGTTCAGGTTCACTTAGGCGAATCGTAGACTTTTCCACCTGCCTGTCGCATCACGGCGGCGAGTCTGGTGTCGAAGGTGGCCAGGGTCGATCCCGTGCGCAGCGCCAGCTCCAGGTATGTGCCACCGTAGGCGGTCAACTGAAACTGCCGGCCCAGGGCCATGATCATTTCCTGCGGCCTCGCAGAATCTGGTCTTTAGATGCAGTCCATGCCGAGGGCGGCGGCGGCTTTGTTCAGGCGACGGTCGAAGCAGGCGAATTTCCCTGGCTGCCCGCCATGCCGGGCCAGGTGATCGGCGGTGGCGAGCTGGACGGCGTCGTAGGCTCGGAGTGCATAGAGATCGGCATGTTCCCCGGCCAGTTCGACCACGCGCTGACTGACTTCGACAATCAGAAAGTTCTGCCATTGTGCCACCAGGATCGCGCGCGCCTGTTCCAGCGCGCTCTCATCGGCCGGAACCAGTCTGGCACGACGTGCCAGGGCGGCATGGAACTCAGCCCAGGCGATTCGGCTGACCGCCAGTGCGTCCGCCCGCCGCGCCGCCTGATGCATGATGTCGCTGCCTTCCTCGACGACGTAGAGCTTGACCAGCGCCGAGGTATCGCAAAAAAGGATCACCCGCGACCCTGCACCACCAGCTCAGACAGCGCCGGGCCTTGTTCGCTGAGCCGAATCCGGGCGCCAGCCGGTTTGCCACCCCGCCAATGCGTTTCGCCAGCCGCCATCAAGCTGGCGAGACCGTCATCCCGCGGATCGGGCACGCCGGTGATCTGCGCGATTTCCCTGCGGTGCGAGGTGATCCGGATCACCTTGCCCGCGCGGGCTTCTGCCAGGTAGCGCGAAAGATGGGCCTTGAGCTCGCGGACGGAGACGGTCATTTGTAGTCACAGATTGGGTTCTAGTGTTCCTATTATGACCACAACTCGGACAGGGGGTCAAGTTTGGTTGTTGGTTTTGTTGGTTGTTGGTTGGAAGTCAAGGATTCCAGATTCCGGGTTCCGGATGACGGCAACATAGGGCCCGGGATGACGGGTGGGTGCGCCAATGACGGTGGGGGTGTCGCGGTCGGATACGGCTCCCATAGAAGCACGCATCAGCCGTGCTCGAGCATGGAGAGCAGGTATTCGCCGTAGCCGCTCTTGCACAGGTCGGCGGCCTGGCGGCGGACCTGATCGGCGTCGATCCAGCCGGCGTGGTATGCGATTTCCTCGGGGCAGGCAATCTTGAGGCCTTGGCGGCTTTCGATGGTTTCGATGAAGGCGCTGGCCTGCATCAGGGATGCATGAGTGCCAGTGTCCAGCCACGCGATGCCGCGGCCGAGCTGCTCCAGATGCAGTTCGCCGGATTCCAGGTAACGCTTGTTCAGGTCGGTGATTTCGAGTTCGCCGCGGGCCGAGGGTTCGAGTTCGGCGGCGAATTCCGGGGCGCGGCCATCGTAGAAGTACAGCCCGGTGACCGCGTAGTTCGATTTCGGTTTTCCCGGCTTTTCCTCGAGTCCGACAACGCGGCCGTTCGCGTCGAACTCGGCCACGCCATAGCGCTGCGGATCGCGGACCCAGTAGCCGAACACACTCGCGCCCTCGGTCCGGGCGTCGGCGGCCCGCAGGCTGTCGGTGAAACCGTGCCCGTAAAAGATGTTGTCGCCCAGCACCAGGCAGGATGGCGCGCCTTTCAGCCAGCCGGCGGCGATCAGGTAGGCCTGCGCCAGCCCGCCGGGCTCGGGCTGTTCGGCGTACTCGAGTTGAAGGCCCCACTGGCCGCCGTCCCCGAGCTGCTCGGCGAACAGCGGCTTGTCGTGCGGCGTCGTGATGATCAGGATCTCGCGAATGCCGGCCAGCATCAGGGTGCTGAGCGGATAGTAGATCATCGGCTTGTCGTAGATCGGCAGCAACTGCTTGCTGATGACCTGGGTCAGCGGGTACAGGCGCGTGCCGGA
>CAYVPB010000131.1:0-3810 GCA_964453565.1 uncultured Halomonas sp.
GGATGTCAATCTTGGTTCGTAATCTTGGTTCAATGGATGTCAATCTTGGTTCATTGGTTTGATGTTGGTTCAATGTTGGTTTTGATGTCAATGTTGGTTTTATGTTGGTTTTAGTTGCACCGGGGAGGGGGAACCGCCCCGGAAGGCCGGGGCGATTGCTGCGGGAGCTTGCTGTGGGAGCCGAATCTGTCGGCGATTCGGGCCATTCGCAGACGGATATCGCTTGTGCATCTTTCGCGGTCGGATTCCGCTACTAAATTGTTCGCGGCCTGGATGTCGCTGCTACAGGCCCAACTCGGTCGGCAGCGGCGGTACGGGAGGTACCGGGGACTGGTAGTTCTCCAGTTCGGCCAGGATGTGCTCAAGCGCGGCCTGGAGCTGGGTGTCGCGGTCCTGGTTGGTGGCGACGGGATCGAGCTTGACTTCGATATCCGGGGCCACGCCCTCGTTTTCTACACTCCAGTTGCCTTCGGCGTCGACGAAGCGGAAGAACGGCACGGTCATTCGACCGCCGTCAATCAGCTCCGGATTGGCCGAGATGCCGATCAGCCCGCCCCAGGTGCGGGTGCCCAGCAACTTGCCGATGCCTAAGTGCCGGAACGAGTACGGCAGGTAATCTCCACCGGAGCCGGCGTCCTGGTCGATCATCATCACCTTCGGCCCGTGCAGCGCGCCGGCCGGGGTGTTGTAGGGCATTCCGGCCCGGTCGCGCCAGGTCGAAAGATGCCGGCGGCTGAGAACCTCGGTGATGTAGTTGGCCGCCTGGCCGCCGCCGTTGGCGCGCTCGTCGATGATCAGCGCATCCTTGTCGATCTGGCTAAAGAACATGCGATTGAAGAACGTGTAGCCGGCGCCGGCGGTGTTGGGCAGGTAGATATAGCCGACCTGGCCATCCGTGGCCTCGGCCACCTGACGGCGGTTGTCCTCGATCCAGCGCCATAGCCGCAGTGCATTCTCGTTGCCGACCGGGGTAATGACGATATCTCGCACATCACGGCCATCGGCGCGTGGCCCGATCGTCAGTGTGACCTGCTTGTCGGCGGTGTCGTGCAGCTCACGGAAGATGTTGTCGCGCCCGGTGAGGGTCTTGCCATTGATGGCCAGCAGATACTCACCCTCGCGCGCCTCGTTGCCGGGTTCGGTCAGCGGCCCGCGCAGGAACGGGTTCCAGGATTCTCCGGAATAGATGCGGGAGAGGCGATAACGATCATTCTCGATGCTGAAATTTGCGCCCAACAGACCGATTGAAACCCCACTCTCGCGATGGACGTCGCCGCCGCCGACGCGGTTATGCCCGGCCTGCAGCTCGGCGATCATTTCGACCATCAGTGCGTTGAGATCCTCGCGCCGGCCGACATGCGACAGCAGCGGGCGATACTTTTCATATACGGCATCCCAGTCGATGCCATGCAGATTCTCGGCATAGAAGAACTGCTGCTGCATGCGCCAGGCCTCATCGAAGATCTGGGCCCATTCCACGCGCGGATCGATCCACATGCGCATGCCCGAGGTATCTATGTTTTCAGGCTTGATTTCCTTGCCGACGTCAGCCATGGCAAGGCCGCCCGCGGTCTGCAGCAGCATCTTCTTGCCGTTGGCGGCGATGCGGAATGCGCGCACGCCGCGCTGCACGCCGCCGGCTTCGCGTTTTTCGAAATCAAACCGGATCAGCCGGTTGTTGTCAGCGCCGGACTCGCCCGGCGGCAGGTTGCTGGCGCCCGGCTGCGGCGATTCGATGTAGTAAAGCGCGCCATCCGCGCCTGCCTGCAGCGAGTTGTAGTTGCCTTCGGCCACCGGCAGTCCGACGATGCGCCCGGCCAGTCCATCAAAGTCGATCCGGGTCTCGGGTTTTTCCTTGCTCTCGTCACCATCTTTGTTTTCGTCGCGACCTTCCTTGCGATTGCCATTGGCGTTGTCACTGGTTTGGTCGCCCTCCTCGTCACCGGTTTCAGGCGCCAGCGGCGATTGCCCGTCGGCGGCCAGCACCACGGCATACAGGCCGGCCCGGTACGGGCGCTCCTGGCTGGTCATGTTCAGCCCGACCTGAATCGGCCCGGCGTTGGTCGAGGCGGCGAAGTACAGATACTTGCCTTCGGGATCGAACGCCGGCGAAGCGACATCGGCCATGCCGTCGGTGACGATCCGGGTTTGGCCGGATTCGAAGTCATGCAGCGCCATCTCGGCATGGAAATTCGGCTGCTCCGGATTGAACGCCAGCCAGCGACCATCGGGCGAGAATGCCACATCGAACGCCGAGCGGCGGGTGTTGGTCGCGATGCGTTCGATCGTACCGCCCTCCAGCGTGATGGCAAACAGGCCGAGGTGGTTGTCGGTGAACACGATCCGGCCGCTGTCGGCGTGCCAGGTCTGCAGCGTATAGAAATCCGGGCCCAGCTCGAACTCACGGCGCGCGCCCATGCCGGTCTGATCGGCAATCACCAGCGTCTGACCCTTCAGCGACTCGACGATCCAGGCTACCTCGTTGCCGGCCGGCGACCACAGTGCGTTGTATTCGCGCGTGCCGGCCGATTCGGTCAGATTGCGCGTCGAGCCCTTGTCGGCGGGTACCGTGAAGATCTCGCCGCGGGCAGTGATCAGGGCGCGCTTGCCATTGGGCGAGACATCGATGTTCTGGATATTGTCGGCCACCGACTTCCAGCCCGGATGCAGTTGCGGCAGATCGGGATTAAGATGAAGATCCAGGGTGCGGACCTGACCGCTGTCGAGATCCAGCTCGTGCAGTAGCCCGCCGACCTCGTAGATTACATGCTGGCCGTGTCCCGCCGCGGCGCGGATATCGAACTCGCGCTCGTCGGTAAGCTTTTCGATTCGGCCCGTGGCGGGATCGAAGCGAAACAGGTTGAAGTCCTTGTCGTCTCGGTCGGACAGGAAATACACCTGCCCGTCCAGCCAGAACATGTTGAAATCGGTGACTCGATCGCCGGGGATGTCGATCACCGACTGGTCCTGGACATCCAGAATTCGGATCGAGGGGGTGGTACCGCCACGATAGCCCTTCCATCCAGCGCTGCCGCCGAACAGGCCGTTGTAGCCGGAACCGAAGTCGATATAAGCGAGCCTGCGTCCCTGATCATCCCAGGACCCGCGGAAGAAGCGCGCTTCCATCTGTTTTTTCGGCAAACCCGGCTCCAGAGAAGCATGGAACAGTTGCCCAGAGCGGCCATGATCGGTTTCGCGCGACGAGACGAATGCGACGGCCAGGCCGTCGGCGGCCCAGTCCACCGGAATGTCATTGCCCGGATGCCAGGTCAGCCGCTCAGGCTGACCGCCTTCGACCGGAATCACGTAGACATCGGTGTTGCCCTCGTATTCGGCGGCAAACGCGATCTGCGCGCCGTCGGGCGAAAAGATCGGCGTGTTTTCCTCGGCCGGCGATGTGGTCAGGCGACGCGGGTTTTCGCCATCGCGCCCTGAAATCCACAGGTCGCCGGCGTAGACGAAGGCGAGGTGATCGGCTGAAATCGCCGGCTGGCGCAGTAGCCGGGTCGGTTCCTCGGCGACTGCGGAGGCCGAGAACAAAACCGCCAGCAGGGCGGCCAGAATTGGAAGGTGCATCTGGATGATCTCCGTATAAGAATTTTATCTCTGCCGATGATACGCAATCGGACGTGAGTGGCGCCATGGGCCAAAGGTCCTGTTCTAGTGGACCCGTCACTAATCCTGCAACATTCAGCGAGTCGGAAAGCGCTTCGCTGCAAGGCAGGGCTCACCGGGAATGCTGATTGCCTTTCCCGGAGCCCTAACGCCGCAGATGAGCGCTTTCCGGCTCGCCCTTCGGGAGTGCGTCTG
>CAYVPB010000132.1:0-3700 GCA_964453565.1 uncultured Halomonas sp.
TTCAATCACCGAGCGTGATATTGACGATCTCGATCGCCTGGATGAATACAACAATAGGGAACGCTCCAGTGATAACGACTCCCCGGACGATAGCGGGAGCGGTGTCTTCGGCGACGCGACTGTCGATTGGCGATTCGTGCCATTCATACAAACGAGCGGCATCTGCTTGGGCGGTTGTCACGTAACGACACCGGAGGGTACCATTCGGCCAATGACGCCGGCCGAGAAGTTGATCCTCAACACTGCGGCGACGCTTGTGACTATTCCGTTCGGCGGGGAATTTTTCGCCCTGGCCAGAGGGGGCTTATTTGCGACAAGGGGGGGATTGTCTTCGAGCGCTAATTTCGCCCAGAGAACCTTTCGCGAGGGATTCAGCGCTGCGGGACGGCGCGAACTCAGTGCGATTGCAGGCCAGCCGATTCGTACGGTTGATGATCTAGCAAACGCGATTCGCGGTGGCTTGGACCCATCGAAGGTCCCAGTGAACGTCATCGAGCGAGGCGGGAACACGCTGATTCTCAATACTCGAACTGTGCAAGCGCTAGAACGGGCGGGAGTTCCGCGAAGCTCCTTTAATGTCATAGATCGGACGGGTGACGAGATCTTCGAGGGACTTCTTTCGGGGCAGCTGCAGCGCAACAACCTGACGGGTCGTGGCATTTCGTCAGTGGTGCCGGAGTAGAGGAATGGTTGTGCGTAAGTTGTGGGGCTTGCGGACGCCACAATCAGGATGTGGCGATATCCGGATAACGTTCGATGGCGTGATTCTCCTTGCCGAATATGAATTTCTCAGCGAGGGACAGAATCAGGTGGGAGGTCTTCGGTTCGGGGACGTCATTGCGTACAGATTCCGAGACGAGATACACAGCCAGGGGTATGTTCATGCAAGCTACGATTCGGTCGTTGAAGTAATCGATTCGGACTGGATCGAGAGTTTGGTCAGAGCTGAGCCGGAGCGGATTCATGGTGCTAAGGGCAAGAAGCATTTTGCGGTCCTGCTCAGCAGCAATGGGTACCTTGAAGCGGTTGCCGGTTCTTGCAGTGAAGTCGAACCGCGAAGGGGACGCCTTTCCTAGTGAGCATTAGTCATCAGGCCCTTAGTAAAGCAATCTCCCACGCGCTTCGTCACGAACCCTGGCTTTACGAGCTTGAGCTGGATAACGAAGGCTGGACTTCACTGAACACGCTCATCGAGTCGTTGCGAAGCAAGGGAGGTTGGTGGGACAGACTCTGTCGCGAGGAGATCGAAGCAATGATTGCCAGCAGCGATAAGATCCGACACGAGATCCGTGGTGACCGGATCCGGGCACTCTATGGCCACTCACTTCCAGGGAAGCTGAAACGAATGGCCGCGATACCGCCCGAGTTCCTTTACCACGGGACCTCGCCGGAGGCGGCGGAGATGATCCGAAGAGCCGGTCTTGAACCAATGGGACGGCAGTACGTCCACCTCTCCAGCGATCGACCTACAGCTGGTCGCGTGGGTCGCCGGAAGAGTGATGAACCCGTGATCCTCGAGATTGCAGCCAAGGCCGCGCACGCTGAGGGTGTTGCCCTCTACGAGGGCAACGAGAAGGTGTGGCTCGCGGACGTCGTGCCTCCAGAGTTTATTACTCAGCTCTCGGCGCCTCCCTGCCGGGGTTGATCGACAGTCTGTTGATTTGTACAGAAAACTGACCTGGGATTTGCATTTATTAACCCGGCACGAAAGTAGATATGCTATAATCGAGCCATGAAAGAAGATGCACGAGCGCTTCCTGCGGTGGTCCAGGAAGAGAAACGCAAGCAGGCCATCCGCATGTGGAAGAAAAACGGCTACACCCGTAAAGAGATCGGCGAACAGGTCGGTGTGCATGCGCTGACCGTCGGACGCTGGATCAAGCGCTACCAGGCCGAAGGCATGAAGGGGCTGAGAGCGGCCAGCCACCAGGGGCGGCCCGTGGGTTCCGGGCGGGCCTTGAGCCGTGATCAGGAAGGCGAGATTCAAAAACTGCTGATCGACAAGACGCCCGATCAACTCAAGCTGCGTTACGCGCTTTGGACCCGAGAGGCGGTGCAACAGCTGATTGCCGAACAGATCGGCGTCAAGCTGGCCATCCGCAGCGTCGGCGAGTATCTCAAGCGCTGGGGGTTCACGGTGCCGAAGCCGAAGAAAAAGGCCTATGAGCAGCGTGCGGCAGTGGCTCAAGCACGAGTATCCGGCCATCCACGCCCGCGCCAAGGCCGAGAATGCTGAAATCTACTGGGGTGATGAGACTGGCCTGAGAAACGACACGCAGCATGTCCGCGGCTATGCGCTGAAGGGCAAGACGCCGGTGCTCCGGCTCAACGCCAAGCGCGAATCGATCAACCTGATCTCCGCGGTCACCAACCGGGGCAAAGTCCGCTTCAGGGTTTTCGATGGCGCTATGAATGCCGAGATCCTGATCGATTTCATGCAGCGCCTGATCACAGATGCTCGGAGAAAGGTGTTTCTGATCCTCGACAACCTGCGGGTCCATCATGCCAGGGTCGTGAAAGCCTGGCTCGCCGAGCACACCGAGGAGATTGAGGTGTTCTATCTGCCTTCCTTATCCCCGGAGCTCAACCCGGACGAATACCTCAACTGCGACTCCAAGGCCGGCGTTCATAGTGGCACCCCGGCCCGCAGCAAGAACGAACTGAAGGCAAAGGCGATCGCTCACCTTCGAAAGCTTCAGAAGCTGCCTGCCCGTGTCGCGAAGTACTTCCAGGCTGAACCCATCCGATATGCTGCTTACACTCCCGCATAGCTACTTTGATGCCGGGTTAATAGCATTCACCCGGATAATCTGCGCCAAGCGACTGAGGCAGAAAGTCAATATGGCGAGCCATCCGGGTCAATCGACGATGCAAATGTTCGGTGAACGCGGCTCAATATTCGGCGCAATTCAACAAATGTCGCCTGGCTTCGATCCTCACCCTCGATGAATTGGCTCATCGGCTTCTCCTCGGACCGGAAAATGTGATTATATCGGGCGAGTAGTTTTCACACAGTCTGGACCCCAAGCGGACATTTCTTCCGCCCATAGATAAGATGGAACAGCAGGCGGAATATGGTGCCAAATAACAATATGACGAGACTCATTGTCTGGTTCGTAGCTGCTTTCTTGACGGCCATATCAACGGCGTCGGCCGTGGAAACCCGTTTCATGCAGGGACTCGGCGACACCCGCTATCAGAAAATTGATTCCGAGATCATTGGGCGACGCTATCACATTTTCATAATGTTGCCGGATGGATACGAACAGTCCGCCAAAGAATACTATCCGACGATTTACGTGCTGGATGGAGGTGCGCTGTTTCCTCTCGTGTCGGCTTACTACCGGTACCCGAAATTCGGCGAGGAAATTCCCGACGCGATTGTTGTCGGCATTTCTTACGGAAGCGACCATTTCGAGGACGGCAACTACCGCTCTACTGATTACACGGCAAAGTCATCGGATCGAGATTACTGGGGAGGCGCCGAGAAGTTCCAACACTTTCTGAGCGATGAACTGATACCGCTGATTGAACGAACTTACCGGGCCCGCGCCGACCGGCGAGTCATTTTTGGGCAGTCCATTGGTGGGCAGTTCGTCTTGTATACGGCGCTGACCATGCCAGATCTTTTCTGGGGGCACATAGCTAGTGTACCCCGTCAATCAGTCTGTAACTTATTGAGCGTTTCACGGCCGCGTTT
>CAYVPB010000133.1:0-3629 GCA_964453565.1 uncultured Halomonas sp.
AGTCGTATCCCGATGGAAAATCGAGGTCTTGCAAAACGGGAGGGGTCCATATAAGCGGTATCCGACCGCGATTGATTCAGGCGATGTTCGACTGCACCTCGGCGGCAATCTGTTCTCCGCGTTCGCGCTCGGCAAGCGCCAGTTCGTAGCTTGTTTGCAGGTTGAGCCAGAATCGTGCGCTGTTGCCAAAGAAGTGTCCCAGCCGAAGCGCCGTGTCCGGCGAAATGCCGCGCTTGCCGTTCAGGATCTCCGTGAGGCGGCCGGAAGGCACGTGCAGCGAAAGCGCGAGTCGATTGGCGGATAGATTACGTGCCGCAAGTTCGCGCTTCAGGATCCGACCCGGGTGCACAGGAAGCATGATGTCTTGACTCCTTTTAGCTTGATTCTTCAGTGATAGTCCACGATCTGCACCTGCCAGGCATCGCCGTCGGCGAAGCGAAAACAGATGCGCCATGGCCCATTGACCGTTATGGCCCATTGCCCCTTGCGATCGCCCTTGAGCTTGTGCAAGCCGGTGTATTTCAAGGGACTGATATCTTGCAACGAGGTGGCCGCGTCAAGCACTGCCAAAAGATCCATGGCTGCTTCTTCATCCAGTCCCGAGAATTTGCATTTGCCACCCTCGGCGAAACGACGGGTCGCACTGTCTCCCCAGGACTTGATCATCGGCTCAGCGTACTACGCTCTCCGTGGTATTGCAAGCCGGATGAGCGCAGCGAAACGCACCGCTTTGCTGCCGATCAGGCGTCGCGGGACTGGCCCATGGCCTCGTGCCAGCGCAGATCTTCATCCAGCAGGGCATTTCGCCAGGCCGGTTCCAGCCTCGCGCAGGTCCATCGCGTGACATCGACCGGCTCCGGGTTCGGGCCTTCAAGAAAGTCGGACAACCGCTGCACCAGCGCGGCCCGGTCGCCTGCCGGATAGCGGTATTCGGCCGGATAGATTTCCGGACAGGCCAGTGCGTCGGGCACCAGCGGGATGCAGCCGGCGCTGGCGGCCTCCAGCATTGCAAGCCCCTGGAATTCGTGTTCGGTGGTGCTCACTACAATGCCGGCGCGGGCGAGCAGGGTGCGATATTCGTCGCGGGGCAGCATTGCGTCGGCGACGATTCGCTCGTGCAATTCCAGCCGCAGGCGCTGCAACGCGGCCGGGGGTGTGCGCGGCCGGGGCCCGAGCAGCGCCAGCCGGAACTCCGCTCCCTGCCGGGCCAGTTCAAGCATACTCTCGGCGAACAGATCTGGCCGGCGGTCGTATTCCCAGCGATGATTCCAGACGATCAATCGGCGATCGCGCTGCCCGGTTGGAGGGATCGGCGCGATCGGGACCGGCAGCACCCGGGTCTTGCGCTCGACGCGTTCGGCAAGGCCGTCCGGCACGCCGTCGGGCATGCGCTTTTTCATGCTGCCGATGCCGGCGAGAAAGGTGGTACGGTTGTATTCGGAATTGAATGCTATGCGGTCAGCGGCCAGCGCGGCATACACCTGTACAAGCTGTGGTTCGATCGAAGTGACCTGGCGCTCACTGCGTGGGTAGGCGAACTGGTTTTCGTGGAAGTACAGCAGCGTGGGCACGCCGGCAAGGCGAGGGTGCAGGCCGCGCAGGGTTGCAAGGTCGACCATGGAGGTGGCGACGATGAGATCGGGCCCGGGTTGCCGGTCCAGTGCATCCAGCCAGGTCAGCGGGTTGCCCCGGATACGCCAGGCAAAGTGCCGGCCGGGCAGCTCGAAACGGGACCAATCAAACTCCGTGAAGCTCGCGATCAGCCAGTCGGCCCAGGCCGCGTGGCTGTCGGCACGATAGGCCGACAGCAGCCAAACACGCGGCCGGGACGGAACAGGCACGTCCGGGCTATTCGATATCGAGGAAGCTTCTGAGCTGTTCCGAGCGGGTCGGGTGGCGCAGCTTTCTCAGTGCCTTCGCTTCGATCTGCCGAATGCGCTCGCGGGTGACGTCGAACTGCTTGCCGACCTCTTCGAGCGTGTGATCGGTGTTCATGTCGATGCCGAAGCGCATCCGGAGCACCTTGGCTTCTCTGGGCGTCAGGCCGCCCAGCACCTTCTGCACGGTGTCGGTCAGCCCCGTGGTGGTGGCTTTGTCGACCGGAGAGAGGATGTTGAGGTCCTCGATGAAATCGCCCAGATGCGAATCCTCATCGTCGCCGATCGGGGTTTCCATCGAGATCGGTTCCTTGGCGATCTTGAGCACCTTGCGGACCTTGTCTTCGGGCATTTCCATCTTCACCGCCAGCTCCTCGGCGGTCGGCTCGCGGCCCATTTCCTGCAGCATGTGACGGGAAATGCGGTTGAGCTTGTTGATCGTCTCGATCATGTGCACCGGAATACGGATGGTGCGCGCCTGGTCGGCGATCGAGCGCGTGATCGCCTGGCGAATCCACCACGTGGCATAAGTCGAGAACTTGTAGCCCCTGCGGTATTCGAATTTGTCGACCGCCTTCATCAGGCCGATGTTGCCCTCCTGGATCAGATCCAGGAACTGCAGGCCCCGGTTGGTGTATTTCTTAGCAATCGAGATGACCAGCCTGAGGTTGGCCTCGACCATTTCCTTCTTGGCCCGACGCGCGCGCGCCTCACCGATCGACATGTTGCGCGTCAGGTCCTTGAACTCGGAAATCGGAATGTGCTGGGTCTTTTCGATATTGGCCAGCTTCTTTTGCAGCTTTTCGATCTCGTCGGCATGTTCGCGAACGGCTGCCGACCAGTTGTTGCGCTTGTTGACAAGACCCTGCAGCCACTCCGGATCGATTTCGTTGTCGACGAAACTCTGGATGAACTCCTTGCGCGGCATGCCGGCCCTGTCGACGCATATATGCATGATCTGACGCTCGATGTCGCGTGTGATGTTCGCCTGGAATCGCATCCGGTCGATCAGGTGCTCGAACATGCGCGGTGGCAGCTTCAGACGAATGAATTGCTCGCAGATCTGGTCCTTGAGTTCGTTGGTCTTCTTGCCACCCGGGCCATAACGTACGTAGAGCTTGATGAACTGTTCGTGCGACTTCTTGAGCTCTTCAAAATACTGGATGACCTGCTCGGCATCCGGCCCGGTGTTGACTGTCGGCGCCGGCGTGTCCTCGTCATCGGCGTCTGGATCGTCTTCGGAGAACTCGGCTTCCTCGGCCACCGCCGCCTCCATGGTCTGGTCGGAGATCAGATCCATCTCGGCCAGCAGCAACGGATTGACAAAGCCCGACACCAGCTCGTTCAGTCGCTGGTTGCCATCGCGCCAGGCCTGATACTCCTCCAGCAGCACGGTGACCGTACCGGGGAAGCGTGCCAGCGACAGGTTGACTGCGTTCAGGCCGTCTTCGATGCGTTTGGCGATCTCGATTTCGCCTTTCTGGTCGAGCAGGTCGACCGCGCCCATTTCGCGCATGTACATGCGTACCGGGTCAGTGGTTCTTCCGAGCTCAGTTTCCACCGCGGCCAGCGCGGCTTCAGCCTCCTGCTGCGCGGTCTCGTCATCGGTGTCGGCCGAAGCGGCATCGTTGAGGATCAGTGCATCGGGATCTTCGGGTGCCTCTTCGAACACCTTGATGCCCATGTCGTTGATCATGTTGACGATATCTTCGATCTGGTCGGCTTCGACGATATCGTCGGGCAGGTGATCGT
>CAYVPB010000134.1:0-3557 GCA_964453565.1 uncultured Halomonas sp.
CAAAGCGCCGGGTTGACGCGGTGGATGCGACCTTCATCGTCGTGCATGATGAAGCCGTCGCGCGCGACATCAACAATCAACGCGGTCCGGATGCTCTCCCGGCGCACGTCCCGGGTCCGCGCGGCCACCCTTTCCTCAAGCTCGTGATTGAGTGCGCGCAACTGCTGCTCCAGCTCGCGCTGCGCGGTCACATCCTCGATCAATGTCCAGATCAGATCCCTGCCGGAGGCACCCCGCATCACCGTAGCATGCATGCGCGCAATCACGGTCGTGCCGTCGGCGCGCAACATGGGCCGTTCATAAGCGGGTGCATGACCGCTGCGCAGGAGCTCCGAAACATACCGGCGGTCGGCCTCGACATGCTCGGGCGGGCAGAGGTCGACGAACTGTTTGTTTTCAAGCTGTTGGTCGGAAAACCCGACAAGCATCTGGAATCGGGGATTGGTCTGGATGAAGTCTCCGGTCTTGATATCGTTCAGCACGATGCCCAGCGGCATCAGTTCAAACAAGGCCCGCAATCGCTGTTCGCTATGCTGCAGGGCCGTCTCGGCACGCTTGCGCTCGCTGATATCCCGGATGTAGCCATGCCACAGCACGCTGCCATCGGGCAATGCTTCGGGCCTGGCGATGCCATGCAACCAGCGAACGCTTCCGTCGGGATCGATCACCCGGTATTGCTGCTCCCAGACCTCCAGCGTTCTGGCAGATTCATCAATCGATTCACGAATCGGCCCAACGTCATCCGGATGGATCACCTCCCAAACTTGGCCGAGATCATGTTTCGCTTCCTCGGGCCCGATTCCATAGATTTCACGTATGCCCGGGCTGGTAAAGGGGAAAGAAATTTCGCCATCCGGATTCATCAGGAACTGATAAACCATCCCGGGCACCTGCTCAACCAGCTTGTTCAGTTCAGCCGAATAAGCACGCCGCTCCATCACGCTGGATATCCACTGAAACAGAAGCTCCAGAAACACCTTTTCGCGACCACTGAACGGTTGCGCGCGCGGGCCCTGGGCCGAAAGGCTGATCACATGTACGCTATGGTCCGAAAGCTTCACCGGGTAGCCGGCGTACGCGCGGCACTGAATACCATCGAGCAGGCACCTGGGCCCGCGCTCCGAATGCTGCACATCGCTGATCCGGATCGTCTCACCGACCTCCAGCACGGTCTCGGCAAGCGTGCCGACCAGCATGGAACGTGCACCGGGCTGAATACTGGCCGGGCCTCGACTCTGGACATATTCCACATTCAGCTTCCGGTCCCGTACCCGGACGATCATCGCCGAATCCATTCGCAGAAAGTGACTGCCGATTTCCAGTGCCTGGTTCAACCTGGCATCGGTATCCAGCGACTGATCGGCCGCCAGGTCGATGAGCGATTGAAGCGCCTGCTGATAATTCTCCAGCGCAATCGAGGCTTCTTTCTCGTCTGAGATATCGGCAAGAATGCCCATGTAGTTGATCAGGTTGCCCTGCTCGTCGCGGATCGGCGAAACCTGCGCGCGAACCCAGATGAACTCGCCGGAACGCGTCTTCAACTGCAGTTCCTGCTCGCCGCTCTCGCCGTTCAGGAACGCCCGCATCAGCCGATCGATGCTGGCCGGGTCAGTCGCCCGACCTGTCAGCATTCGAAGCGGCGGCCTGCCGTTCAACTGCTCATGCGAATGGCCCAGCAATCGCGTCGCGCCCGGGTTGGTCCAGACAACCTTGCCGTCGAGATCAGTAATGATCACACCGTTGGGGGTCTGGTTTGCCACCCTCGACAACCGCCGGATCTGTTCGCGATCGCCTTCGCGCCGGGACGCCTGGCGTTGAATGAGTTTGAACTGGCGATTGATTCGATCGGCGTTGAACACCATATATGCGGCGAACAGGGCAATGGCCGGGATCATCAAAACCGCGAAATCTCCGCCGGCCCGGCCAAAACCGACCGCCGTGCCGAACAGCGCCGGGAATAAAAGCACGTAGAACCCGGCACGGTCTGCCGGCAGCCAGCTCAAACCGCTGGCACAGACCCCCAGAATGGCCATCCCGAGAAAAACCTGCGCGGCTGCCGGCACCTCGGGCAGAAAGACCAGACCCGCCACGCCCCAGAGAACACCGGAAGCAAGCAGCCCGACACGAAACCGGAACCGCCATCTGGCGGAATCGGCATGCTCAAGGCCCGCGATTGAATTGCGGCATCGATGCCAGACCAGCAAACGGGCGAGCAGCACCGCAGCCATGACCGTCAGCCAGGTCGTCGCCGCGCCGCGAATCGGCGTATCACCCAGCCCCCAGACCCAGGCACCGGCCAGAATCAGGCTACCCAGAGCGGCCCGCGGCGTGCCATCGCATAAAAACTGCAGTTGATGCAACGCAGGCTCTCGACGGGTGACCGATGCTTCACTCATCCGCGGATGCCTCGCCTGCCTCAATAAACCGTGCAATGGTCTGGGTCAGTTTTTCAAGATCAAGCGGCTTGGTCAGATATTCGGAAAACCCGGCCTTGCGTGCGCGGTCAAGATCATGCGGCAGCGCGTTGGCCGAAACCGCCACCACCGGCACCTCGCGCAGCGATGCCTCGGCGCGGATCACGCCCAACACTTCGTAGCCATCCAACCCGGGAAGATTGATATCGAGCAGGATCAGATCCGGCCTGTGGCTGACGGCCAGTTCAATGCCCAGTTCGGCGTTGTGCGCGGTCAGCAGGTGGATATGCCGCTGGCGGCCGAGCGCCCGGGCCATCAGCCGCATATTCGACGGATTGTCCTCGACGTACAGCACCGTGGCCGGCCCGGAAATGCCGACCGACTCTCCAGTGTCCTTCCCGCGTTCCTCCAGTTCGCTTTCGGTGACATCATCGGCCAGGGGCAGATCGACCATGAAGGTGGAGCCCCGCCCCGGCTCGGATTCCACCCGGATCGCACCGCCCATCAACTCGACCAGCCGCCGGGTGATGGTCAGGCCGATGCCCGTGCCCTCCACGCCGCTGTTCTCGGCGTCGAGGCGTTCAAACGGCTCATACAGTCGGGCAATCCTTTCCGCTGGAATGCCGGGTCCGGTATCGGCGACGCTGATGCTCACCTGGTCATCGGACTGCCGCCGTTCGGTTCGCAGCCAGACCCGACCTTTCGGGTAATTGTACTTGATCGCGTTGGAAAGCAGATTCAGCAGCACCTGCTTCAAACGCGTGCGATCGGCGCGCACGACGAGGTCGCTGGAAACATCATGCTGAATCGAGATCGACCGGCGCCGGGCCATATCTTCGACCAGACTCATGCATTCATCGACCAGCGGCGCAAGCAAAACCGGTTCGATCGACACCTGAATGCGGCCGGATTCGACCTTGCTCAGATCCAGCACGTCATTGATCAGCTCCAGCAGGTGCCCGCCGGCCTTGATGATCTCTTCACTGTTGTCGGCATGCTCTTCGGACAAGCCCGGATCGGCCTGAATCAACTGGGCAAAACCGAGCACCGCGTTCATCGGCGTGCGCAGTTCATGGCTCATGCGCGACAGAAACTCCGACTTCGCCTGGTTGGCGCGATCGGCCTCTTCGCGCGCGGCCATCA
>CAYVPB010000135.1:0-3497 GCA_964453565.1 uncultured Halomonas sp.
CTTAGAAAATCTGGTGCCGGCACCAGGAGTCGAACCCGGGACCTACTGATTACAAATCCGTCCAACAATCACGGACTGGCGCAGCCTTCAGCCCGAAGCTCTTGGAAATTTGCCGCGATTTGGGCTCGTAGGCATGCGGTGTACGGGCATTTTCTTAGAAAAGCATTCGGCACAAATTCGCCCGGCCGCGCTTCCTCTTCGGGCCTGATATTTGAGTATAAGTAGTCTGTTTATCCGAATTTCCGCGGATAAGCGGCCGGGATGGCCAACTCCTGAATATGCCGGACGCCGATCGACTCGATCGAACGAGATCGACAATGATGGCGACAATCTCGTCGACAACCCGGATAACCACTGCATCGTGTGCGGCGAAGAGCTATGCCCCCCGGCGCCCGGCCCTCCGGCAAACTGCAATGCGACGGTCCGTGGTCAAAAGCTTGCAACTACGGACAATTTCTCCCTCGGGCCGAGCGACCGCGCAGGCCGTCAAAACTGAAGAGACATTCTACAGTTCGCCCGGGTCACGCATGGCCAGGAACTCGTCCGGCGCCAGCGGCTCTGGCAGTGCCAGGAGATAGACAACCCGGTCTTTGACAGCGCCTTCCGCGTGCACGGTCCGCGCCGGAACGACGATCTTGTCGCCGGCACGCACCGGGGTCCGGGTTCCGCTCTCTCCATCGAGAAAATCCGTCTCGCCTTCCATGATATAGGCATGAACGTCGTGTGCATGCCAGTGCGCATGCAGTCCCGGCGATGGACCGGAAACGAAAGTCGTCGGCCAGGTTCCATTTTCCCTGACGTCATTGAGAACCTCGTCAAGCGCATGGAAGAATCCCGAGTACACTTCAATACCCATTGTTCGATCCTTGTGAAGGGCCACCGCCGCAGGCGGGCACGTGACAGTGCGAGGATAGTAACCGGCGATGCGAGTGCATAAAACAACGCTATAATCACGATTTTCATGCGTCGAGTGCACGAATGGACATAGAAGCCCTGCGGATATTCGTTGACGTCATGAAGCACGGCAGTTTCGCCGCCGTGGCGCGGCAACGCGATCTCGACCCATCCTCCGTGTCGCGCTCAATTTCGGCTCTGGAAGCGGAGCTCGGAGTCCGGCTGCTCCAGCGCACAACGCGCAAGCTTTCGCCGACCGAAGCCGGGGCAGAGTACTTCGCGCGCGTGGAAGGACCGCTGCGCGAAATGGAACATGCCGGGCAGCACGCGCTCGATCTCCTGGGGCAGCCGATCGGTATGCTACGCGTCACTGCATGTACTTCCTTCGGCCAGCGCATACTGGCTCCCTTGCTGCCGAAGCTTCGCGAGCTGTATCCGGGACTGACAATAGAGCTCGTGCTGGCCGATCACCACGTCGACATCGTCGAGGAAAAGATCGATCTTGCGGTCCGCTTCGGCCGGAAGCCGGGCGCCGGGTTCATCGCTTCACGGCTGGTGCCCCGGAGGTTTTACGTCTGCGCAAGTCCCTCCTATCTCGACAAATGGGGCCGGCCCGAGCATCCGAGCGAGCTCAGGAAACGGGATTGCCTGCTGTTCCCAATGCAGGGATATCGAAGCGCTTGGAAGTTCAGGGTGAAAGACAAGAGACCGTTCGAGGTTCCGGTGACGGGCCACCTCATCGTATCGCACGGCCTGACAATGACCGCCTGCGCCGTGCAGGGGCTCGGGCCGGCGCTCCTGCCTGACTGGCTGTGCCGCGAGGAAGTCGCGTCAGGCGAACTGGTCAAACTCTTCCCGGATTACGAGTGTGCGCCGACCGACTTCGACACTGCCGCCTGGCTCGTCTATCCGAGCCGCGATTACATCCCGCTGAAGCTCCGCGCTTTCATCGATTTCTTGCGCCAGGAAGTGACAGGATACGCCTGATACATGCAGGTGCGGCGCAAAAGGGACGCGCTGTCCGGGGATGGTCAGCTTGTGCCTGCTGAAACACCGCGGTGATTATCATCATAGTGCGCGCACATGAGTGGGTTTTTAATATCGGCGCACATGCTGCAAACACGGAAGCGGTCCAGTACGGCTTCCTGCATCTCACGCGTGATCTCGCTCACCTGGTGTTGAATCTAGCGGGAGGCCTTACCCTATATCTTATAAATCTGGTGCCGGCACCAGGAGTCGAACCCGGGACCTACTGATTACAAAACAGCTGGCCTAGCCGTTTCAAACGTCTGCCGCTATCTGCAGAACGTAGATCCATCTTCCAGCGCCAATGGCTCCGCAACACAGCGCGTAGTGCCGCCCTTGAACCATTAGGAAAAAGAGGGGCAAAACCCTTGCCCCACTTTCGGCTTGTAGTTGCAACAAATCGCGATTACCGTTTTCGGGTCGATTTGTGATCTACGATTGCATCTGCGACAACTTGGCTATCAAGAGCACTTGAAGCCCGACGCGCCAATAAAGGGTCGTGAGACAGGCGCCGCGGTGAATGCCGCCGACCCCACTTCATATTTGGGCTCTTTGATGTAGTCGTCATAACCTGCGCGCTCAGCGTTCGGACACAACTTGGGTTGGACGTGCGCACACCTTATTACGACTTCTAACGCGAAGACGAACACAGAGTCAGTACCGACGCGTTGTCGTTAGCCTTGCCAACGACTCAACTTCGGCACTTTGTTTCCGTGGCAAACGCCACGAAAAAAACGCCGATCGATTGAGCCCAAAGATTCCTAAGCCGATCTCCTTCACTCCCGCCGTTTCCTGCTAATCCATGCAGGCGGTGATTTGCTGCAGCCGTGATGCGCGGCGGCCTGTGCTTCGTACGATTGAGAGTACGCGGTGATGGAGCGAGCGGCCACCGTTCTTGGCCTCATCACCCTATCCGTAATGTATAGCAAACAAGAGGCGACATGATCATGACAAAAGCAAACATACACTTCCATTCCGATTGGCAAGAGTGCCTGATCTCTACAGCCAAGAAAACGATAGCGGTACGCTCCGCCTGGGTCGCCGCCAACAGAGGTGGCGGCTCGGGAGAACGCCTGAGTTTTGCGATGCCTGACGTGGACTCCGCGCGATGAGGCACCCATCCCACGAACGCGCCGCCGCCTACCAGGCGCGGATGTTGCTGGCTGATAACCTGCCGGCGCCCCGCAGCCCAAATTATCCGAGTCACTGTGCTCGCGCCGGGCACATTGCCGAGGTCATCTGGCGACGCTGGCAAGTCGGTCCGTATCAGATGCGATTCGAGCACATGCTTTGGTATTTAGCGGAACAGACCGCTCACTGCTGCACCGGCACACGGTACCGCCACTGGCTAACGGTTCGACTCATGATTCTGTGCCTTGGCCATGCTGTCGACTGGCTCGACCAGCTCGATGGTCCATGGGTCCGCCCCAGCGGCAAACCCGGACCGCTCAAAGACGGCCGGCCGATGCTCGAGCCCGACTACAAACGATCGTTTGAGTAACAAAAGCATGTCGTACGAGAAGCTAAGGGCCACCGCCGTTTTGGCAAATCAGCTACTGCCGCGGTTTGTCCGCTTT
>CAYVPB010000136.1:0-3450 GCA_964453565.1 uncultured Halomonas sp.
AATCCGGCGAACTGCATCTGGAGCAGCTCGGCCGCGGCATCGCGTGGCTGGACACCGGTACCCACGAATCACTGATGCAGGCCAGCCAGTTCATCGAAACCATCGAAAGCCGCCAAGGCCTCAAGATTGCCTGCCCCGAGAAAATCGCATACCACGCCGGCTGGATCGACGCCGACCAGGTCCGCGCACAAGCGCAAGCGCTCAACAAGAGCGGCTACGGGGAATACCTGCTGAAAATGCTCGAGCACGGCTGAATTTATTTTCGTCCTCCCGGCAACGTCGCGCACAACGCGCACCCCTTCACGTCATCCCCGGCTTGACCCGGGATCCAGGGTCTTGTGTGCGATTGGTACCGGACACCAGCGGCAGCGTGCCAAAAATAACCGTGCAAAATGAGCGTTTAACGCCCATTATGCACGGTATGTACCGCGCCAGAAATCTGCAAACAACGCTTGCCTAGCGGTTGGATTTTTATCCCGGTGTTGCTCTGCTCGGGCCGCGCCAGGTTGGCAAGACCACGATGGCGCGGCATGTGGCCGACCCTCATCCGAATGCGCTAGGAGCCTGTCGGATTTAACCGATCGTAGCGAGGGAAAGTCCGGTTGGAGTCAGATTTTTCGATCTTTTGAGGCGAATAGTGGGCCTATTTAACGAAAAAGAGCGGAGAATCTGGCCCAATCCGGCTTTTCCGCAGTAGATCAGCGTTAAACCCGACAGGCTCCTAGTGCTGGATCTTGAACTCGAAGCCGATCGCAACCGGCTGAGCCGTCTCGATCTTTTTCTTGCCGACCATCGCAACGCGCTGGTCGTGTTCGACGAAGTGCAATGCGTTCCCGGCCTGTTCGAGGCCTTGCGCCCGGAAATCGACCGGGACCGGCGAGCGGGGCGATTCCTGCTGCTCGGATCGGCGTCCGGCGACCTGTTGCGGCAGTCGTCCGAATCGCTCGCCGGCCGGGTTTCGTATCTGGAGCTCACGCCGTTCCTGGCCAGCGAGCTTTCGGCGGATTGGCCTTCGTTGCAGAAGCTGTTGTTGCGCGGGGGATTCCCGCTGAGCTTCAATGCGCCTTCCGGCGAACTTTCATTCGTCTGGCGTGCCGATTTTGCCCGCAGTTTTCTCGAGCGCGATCTGCCACAGCTCGGCGTCACGATTCCGACTGAAATGCTGCGCCGGTTCTGGCGCATGCTGGCGCACGTACACGGCCAGCTTTTCAACGCCTCGGAACTGGGACGCGCGCTGGGCGGCGTGGCGCATACAACCGTGGCACGCTACCTCGATCTGCTCGTCCAGGCAATGATGGTGCGCAGACTGGAACCGGTCCGTGTCAATCTCGGCAAGCGCCTGGTCAAATCGTCCAAGGTATATCTGCGAGACAGTGGAATGCTGAACCTAATGTTCAATATTCACACGCTTGACGACCTGTACAGCCATCCTTCTGCAGGCGCCTGCTGGGAAGGTCTGGTTGTCGAACAGGTGTTCGCGCACCTGCCGCCGGCCGCCGACTGCGGCTTCTACCGCACTGCTGCCGGGGCCGAACTCGATCTCGTCGTGACTGCCGGGCGACGCCGGATTGCCTTCGAAGCCAAATTCTCCAGCGCGCCCAAGCCCACTCGTGGCTTCTGGCACGCGCTGGATGATCTCGGCATTGAACACGCCTGGATCGTCGCCGCGGTCGATCAGGGGTATCGCCTGACCGAACGAGTCGACGTCATACCCGCGCACGAAATTCCGCGTGCAATCGCCAGCGCGGGCTGATGCCCGTTGAGATCATCGTCCTGGCAATCATCTCGGCAATATTTGCCATCAACGCTAGCATCTGCTAGCATTATGTGAAATTCAGGTAACCAACAGGCCCCGCCCATGGCCAATCTAAGCGTACGAAAGCTCGACGATGAAACGTATGCGCGTTTGCGCATAAGTGCCGCGCGGCATGGGGTCTCCATGGAAGAAGAGGTCCGCCGCATTCTCAGGGAAGCTGTCTCCGGCCCGGACCGGCTGGGCGACCTCGCTTTGCAATGGTTCGGGCCGCGCCGCGGTGTAGATCTGACCCTGCCCGCGCACGCGCCGCACGAGCCCCTGGATCTTTCCGAGCTGGACGTTTCTGAGTGATCCTGATTGACACCAATGTCATTTCGGAAATCATGAGACCGGCGCCGGATGGTGTGGTCGTGGAGTGGTTCAACAACCAGGATTCCGGCGCCCTTTATGTCTCGTCGGTCACCATCGGTGAAATCGAATACGGCCTCAGAATCCTGCCTGATGGCAGAAAACGCGATGCCCTACGGGAGCGTTTCGCCGGTTTCATGGCGCATGCTTTTGCAACTCGGGTTGTGCCGTACGATGAAACCGCCGCCCGAGTGTATGGCGACCTGATGGGAACACGCCGGGAAATGGGACGTCCGTTAAATGTCCCGGACGGGCAGATCGCCGCCATCGCACGCACGCGAGGGTATGCGCTTGCGACCCGGAATATCAAGGATTTCCGGCATTGCGGCACCGAGCTGATTGATCCGTTCAAAGCTCGGCAGTAGATGCAGCTCGGGTCAGCAAAGCGTAATCGGACAGCAGTCCGATCAGCCTCCCGGCCTCGGGCTGGTCGCCCATCCCGGAACTGTCATCCCGGAAACGACGCGCCGAGCGCGGCGTTATCCGGGACCTCGACCCCTGGTGTACCCCGTCACTAATCCTGCAACATTCAGAGTGTGACTGAGTCGACAGTGCAAGGCGCGACCCGCAGTGAATGGCAAGCCCTTTACAAGGGGCGGAACGCAGCAATGTCGACTCAGACGCACTCCCGAAGGGCGAGCCGGAAAGCGCTCATCTGCGGCGTTAGGGCTCTTGGAAAGGCAATAAGCATTCCCGGCGAGCCCTGCCTTGCAGCTAAGCGCTTTCCGACTCGCTGAACGTTACAGGATTAGTGACGGGGTACACTAGCCCGCACCCGAAATCGTGCCCGCATCTCGAGGTTCCCGCTCTTGCTGTGCAATCTGCACCTGAAGCGTCGCGCCGCGAAGATTGCCGCCGGCACTGCATTACAGAGCCCATGGTGGAGAGGAGGAGGGCCGGGTTCTCACGCATCCAGCGTGTGCGCGATCCGTTCCGAAATCCACTGGTTGAGGCTTTTACCCTCACGTTGGGCCTGGAGGTGCAGCTCCCGGTGCAGGCGTGATGGGAGGCGCAGCATCAAGCGGCCGCTGTAGGATTTATCGGGCGTCTCCCCGCGCTGCCGGCAAAAATCAAGGTAGTCGTCCACGGAGTCGCGGAAGGCTGTCTCGAGCGCTTCGACATCGGTACCCTGAAATGTGATGACATCTTTCAATCCAAGGACTTCGCCGTGGAATACGCGAGCCTCATCGTCGTATTCCACGCGTCCTGTATAGTCTTTGTACTTAAGCATTTCAGTCTTTCTCCGGGCGAATGCCGGCCTCGGTCAGAAAACGGCGCATCGACTT
>CAYVPB010000137.1:0-3413 GCA_964453565.1 uncultured Halomonas sp.
TCGCAACCCGCGTCATGGCGCGGACCTTGGAGAAGCTGACTGTTCCATGCCGGAACGCGTTGCTGATCTGCGGCAGATACTTCAGTGCATGCGCAACGCGGACTTTTTCGCGCGCGGCGCCCAGGCCGATGCCGCATTTCCAATTGAGCCAATGCGCACACGATTTCAGGCCGGGCCCGCCCCAGCCTTCGCGTTCATCGAACTCGCGAACGAGTTCCAGCAGCCGGTACGTGGCCGCGTGAATATGCGCGGCCAGTTCGGTGATTTCGGACTCGATTTCGTGCAGCTTTCGGGGTGTGCTTGCCGGTAGATCAAGGGCTGCGAAAGACATGGAAACGCTCCGTCTGAATACTGAGTAATTATACAGTTTAATTCTGAATTTATCAAATTAAATCAGAAAGATAAAAGTTCCGTAGGTTGTACCATTCACGCCCGACTTGCGGAGTCGCACCGGGTGACTCCGGGCCTGGGTGGCTAATGAAAGCTGGGGTCAGGTCTTGTTTCGTGCATTTGATAGAAATCCATCGTATCCTGGCCTCGCCTCTTGGTTCATGCATTTGCATGGCCTTTTGCCTATATCGCTGAGGGGCAAGATACCGTGATTTCTGCCCGGGTGGAAGGCCATTTTCGACGCAGTTCAGTGCGCAACCGCGTCCGGCGCGTGCAGGGGCTCCCCCGGGGTCGCTGTCGGGTTTCGTGTCGGCGCCGGGAGGCGCCTCCTTCGGGTTCGGTGCCGGTTTTCGTATCGGCGCGTTTAGATGCCTACGAATTTGCCGGCAGCAAGTAACGACATTGTGGCCCCGGAGAGTCAGCGAGTTTGCCGTCCAGTGTCGCCAACGGCATGTTGAATTGCTCAGCAATGGCAACGTAGACGGCATCGTAGCTGGTGATATTTTCGCGCAGTTCCCAGACACGATCAGCAAATGGCGCGAAAGGCAGTAACTGGATTTCGAGCGCGACGAGGTCCGCAGACGCGGAAGCGGCTTCGAGACGTTCGAGTTTGCCGGCGAGTTCCAGTCGCCGCAGGATGTTCGTTGCCTCGACCAGCGCCAGATGCGGCGCGAACAAACGCTCCTCTGCCAGCAAACGCTCAGCCCACTGCCCAACCGGCCCCGCATCGCTGGTCAATGCGACCAGCACGGAGGAATCCACAACAACACTCAACGGCGATCTGCATCGCGTGCGGCCAGAACATCGGAACGCTCGAGCATCGTACCCGTTGCTCCCTTTCGCTGACGAAGCTTTTCCAGGAGCTCTTCGGCTGTGGGCAAGGCTGCCATGCGTTCAAGCTCGTGGCGAAGGAACTCCTGCATAGACTGGCCCTTGCGCGACGCCCGGGCAGCCAACTCGTCGCGCACGTCAGTGCGGACATTTCGTATCGTGATCTGAACACTCATACTTGCATAGTAATGATGCTGCATGCAGATTGCAAGCGGCCTCCACTCGGCGCCTGGAGACGCCTTCTACGGGGGTAACAGGTGTTCTGGGTTTGGGTGTTGGATTACGCTTTGCTAATCCAACCTACGGAACTCATATTGAAGAGCAAAATCGCTGGGTCCCGGATCAAGTCCGGGATGACGGAGGTGGGTGCGGGATGACTGAATTCTCGGTGCTAAGTGCGCTACCGCGTCAATCGCACCGCAAGGCGGGGGTCAATTTCCAATGCCGAGCTGGTTGCAAATAATGCGACAGAGGCTGTCTTTGATGTCGGAATGTCTGGGCACCGGCGCCTTGCGCCCATTCGACGGATTTGCATATAGATCGTGCCGCCCTCCGTGTCGCTGAAGCTTACACCCTGCCTTTCTCAGTTCCTTGAGAAAGGCCTGGCGTTTCACACCTCAACCTCGATAGGCCGAGTTTGCGCCTGCGGGGGCAACGACTCTATATCCGCATCGCCGCGTAACAGGGCGTAGGCGTCGCGGATATTTTCCTCCAACTCCTGAAGTGTCTCGCCCTGGCTGAAGATATCCGGCATTTCCCTGAGACGTCCGACATACCAACCGTCATCGAGCCAATACTCCATCGTGAATTCATGTCGCATAAGTTGCCACCTCCACTAAGATTTTAAACTATACCGCAATGCCATTTCGGAGCCGAGTCGGAGTACGCAACAGCCGGCAGGAGCCGAGGAGCCAACAGGAAGAGCATTAAGCTTCAAGTCGCGCTTCGTGCATTTGTATGGTCTTGCGCCTGTATCGCTGAGGGGCAAGATACCGGACTTTCTGCCCAGGTGGAAGTCCATTTTCAGCGCGGTGCGGTGCGGGGCAGTGCGCGATGCGTCAGCGCCTGGAGACGCCTCCTACGGGGTCGGTGCCGGGTTTCACGGGAGCGGCTCTTTTTCCGGGGACAGTATACTCAATTCGGCTTTCGGAGCTCCCTGATCAGGTCTTGCGTTTTGCACTGGCTGCCGACCGTTGAGAGCACGGACAGGCGCTCGGGATTCGGGATGTTGGATTACGCTGCGCTAATCCAACCTACGGGGCTCATGTTAATGAGCAAAAGTGGTGGATCCCGGCTCTACGGCCGGGATGAAGCAGGTGAGGCGCCGAATACGAGACCAGGTTGGATGCGCATGCGTTCAGCGGGCGGGCGAAATTAAACGCCAGATTGCTATTGCATGGGCAATGCATTTGCATTACCATATCGGACGTACCTCGACTCATACTCAGGACAATTATGACGTCAATACTCGAAGCCGAAGCCCGACTTACCGATCGCTACCAGACGACCGTGCCCGCCGCCGTGCGCAAGGCGTTATCGCTTGAAAAACGCGACAAGCTGCGCTTTGTCGTTCAACCGGACGGACAGGTGGTACTGACTCGCGCGGCCGACGACAACGCAGACGACCCCGCGCTTGGCCGATTTCTCGATTTCATGGCTGCCGACATCACCCGGCACCCGGAGCACCTGCAGGCCCTGGACGCCGATCTTGCACGGCGCATGGAAAATCTGGTGGGTGATATCGACGTCGACTTGAATGCGCCGCTGGCGGACGATGACGAGTGACGCGAGCTTTGCGCCACTGGTCGTCAAAGGCTGGACACTGTTTGCTCACCCCCTTTTCCTTGACGAGCTCGATGTCTTGATTCGCAGGGTTGAATCGCTGCGCGAGAAGCATCCGGCCATCTATAAGCAGAAGAATCCGACGAAGCGACTGGCTGCGATTCGGAAGCTGATTTTCGAAGTCATTCCACAAGATCCGTCGAGAGCCGAGTATCGACAGGGCAAAACCCTGGGAGGCGATCACAAGCACTGGCGCCGGGCGAAATTCTTTCAGCAATATCGTTTGTTCTTTCGCTACCACGCCGCCAGCAAGATCATCGTCTATGCCTGGGTCAACGACACCAGGACTTTGCGGACGTATCAAAGCAAAACCGATGCCTACCGGGTTTTTCGAAAGATGCTCGACAGCG
>CAYVPB010000138.1:0-3366 GCA_964453565.1 uncultured Halomonas sp.
ATTTCCCGGTTGCGTGTCTTGGTTGTTTTGCCGGGTTGGTGCCCCGGGCAGGAGTCGAACCTGCGACCTGCCGCTTAGGAGGCGGCTGCTCTATCCGCTGAGCTACCGAGGCAAGCATCGCATTTCCGGCTTGAGCATGGTAGCAAAAACCCCCGCCGGCAGCGATTGTAAGTGAACCTCGCTGGACGTGAATCTCGCGATGAATTCATTGCTCCTGCAGCAATGGGCCGCGCCAGCCATTCATCCAGTCGCAATCTACGCCCTGCACCAGGCGGGTCAAGTCCCGCTTGCTGGCAATGGCGGCCGGTTCAATGCCCAGCCTGTCGGCGATGGCGCGCACACCAGCCTGCAATTCACGCACCCGGCTGCGTTGTTCAGGATTCAGGGGTTGAAGATCCGGCGGTCGGATAAAAGTCTCGGGCGTTTGCTCCAGAATCTCATACAGTGCCTTGAGCTCGCGCCAGTGGATGCGCGGCCCGTACCGGCCCCGACTCTTCCCGAGTCCGTCATCAGGAGCACGGCCCTGGGCCAGATTGAGCAGCACGGCATCGGCGACGACGAACGAGCGCGGGACATCACGTTGCCGCGCTTCGATTTCGCGCCAGTTCGCCAATCGGGCAAGTCGCTCGAGCTGATCATCACTCAGCGAGGCAGCGCTGCGAATACGGCTGACCGGCATCGAAGCTGAACGGTCCCCGACCAGACGGTGACAGTCCTCCTGCAACCACTCATGCCGATTGTGCTGAACCAGACGTTTCTGCAACGACTCGTGCATTTGAGGCAGTGCGATGACATCGTGGGCGGCATACGTCAGCCAGTTTTCGGGCAGAGGCCTTCGGCACCAGTCGTTGCGCGCCAGGCCTCCGGGAAAATCGATTCCGAGAAGCTCGCGAACCAGATTTTCGTAGCGAACCTGCAGCGGCCAACCCAGGAAAGCCGCGGCCCGTTGGGTATCGAACAGAGGCGAGGGCCTTGTTCCGGATAGAATTTCCAGTACTTCGAGATCCTCGCCGGTGCTGTGAAGGATCTTGCAGATGTGTTGATTTTCGAGAATTGACCGGAGCAACTGCCGAAATGCGGGCTGGTCGACCAGAGCGATCGGATCCAGCAGCCAGACCTGGCTTCCATCGCTGATCTGTACCAGGCCGGGCCTCGGAAAAAACGTGCGCTCACGCACGAATTCGGTATCCACGCCTAGCGAAGGGCTTGCCAGAATGGTAGCCGCATGGTCATGGATGTGATGTTTGTCACTGATAAAGTGAATGTCGCAGGACTGCATAATGTTCTACTAACCAAAAAGGCTTTCGTATCCGTCAAACCAGTCGGATCGGGCTCAGTGAATAAAATCTTGCCTCATCGGCCGGTTCAGGATCGGCTATCGTGAGGAAAAAGGGAGAAGGTCTCAATTCCATGCAGAATACAGTGATTTTTGCGATCCGCGTTGCCCTCTGGGGGCGCGTTCCGTGTTGCGCGCTCTATTTGCCAATTCTGGTCGCGGGGCTTTTCTGTTTCGCCCTGCAGGCACAGGAACCGGCCGATGCCGATGATGAGGAGGCCGCGCAAACGTCAAGGGAAGATTCTCGTTCGGTGCGTCGTTTGAGCGACATGATGGGTGGAGACGGTGCTGATTTCTCGATGGACATCCCGCAGATCGAAATGCCGGTGTCCGCGATCGCCGATCAACCCGAAGTAGCACTGCCGGATGCTGCCCTGAATGATCGCCTGCAGCAAATCCTGAACCGGTGGGCTTTCGCCCCCAATGATCAGCAAATCGAGGCCGAATTGAATGCACTTTTAGGCGAGGTCGAGTCCGAGGCGGTTCGGGCGCTACAGGCACAAGAGGTTGATCTGGCCGAGTCGAATGTCGCGGCACTTGCCGCATTCGATTTTGAAAGCCCGGTCATTGATCAGGTCGAGGCCGAGCGGGAGCGACTGGATGAGATCCAGCGCCTGCTCGGGCTGGCCGATCAGGCGCTGGAAACCGGCAACCTGCTGGATCCCGAGGACGCCTCGGCGCGGGTTCTGTATGCTCAGGTGCTGGAATTGGATCCGGAAAATCCGGCCGCAATGGCAGGACTGGATCAGATCGATGAAGATCTGCTCGATCGAATTGACGAGCTGGTGGCTGAGAGCAATTTCGACCTGGCCGAGGAATTGCTCGACAGGCTGGGTGCGCTGGGAATCGCGCCCGAAGCACTTCAGCGTCGCCGCGGTGAGATCGCCGAGGCACGGCAGGATCAGCAACGCCAGGCAATTGCGCGGGCGCGCTCGGCGATTGATGAGAATCGGTTCGAAGCCGCCGAGCGCCAAATCAACGATCTGATCGCAATGGGCGCCCCCGGTTCTGAAGTGGCTCGTCTGCGTGCTTCGCTTGACGATGCAAGGCGCTATGGCGGTTTCGAGCCCGGTCAACTGTTTCAGGATCCGTTGCCGGAGGTCGGGTCTCTCGGTCCGGTCATGGTCGTGGTTCCCGCCGGAAGTTTCCAGATGGGTTCACCGGAAAGCGAGGATAATCGCGTGGCCAACGAGGGGCCGCGTTATCGTGTGGTTTTCGAGACTGGATTTGCCCTGGCCCGGCATGAAATCACGGTCGGTGAATTCCGGCGCTTCGTGCTGGCAACCGGCTATGTGACCGATGCCGAACGTGATGGTGCTTCGCGCATCTATCTGGCCAGCACCGGGCGCGTGACCGAAAGGCGTGGGATCACATGGGAAGATGACTATATGGGAGATACTGCCGACGAAGACTTACCAGTCATCCACGTTTCCTGGAATGACGCAAACGCCTACACCGAATGGCTGGCTCGGCAGACCGACCGCGATTATCGTCTGCCTTCCGAGGCGGAGTTCGAATATGCACTGCGTTCCGGCTCACAGGCTCCATACTGGTGGGGTGATGGCAGCCCGGATCGCCCGGTGGAAAATGTCACTGGCGACCAGGATCGATTTCCGGGGGATCAACGTCGCTGGGAAGCTGGATTCCGGCGCCATTCGGACGGTTTCTGGGGCCCGGCACCGGCAGCCAGCCTGGAAGCAAATCCGTTCGGGCTGTTCGACTTGGGTGGCAACGTGATGGAATGGGTCGAGGACTGCTGGCATGACAGCTACACCAGGGCACCCGACGATGGCAGTGCCTGGGTCAATCCCGGCTGCGATCGACGTGTCATCCGCGGCGCCTCCTGGAGCAGCAATCCTGCCATGAGCCGTTCCGCCTTCCGGCTTGCCAGTCGACCCGAGGCAACTGACGCACGAGTCGGCTTTCGAGTCACGCGGGATCTCTAGACGTTGATTCCGGATTGCCTTGGGGGTTGTGGTGCCGGGGGAGGGACTTGAACCCTCACTCTGTTGCCAGAACCGGATTTTGAG
>CAYVPB010000139.1:0-3050 GCA_964453565.1 uncultured Halomonas sp.
GCCTGAACCAGCCGCGTTTTGCCAAGCTGCCCGACATCATGAAGGCCAAGCGCAAGCCGATCGAGGTGCGAACACCCGAAGCACTGGGCGTTGACATCCGTCCACGCTACGAGACACTGGCCGTGCGCCGGCCGCGCGAGCGTCAGGCCGGCGAATTCGTCGGCAGTGCCGCCGAGCTGATCGATCGCCTCAAGCAAGCCGGCGCGATCTGAACCTGTCAGCCCTTTGCCAAAGAGTCCACCATGGCCATACTCGTGATCGCCGAACACAACAACTTCAAGCTCGCCGAAAATACCCGCAATGTATTGACGGCAGCCGCCGAACTGGACACCGCCATTGATCTTCTCGTCGCGGGCAACGACTGCAAAGGCGCTGCCGAGGCCGCAGCCGGCCTGCATGGCGTGACAACGGTATTGCAGGCCGATGATCTGGCTTTCGATCACGGCGTTGCCGAAGCACTTGCGCCGCTGATTGCCGATCTGGCCGGCAATTATTCGCATGTGCTGGCGGCAGCTTCCACCTCGGGCAAGAACCTGATTCCACGAGCTGGTGCGCTGCTGGACGTGCAGCCGATCCCCGACATTATCGGATTCGAGGACAGTGCCACCTTTAACCGGCCGATTTACGCCGGCAACGCCATTGCCACGGTCCGCAGCATGGATCCGATCAAGCTCTTGACCATCCGCCCGACCGCGTTCGAACCAGCGCCGGATGGCAGCCAGGCCGAAATCAGAAGGGTCGAGGCAACCCGGCCGACCACCAATGGCGTGACGTTTGTCGGCGAACAACTCAGCGTTAGCGATCGACCCGAATTGACCAGCGCGAAAATCGTGATTTCAGGCGGTCGCGGCCTGGGCAGCCGTGCCGCCTTTGACCGGCTTGAAATCCTGGCAACCCGGCTCAATGCCGCCATCGGCGCCTCGCGCGCCGCCGTAGATGCCGGCTATGTCGCCAACGACTGCCAGGTCGGCCAGACCGGCAAGGTCGTGGCCCCGAACCTCTACATCGCCATCGGCATCTCCGGCGCCATCCAGCACCTGGCAGGCATCAAGGATTCAAAAATCATTGTCGCGATCAATAACGACCGCGAAGCCCCGATTTTCCAGATCGCCGACTTTGGGCTGGTCCAGGACTGGTCCGAAGCCCTGGATGAACTGGACAACGCGCTGCAGTAACTGGCCTGATTCCATGTTCCTGATTACGTAGTTGACTCAGCCATCGGCTAGGGCGGCTGGCTGACGGGGCAGGCGGGGAGCGGCGTTGCCTGCTGGCGAGTCGTGGGTCGATCGGCCTTGCGGGAACGACAGGGTTCAAGGGAGCCTGGGTGCCACTGGACTTGATTCGAGGGCATCCGAGCCTGATTGCCTTGCTGATCTGAATAGATGCGGATGGATGCTGAAAGATCGTCCTGTGATCCCGCGACCCCCGGCTCGCCATCAGGCAACACCACGCCCCGCTGACAGTTTTGTGCAACGCTCTGGACTCGCCCACCACCAGACTTGAACATTGCCGGAATCGCCCGATGCTCGAAGCCCTCTACTCGCTTGAAAACCTGCACTGAAATTATGCAATCGTGTGAATGGAAATCTTGATCGCGGGGCCAATGGCTGAGTCATCTACGTAATCAGGTATTGAAAAGCAAGTCACACGAAGAAAGCACGAAGAGCACAAAGTTTAGAAATCAAAGTACTTTCTTCGTGACCTTCGTGCCTTCTTCGTGCTATTCGTGTCGTGCTTTTCCGCTTGCCGTTTTTTTGCAGTTGCTAATGAACTTACTAATGCAATCAGAACAATCGAACAAGTTCAGACAACCGCCGCGACCTGGCTGAAGCGGGTTGCCGGGATCTTCTTTTCCGGGTCCAGGAAAGGCTTCTGGACGACTTCGGCATCGGCCAGTCCGCCGTACTTTTCGGGCAGCCGCACCCTCAGTCGGGTGCCCATGGCGGCATGCGTCGGCGGCACAAAGCCCATGGCAATGTTGCCGCCTTTCTGGGGTGCATAGAAAGCGCTGGTGATAAACCCGACCTCAATGTCGTTTTCATCCACGATCGGCCAGAAGTCTTCGTTGTACCAGATGATCGGCTCACCACCGACCTTCATGCCCACCAGCAATTGCTCACGCTGCTGGTTCCTCAGCCGGGCCAGTGCCTGCTTGCCGACGAAGTCGCCCTGCTTGTCCGGATCCACCTGCCAGTCGAGGCCCACCTCGAACGGGTTGGTCTCGATATCCATATCCTGACCATAGGAGAGAATGCCAGCTTCCAGACGACGAATATGACTGGGTGCGATGACCATGATGTTGTAGGGCTTGCCGGCCTCAAGCAAAAAATCCCAGATCGTATCGGCATGAATGGTCGCATCGCGGACGTAGACTTCATAACCGACCTCGGCGGAAAATCCGGTCCTCGAGAGAACCACGCTGACGCCGGCGATTTCGGCTTCCATCAAGCCATAATATGGAACATCCAGCACCGCCTCACCCAGAATGTCGGCCATCATGTCCCTGGACTTCGGTCCCTGGATCTGCAATGGCGACACATCGATTTCGGCAATGTCAACATCGAATCGCCCGTCGACATTGATGCCCTGCAGCCAGAACAGCACGTCGGTATCGGATATCGAGAACCAGAACTCGTCCTCGGCCACACGCAACAGCACTGGATCATTGAGGATGCCGCCATGCTGGTTGCACAAGATCACGTAGCGAGCCTTGCCAACCGGCAGCTTCGCGTAAGCGTCGCGGGTGATGACATAGTCCACCAGCTTGATGGCATCCGGACCCTTGACGCAAATCTGGCGTTCTACCGCCACATTCCACATCGAAACATGCCGTGTCAGGTGCTCGTACTCTTTCAACAGGCCGCCTTCCTCCGGGGATGCATAGGCGCGCGGGTGATACATGTGGTTGTAGACCGAACAGCACCAGGCACCTGCCTCAAGTGACTTGTGCCAGAAAGGGGATTTTCGAATGCGCGTGTCGATCAGCATCCGCATACCCAGATCGCCACTCTGGCGCGTATTGACGGGAATGGTTCTTTGCTTGGTCTTGA
>CAYVPB010000140.1:0-3044 GCA_964453565.1 uncultured Halomonas sp.
TGCGGTTCCAGGGTTTTCTGTCTCGGCATGGCTGAGTCAACTACGTAATCAGGAATTCCTTTACCCAGGCACCGGCTGCTGTCCCAGGCCCCGTCTTCACCACCACGCACCGTTGCCGTAGCTGGAGACGCCGCTGCGGTCGCGCCGGGTGGTTTGACGGCGCCGTTCACCCTGGACCCGCTTATTCACCATCCCTCCTGCTGCAACGTCGTCAGGCCCCGCATCTGGAGCGTTTCGTTCGGTCTTGCATCCTCACCGCACAGGCGCGTACGTTTCCGGTGTGCTTGGTCCTAGTGGTCCTTCAACCTGATGGCGTCTCGCGACGGACGGATAGTGACTAAGGCGGGACAAACAACCTCCACCCCGACCCGAAATCCCTCGGAGACAAGTTTACCGTCTGCGAAATGCATTGCTTGCACTCTTTGAAATATCTCGCTGTCAGCTCTTGTCCGTCCCTCTGGACAATCATTTTTTTAAAGTAAGCCGAGAACTATCCTGTCAGGGGGAGGGGGAACTCGCAAAAGAACGTGCGACAGCCAGTACAATTCCATCCCCATGTCCGGACTCAATCCCCAGCAGCGCGACGCTGTCTGCCACTTTGAATCCCCGCTGCTGGTGCTGGCGGGCGCCGGGTCGGGCAAGACGCGGGTGATTACCGAGAAGATTGCCTGGCTGATCGAGCAGGGTCACTTCCAGGCCCGGCAGATCGCGGCAATTACCTTTACCAACAAGGCCGCGCGCGAGATGCGCCGGCGGGTCGGCAAGCGGCTCAAGCGCAAGGCGGCCGAGGGGCTGACTGTGAGCACTTTCCATTCGCTGGGCTGGATGCTGCTGCGCGCCCATCCGGAAGCGGCCGGGCGCAAGCGCGGCATCAGCATTCTCGACCAGCACTCGGCAGGCGACCTGATCCGCGAACTGCTGCCGGGCACGATCAAGGCCGAGCAGGTCTACATGGCCCAGGCCGCGATCGGGCGGTTCAAGGACACCATGGTCGATCCCGCCCAGGCCGCTTCCCGGGCCGAGAGCGAAGACGAGGCACAACTCGCCATGATATTCCAGGCCTACCAGCAGCGCCTGACCGAGCTCAACGCGGTGGATTTCGATGACCTGATCGCGCTGGCGGAGGCAATGCTGGATGATCCGGAGCTCAGAGCCGTGTGGCGGGCGAAACTGCGCTATTTCCTGGTCGACGAATATCAGGACACCTCAGCCGCCCAGTACCGGCTGCTGCGTCAGCTTTCCGGCCACGCCGGCAGGTTCACCGCGGTCGGCGACGACGACCAGTCGATTTACGGCTGGCGCGGCGCAAGGCCGGAGAATCTGGACCAGCTCGGTGTCGATTACCCGAAGCTCAAGGTCATCAAACTGGAGCAGAACTACCGCTCGGTGGGCAACATCCTGAATGCGGCCAACGCGGTGATCGCGGCCAACCCGCACAACCACGTCAAACGGCTATGGAGCAAGCATGGGCCGGGCGATCCGATCCGGGTGCGCGAATACGCCGACGAGGTCGGCGAGGCCGAAGGCATCGCGCAAGAACTGATGAGCGCGCATGGCGGTTCTTCAATGCGCTGGGGTGATTGCGCGGTGCTGTACCGCTCGAATTTCCAGGCGCGCGAGATCGAAAAGGCGCTGCGTGAATACGGCATCCCTTACCGGGTCTCGGGCGGGCCGAGCTGGTTCGAGTCGCGCGAAATCCGCGACGGGCTAGCCTACCTGAAGCTGCTGTTCAACCCGGTCGACAACCCCGCTTTCATGCGTGTGGCCAACACCCCAAGGCGCGGCATCGGCTCCGGTTCCATGGCCCGGCTGGCCGAATTTGCTCGCGCAGCGGCCACCAGCCTGTTCGGGGCTGCCTGCGACGGCCTGTTCCAGCGCGAATTGCCCGCAACCGCGGCCCAGGGCCTCAGAGGTTTCACCAACATGCTGATCGAGTTCAACGACCGCGCCGAGCGCGGCGAGCCGGACCAGTTGGGCGCGCTGTATCGCGAATTGATCGAGCATGTCGAGTATCCCGAGTGGCTTGACGAACAGGCCGACAAGCCCGAGCAGGCCCGCCGGCGGCGCAAGAGCCTGAACGACTTGATCGGCTGGATCGAGCGGCTGGCACAGCACTGCGATTCCAGCGAAGAATTGATTGCACGCATCATGCTGGCCGCCGGCCCCGACGACGACCGCGACGACAAGGCCGACGAGGTCCGGCTGATGACACTGCATGCTTCCAAGGGCCTGGAATTTTCGCGCGTCTGGCTGGCCGGGCTGGAGGAAGGCCTGCTGCCGCACCGGCATTCGGTGGAAGAAGGCCGGATCGAGGAAGAACGCCGGCTGATGTATGTGGGCCTGACCCGTGCCGAACGGCGGCTGGACCTTTCGATGTGCAAGACCCGACGCCGGTTCGGCGAGACATCAACTCGCGAACCCAGCCGCTTCCTGGCCGAAATCCCGGTCGAGTTACTCGACTGGCCCGGCCGCGACGGCCGCAAGGCTCCCACGGCGGAGCAGGCGCGCGGCAACATTGCCGCGCTGAAAGCGCTGCTGGAGGGCTGAACCAGCGGGCTCAGGGCGTGCGCACTGCTGATGCGCCGCAGATGCACGCGCTTACTACGACATTCGTAAATTCGTGATGCGGTAACCTAAAGGCTGGCGAAATGCATTCGCAGCCAAGAACGGGCAGGCGTCTAGTGTACCCCGTCAAACACTCTGTAACTTATTAAGGGTCTGACGTCCTCGCTTCACTTTTTTGAGGATGTCTTGTGCCGATTTCGTCCAGATGAGCGGCGCCGGCGCCTGGTTGTGTTTCTCGATATAGCTCATGACCGCCTCTTCAGGTTCCGCTACGCTACAGAAGACACCACGACGAAGTTGCTGCTCTGAGAGGTTTCGGAAGAAGCGCTCGACCATGTTCAACCACTAAGCACTGGTCGGCGTAAAATGAACATGGAAGCGTTTGTGATACTTCAGCCAGCTCTGCACTTTCGGATGTTTATGCGTCGCATAGTTGTCGCAGATGATGTGGATTTCCTTGTCCTTCGGCGTGTTCTTGT
>CAYVPB010000141.1:0-2978 GCA_964453565.1 uncultured Halomonas sp.
AGGGTCATGGCTGGCTGGCTTCCAACATTACACGTATCGAAACCGAGACAGACTCCGGCCAGCCGAAACTGCTGCTCAACCAGTGTCAGCATTGCGAAGATGCGCCCTGCGTAGACACCTGCCCGTTCGGGGCCGTCTACTACGACACCAACGGCCTGGTGCGCATTAATGAAAAACTGTGCATCGGCTGCAGCTACTGCGTCGCGGCTTGTCCCTACGATGTGCGCTGGAAACACCCGGATACCGGGCTGCCTTCCAAGTGCATGGGCGATGGCTGCCTCGACCTGGTAGCCGGTGGTCACCAACCGGCCTGCGTATCGGCCTGCCCGGCACTTGCCCGTGATTTCGGTGATCTTAATGACCCGAACAGCAGCATCTCGAAAACGCTCAAGTCGAAGCCGCATCGCGTGCTACTTGAGCAGAAGGGCACCAAGCCGAAATACTTTATTGTGGAGAGTGTGTGATGAATATTGCTCATTTAACCTATCAGGCTGATATTTCCCATTGGACCTGGACAATCGCGGCATTCCTGTGGTTTGTCGGCATTGCCGGAATGGGTTCGGTTGCATACTATTTCGTGCGCGGCAAGGCTCTCGGTATCACGATCTTCGCCAGTCTGGTCATTGGCCTGTTATTCGTGGTCAGTCACCTGACGCGCTGGTGGAATCTGCCGATCGCGCTTTTCAATGCAGTGATGGAGCTGTCTTTCAACTTCCAGTCCTGGATGTTCTGGGGCTTTCTGATCCTCTCGGTGCATCTGGTATTTGCCCTGGTGGTGCTGGTCAGGCATCTTGACTTTCTGCACAACTACAGCATTTTCAGGATGATTGGCGGGATCGCGGACAACAACCTGTTCCTGGGCATCTTCGGCTTCATCGGCTTCATGGCAACTGTCTACAGTGGTTTCCTGATCGCCGCGGCCTCCGGAATACCGTTCTGGAATACGGCTTTGATTCCCATACTCTGGGTCATCAGCGCCAGTGTCGCTGCAGTTGCACTGATCGAGTTGTATCACGTGTTTGGCTGGACCGACGAAAGAGCGGCATCGATCGGCATGCGACTGGGGCTGGGTCTGGATGTAATGAAGCTGCTGGCGGTGTTCGCGTTCCTCTACATTGCCGCCACCGTCGGCACCATGGGTGCCCAATACGCCGCGGGACTCATGATCTCCGGCGATCTGGCGATGTTTACCTGGGTCGGCATCATCGGGATCGGCATCCTGGTTCCGATGGTTCTGGCGGTCTTTTCCATGCGCTTCGGCGAAAGCAAACCCGTCATGCTGATCTCATCACTGTCGGCATTGTTCGGCGTGTTCATGCTGCGCGCCACCATTCTTCTTGCCGGAGTCTGGGAACCGTTAATTGTCTAGCGTTTTTAGATAGGAGCGATCATATGAAAACGATGATGTCAGTGCTGGGGGCTTCGATTTTCGTGGCCCTTTTCTCAAGCCCTGTTTTTGCCGATGATCTGGAGACGATTCAGGAGCTGCGAGCCCAGCTCAGGGAAATGGAGCGCAAACTCGAGGCGCTGGAAAAGCGTGCTGATGAACAGGAGGTGCGGCAGGAAACCATTGCCAAGGAAGTTGAAAAAGAGACCGGCGCGCTGCAAGAAATAATGCGCACGGTCCAAGTATATGGCCAGGCGCGCGTCAGCGGCGACTTCGTCAGTGATGAAGCCGGAAGCGACGGTACGGAAATCGTCAGCAATGCGTCGCGTATTGGCATTCGGGGCGAGTTGGGCAGTAAACTCCCCGGCACTTCAATTATCTATATGACCGAATTGCGTTACGAGACCACAGACGAAGTCGATGGCGTCGACTCGAAGGATGTGGAATTTCGCGAGGGCTACGCCGGGCTCAAGGGAAACTGGGGCACTGTTAGAGTTGGACGATTGTCGAATGAGTACAAGAAGTCCGGTACTGCGATCGACCCCTGGACTGATAATGCTCCCCAGGCCAGGTCGGGCGGTCGTCAAGGCATGTCGGAGCTTCATTCTGCTTATATCAACAACTCGGTCGACTACGTTTCGCCGCGATTTGGTGGTGGTTTCACCGCCAGCGTGTGGTACTCGACGCGCTTCGACGATTCGGAAAAGAGACCTTTTAACGCCGGCGCAACGCGCAATTTCCAGGGCGGCACACTCGGTGGCGTAGGCCTGAAGTACAAATCGGGGCCTGTTTTTCTTGCTCTCGACTGGCAGGACATCGACGCGGATACGGTCGATCTCGACGGCGACGGCCGGGGTGACATCGACGCCGACATCGGTGGAAGGGGCGTCCAGAACGGCGATGCCTGGCAGGCGGTGGCGCGCTACACGTTCAACCCGAGCATTTCGTTCTCCGCGCTTTACGAAGATGCCGAGGACATCGGGCTTGGCAAGCATCTGTATCTGAATACGATTTACACGCTCGGGCGAACACGCCTGATCGCGGCTTACGGAAGAACCGAGGACCGGCGTGCCAATGGCAATTTCGACTGGGTCAACTGGAGCCTTGGCGCCAAGCACATGATCACCGATAAATCCGAGATATTTGCTGCCTGGAATCGGCGCCGCAACGATTCTCTGAATCTCGATAGCGACACGTTCACTGTCGGAGCCAACATCAAGTTCGGGTACTGACAGGCTAAAAAGGAATAGTGCATTGTTCGCGTTTCGATTGATGAGATGGGCACGGGTGTCGATTCCTTTCAGACAGCGATCTTCAGGCTTAGCAAATCGCTGTACGTGCGTGAACGCTCGGTGTGGTGCGCTGGTCATGTTGATGGTTGCCATGAGCAGCCCCGTTGTGGCTGATGTGCGACAGGAGACTGAAGTTCTCAAGGTCCGTATCGTCGAGATGAGGGCCAGGATTGAAGCGCTTGAGCAACGACAGAAAGAGCAACAGCAGTCGCGGTCGAAGCAGTGTCTGGAAGTCGACAATGCATGGTACAACCAGCAATTCGAATCCATCCGCACCTGCGACCCGGTGGCGGTAATCG
>CAYVPB010000142.1:0-2698 GCA_964453565.1 uncultured Halomonas sp.
CGTAATCTGTGGTTGCTTTTTCAAATGGCTGACATACATACGTAATCAGGTAGATATAAGGAGACTCGACATGCAATTGAAACCCAGGGTAATACGAGAATCGGCGAAGTTCTGCACGGCGCTGGCAATGACGCTGCTGGTGGTTCACAATGCCAGCGCTCAGGACGAGGAGCGCCCGCGCAATCGCTTCGAGCATGACATCCTCGCCGAAACCTTCGGTTTTGAAGAAAACAGCCCGGCCAGCGTTGCCATCGCCGACCTCTATCAAGGCTGCCCGGAGCGGGATTGTATTCCATCCATCGATAAGCCGAAATACCTGTCTGCCGGAGAAGCGGATTCATACATGAATGACGATACGCTGGTCATGGCCATCGACCACAAGGGCGACCGGCGTGCCTGGCCGATCCGGGTCCTGGACTTTCATGAAATCGTCAACGACACCATCGGCGGAGATCCGATTGCCGTGACCTGGTGTCCGCTTTGCGGGTCGGGGCTCGCGTTCGAACGCACGCTGGACGGCGAGGTGATCGAATTGGGCGTCTCCGGAGTGTTGCACGATTCGGATCTGGTGATGTACGACCGCAAGACCCAGTCGCTGTGGCAACAGATCACCGGGGAGGCGATCATGGGGCCCGCGTTGGGCAAACGCCTGCAGGAAGTCCCGGTCACCATGACCGAATGGGGACGCTGGCTCGAGACGCATCCGGATACCCGCGTGCTGTCTCTGGATACCGGCTTTGATCGAGACTACGGGGATACGCGACGGTACGATGCTTATGAACAAAGCGATCGGGTCGCTTTCCCTGTTGCCAATCGTGATCTTTCAGTTCATCCGAAAGCCGTGGTCCATGGGTTTACAGTGGACGAAAAACATCTGGCCGTGATGGACACCAGCCTGGACGAAGGGAATCTGAAGCATGTCTTCAATGGGCTTGCGCTGACGATCCGCCGGCACGAGGATGGCAGCGTCACCGCCACCGATCCGGATGGCAATACCCATCACGCAACACGTCTGTTCTGGTTTGCCTGGTTCAACTTCCGACCGGACACGGAAAGAATCTGACGCTCAGCCAGTCGTGGTCATCGGGCGAAATACTTTCAGATTACGTAGCTGACTCAGCTATCGCCCGGAAAAGATGGCTGCCGGGGCCGGCGGGGAGTGGCGTTGCCTGATGGCGAGCCGAGGGTCGATCGGCCCCAAGTGATCCGCAGGGTTCAAGGGAGCCTTTGTGCCGCTGAAGTTGGTTGGACGGAATCCTAACCTGAGCGGCTTCCAGAAAGCAAGCAGATGCCGATAGATGCTGAAAGATCGTCTTTTCTTTCGCGACCCGCGGCTCGCAAACAGGCCGATCTCCCCGGTCGGCCCAAAGCAGCCGGCATCACCCGATGTTCTACGCTATCTACTGGCTTTAACTCCTGGCTTGGAATTTAAGGAATCGTAACCGGCATCGTGACCGCGGATCCTTATTCAGCCATCACTTCGTCAATGGCCTGACGAATTCGAGCGGCCCAGAATGGGCCGCGGCGCTGGGCCCGCTGGCTGTGGCTCATTTCTTCGAAACCAGGGGGGTTCTCGGCCAGTACTTGGTACAGATTGAAGCGAACACGACCCTCGCTGTCGACGATGAACAGCCCAGGTGTTGCACGTGCACTCCACTGTTCAGCCACGGAATCAGCCTCCGGCATCAACACGAAATCAAAACCGTGTTCGTTGATGTATTCACGCGGGTCGCGCTGGTCGCGGAAATTCAGCGCATAAATTGTCACCTGTTCGCCATACTCGTCCTCAATGCTCTGCAGATGCGGCATCAAGGCTCGACAATAAGGGCACCAGCTCGCCCAGAACAGGTAGATTCCCACGCCCTGCTGTTCGGCCGGCAATTCAAGTCGGGCTCCGTCTGCCGACTCCAGCGTAAAGGAACTCGCTTGTGGCAACTCTTCCGCCAGCGACAAGGAAGCCACCAAACCAAGGATGGCGGCAGGTAATACGAATTTCAGGGACGTGGTCATTGGGGAACTCCGGTATTCCGAAAGCGGCTTTGCTTAATCATTGATCCATTAGACCGACTTTCAGACAATATATCGCAATCGATTGAAAATACCCCGTCGGCAGTTAAAAAAGAACCGTGCCGGATTGTTTCGGACACGGGGTTTTTCAGTAAATGCCTGGCGGCGACCCGGCCTGCGCGTGCCGGTACGCGCAACTCAGACAGCACGGCCGGCAGGCCGCACCAAATGGCCCGAAGGGACTTCATGCGTAGCGGAGGCGAAGCATGAACGACAATATCCCGCGAGCAGTTATAAAAAAACCCCGTGCCCTATCGGCACGGGGTTTTTGCGATAAATGCCTGGCGGTGACCTACTCTCACACGGCGAATGCCGCACTACCATCGGCGCGGCTGCGTTTCACTGCCGAGTTCGGGATGGGATCGGGTGGTTCCACAGCGCTATTGCCACCAGGCAAGCCTGATCGTACACACACGGCTCTACACCGCATGAGCTGGAATTCTGTTCAAAAGCGTGTCGTGCAGCCGGATCAAACCGGCGACGAAGCGTTGCGATGTTGCCGCAACAAATTGGCTTGGGGTTATATGACCAAGCCTCACGGGCAATTAGTACTGGTTAGCTTCATGCGTTACCGCACTTCCACACCCAGCCTATCAACCTGGTCGTCTTCCAGGGCCCTACAGGGACCTCA
>CAYVPB010000143.1:0-2686 GCA_964453565.1 uncultured Halomonas sp.
ATTGCTGCATACGTTTGCATAGATTGACAGCTCTAAAACTTTTCTCAGTGTTTTGTGCATCGCACCATTCCTGATGGTGTGAATTCCTGCTGAATACGATTGCAAGGTCTCGGATGCTGCATGCACTTGCGGCTAAGCTTGTCGACCCATGAACGAACCAAGTTACAAAAAGGCTTTTGAGGCTGACAACGAAGCACTGCATACGGCAGGCAAGGTGCCCTGGTGGAGGGGCGCGGCGATTTACCAGATTTACCCACGCAGCTTCCAGGATAGCAATGGGGACGGCATCGGCGATCTGCGCGGTATTCTGTCGCGTCTGGACTATCTGGCCGATCTGGGTGTCGATGCGCTGTGGATTGCGCCGTTTTTCAAGTCGCCCATGCAGGACTATGGATACGATGTTGCCGATCCGCGCGCGGTCGATCCGATGTTCGGAACCCTGGCGGATTTCGATGAACTGCTGGACCAGGCTCATCAAAGAGGCCTCAAGATCATCATTGATCAGGTGGTCAGTCATACCTCGATCAGCCACGCATGGTTCCAGGACAGTCGTCGCAGCCGTGACAATGAACGTGCCGACTGGTATGTGTGGGCCGATCCCAAGCCAGATGGGTCGCCACCCAACAACTGGCTGTCGATCTTTGGTGGCGTGGCCTGGCAATGGGAGCCGCGCCGGCGCCAGTATTATCTGCACAACTTTCTGGCCTCGCAACCCGATCTCAATTTTCACAACCCGGCGGTTCGCGCCGCGGTGCTCGATGATCTGCGGTTCTGGCTGGATCGCGGCGTGGACGGCTTTCGCCTGGATGCAATCAACTTCTGCTTCCATGACCTCAAGCTGCGTGACAATCCACCCAAACCGCCGGAACTGCGCACCGGCCGCGGCTTTTCACCGGACAACCCGTACGCTTATCAGTATCACTATTACAACAACACGCAACCAGAGAACCTGGCGTTTATCGAACAGCTCCGCAATTTGCTGGATGAATACCCGGGGATCGCCGCACTGGGCGAAGTCTCTTCGGAAGACTCGGTCGTGACCATGGCCGAGTATTCGGGTGAGAAAAGACTTCACATGGTCTACAGCTTCGAACTGCTGACCGAGGACTTCTCCGCCGCCTATATTCGCGACACCGTGGCGCGCCTGGAAAATCGGCTGATCGATGGCTGGCCGTGCTGGGCGATTTCCAACCACGATGTTGAGCGCGTCGCCAGTCGGTGGGGGCGCGATGGATATTCGCCGGATCTGGCCACGATGCTGAGTGCGTTGCTGGCCTCGCTGCGAGGTTCGATCTGCATCTACCAGGGTGAGGAATTAGGTCTGCCCGAAGGCGATGTGCCGTTTGAACAGATGCGTGACCCCTATGGTCTCGCATTCTGGCCCGATTTCAAGGGTCGTGACGGTTGCCGCACCCCCATGCCGTGGGATGATTCGGAAAATGCCGGATTCAGCACCGCAACTCCATGGTTGCCAGTGATGGACGAACACCGCGCGCTTTCGGTAGCGCGGCAGCTTGATGATGCCGAGTCGATCCTGAATCGGTTCCACCGGTGGCAGGCATGGCGCAGGCAGCAGCCGGCCCTGATTCAGGGCGACATCCGGCTGCTGGAAACACCGGAGCCGGTGCTTGCATTCGTGCGCGAGCATCCCGGGCAGACCCTGATGGCGGTTTTCAATCTGGAAGAGCGCCCAGCTACGCTGGAATTGACCGGAGAGTTCGAAAACTACAAGCAAATCGTCTGCCCGGGGCCCATCAACGGAAGCTTCAACTCCGCCCGGGTCGAGCTTCCATCGCACGGTGTTGTGTTCCTGCAACCCCGGTAGTCAGACTGTTCCGGACCGGCGACTATCCGAGCCGGGATGCCTCGGAGGCCAGTGCGACAATCCTTGTCCAGTCCTGATCTTTTAATGCCGCGGCGGGCACCATCCACGAGCCTCCCACCGTGATGACGTTGTGCAGCGCCAGGTAGTCGCCGGCGTTGTTCGGGCCGATGCCACCGGTTGGGCAGAATTTTGCTTCGGCCAGCGGGCCTTTGAATCCGGACAGCGCGGCGATGCCACCGGCGGCTTCGGCCGGGAAGAACTTGAATTGCCGATAGCCGTGTTCCAGCCCGGTCATGACTTCGCTGGCCGTGGCCACGCCGGGCAGGAACGGGATTGTTGATGATTTTGCGGCCCGGTACAGCGCGCGGGTGCATCCCGGAGAGATCGCGAATTCGGCACCGGCCTGCTCGGTGCGCTTGATGTCGTCGCTGCCCAGAATGGTGCCAGCACCGACCGAAACGCCCCGAACCTGATCCCGGATGACGCGGATCGCCTCCAGCGCGGCATCGGTGCGCAACGTGATTTCCAGTACCGGCAAACCCGCATCACGCAAGGTCTCGGCCAGAGGTACGGCGCTTTCCAGGTCGTGAATGGTCAGCACCGGCAGGACGGGGGCTCTCCCGAGCAGGCTGTCAATGGCGGTGGTTGAGGAAGTCATTGGCATTTCCTTGGCGGTTATTCTGGAAGTGGTCCACAGATGAACATGGATGAACACAGATGAAAAGTGAATGCTTTGGTTGAAAGCACGAATGAACGTAAATGAAATTCAAAAGCGGGCGACGAAGCGCACCAAGAATATGTTTATATTTTCCTGATTACGTATGTATGTCAGCCATTTGAAAAAGCAACCACAGATTACGC
>CAYVPB010000144.1:0-2542 GCA_964453565.1 uncultured Halomonas sp.
CCAGAGCCAATAGAACCTGGCACAGCGACCGGATGGACTACGAAATCAACTGTGTAGCGGACTCGCTTTCCCGGATGCAATTGAGGAGGCTGCCGGACTGATCGCCGGGACCCCCCGAAGGCCGGCTGATAAAGACCAGCGTTTGAAGCAGAAAACAGCAAGACGAGTGCGAGGTGTGAGCGGGGAGGGAAAGCGCCAGCGGGAGTATCCAAGCAGATTCGACCGCAAGACCGATTTATACGTGCCCGCCCTGATCTGTGCTTGCCCCCATTGATGACGCTTTTTCCATTTCGTGCAAACAGCCGCGGTCTCGACTATTCTCCATGCTGGTCTCCGCATTCGAATTCATCCTGGAATATAAAGATGCCGCGCTCGAACCTGCTGGGAACCGCGTCGATTCCCGATACCGACCAGGAACTGAAACTCCACGCGCACGCTGATCGTTTCGCCATTTCCATTCCCGGTCGCGGTGAGTTGATGAACAGTCGAGTACACGGGTCCGAGATCGCACTGGCCGAGTTGACGTGCAAGAGTCTTGGTGATCGAGGAGATCCCTGCCTGCTGATCGGTGGGCTGGGCATGGGGTTCACGCTGGCCGCGACGCTGGCCACGGTCGACCCGAATGCCCGGATTGTGGTGGCGGAGCTGGTGCCGGAAGTGGTCGAATGGAATCGGGAGCTTGTTGGTGAACCGACGGGCCACCCGTTAAAGGACCCCAGGTGCGAAGTTTTCGTCGGCGATGTCGCACAACTGATACGCGAGGCGCACGACCACTTCGATGCCATCATGTTGGATGTCGACAACGGTCCCGAGGCACTGATTCGGCGTGAAAACGACTGGCTTTATTCGCCAGCCGGCCTGGCAGCCACGCGCAGCGCACTCCGGCCCAACGGGGTGCTGGCCATCTGGTCGGCGTCTCCGGATCGCCGGTTCACGGAACGATTGAAAAAGGCCGGATTCGATGTCGACCTCCAAATGGTGCGGCCGCACCGGGCGGGCAAGGGCGTACGCCACTACATCTGGTTTGCAACGCCTTGCGGTTGATCCGGCCCCGGACTGTGGCCCCGTCAGTCGTCGAAGATCTTGCCGTTCATGCCGCTTGCGGTGCGGAAGGTATTGCCGCCGATGTATTGGTAGTGGCGGTCCAGCGGGTCGATTCGGGCAATATCGGCTCGTCCTCGCGACGGATCTCGCCGCGCGAAAAGGCGCGTTGCAGCGCTTCCCCTACCTCGGGTTCGTTGCCGTAGATCGTCGCGCAGTCGGGGTGGCGGTAACCGGCCTCCAGAGCGGTCTCGATCGCCCGCCCGACCTCGCCCGGATCGGATTTCCAGGTGCCGAGTCCGATCGCATGGATGGCGTCACCGTTGCGAAAGTGCAGTTTCTTCATAATCGAACTCTCCTGAATCGACCTGATGATCGAGTACGATTGTGCCTTGGATGCTTGTGCACCCAAAATGGCTTCGAAGCCAGATCAGGCATGACCGCGATCCGAAACTTTTCCGGTTCCAGCAGGGATTCCAAATCTTGTGTGTCCTGGTTTTCAACCCTTGACCAGCACCCAATCGGGGCGTGTCTGCAAGCAGTTTACCATGAACAAATCCGAGCGCAAACACTTTCGATGAGCTGCACCGGTCCGTGATTTCGGAAAGTTCACCGGCCAGCGCGCGCTCACCAAGAAGGCGCGGCGGGCATCGGCGACTGATTTTCAATGCGGCCAGAGCCGCCGGGCGCTTCGGTTTCAAGCCTTACCTGGAGCGGTATAAGGATCGCGGAATGAAGTCCACCGCAGCCTATATTGCTCTGGGGCCAAATTGATTCGGATTGCGTTCGCTCAGATGAAAAACTGCGAGCAATTTGATCCAAATCGACTCAAAATCGCTTGACTTTCAATATAGAATCTTATTCGTTGGACGGTAAGCCCCGAATGTAAATGCCCATTATCACGATCGTGCCGAAAACGCGATGAACAAACGAATTCCTCCGAGCAGCACAAAAGGCAGACCTGCGAGAACAAACAGCGTTGTCTTGGCCCAAAGCCGAAGGAAGGAGGCTACGATTGGTGGGCGTCGATCAAGTGGGTCGTAGCGAACAGATATGCTTTGTCCAAGATCGTAAAGTTCTCCTCCCGCGCCAACCTTGCTTGTGAAGCGTTGCATATGACCAGCCTGGTCCGCAAACTCCACAACTGGGTAGTACAGCAGCGCTGGAGCCTTTCGCGGTCCCGATTCATAACCGGATTCATAATCAACGACGACACCCTGAACCGCCATTGTGCCAGCTACTAAGTCTCTAGAAGCTGTCCATGCATTCACAGCATAGTACCAAGGCACCAGCCCGATGACTAAAAGAATCAGAGGTGGTAGGATGCGAAGGTTTTTTTCTTTCATCGATAATCCTATCGCCCAACGCTTGGGTTGAACGAAGCCGCTACGCGGCAGAAAACCCCATTCATTGTGTGAAACCCTTGACTGGCGTCCAGTCGGGCGCGCTGGCACGGAGTTTACCCATCAGTTGCATAAATTTCCGAGTGCGAGAGCCCGGA
>CAYVPB010000145.1:0-2363 GCA_964453565.1 uncultured Halomonas sp.
GCGACGATGCTGGTATCGCTGGGATCCGGCAGGGTTGCGTGGAGGTAGTCGAGCATGGCGCAGTAGACCTTTCGATGGACTGCGCTTCCGCTGCACACGCCCCGGGCGGCGATTTTCCAGAAAGCGTCCAGTGCGGGGCCGGTGAGCGGCCGGGTACCGGCCGGCGGAAAGATCACGGTGTTCATCAACAAACGGGTCTGCCAGTACTGCTCCACGGCGAGTTTGCGATTGCCTGAAGCTGCCGTGGCCACTGCCAGCCACATCGACGGCAAACCCAGATCGACCATGCGCTGGCCGGCGGCGACAGCCTCCTCGATGTTGCCGAGATTGAGATGAGCGACCGAAAGCATGGCGAAGTTGCGCCCATTGACCGGGTCTCGATCGATCGCCCGCTCGAGATAGGACAAGGCTTCGCTTGTGCGGCCGATATAGAGCAGAAAAGACCCAAGACGCAAGGCTACGTCAGGGTTGTCGGGTTCCAGCCGGTACGCTTCGTGCGCTAGATCGAGCGCGCCGATCGGGTCGTTGAGCGTCCAGTGGTGAATGCCCAGCATGGCGCGCGCGTGGCCCTGTGCCGGGTTCAGCTCGATGGCTTTTCGGGCGCATTTGGCCATGCGCGCGGACTTTTCGAGCCGGTCGAGGCAGGGTGTATATACGGTGGTGTAGACATAAGCCTCGGCCAGCGCCGTCCAGCACGCGGCAAACTCGGGATCGATCTCGAGCGATGCCTCCAGCAGTTCGACGGCTTTGTCGAGCACACCATCGCCGATCGCGCGCGCGGTCAGCGCACGGCCCTGCAGGTAGAGTTCGTAAGCGGCTTTGCTCGAAGTCGTGCGGCGCTGTCCCGGAATCTGAATTTCCAGCGCCAGCGCGCTGCCGAGCTCGCGACTCACGGCACGTGCAATGTCATCCTGCAACGCAAACACATTGCCGGTGTTCCCACGATACCCCTGCGACCAGCGTTCAAATCCGCTGCTGCCGTCGACCAGACAGACATGGACGCGCACTTCCTCGCCCTGGCGCTGGACCGAACCCTGGACCAGGTAGGCGACTCGAAGCGTACGGGCAACCTCGTTCAGCGGCCGCTCCGACCGGGCGAGATTGAGCGATGAGCCACGCCCGGCGACCCGTAACTGCGGCACCTGCCCGAGCGTGGTGACCAGCTCGTCGAACAACCCCTGGGCGATCGCACTGGACCCATGATCGGCATCCATGGGCTGGAACGGCAACACCCCGATCCGCGTTCGCGTATCCGCGTTGCCGGTCGCGCTGTCCGGCGCGCGAAGCCTCCAGGCATCACTGAGCCGGGCGTACGCGCGCTTGTTGTCGCTCTTGTTATCGCCCTTGTTATGGCAATCGTCCCCCTTTTGCCGCAATTCCGCCAGCGCTTGTTCAACGGCCACCTTCAGCCGTTGCTCGACCTGGGCCCGACGGCCAGCCAGCCATTGCTCGAATGCCTCGCCGAAATCGAGCCGTCCGAGCAGCGCCTTTCCGCCGATCTCAAGCAGGATTTCACTTGCTCGCAAGTGCGCACCTTCGGCGAGTGCCGACTCCAGTTCGGTCAGATCGGAACGGACGGCTGATTCCTTGACGGCCACACTGTCGCGGGTGACCTCGAGAACATCCGGCCGGACCGGTGCGAGCTGTTTTTTCAGCCCGAGCAATGTCTGGCGCAGACTGGCCCGCGCCTGGGCTTTGAAACGGCCCCGCCACAACAATTCGCACAGCCGTCCACGCTCGACGGCAACACCCGGCGTCAGGCACAGGATCGCCAGCAGTGCCCGCGCCCGCTTGCCGATGATCTCCAGCTCATTGCCGTCGGGCAAGCTGAGCCTGAAGGTGCCGAACAGCGTGGCATGCAGCACTGTATCGGTGCTTTCCATAGCCTCATGCATGTCCTGGTAAGTGAGCAGAGGTATCCATTCTTGGGCTCCAAAACGCGGTGCAGCGGCTCGCATTGCAGCATTCTGCTTCGAAAACACAACTCATTCGGATGGCCTGTCGCCACAATTGAGTGGCGACCAGCAGTCGCTCCCGGTTTTCATGGACTTCTCGCGCCGGGCCTGCGAGCGGCAGCGTGATGGAGGTCACATGATACCCATTCCTCCGCCCCGCGGCAGCATGGTTCAGTCCATCGCCGGGGCGAGCATCTCGTTGTAGTGGGTGAGCAATTCGCAGTTTTTCGGGGGACAGTATACTTAACTCGTAGCCTTTTTCTGTCCCGAAAACCCCGAGAGTTAAGGATACTGTCCCCGGAAATATACTAAATGAAATTGGTCGGCGTGTCGATCCTGGCCAGAAAGCCGTTTTCCTTGATGCGGCTGTCTTTCAAGGCCTGCTTCATGCCCGCGCGCGCCCGGAAC
>CAYVPB010000146.1:0-2337 GCA_964453565.1 uncultured Halomonas sp.
GGAGACAACTGTGATGACTACGCTTACCGTTTATGACCCGCCGATGTGCTGTTCCACCGGCATTTGCGGCACTGAAATCGATCAGCGGCTGGTGGATTTTGCCGCTGATCTGGATTGGCTGAAACGACAGGGCATATCGGTACGTCGCATCAGCCTCAGCCAGGAACCGGCCGAGTTCACCGCAGCTGAAGCGATCAACGAGCTGATGCAGGCCACCGGCGGTGATGATCTTCCCGCCCTGGTTGTCGATGGCACGCTGGTCTCCCGGGCCCGCTATCCGTCACGCCAGGAATTGGCCGCATGGACCGACGTCAAGGAGCCGTTGCAGAATATTACCGAACAGGTCCGCGAGTTGATTGCCATCGGCGCGTCCATCGGCGCAAGTTGCGAGCCCTGTCTGAAATATCACGTCAAGGTCTCGCGCAAACTCGGGCTGAGTGATGATCAGATGCGAGAGGCCGTATCGATTGGTCGCATGGTCAAGGACGCTTCGGCAAAGAACATAATGGGTCTGGCCGAAAAACTGATTCCCTACGATACGCCCGAGCCCAAACCGGAAACAAGTCCGGTTGTTTCGGAACAAGCCTGTTGTGGCGCCAGCAAGGGGAAGTGACATGCTCAACGAGCTTCCAAAATTCGTATTCTTTACCGGCAAGGGCGGCGTGGGCAAAACCTCACTGGCCTGCGCCATGGCAGTCGAACTCACCGATCAGGGCAAACGCGTGCTGCTGGTCAGTACCGACCCGGCTTCGAACCTGGGTCAGGTCTTCGGCCAGCCCATCGGCAACCGGACGACCGCACTGGAGCCGTTTTCCAGCCTGGATGCGCTGGAAATCGACCCGGAAGCCGCCGCCGAAGAATACCGCGAGCGGATCATCGGCCCGATCCGCGGCACCATGCCGGAAAAGGCGCTGGCCGGCATCACCGAGCAGCTTTCCGGGGCCTGCACGACTGAAATTGCGGCATTCGATGAATTCACGCGCCTGCTGACCGATCCTGAACTGGCTCAGCAGTATGACCATGTCGTGTTCGATACCGCGCCCACGGGCCATACCCTCAGGCTTTTGCAACTGCCGGGCGCCTGGAGAGATTTTCTCGAGACCGGCCAGGGCGATGCGTCGTGCCTGGGCCCGCTGGCAGGTCTGGAAAAGCAGCGTGACCGCTATGCCGCCGCGGTGCGCGACCTGTCCCGGGCCGAGCTCACCCGGATCATTCTGGTGGCGCGTGCGCAGCAATCGGCGCTGGCCGAGGCCGCCCGCACGTCAAGCGAGCTGGCCAAACTCGGCGTGGCCAATCAGCACCTGGCGGTCAACGGCTTGATGCCGGAAGTCACCTCCGCTGATCCGCTGGCCGAGGCGCTCGCCGAGCGCGATCGCGCGGCGCTGGAAGGCATGGATGAACGGCTGAAAGCGCTGCCGCGTCATCAGTTCATGCTGTTGCCGACCAACCTGGTCGGTGTCGAGGCGCTACGTGCATTGATGCACCCGGAAGACGCTGTCGCCGCCGCGCCGGATGCCGAAGCGCGCACTTCGATTCACTGGAAGCTGCCGGCCCTGAAAGACCTCACCGATGAGCTGGCCGCCCCGGGCAAGGGCCTGATCATGGTCATGGGCAAGGGCGGCGTGGGCAAGACTACGGTAGCCGCAGCAACCGCGGTCGATCTTGCCCGCCGCGGCCATGAGGTCCATCTGACGACCACCGATCCGGCCGCCCATCTGGAACAGACGCTGGCCGAGGAAGTCGAATCGCTGAAAGTCACCCGGATCGACCCGGTCGAGGCTACGTCGCGCTATCGCGAGCGCGTCATGGCCACGCGCGGCAAGGATCTGGATGCCCAGGGCCGGGCCATGCTCGAAGAGGACCTGCGGTCCCCGTGCACCGAGGAGATCGCGGTGTTCCAGGCATTCTCCAGCGTCATCCGGGAAGCCAGCCACCGGTTCGTGGTGGTGGATACCGCGCCGACTGGTCACACATTGCTGCTGCTCGATGCTACCGGCGCCTATCATCGCGACGTGATCCGCCAGATGGGCGATAACAGCCCCCGCGCGATTACCCCGATGATGCGATTGCAGGACCCGGAGTTGACCCGGATGTTGATCGTGACCCTGCCCGAGACCACGCCGGTCCTCGAGGCCGAGCGATTGCAGGGCGACCTTCGCCGCGCCGGCATCGAGCCCTATGCCTGGGTGGTCAACGCCAGCCTGTGCGCCGCCCAAAGCCGTGATCCGCTGCTGAGAAAGCGCGCCGGGGCTGAACAACAGCCACTGGAAAAGGTTCGAAGCGAACTTTCCTCGCGCATGGCCGTCATTCCGATGCTGGCCGAAGAACCGGTCGGCG
>CAYVPB010000147.1:0-2278 GCA_964453565.1 uncultured Halomonas sp.
TGCTGAGCTGGCCGATTGCGCTGATTGTCACCGGGCTGCTGATGCTGGGCGTGTCGGGCTATGCGTTTCGGCTTGGTGGGCGCATCGCCAGTGAAAAATGATCCGACGAAGACAGATTTCCGATAGCACCAGCCGCAACGCGATCCAGTGTCTGAAAGTGCGACAATGATGGCCATGGCCGACTGTCGATTGATCTGTGAATACCCGGTGCTGGAGCGGCATCGCCACGATCTGGCAATGGCGGGCCGGGCCCGCCGGCGCCGCCTGATGCTGGCCGTTCCCCTGTTCGGGGCGCTTGCCGCGGGTTCATTCATGCTGAGCGCGCCGCTCGGCCTTCTGGTCGCGGCGATCGGCACCGGAGTTGTATTCTTCCTGGCCTTGCCGGCGGGAAGTTCGGTGGATTTCGGCGCGCTGGCAGGGGTGGAGGGCGAAGTTGCGGTGCTGCAGCGATTGAAGCTGCTGCCTGATGATTTCAGCTTGCTCAATCGAGTCAAGATACCCGACCCGACGCTGCCGAATGGCTGGCGTGAACTGGACTTCGTCGTCTTCGGCCCGACTGGCCTGTGGATCATCGAGGTCAAGAACACGCCCGGATACGTATATGTCCGTCCGGAGCAACGCCACTGGCCATTGGCGCGACGCGCCGGCTGTGGCAATCGACCCAACTGGAACGCACTGGAAAACCCGATTCCCCAGGTTCACGACCAGACCCAGGCGCTGCAGCGCTGGCTATTGCAGCACAGCATTTCCGTGCAGCCACGCGCGTTGATCTGCCTGTCCCATCCCGAAGTTGCGGTGGAAAACGGAACTCAATCCCCGGTCCCTGTTCTGGTGCGCGATCAATTGCTTGAACATCTGCGCGGCGCCCCTGCGACAAAAACGCCCGCTGCACTTGAAACGACGCTGGCGGGACTGCGCCGCGTGAACCGGGGGATGGCCCGACAGGCCGCTTGATCCGATTTTCGCAGGCCGGCATCGTCGGGACGACAATCCCGGATGTGAGATTGCACGTCCCGATTTCGCGATGAACCCTCACGCTGAAATTTATACATCTCAGAATAAAAGTTCGAAAAAACAGTGCCTTGAGATTTCGGCACGAAGATTGCATTAAAGCCGGCATGGATATTGTTCGCCCTGAACTCAGGACCCGCCGCAAGCGCCGTCAGATCGGAATCATTGCTGCCGCCATTGTCGGCATCACCGCGCTGGCAGGGTTCGTGGCCACCCTCGATCCGGCTTTGCCCAAGGTGCCCGGCGCTTCGGCCTGGGTCGGCACGGTCGAGCGCGGCGATTTTACGCGCGAGGTGCGCGGCCCCGGCAGCCTGGTGCCCAAGGTGATTCGCTGGATTCCGGCGGCAAGCGGCGGGCGCGTGGAGCGCATCGTGGCCAAGCCCGGCGTGTACGTCGAGCCCGATACGGTGCTTGTCGAAATGTCGAATCCCGAACTGGCCCAGCAGCTCGAAGAGGCCCGCTGGGCGGCAGAGACCGTAACAGCCGACCGCGATTCGCTGGCCGCCGAACTCGACCGGGCGCTGCTGGAGGCGCAGTCGGGCCTCGCAGCGCTTGAGTCCGACGCCGAGTCGGCACGCCTGCTGGCCGACGCCGAGAAGGTGCTTTCCGAAAAGGGCATTGTCTCAAGCATCCAGTACCAGCAATCCGAATTGCGTGCAAACCAGTTGGAAGTGCGGGTGGGTTTCGAGCAGCAGCGCGTACTTCGACTTCGCGCGTCTCACCAAGCCCAGTTGGCCGCCCAGGATGCACGCGTGGAGCAGGCCGCGCGGCTGATCGAACGCCGCGAACAGCAGGTTCGCGATCTCGGCATCCGGGCCGGTATGGCCGGCGTGTTGCAGGAGATCGCGGTCGAGCCCGGCCAGCAGGTCCAGCTTGGCGCCAACGTGGCGCGCGTCGCCCAGCCGGAGGAACTGATCGCCGAACTGCGCGTGGCCGAAACCCAGGCGCGCGAGATCCAGCTTGGGCAGCAGGTTCGCGTCGATACGCGCAACGGTATCGTCTCGGGCAGCGTCATCAGGATCGACCCCGCGGTGCAGAACGGCACAGTCCAGGTGGACGTTGAATTGACTGGCGAGCTGCCCCCGGGCGCGCGCCCCGATCTTTCGGTAGACGGCACCATCGAGCTCGAGCGTCTGGAAAACGTATTGCATGTGGGTCGACCAGCCTCCGGTCAGCCCGACGGCCGCGCGTCGCTGTACCGGCTGGTCGACGACAGCGTTGCCGAGCGGGTCGTTGTGGAACTTGGTAGAGCGTCGGTCGGGCGCAT
>CAYVPB010000148.1:0-2195 GCA_964453565.1 uncultured Halomonas sp.
GGCATGGTGGCCGTGCCCCGTGATCTGCTTGTACGCATCGTGCGCGACGACCTCGAACGTCTCGAGCATCTGGGCCAGGTCGTCGTTGCTCTGCCCGATTGGGAGACCGCCGACGACCAGGTTCTGCTGCAACTGATCGAAATCCTGCGAAAAGCCCATCAGAAACTGTCCCAAACGATCGGCATCACCGCCAACTGAGCGTCCAATGCGTGCTGCAAGCTGTGAACAGTCGCGCCGCGCGCGAAAGCGTTTGCCAGGCGCACGGCGCCCGTAGGACCATAAGGCGCTTATCGACGTGCTCGGAGATCGGCGAAAACCGCCATGACCGACACCGGACAGTCAGACATCCGGCGGGCTGCTGCATCCCACGCCGACCGCATCCTATCAGACGACGAACTCATGTTCGCGCGCCACCTGGCCGCCTGCCTTGTTCGCGATTGCGGCGAGGCCTACTGGCCGATCCTCCTGCGCCTCGACGAGGAATACAAGGCCCGCAGAAAACGCTCAGACCTGCTCACGGCGTGCCTGCGCCCGAGCGCCACCAGCCGTCATGGGCCTGATCGAACTGTCCGAACAACCCCTCGTCGAAGGGATGCACGATCTTCATGAGTTCGGCGCGCCGGTAAGCGAGTTCACCGCCATCGCCATATTTCGGGCGCGTGTTCTTGTGCCCCATCAGGGCGCAGCGCAGCTGGTAGTCGATATTGGCTTCCTGCATGCGCTTTTCGAAAGAGTGACGGAAGGAATACATCCTGTGGGCATCCGATTCGAGCAGGCCGCGATTGCGAAACGCCTTCATGAGATTGGCCGAAACCAGTTCATTACGATCATAATAATGGGGAAAGGCGGCCGGCGAACGGCGCGCCGCCTCGAGGGAAACGCCGACCAGGGGAATGTCACGCTCTGAAGTATCGGTCTTGACCTCACGCCGCTTCGCACCGGAGGCCCGCGCGCGAATGGAGATGTAGGGCACCTCGCCATCAAGGTGGATGTCCCCGGGCTGCAGGTTGATGATCTCGCTGGGGCGGCAACCGGTCTCGATGAGCATCAGCGTGATCAGTTGAAGGTCAGGGCGCAGCCCCTTCAGAGCGCCTGGTGCCAGCACATTTGTCCGAACCCAGCGATTCGAATAGGGCGGCACTTCGGTTTCCGTCTTCTGCTTGATGTATAGACCGCGGAACGGATTGGGCCGGTCATCCTCGCCAACATGCTTGAAATAACGCTCATACATGGTGCGCATGTTTCCGATGTGCCGGTTGACGGTGTTGGCTGTGAAGGGTTTGTTCTTTCCATTGCCACCCGGCACCATGCGCGCCAGCCACCAGCGATGATAGCTGAGCGCGTCATCGCGCGTGATGTCGCGGATCGGCATGTCGCCCAACTGGTCGATGAAATACTGGACCGAGGTCCGCTTCACCTTCCGCCACGTATAGCGCTGGTGATCGGACTTGTAGAGCAGGTCGGGCACGCCGATCTCGTCGACGTACACCTTGAACGCGTCCGACACCCGGACCACCGGTTCCTTTGCCCCGCCCAGCACAGCCTCGGCCTTTCTTGGCACCATTCCATCCTCACCATCGGGGCGGGTCACATGCGCAGCGAGGAGGCGCTCGAGCAGTGCTGCAGCGCTTTCCTGTTCGGCGAGTTGCTCGGCGGGACGATAGACGAAGCCTGCTTCGAGGGCCCGCGCCCGGGCCGCCTCATAACGGGCCGTCGTCGCCGCCCTGACACCCTCAGCCTGTCCATTGGGATCGACGACGTTCAGCAGCAAGGCGCGCCAAAAGGCTTCGTCGGCCTCGGCCTTGAGGTCGCGCCGAAGCCGAGCGGTCTCCAGGGACTGCGTGCGAAGGGATTCCTCGACCCAGATGCGTGTGTCGAGGCCGGCATAGGCGTTTGGAACCCGGCGCCTGTACCAGTACACGCGGCCGCGCTTCTTCAGATATCTGTCTGTGTGCCCTTTCGCGGTCATCGGCGGCTCCCTTGCAAGCCGCCTGCCTTGTCGTCACGAACGACACCGTGTTGTGGGACAATTTGTGGACATTCTGTGGGACAATTTCCCCGATTTTGGCGCACCAGGAAATCGACAAAACCCTGACAACTCAATGATTTCAAGGGGTTGGCGGCTTGAAAAGACAGGAGAAATGGCGCGAGTGACGGGGCTCGAACCCGCGACCTCCGGCGTGACAGGCCGGCAC
>CAYVPB010000149.1:0-2166 GCA_964453565.1 uncultured Halomonas sp.
ATATCGGCGAACTCGATCTGGTCGGTGAGCAAGTGAACCAGTGTGCGGTTGTCGCCCTCGCCCATGACTTCGCCGCGATGGTGCAGGAAGTCGTGGCTGGAATAATCCTTGAGCAGGTTCACCGCGTCCACGACGGTCACCATGGTATCGATGCGCGCGACATCGGCGAGGCTGACACCGTTTTCATCCCGAAAATCGAAGGTCGCAGCGACAGGCAGCGGCTCGGAGATGCCGGTGGACTCGATCAGCAGATAGTCGAAGCGGCCTTCTTCCGCGAGCCGGCGCACTTCCGCCAGCAGGTCATCGCGCAGTGTGCAGCAAATGCAGCCATTCGACATTTCGACCAGGGTTTCATCGGTCCTGCTGAGTTCGGCGCCGGAGCGCACGAGGTCGGCATCGATATTGACCTCTGACATGTCATTCACGATGACGGCCACACGCCGGCCATCGCGGTTGTTCAACACGCGGTTGAGCAGGGTCGTCTTGCCGGCCCCCAAGAAGCCTGAGAGGACGGTAACCGGAAGTCGGTTTTCAGGATTGGTGGGCTGCAGCGACATTGGGTTTCACCTCTTGTTCTTTTCAGGAGCCGTCAAATTACGACGGGCATGGCGATCACGCAATGTAATATCGTAACGTCTTTGTAGGCTCAAGCGAACGCCCTGCATGATCTCGATGAGGAGGATGGGGCTCGATGCGTTTAACGACCCAGACTGCTTTCCGGAAAATGTTATAATTGGCACTGAGGGCGCGTGTGCGAGCAGACCGAACCATTCCTGATGCGAGTCACAACAATCGGGCCAGCGCCATGAATCCGCTCTTGCTTTTCCGAGCTTTCCATGAAGCCGGATTGTGACTCCCTGAGCTCTCTTCCAGACGCTTCGGCACCGTGCTTCGGCCGCCCGAGCGGTCTGAACTGCCGAATGTGAAAGCCCCGAAGTACAGGTTATCTCAAAGCGCCCCCGCCCTGGCGCCATTAAGCCGCCACTGAGTTCGGGATCGGTCGGCAGTAAAGGATCAATTTTCTGGCTGCCGCGACCGGCGGCTCATCGCAACTCAAAGCCAAGGCGCGTCCATTCACCTTGGTCTGCAGGCCCTCGGCAGGCGATAAAAGTGAGGTTGGCCGGATCAAACGCCACGACGGCGTTGGTGGTCGCTCCAGAGTCATCTTCGGCAAACCGATTGATGCTCAGACGGCCGTCGCCTCGATCTGCAAACAATCCCGACAGGCTTTCGACCGTGTGTTGATCCGATCCATTCAGCAGAGCCAGCATGCGCTCATAACGATGGTGCGTGCTCTCTGACAGCGCCGTTTCCAACCGCTGACTGTCCGCATTCAGACAATGGTTTGAGCGCACGAAGGCACCATCTGCCGTGCTACGGGAATAGGCGGTCGTCGGGGTCCGTTCCCATTCAACGCCCTGATCCCTGTCACCAATCCAATAGGAATGTCCCCCGACGACGGGCGCTTTTGCGACGATCGCGCTGGCAGCCTGAAGGGATGTCTGGCGCAGTGACAGGTGCAGCACCGAGAGGTAGGGCACGCCGACACGCGCCCCCTTTGTCTTGAGGTTTGTGGTGCCCACCGTCACGCCATGTTCGTTCATCCCCATGAGGCTCTGGCATCCTGCGCAGGTGACCGTCCAGGTCTCCGGACCGTCATCTGGGATATGGTGCAGGGCAATGACATATTCCACGTCCGGTCCGTTCAGATCCCAGGTCTGACCCTGCAGACTGTTGCCGTTTTTCGTTATGCCTGGTGGCACAAGCGCTGCCGTGCAGCCCTCATCCTCAAGCGCAGGGGGATCGCCCGGCAAGGCAAGTATGTCGCGAATGTCCGTCATGTTGGCGGCGGTGAACAGCCGGACTGCGTCGATATCCGCGCCTTCCGCAATGCAATGGTGCTCCGCGTAGCCCCTTTGATCGAAGGACCGAACCTGCTCCAGACACGCGGCCCCGGCTTCGATAAGCCCGGCCGTTCCTGTGCAGCCAGCATCGCGCAAATAGCCATCGACCGCGTTTTCTCTCGCCGCAACGAAAGCGTGGATCAGGTCCCGGCACTGTCTTCCGTACTGGACACCCATGTCTTCGACGGTCCCCGTGACGGTGACTTGTGGCAGTGTCAGTTTCATCAAGGCCTCCGGTATTGTTACGCCAGGGGAGCGCGAC
>CAYVPB010000150.1:0-2103 GCA_964453565.1 uncultured Halomonas sp.
CTATGTTCCGGTTGGAAAATATCCGCGCACGCCCCGGAAACACTACTCTCCGGGGTCTCGCACTCGGAAATTTATGCAACTGATGGGTTTACAGAGTGGCGTCTGTACGTTGTCAGCGCATGCGCCTTTGGTAGTGGTTTTCCTGCCTTCTGAATGGCAATGCCACGGGTGACTTGCCATCCGGTCCAGGCCTTCGTGAAGCAGGGAGGAAACATTTTTGATTGAGGTGCCAATGCGATCCGCACACGCTATAATCGCCCGAAGCCGTCTCGCGAAGGCTGTCGTGCCGGCGGCAGTGCCCGTTGGGCGTGTGATGCCTTGATTCCGGGTTTGTTATCGGGCAGCATTGCCACTAGCCGTGGCGGGGTCCGGGTCAGCTTTGGTAAATGAGCAGGTATTTTTTGATAGGAGGGTTGCGAATGCTTTCTTCACCCTGGTTCTGGCTGATTCTCGGGGCATTGCTGGTGCTCTCGGAATTCTTCGCGACCGGTCTGGTGGCAATCTTTTTTGGCGTGGGTGCGCTGCTTGTGGGGCTGGCCACCTGGCTGGGGCTGATTTCGTCGCCGGCCGAGCAGATTCTGATGTTTTCGGTGTTCAGCATCGGCACGCTGCTGCTTGCTCGTGAAAAGGTCAAGGTCTGGTTCCGCGGCAATGTCAGTCAGCGCTGGGATGGCGATCGCGACGTGCTGGCTTCCCGCGGCGAACGCGTGACTGTCGTGGCGGCTTTCCGGCAGGGAATAGGCAAGGTGCGCCTGAGTGGTGTCGAATGGAAAGCCGAATGTGATCAAGATGATCTCAAGCCAGGCGATACCGCCTGGGTAGTGGGTCATCACGGAATTACATTGCAGGTCAGTTCGAACCGGCCGAAGGCCGATACGCGGCAAAGTTCCTGAACTGAGCAAATACCAATCCAAATCGGAGAACGACATGGAACCTGAATTCGGCACCATCCTTTCGCTGCTGGTCCTGTTGATCGTCATCGTCGCGGTTGTCAAGACCGCGCAGATCGTGCCGCAGCGTTCGGCATATGTAGTCGAGCGGCTCGGGCGTTTTCACAGCGTGCTCGATGCCGGCTTTCACTTGATGATTCCATTTATCGACAAGGTGGCCTACAAGCACACGATGAAGGAACAGGCGATTGATGTGCCGCAGCAGGCCTGCGTGACCAAGGACAACATCCAGATTCATGTCGATGGCGTGATCTACATGCAGGTTATCGATCCCAAGCTGGCTTCCTACGGCATCGAGGATTATCGGTATGGTGCGATCCAGCTTGCCCAGACCACTCTGCGTTCGGTGGTGGGCAAGATTGAACTGGACAAGTCGTTCGAAGAGCGTGCGGTGATCAATGAACGCGTGGTCGATGTGCTGACCGAGGCCTCCGAGCCGTGGGGAGTGAAGGTGTTGCGCTACGAGGTCGCCGACATTCGCCTGCCGGAATCAATCAAGGATGCGCTGGAAAAGCAGATGCGGGCCGAGCGCGAGCGCCGGGCCGTGGTGGCGGAATCCGAGGGCGCGCGCGAAGCCAAGATCAATGTTTCGGAAGGCCAGCGCCAGGAAATGATCAATGTTTCCGAAGGCCATATGCAGCAGCAGATCAACGCGGCCAAGGGGCGCTCGGAGGAAATCCGCCTGATCGCCGAGGCGACCGCCTCGGGAATCGAGCGAATCGCCCAGGCGATCAATCAGCCGGGTGGATCGGATGCCGTCAGTCTGCGAATTGCCGAGCAGTATGTCGAGCAGTTCGGCAAGCTGGCGCGCGAGAACAACACCATGATCCTGCCGGCCGAACTATCGGATATCGGCGCGGTCGTGGCCGGGCTGGCGCAGACCCTGGAGAAGACGCGCAAGCCGGTGTGACCAATTCATCAGGTGCGCCGGGGCTCGTTCATCTGGCCAGCTCCGACTGGCTTAGGCCCTGGCCCGCGATCACCCGCCGTAATTCCAGTGCCGGTTCATGTTAGTAGATGGCTTGGAGCATCCCCCGCTGCAACAATGTTCGAGTCCGGCTGCGGGTGATTCCAGCGCGTTGCACGCCGCTCCGCGCCAGCCCCGGAAACGCTGCTATACCGGGCAGTGCAACGGTCTCTCGCCGCAAATTTA
>CAYVPB010000151.1:0-2038 GCA_964453565.1 uncultured Halomonas sp.
CAGCATGAACCATCTCGCGCGCAATTCCGACGGCGATGAGCTTGTGTTCATTCATTCAGGCCACGGCGAGCTGTTCTGTGATTACGGCCGCATGATCTTGAGCGAAGGCGATTACATCATGCTGCCGCGCGGTACGGTGTGGCGGCTGGCCAGCGATACACCGATCCAGGCACTGCTGATCGAGGCGACCAATTCAAGCTACATGCTGCCGGAAAAAGGTCTGGTCGGGTCGCACGCGATCTTCGACCCGGCGATGCTGGACACTCCTCAGATCGATGAGGCGTTCCGGGCCCAGCAGAGTGAGGACGAATGGCAGGTGGTGGTCAAGCGCAGAGGTCAACTGACGACCATCACCTATCCTTTCAATCCCCTGGACGCGGTCGGCTGGCATGGTGACCTGATGCCGGTCAAAATCAACTGGCGTGACATCCGGCCGCTTATGAGCCACCGTTATCACCTGCCGCCATCGGCGCATACTACCTTCGTCGCCGACCGCTTTGTCGTCTGCACTTTCGTGCCGCGGCCATTCGAGAGCGATCCGGCCGCGCTCAAGGTGCCATTTTTCCATAATAACGACGACTATGATGAGTTGATTTTCTACCATGCCGGGAATTTCTTCTCGCGTGACAACATCCACCCCGGCATGATGACCCTGCACCCGTGCGGTTTTACCCACGGCCCGCATCCCAAGGCATTGCAGAACGCATTCAAGCCGAAATCGAATGCTACCGATGAAGTCGCGGTGATGATCGACACCCGCGATGCGCTGGAGGTTACCGATCAGGCCGGTGCAATCGAGTGGAAGGAATACGTCGATAGCTGGAAGGGCTGAGGGTGCTGTTTCAGTCCCCGTCCCCGGTGCTGCGCCGGAACTGGCGGCTCTGGCGCTTGATCAGTCTGAATGCCAAGCGATATGGCAGCTTACGCGAGAGCATTGCGACGAAATGGTTCCAGGCGCCGGGCAAGAGCATGACCGGGCCGCCGCGGCCACTGAAGTGCTCGATGCTGATTCGTACCACGCGCTCGGCATCCATCCACATGAAGCGTGGCATTCTGGAAACCAGTTCGCGTGTGCCGACCACATCGTGGAATTCAGAATAGGTGAAACCGGGGCAAAGCGCCTGAAAGCGCAGTCCGGCGCCTTCGTTTTCCAGCGCCAGCGCTTCGGTAAAGCTGATCATCCAGGCCTTGACCGCGCCGTACAGGGTATGGCCGGGAGCGCCGGGCACGATCCCCGCGAGCGAGGCGACGTTGATCACCCCGCCGCGGCCGTGCGCGCGCATGCCCGGCAGCAGCCGGTGGGTCAACTCTGCAACCGCGATAATCATGACCTGCAGGAACTGCTGCTGCGATTTCCAGTCGGTCACGTGATACACCCCGGCGACGGCGTAGCCGGCGTTGTTGACCAGCAGTTCGACCTTCATCCCGGCATTGTCGATTTCGCGGCAGATCGCCTCCGGCGCCGCCGGATCGGCCAGATCTGCGATCACGACGTGACATCTGCAGTCGTGCTGTTGTTGCAACTGTTCGCCGAGCTGCTCCAGACGCTCGCGCCGGCGAGCCGTCAGCACAAGGTCGTAGCCTTTTGCCGCGAGCTGACGGGCAAACTCGGCTCCGATGCCGGCAGAAGCGCCAGTGACCAGGGCCAGTGGGCGGCCGGATGCGGAGTGCGGCGAGGAAGACATGGCAAACAGCCTGGCAGGGAATTATGGAGAAGGCTAACCGATTTCGTGCCAGTCGATGGGGTGGGGCATTTCGCAAAGGTTTCCTGATAGCGTACAAGTAACGGTCATCTCAAAACATGAACCGCAGATTGCGCAGATTATTGGATCCGAGATGAAAATCTTCGTAATCCGTGTAATCTGCGGTTCCCGTCTTTTTGTCCTGGCTTTTTGTTCTGTCGTGGCTGAGTCATCTATGTGATCGGGTTCTGGTCTGGCGGTTGCAAGCGCGGGGCGGTATCCTCATGTCCCATTATTGAATATTAAAACAGGAGGTCGGAATCGATGAAACTGGCAACACTGAAGGAAGGTGGTCG
>CAYVPB010000152.1:0-1826 GCA_964453565.1 uncultured Halomonas sp.
TCGTGATTGCAATTCGCGATCGCGGGGCTAATGGCTGAATCAGCTACGTAATCAGAAAAGGCTTTGAAATCCTTGTCGGAGAACAGCAAGGGTAGGCGGTGTTCCATGCAGAACGTGGCAATGATCACGTCGGCTGTCTTGCGAATCGTGATGCCCTTTTTTCGAAGCATACGAAAGTTTTCGACACTCTTGACCGCGATTGCCTTGCCAAGTAAATCGAATCCGGTCAGTTTTCCCATGAGGGACTTTGCAACACGGCAGTCCTTTCGGTTTTAAAGGCTATCAAGTAAAGGCTTGCCGGGGGTACTGAGCCGGTCGGAGTTTGCGCAAGAATGGTTCGGGGAAGCGCTGAAGAAGTGGGCTATCCTTAAGTTCGTATAATGTATATTATGTTAAATCATGGATCTGACCAGCATGGTTTCTCTGGCGAGATCACTAGCGGCGACGGTCTGTGCAACTGCTGGATTTCCTGTCGTGCTTTGCCGGATGGGTCATCAGCATCAGCACTGGAATGTGTTCGGCGGTAACCGGTCTGGAGAAAAAGTAGCCCTGCACGCAATCGAATTCCAGCGATTCGCAGGTTCTGAACTGATCGGCTTTTTCAACCCCCTCGGCGGTTGTGGTGGTCCCGATGGATCGTGCCAGCAGCACCATCCCGTGCGCGAGCTTTTCGCTGGCCACGGTCTTGCCGTCAAGCTGCGATACCAGACTACGGTCGATCTTCAGCCGATCGAGTGGAAAACGGCTGAGATACGACAATGAGGAATAGCCGGTGCCGAAGTCATCCAGCGCAATCCGCAGGCCCATTCGTTTCAGACGCAGCAACTGCAGTTCCGCGCCATCGATTGCCAGCAGACTTTCAGTGAGCTCCAGGTGCAGCAGTTCCGGCGGCAGCGAATACCGATCCAGCGCCTGTTGCACTTTTCTGATCAGCTCGGAACGATCCAGGTCATGTGCGGACAGGTTGATCGCCACATACCATGGTTCCCGATGATGCGCCAATGCCCACTCGCGCCACTCTGCGCACTGTCGGCATGCCTCGTCGATGACGAAATCGCTGATCTCGTGAATCAGGTCCGACCCCTCGGCAACCGGAATGAATTCGGCCGGTAAAACCATGCCGCGTTCAGGATGATGCCAGCGAATCAGCGCCTCGACCCCCTCATGTTGCCGGTTTTGCACCGAATATACCGGCTGATAATGCAATTCGAACTGAGCATCGGCCAACGCCCTCCTGATCTCGAAGCGCATCGCAATTTCACGCACCTCGGCGCTGATGTTATGCAGTGAAGGACCGACAAGCCAGGCCATCAACTGCCCGATTCCGATGAAGAAAACCGCACGAGTCAGCCATTTGGCCGGTTCCTGCGCGCTCAGCGCCGCGACATCGTCGTAAGTCAGAGGCCCCGCCAGCAAGGCCGCGACAATGCTGACCAGCAAGGCGGCCGGTGGACCAAAGCGGATCGCCGCCAGCAGTATCGGCACATAGTACAGGTGCGGTACCAGAACACCGCTCCCGCCGGCCAGGAAGACACTCGCCCATGACAGCACAAGAACGAGCGCAATTGCGGTGAGCGCGACTTTCGAGCGCAGCGCCACAGCAGCGCGCAGCGTTTCCCGGGCCAGCGGATCGCCGAGGCGACCCTGCGTTTGCGATGGTTCTGAAGTCGTTGGTTTCGTTCGGTCTCGCATTGCGCCTCCGGACAACGGCTGGAAAGTCCTGTTCATGGTCTTTCTCTAAACTCGTTGTCGAAACGCTCGATCCGTCAAAATGCCCACAATTTCCAACGGCCGACTGCAAGTGCAAGGCCCCGCTTTAAAAGAGT
>CAYVPB010000153.1:0-1669 GCA_964453565.1 uncultured Halomonas sp.
TGCTATACCGGGCAGTGCAACGGTCTCTCGCCGCAAATTTATGCAACAGATGGGACTACTCTTCGGGCTTTTGCATCCGGCGTTATGCAATATCCGGGTTAACCTGTGTTCCGGTTTTTTTGTGGTGCACGCGATGAGTCGTCTGAATGAACTGGACCTGGATCTCAACATTGCCAAAGATCGCTACCATCAGGAGCTCAAGGACTGGCAGTTCGATCTGCTCAGCCTGCAGCAGGGAGTGCTTCGTCAAGGCGGGCGCATGATCGTCAATTTCGAAGGCATGGACGCCGGTGGCAAGGGCGGCGCGATTCGGCGAATCGTCAAGCGCCTTGATCCGCGCGGTTACAAGGTTTACCGCATCGGCGCGCCGGAACGCTGGGAGCAGGAGAAGCACTATCTTTACCGCTTCTGGTCGCGGGTGCCTTCTCCCGGAGAGCTGGTGATTTTCGATCGGTCGTGGTATGGCCGCGTGCTGGTCGAGCGCGTCGAGGATCTGACCGATCCGGAGCGCTGGGGCCAGGCCTACCGCGAGATCAACGAGTTCGAGCGCGCCCTGAGCGACGACGGCGTCATCGTGGTCAAGCTGTGGTTTCATATCGATCCGGACGAGCAACTGCGGCGGTTCGAGGCGCGCCTGGCCGATCCGATGAAATCCTGGAAGATGACCGACGAGGACTGGCGCAACCGCTCACGCTGGGATGACTACATCCAGGCTGCCGAGGACATGTTCGAGCACACCGATACGGAATTCGCGCCGTGGACCCTGGTCCCGGCCAAGTCCAAACGCTATGCCCGATTGCATGCGCTTGAAACCGTGTGCCTGGCGCTGGCCCGGGAGGCCAGGGCGAGAAACCTGGAGACCTATCCGCTGCGCCGGGCGGCGGAATAGAATTCGCCTGTGTCATTCATGCCTGCCATTGATACCGGTACGGGCCGTTCCGATCAAGTGGTGGTTGCAGTATCGCAGAAAGACCTTGTCAAAGTATGACTGTAGTGATACCGTAACGCCATGAAGGTTGCCGTCTCCCTGCCGGATGACTTGTTCGACGCGGCTGAACTCTACGCTCGCGAGCGTGGAATGGCGCGCAGCCAACTGGTGGCAGAAGCGCTGGAAGCATACCTGACCGAGCACGGCTCCGAGGCGATCACCCAATGTCTGGATCGTGTGTATCGATCTGAACCTGCCGGGATTGAAGGGCCGCTGATGCGCGCCCAACTCGCCAGTCTCGAAGATGAAGCGTGGTGAAGTCTGGTGGGCTTCGCTGCCGGCAGCGACTGGTTCGGGTCCCGGTTTCCGGCGGCCGGTGGTGGTCGTTCAATCCAACCCTTTCAACGCCAGCCGGATTGCCACCGTTGTCGTCGTTGTCGTGACGTCCAACCTGAAACTCGCCGACGCACCAGGCAACGTCCGGATTTCCAGACGCAGTTCCGGGCTTGACAAGGCTTCGGTCGTCAACGTTTCGCAATTGCTTACACTGGACCGGGTGCTTCTGACCGAGCGTGTCGGCCGACTGAAGGATTCACTGCTGACTCGAATAGACGATGGACTTCGGCTGGTTCTCGGCATCTGATGCCAGGGGCTTCTGCCAAATCGACATGACGACCCTTGATACGTCCCAGCGACAGCGTCTGAGCGCGCTGGCCAATGACCGAACCTGGATCGATCAGG
>CAYVPB010000154.1:0-1627 GCA_964453565.1 uncultured Halomonas sp.
GGATCGCAGCCCTGGCCGAGGCCGGTGGCACCCCCATCGGTCAGGCCGATGGCCAGATCGCCGCAATTGCCAACGCCCACGGCTTTGCCGTCGCCACCCGCGATACCGTCCCCTTTCAACAGGCCGGTCTGACCGTCATCAATCCATGGGAGGCCACCTGACCGCCCCCATCGCTTCCAGGACTGGTTTGCGATAGGATTAGCGCAGGCGCAAGGCAGAAGAATCATGTTGAAAGAAATCGAAACCCACCGCGACCAAATCTCCGAACTCTGCCGCCGCTACGGCGTCAAGCGGCTCGAGCTATTCGGTTCGGCCGCGCGCGGCGAGGACTTCGAGCCGGGGCGCAGCGATGTCGATTTCCTGGTCGACTTCAACGACGACGAGCCCCGCACGCCGGAGGATTACCTCGACCTCGAAAGCCAGTTGAGCGATTTACTGGACCGGCCAGTCGATGTAATCTCTCGCGGTGCCGTCGAGCGCAGCCGAAACTACATTCGCCGGCGCTCCATTCTTCGAGATGCGCAGGCGATCTATGGCTGACCTGCCCGAACGCGACCTGTCATGGCTGCTCGACATGCTCCTGTCGGCGCAGGATGCGCAGAAATTCACGCACGGAATAAACAAGACTGAGTTCCTCGACAGCGATCTCCACCAAAGCGCCGTTATTCGCGCATTGGAAGTGCTCGGAGAAGCCGCCGGGCGCGTCAGTAGGGAAACGGTCAACGCATTACCGGAAATTCCCTGGCAAGATGTGACCGGTATGCGGCATCGCCTGATCCACGACTACTTCGATGTCGACCTCGAGCTGGTCTGGGAGGTTGTTCAGGATGAGATTCCTTTGTTGATCGAAACCCTGGATAGAATCGTGCCACCGGAAGACGAGGGCAGCAGATGAACGCAAAGAGGCTGCTCGAACTCTACGACCGCGTCGCCGAAGCCCCCGACGCCATCGAACGCCTGCGCAAATTTGTGCTGGACCTCGCCGTCCGCGGCAAGCTGGTGGAACAGGATCCGGCGGATGAACCGGCGGAGGAATTGCTGAAACAGATCGCGACGGAAAAAACGCGGCTGGTGAAGTCCGGAGCAATCAGAAAATTACAGGCAGTTTCGCCACTCGACCCCCAGGACATCGCCTATCCAGCTCCAGATGGATGGGCCTGGTCACAAATTGCACAAGTCGGTGTAATCAGCCCAAGAAACGAAGCCGCCGACAATCTCGACGCTTCGTTCGTTCCAATGCCAATGATTTCCGCTGAACTCGGCGTTCCCCATCAACACGAAGTCCGGCCCTGGAGCGAAATCAAGAAAGGCTACACCCACTTCGCCGAAGGCGATGTCGGGCTCGCCAAGATCACACCGTGCTTCGAGAACGGAAAATCAACGGTATTTCGCAACCTGACCGGCGGCATCGGTGCCGGCACCACCGAACTGCACATCGTGCGACCGATCCTCGTCAATGCCGACTACGTCCTGCTGTTCTTGAAAAGCCCACAGTTCATCGAGACCGGAATCCCGCGCATGACCGGAACCGCCGGCCAAAAACGAGTACCGAAAGAATACTTCACAAGCTCGCCATTTCCATTGCCACCCCTACCCGAACAACACCGAATCGTCGCAAAAGTCGACG